>NZ_CP017774.1:641869-1283738 GCF_001857965.1 Flavobacterium commune | reverse complement strand
CAAACATGACAAAATTTATTAGGATGAAAAAGGTTCCTGATTGTGCATCTGGATTTGATTTGAGAAAGAAACTCACATTGTTTTGTGTATTGGCTTCTTTTTCACAGGTGCAGGCGTATGCGATTAATTATGCAAGTGAAACAGGACTTCAAAAAGTGCAACAACAACAAAAAAGTATCAGCGGACAAATTAATGATGAAAATGGGATGCCGCTTCCTGGAGCAACCGTTTCGATAAGAGATACTAAAATAGGGACTATAACCGATTTTGACGGGAAGTTTACTTTGAAGCTAGATGCTAATTCAAAGATTTTAGTAATTAGTTCTATTGGTTATCAAACACAAGAATTGCCTATAGGTAATAAAACGGATTTTAAAGTTTCATTAAAACCAAGTTCAGAAGGATTAGAAGAGGTAGTTGTTGTGGGATTTGGAACTCAAAAGAAAGAAAGTTTAGTAAGTGCCATTACTACCATTCCGGTTGGAGAAATTAAAGGACCTTCAAGTAACTTAACGACAATGATGGCGGGAAGGGTATCAGGGATGATTGCTTATCAAAGAAGCGGAGAACCAGGTGCTGATAATTCTGATTTCTTTATTCGTGGTTTAGGGTCTTTCGGAGCAGGAAAAGTAAATCCGTTAATTTTGATTGATGGAGTTGAATCTTCAACTACAGATATGGCACGCTTACAGCCAGACGATATCGAAGCTTTTTCAGTTTTGAAAGATGCTTCGGCAGCCGCTATCTATGGAGCTCGTGGTGCAAATGGAGTAGTATTGATTACTACTAAATCAGGTAAGGCCGGTAAATTGAAATTTAGATTTCGTCAAGAAAATAAGCTGTCTAGTAATACCAAAAATTTCAAATTTGCAGATAATATAACGTATATGAATTTGGCTAATGAGGCTGTTTTAACCCGCAACCCTATTGGTGTTTTGCCATATTCCCAAGTTAAAATAGATAGAACTGCTGCCGGCGCTGATCCTATTTTATACCCTAATAATAACTGGATTGATCAATTAATAAAAGATTATACTTTTAACCAAGGATATAATTTGAGTGTTAGCGGAGGTAGCGATAATACACAATATTATGTGGCAAGTACTTATAATATTGATAATGGAGTGTTGAAAGTGGATAACTTGAATAATTTTAATAATAATATTAAATTAAGAAATTATTCCTTTAGATCTAATGTTAATATTAAGCTGACTCCTACTACAGAAGGGATTATTAGGTTTTATGGTCAGTTTGATGATTATACAGGTCCTATTGGTGGAGGAACGGGATTGTTTAATAGAGCAATTTGGTCTAATCCGGTAGCTTTTCCAGCGGTTTATCCATCTAAATATTTACCTTATATTGACCATCCTTTATTTGGTGGAGCTGTTGCAGGTTATGGAAGTACTACCTTATTAACGAATCCTTATGCAGAAATGGTAAGAGGATATCAAGTAAGTAAAGCTTCTACGATTCAGACTCAATTGGAATTGAAACAAGATCTTAAAGGAATCACTCCGGGTTTAAGTGCAAGAGCTATGGGGTATGTTAGAAGATATTCTTTCTATAATCTTTCAAGACAGTACAATCCTTTTTATTACAATGCCACAATTAATCCGGATACTGATGAGGTATTTTTAAACTTGTTAAATCCTGGAGGTGAAGGTTCTATTGGTATTCCAGGTAGAGAATATCTGGATTATAACGAAGGGCTTAAAAATCTTAGAGCAGAAATTTATTTTCAAACTGTTGTTAATTATAATAGAACCTTTAATGAGAAACATGATGTTGGGGGAATGTTAATTAACATTTTGCAAAATTTTGAGTCAGGTAATCCAGGAGGCCTTCAGTCTTCATTGCCTTCCAGAAACTTTGGACTTTCAGGGCGTTTTACTTATGCTTATGATAAGAGATATTTAGCTGAATTTAATTTTGGATATAATGGTTCGGAACGTTTTGCTAAAAATAATCGATATGGATTCTTCCCTTCATTAGCATTAGGATATGTAGTTTCTAATGAAAAGTTTTTTGAACCCTTACTTGATGTAGTGAGTAATTTAAAATTCAGAGCCAGTTATGGATGGGTTGGTAATGATCAAATAGGGAATCCAAATGATAGGTTCTTTTATTTATCTGAGGTTAACTTGAATAATGGTACATACGGAGCTAGTTTTGGAGATTTGAATGGTTATTACCGTAACGGTGTTTCCATTTCAAGATATGCTAACGATAAAATTAGTTGGGAACGTTCCAAACAAATCAATATTGGAATGGATTTGAAGTTATTTAATTCTATTGATATTGTAGTAGATGCATTTATGCAGACTCGTTCTAATATTTTACAAACTCGTTCTAATATTGGTTCTACTTTAGGGCTTGCTGTAACACCTGCAACCAATTTTGGAGCAGCAGAAAGTAAAGGTCTGGATATGTCTATCAATTATAATAAGCATTTTGGTGATGATTGGTTTGTAAACTTAAGAGGGAACTTAACTTACGCTACAAGTAAAATATTAAAATATGATGAGAATTATTATCCGCCGGAATTGGATTATTTGTATCGAAAAGGAAATTCGATTGCCCAAAATTATGGGTACATAGCCGAAAGGTTATTTGTTGATGATCAGGAAGCAGCCAATTCGCCAAGACAATTTGGAGTTTACGGAGGGGGAGATATAAAATATAGAGATGTAAATGGTGATGGAGTAATTTCTGCATTAGACAGGGTGCCGATTGGGTATCCAACATCACCGGAAATTATTTATGGTTTTGGTGGGACACTGGGTTATAAAAAGTTTGATTTAAGCTTGTTTTTCCAAGGTTCAGCACGTTCCTCATTCTTTATTAATCCGCAAAATATTTCTCCTTTTGTTACTAATGGAGGAGCTCAAAATGGATTGTTAAAAGTAGTTGCTGATGATCATTGGTCTGAAGATAACAGAAACTTATATGCTTTTTGGCCAAGATTGAGTGATACATTCATTGAAAATAATAATCAAACATCAACATGGTGGATGAGAAACGGAGCGTTCTTAAGGCTTAAAAGTGTTGAGCTAGGTTATAATGTATCTAAAGAATTTTTAGATAAGTTTAAAATTTCAAGCTTGAGATTGTATGCTAATACAATGAATCCTGTAGTATTTAGTCAATTTAAATTATGGGATCCTGAAATGGGAGGTAATGGTTTAGGGTATCCTATTCAGTCAACCTATAATTTTGGAATATTACTTGATTTGTAATGTGTGAATATGATAAAGGCATAAAAAAATAATAATCATGAAAGAAAATAACACAATAATAAATAGATTAAGAAAATCTATTATACCAATAGCATCATCATTTATCACCTTGTTTGCTGTAGGTGCATGTTCAAGCGATTTTTTGGATGTGATACCAGATAATGTGGCAACTATCGATAATGCTTTTAAGCTAAGAAACGAAGCGGAGAAATATTTATTTACTTGTTACTCTTACCTTCCAAAAGATGGGAGTATCTATCACAATCCTGCATTTTTAGGTGGAGATGAAATGTGGATTCCTTATAAAACGTCTATTACCAGTGATGTGTTTGAAATAGCAAGAGGTAGTCAAAGAAGAGCGAATCCTTATTTTAATGTATGGGATGGGAATTATTCAGGAGGTGGTCCTGGTGATAATTATAAATTGTTTATAGGGATACGTCACTGTAATATCTTTTTAGAAAATGTTACCGATGAATCAAAAGTTCCAGATTTAACAGCAGTTGAAAGACAACGATGGATTGGAGAAGTAGAGTTTTTAAAAGCATATTATCATTTTTATTTATTGAGAATGTATGGGCCTATTCCTCTTATGAAAACGAACATTGCCATTGATGCTCCAGAAGATCAAATTAATGTTAAAAGACAGCCTGTTGACGAATGTGTGTCTTATATTGCTGAATTATTGGATATGGCAACGGAAAAATTGCCTGAGGATAATACGCTTGTTCCAACAACAGAAGCCGGAAGAATAACTAAGACTATTGCTTTAAGTGTTAAGGCTAAATTATTGTTAATGGCCGCGAGTCCATTATTTAACGGGAATAATGATTTTTCAAGTTTAGTAAACAAGGATGGTACTCCTTTATTCAATGCAACTTATGATGCTAATAAATGGGAATTAGCTGCTGATGCTGCTTTAGCTGCAATTGAATCTGCAGAAACTAATGGTAAAAGTTTATATGTTTTTCCACAATCTCCATTTGCACTTACGCCAGAAACCATGACTCAAATGAGTATTCGTCAGGCGGTGTGTGAAAGATGGAATTCCGAGATTATTTGGGGGAATTCTAATAGTCAGACTTCAGATATACAGAGGTTAGCGATGCCTCCGTTAGATCCGGCACACAATCATAATGATGCCAGAAAAATTTTATCTCCACCAATTAAAATGGCCAGAATGTTTTATTCTAAAAATGGAGTGCCAATTAATGAAGATAAAACATTAGACTTTTCAAATGATACTCAATTAAGAGTTGCAACAAATGCTGAGCGTTTTAATATCAAAGAAGGTTTTGTTACCGCAAGAATTAATTTTGACAGAGAATCTCGTTTTTATGCGGATTTATCTTTTGATGGTGGGGTGTGGTACAAATACGACAGCCCTTCTAAATCAGATGATGGAACGGTGTGGGGATTGAAAGGTAAGTTTGGTGATCCAGCTGGAGCTTCGCATTCATTCCACATGAATGTTACGGGTTATTTTGTAAAGAAATTAGTGGATTGGAATCAGATTACTTATACAACTGGAGGTTCGTTCTATAAAGGATATGCCTGGCCTGAAATACGTTTAGCAGATTTATATTTAATGTATGCAGAAGCATTAAATGAGTCAGAAGGACCTTCTGCAACAGTGTATGAGTATTTAGATCGTGTTAGAGAAAGAGCAGGATTAGCAGGAGTGGTAGAATCTTGGGCTAACTTTTCTGCAATACCAACTAAGCCTTCTACACAAGCAGGACTTAGAGAAATTATTCAAAGAGAACGATTAATTGAGTTAGCATTTGAAGGACATCGTTTTTGGGATTTGAGAAGATGGAAATTAGCTGCTCAAAATTTAAATGCTCCAATTACAGGTTGGAATGTAAAAGGTACTGATCAAACATCTTATTATCAGGAAGTAACAGTGTCGCAGCAACAGTTTATTGCTCCTAGAGATTATTTCTGGCCAATACCTGAAGGAGCAATGATTCAGAATCCAAACTTAGTTCAAAATTTAGGATGGTAATTTTAAAAAAAGATTTAGTTATGAATTGGAAAATAGTAAATAGAAGCATTTTTGCAACAATGATAACTTTGTTTATTATCAGTTGTGATCAAAATAATTTAGAGCCTTTAGAACATAATTCGACACCTCCAGGAGAGGTTGAGAATGTTACTGTGGAGAATTTACCAGGAAAGGCTAAATTAACGTATAGCTTGCCATCTGATCAGGATTTATTGTATGTGAAAGCAGAATATACTCTTGCTACTGGAAGGAAAATGGAAGTCAAATCTTCGTATTACAATAATACACTTACGGTAGAAGGATTTGCAGATACTGATGAACATGATGTTAAATTGTATGCTGTGAATAGGAGTGAAACTGTTTCTAAACCGGTTGTCGTGAAAATCAAACCATTAGAAGCAGCAATATGGGATGTTTATAGAAGTATTCAAACAGGTTCAGCTTTTGGAGGTATTTATGTTACCGGTAGTAATCTTACGCGTGAGAATCTTTCAATCCTGGTTATGCAAAAAGATGTGAAAGGGGATTGGGTTGTTAATCCCAGAAGTATATATACTTCTACTAATGTAATTAATAAGACTATAAGAGGATTCTTGTCTGTTGAGCAAGATTTTGCTATTACAGTTAGAGATAGATGGTTAAATACTACAGATACTATATTTACAAGTATAACTCCATTAGAAGAATTCACCTTACCTAAATCTGGATACAAGCATTTTCCATTACCTGGCGATACAAAAACACATCCAACAGCAATTCCAGCAGGTATGTGGGATGGAAACATTATGGACTGGCCAAAAGTATTTTTGACAGATGGTGCTGTACCAGGTCAGCACGTTGTAACAATTGATACTGGTGTATTGAAAAGGATGAGTCGTATGGTTATTTGGGATTATCCGGAATATTATAATGGAAGAACGTATTATTATACCGGAAACTTAAAGGAGTTTGAAATTTGGGGTTCAGCAAATCCTAATCCAGATGGAAGTTTAGATGGGACATGGGTTAAGCTAGGTACTTATAATGCAACCAAACCTTCAGGTCTTCCATTTGGAGAACAAACCGCAGAGGATTACAATACCGCTGTGGCTGGATTCAGTTGGGATTTCGATGCTACAGCACCTCCAATAAGATATCTGAGAATTGTTTCTATTAAAAACTGGGGAGGAATTGGAACTATGGCAATTGGTGAGATTCAGGTTTATGGTGCTAATTAATTTTTAACGATAAAAAACGATTGTTATGAACAAAATAAAAAAATATGTTTTTCAAACCATAATGTTGTTGGTTTTGACTGCGGGTTTATGGTCTTGTACTAATATGGATGATGGATATAAGGATTTTATTAAAGAAGGCGAGGTTTCTTATACAGGAAAAATAGATTCCTTACATATCTATGCCGGGAAAAACAGAGTGAATGTAAAAGGATTAATCATTTCTGATCCAAAAGTGACTGAAGTACGTGTTTTTTGGAATACAGGAAAAGATTCTGTAGTAGTGCCTATTACCAGGACATCAGGTGTTGATGTTTTGGATGTTATTATTGATGGACTAGAGGAGAATATATACAACTTTGAAGTTCGTACCTATGATAAACTAGGTAATAAATCTATTCCAGTGTTCAAGATTGGTAACACATATGGTGAAAGATATGAGGCTACTTTATTGGCAGCTATTATGAATAGAAAGATTTCAACAGGAATTAGTAGCGGTGCAACACTTAATGGAACTCTTGAAACTTTAAATGATTTTACTAAAAAATCATCCTATTCTGTTATTACTTATACAGCTACTGATGATACCGAAAAGCAATTAATTATTCAGTCTAACCTAAGTAACTTTACTATTACTGATTACAAATCGGGTACTGATATTAAGTACAAAACTGCTTATAAACCGGAAGAAGGTGCAATTGATATTTTCTTTACACCAGAAAAGTCTTTTTCTACACAGACGGATGTGACAAATACTTATTTAGTTAATGCTGATTTTGAGACTAATCCTACTGGAGCTGCTTTAGGTACTATGGTTTATGATGTGCCGGGATGGATTGAGATTCCTGTTGCAGGTTCAACTAATGATTTTCAGAAGTTAGGTACAGTTCTCTACGGAAGTGTTACTGCCGGTTTAGAAACCGCTCCAAAAGCAACAGCAACAGGTGGTAATGCTCTTTTAGGAGTTAAGAAACACTGGGGACCTGCCGATATTTATGTAGAACAGGTGTTAAGTCTTCCGGTAGGAACTTATACAATGACCTGGCAGTCATTTATGAAGCTAGCTACATCTGGAGCATCCAGCATGATGGGATATGAGATGGATGGTTTAGGTATTTATGATGCTTTTCCTTCAGCAACTGAAACATGGAAGAATCATAGTTTGGTGTTTGTGGTTACTACACCTAAGACGGTGAAAATTAGAATGGGATATAAGAAAACGGCAAATGTTGGTGGAGGTAGTAGTCCAATTCTTTTCATGGACAATGTCAGATTGTTGCGAGCTAAGTTGTAGTATTAGCTTTTGTAGAATATTTGTTTAATTGAAAGAGGTGGTATGGTTTAAGATTATATGAATACCATATCACCTTTTTATCCTTCTTGACGGCAATTTATATTAATAGTACATTCTTTCTAAGCGAGTTGATTACAAGATTGGTATTTGAATTATTATTTTTGAATTAAAATAAATTTTAACCAGTATTAACTGTTAAAATGAATTTTGTATTTGAGTTTTTTTATTATAGATGTATTCGGATTAATTAGGATTTTTAGACTGAACTATAGTTATGAAAGTAAAATAGAATACGGATTCTTTAATATTTTATTATTGTATGGTATTGAAAAATTGAGCAGGATAAATCGTTTTAGGTCAAATAGATAGTTGTTTAATTATCACAAAAAATAGATTATGAAAAAAGTTAAAAGTAAAAATGTTGAAGTTTTTTGTTTAATTCTGATCGCTTTTTTAACATTAAGTTGTTCAAGCGGTAGTGTTAATGGATCTGATACTGTAGATCCGGATGTTGATTCCGGTTCTGAAAAAGTAATTCCACAGGTGCAAACAGTGGGAGTTAGCAATGTTTTAAAAACTTCTGCCTTTGTTGATGCAAAAGTAATAGACAACGGAAGTGCCTCAATTGTTAGAAGAGGTGTTTGCTGGAATACAACAGGTAATCCAACATTAGAAAATGGAGAGTCGTTAAACGCTACAGCAGTTAAAGGTTCTGGTGAATTTTCGACTGAGTTATCTAAATTGAAAGATGGGCAACTTTTTTATATCAGAGCCTTTGCAACATCAAGTGCGGGAACTGGATATGGGGAAGAAAAAAGTTTTACGACTATTAGGATTCCTAAGCCTATTGTTTATTTGGATTCCACATCTTTTAGTAGCAAAGAAAAATTTGAAGCCAAATGGAATATGCTTTATCCTTGGGGCTCTGATCACAATGGTTCGGCTCGAATGTTTGCCGAAAATGTAACATTACAGACAGGAGGAGTACTTCAAATAAAAGCACAGTGGACTAATTGGGCTTGGGAAGGATACAGTACTGCAGAGCCTAAGCTAAGAATCACTTTTCATTCGGGCGCAATTCATGCTAAAGACCAAATTAAAGTAACTTCTGAATTGCCTTACTGGGAAATTAGCGGCGATTTCAAAGCGCCTATAACTCCTAGTTCCTGGCCTGCTTTTTGGATAACCGGTGCATGGAGCTGGCCTCCTGAAGTTGATATTTTAGAGTTTAAAGGAACGTCAAGTACTTTACAAAACACAGTTACCGGACCTGCCTGGAATCAAACGGTATGGACTTCCGTTCTTACTTCAATTCCTGATGCTGCTACCACATGGCACAATTATAAGTTAACTATGGAAAAAGTTTCTAATACCGATGTATTGGTTAAAATGTATATTGACGGTTCTCTTAAAACCTCTGCAACTAAGGATTATGTAGGTAAACCATTTTGGCTGATTATGAATATGCAAATGGAGGGAGCCAGTGGGGCAACAAATGATAATTCTGTTGTAAGAACAACTCCTCAGTATTTTCAAGGAAGAAATATATATGTAGCAGCAACGCCTAAAGAGTAATAGTGTTGTTTAAAAGAAAAATGGGTAGTGTTTGATTATTTCTAAAATCAATCAGTAAGTTATGATTAAGTTTTTGTGTTCAGTTGTTTTAATTAGTAGTGCTTTGTTCTCTTTTGTTTTCAGTCAGAACGATTTCTTCATTCCGGGAAAACAATGGAAAGACACTAATGGTGTGCATATCAATGCTCACGGTGGTGGTGTTACTTTTGTTGATGGAGTTTATTATTGGTATGGAGAGTATAAAACTGCTGGTCGTGGTGGAAATACATCTTTGCAAGGGGTAAGCTGTTATTCGTCAAAAGATTTATACAACTGGACTAATGAAGGAATTGTTTTGAGAGTTGAAACTAATCCTAATTCTGAGATAACAAAAGGCTGCATTATAGAACGTCCAAAAGTAGTTTTCAATAAAAAGATAGGCAAATATGTCATGTGGTTTCATTTGGAATTAAAAGGACAAGGTTATGATGCTGCTAAAGCGGCTGTAGCAGTGAGTGATAATCCAAGAGGGCCTTTTGTATTTAAAAAATCATACCGACCAAACAAAGGAGTTTGGCCAATGAATTTTGATGACAAATTTAAATCAGCAGTTATTGGAGAGCATAAATTAAAATCTTGGACTCCCGAATGGTTGACGTCAGTAAAGAACGGAATGTTGGTTCGCAGGGATTTTGAAAAAGGACAAATGTCCAGAGATATGACCGTATTTGTGGATGACAATGAAAAAGCCTATTTTATACATGCCTCAGAAGATAATTTGACGCTTCACATATCAGAGCTTACCGATGATTATTTAGATTTTACAGAAAAATGGATCAGAGTAGCACCAGCAGGTCATAATGAAGCGCCTGCCATTTTTAAAAAAGACGGTATTTATTATATGATTACTTCGGGATGTACCGGTTGGGATCCTAATGAGGCACGTTCGTTTAGTTCCAAATCAATTTGGGGTCCTTGGGAATCTTTAGGAAATCCGTGCGTTGGAAAAGGGGCGGAGCTCACATTTCATTCGCAGAGTACTTATATTCTGCCTGTTCAAGGAAAAAAAGATCAATTCATATTTATGGCCGATCGATGGAAACCGGATAACCCAATTGATGGGAGTTATGTTTGGTTACCCATAAAGTTTGATAAGCAAAAACCAGTTTTAAATTGGTTTGAAAGTTGGAGTTTAGATGTTTTTTAGAAAAAAAATAAAAATTAAAATAGATGAAAAAAAGTATTGATTTATTTCTGATGTTACTATTTGTTATTTGTTCTTGCTCTTCGGGAAGTTCTTCGGAAGTTGCTGAGGTAGAAGAACCGGATAATGTGGGAGTGTTAGCTACGTTGAAAACCAATCAAGCCGAAGAAATTGCAGCCAAGCAAGCTGTAATTTGGGGTATGCTTGAAGATAATGGTGGAAGCAGTGTTTTTGAACGAGGGGTGTGTTATGGAACAACAGCAAATCCTAATTATGAAGGAACAAAAAAATTAGCGAGTGTTACTAAAGGTTCTGGAGAGTTTAAAGTAGAATTAACTAATCTGGAAGGAAGCACGGTTTATTATGCAAGAGCTTATGTGGTAAACAAAAAAGGAGTGGCTTATGGCAATCAGGTGAGTTTTAAAACGGCCGACTTAGCTTCGCCTTTATTGGTTTTGGGAACTATAAAAGTGGCAGGTGCACAAGATTTATTTTTGGATGTAATCTTAAAAGAACATGGTGATTTAGCAATCCAGGAAATAGGTTTGGTTTACAATACAGCTACAAAACCAACAATAGCCGATAATAAAATAGCCAGAAGCAAGGTGGAAGACAAATTCAAAGAGCGTATTCGTAATTTAAAACCAGAAACTTTGTATTATGTAAGACCTTATGCGGTAACGCCGGGTGGAGTTTTATATGGTGAAGAATTTGTAATAAGTACCATTAAAAAAGGGAATTTCACCTATTCGTTTAATCAAAATGGAGCCGATGCTGCAACTGTTACCAGAATAAAAGCAGCATTTGATTTGGCAACAACCTATTACAATAATTTTACTTCAATTGTAAAACATGTAACGGTAAATTATTCGCCGGGAACACCTACTGCCGATGCCAATTTTTCGGGTTGGATTAATATGGGAGCCAATGCTTCTTATCAAAAGGCTGGAACTGCAATGCACGAAATGGCGCATGCAGTGGGAGTGGGGCAACATTCAAAATATACTGAATTAATGAAAGGCACTTGGCAAGGAAAACGAGCCAACGAAATCTTGCAAATGATGACAAATGACCCTGCTGCTTTGGTAAAAGGAGATGGGATGCACTTTTGGCCTTACGGTGTTAATGGAGCGCATGAGGATGACGGAAGTGATTTTCTTTACATCATGAATGCTTTAATATTGCAAGGCATGAAAGCTGATGGATTGCCTAGTAATTAAGATTAAATAAAGATGTTGTAAGCGAAGCATGAGTGGAGTAATTCATTTATGCTTTGTTTTTATCTAGTAGATTCTTTTGAAAAAAGGGAGAACTGCTGTTGAAAATTTAATTAAAGGTATGGTTTTGAATTTCATGCTTTTAGAAAAACCAAATGAACAAATTATAATTTTTAGGAACCAAAAAAAACTTACTATGAAGCACATTTTTACATTATTGATTGTTGTTTTTTCTGCAACATTATCGGCGCAGACAGAACAAAACCATATTCCTGTTTCAAAATCAATTGTTGGAATTTGGCGGCTAATAGACGAAAGAACACTTGCTAATGGCGAATCTATAAGAATAGTAACAGGAGACTACAAAGTAATTAATGCTGATGGTACCTATTATACGTTTGTAACTTGGCCTAATCAAACAACAATTGCACAATATGGATCTTACGAAATAGAATCAGACAGCACATTAGTGGAGCACATCATAGAGAATGTGCTACACCCTCGTCTAAGTGGAAAAGATTCACCCATCAAATACAACTTGATAGATGAAAATACAATGATTGTGGCTTGGAGTTATAATCTTGATGGTAATATTTGGATAAATGAAAAATGGATTCGTTTGCCTTTGGCTGTGCCAACAAGCGTCAGCGGTGTGAATTTTGTGCAACCTGGGACTCAAAAGCATTAATTGTGATGACTTTGATGCCTAATGAAAAAACACTAAACCAAACAATATTTATCGATTTATATATTATTTAAGTTGTTAAACTTATCAAGCAGTGGAGCATAAATAGAGTCTTTGAAATTCGAGAGAATATTGGATTTTATTTATGCTTTGTTTTTTTATCTAGTGGCTTCATTTTAAAAACTGGTAGGAACTGGTATTGAAAATTGAATTTAATACATAGCTTTGAATTTCATGCTTTTAGAAAAGCAATTATAACCAGTATTCTAATTTATATATTAATGAAATCGCCATTAAAAACGAGTTTGCGAAGCAAACACCAATAATAAAAGGCGATAACATATATGACCGCTAAAAAATAAATTCTGCATATATGAAATTCTTTAAATTAATCATCTTCTTATTTCTGGCTGTACCAAGCTTTCTTTTTGGTGCTGATATCCAAATCACTAATCTCAAGGTAGAAAATGCAGTAACTCCTATTGGTCTTGATGTGTCTCAACCTGTTTTTAGTTGGCAAATGGAAACATCAAGTAAAAACAGAGGCTATTACCAAAATGCCTACCAAATTATTGTATCCAATAGTCAGGGGAATGAGGTTTGGAATACGGGGAAAGTAAAAAGTGGAGCATCCATTAATATTAAATATAAAGGCGAAAACTTTAGGGCCACAACGTTGTACAATTGGACGGTAAATGTTTGGGATCAAAAAGGGAAAAAGCATTCTGCAAATTCTTGGTTTGAAACCGGTTTACTGAATTCAAAAATGGTAACAAATTCGGATTCAGATAAAGAAACAACCGCCTGGTCTGGAGCAAAATGGATTGGTGGTAACGCTAATGATATGGTTTTGTATTCCCAATACCTTCCTGTTTTTATTATTAATAGTACGATTCAGTTGGATAAAAAGCTACAATCGACCAAAGCATCTTTAGTTTATGGCGCTAACGATCAGCGTTTAATGGATCGAAATAAAAATCAGTATAAACTGGAAAACAAGAATGCTGAGAGTTATATTCAGGTAGAATTAGATATTGCCTCTTTAAATTCGGATGCAAATGCAAAGCTGAATATTTATAGAGTAGGTTATCATCCAAATGATAAAAAAGAAATTCCTTTTAAAAGTTTTCCTATTCCGAATTCGATTATTAATAAAGAAAACAAATACAACCCGCATACTGTAAGTGTTCAAAGTTGTTTGGGAGTTACTAAAATTTATATCGATGGGGATTCAAAAGAAAATCTGGTAGCTAATCTCAATCTAAATCCATTAGGAGCTGGAGGCGATTTTATAGCTTTTCCTATTGTAGGCGACATTGGTTTTTCAGTACCTAAAGGAGAAAAAGCACAGTTTTCGAAAATTGAAATTAAAAATTACCGAAGTCCTTCAAATGTGATTTTTTCTGATAATGTTAGTACTTCAAGTATATTCTCATCATTTAAAGAAGTAAGCATAGAAAATAATAGCTATGCCATAACGGGAGGAAATAATGGAGTTTTTGTTCTGGCTAATCCAAGTCAGAATTCCATGCCGATGTTGCGTACCGTATTTGGAATCGATTCTCCTAAAATAACTAAAGCACGATTGTATGTTACGGCACGTGGTATTTATGATGTGTACTTAAATGGTAAAAAAATAGGAGACGATTATTTTAATCCGGGACTGACACAATACAACAAAACCCATTTGTATCAAACCTATGATGTAACCGAAAATATCAAGGAAGGAAATAATGTTTTGGGAGCCATTCTTGGAGAAGGCTGGTGGAGTGGCGGCAGTACATTTGTTGGTGATAACTGGAATTTTTTTGGTGATCGTCAATCGATGTTGTCAAAATTGGTAGTTACTTATGCTGATGGAAGCGAAAAAATTATCACAACTAATCCTGAAACATGGACGTATTTTAATGATGGATCAGTAAAGTATAGCAGTTTTTTTCAGGGTGAAGTTTATGATGCCACAAAAGAAAAAGCAATTGAAGGCTGGTGTACAGCTGGATATGATGCTTCCCGTTGGCATCAGGCGGTAGCCATAGGAACAAATGGATTTGTAAGTCTGGAAGGAACGGCTAATTTACCCAACTTTAATAATTTTAACGATGCTCAATTAGTGGGGCAGTTTGGTGCCACTGTTAAACCCATCAAAGAATTAACGGCTCAATCAGTTACAGAAGTTCGTCCAGGTGTATTTGTTTATGATATGGGACAAAACATGGTAGGCGTACCAAAAATTATGCTGACCAATGTAGCAAAAGGAAAAACCATCACATTGCGTTATGCCGAAGTTTTGTATCCAAATTTACCTGAATACAAAGGAAATGAAGATTTACTGATGCTTGAAAATGTAAGGGCGGCTATGTCACAAGATATTTATACAACTAAAGGAGGTAATGAAACCATAACGCCACGATTTACATTTCACGGATATCGTTATATAGAAATAACGGGAATAGAAAAACCTTTATCGTTAATAGATGTTAAAGGAACAGTCTTAAGTTCGATACATCAATTGTCTTCTCATTACCAAACCTCAAATCCTTTGGTAAATAAATTATGGGAAAATATTACATGGTCAACTTATGGCAATTTTCTATCGATACCTACCGATTGTCCTCAGCGTAACGAACGTTTAGGATGGAGTGGCGATATTTCAGTTTTTTCGCGAACTGCAGTTCATTTATCAGATGTGAAGCAATTTCTGAAAAGACATATGCTGGCGATGCGGGATATTCAGAGGGAAGATGGGCGTTTTCCAGATGTAGCTCCTATAGGCGTGGGATTTGGAGAAACCATGTGGGGAAGTGCCGGAATTACAGTTGCTTGGGAAAATTACTTGCAATATGGAGATACAAGTTTGTTAGAAGAGCATTATGATGCTATGAAAAATTACGTCAATTACCTTATAGCCGATATTGATAAGCAAACTGGTGTTTTCAAAGAAAAAGAAAGAAACACTTGGGGATCATTAGGAGACTGGCTGAGTTTAGAAGATTCTAAAAACGAAAAAACATTATTTTGGGAAGCCTATTTTATTTATGATTTGGAAATTATGTCTAAGGTGGCAACGCTATTGGACAAAAAGAAAGATCAGGAACGCTTTTCAGAATATTACAAACAGCGTAAAGATTTTTTCAATAAAACCTACATTGATAAAGCAACAGGGAAAACCTCATTTAGAGGTAAAATTGTAGATACACAAACGTCTTATGTGTTGCCTTTTGCCTTTACTATTTTAAATAAAGAGAATGCTGATTTGGCTATAAAGCAGTTTGTAAATTCCATAAAAAGAGAAAACAAAACAGATCAGGGTGTTGTTTGTCCACCGTATTCATTAATGACAGGATTTATTGGTACGGCTTGGGTCAATAAAGCGCTTTCGGATAATGGATATTCTAATGTAGCCTATCAATTATTACAAAATAAATCGTATCCTTCATGGTTGTATCCTGTCACCCAGGGAGCTACAACTATTTGGGAACGATTAAATTCGTATACACATAAAGACGGATTTGGAGGAAATAATAATATGAATTCTTTTAATCATTATGCTTTTGGAGCGGTAGGAGCATGGATGTATAATTATTCGTTAGGAATTCTAAGAGACGATAATGCACCGGGATTTAAACATTTTATTTTGCAACCTGAGCCTGATACTACCGGACAAATGACTTTTGCAAATGGCTATTATGATTCGATGTATGGGCGTATTGAAAGTAGTTGGGAAACAAAAAATGGTAAATATCAGTTCCGTTTTGTTGTGCCTGCCAATACAAACGCAACACTTTATCTACCGGCTTTAAAACAAAGTGATGTAACGATAATTGGAAAAAAGAGCGGAATCAATTTTTTGAATATAGAAAATAATAAGGCTGTTTTCAAATTAGAATCAGGAGAATATAGTTTCGAAACAGTTACAAATAATTAACAAAAACAATGATGAAAAATATACAAATTATAGCATCTCTATTTTTATTTAGTTTGTTAACGCTGAATTGTGTTTCGGCTCAGAAGAAAATGAAAGCTGATTTTGAAAGAAAGCAACTTTTTGATTTTGATTGGAAATTTGCATTGGGAGATTCGCCTGAGAATAGTTCGGAAAATTTAGACGATAAGAATTGGAGAAAATTAGATTTGCCACACGATTGGAGTATTGAAGGAAAATCAGAAAAAAATAATCCAAGTGAAGGCGATGGCGGATTTTTTCCAGCAGGAACGGGATGGTATAGAAAATCATTTTCAGTGCCTGCTCATTGGAAAAATCAAAAGGTTGCTATTTATTTTGAAGGCGTTTATATGAATGCTGAAGTTTTTGTTAATGGAAAATCAGTAGGAATGCAACCTTATGGCTATACTTCTTTCGAATATGATTTAACCCCTTATTTAAAATTTGGACAACAGAATACCATTGCTGTGAAAGTGGATAATTCGAAACAAAAAAACAGCAGATGGTATAGTGGTTCCGGTATTTATCGTCATGTTTGGTTAAAGGTTCGAAATCCAATTTATATAAAAACATGGGGAGTATCAATAACAACGCCTAAAGTAACTAATGAAAAAGCTACAGTTCAAATTAAAACTAAAGTAAAAAATGAAACGGAAACTTTACAAATAATGGCTGTTTCAACAACGCTTTCTATTAAAAAAGTGAATGGTTATAATACTGTTTCGATGAACACCGATAATACTGTTGGGGTTGATTTAAAAGCTGGTGAAGAAAAAGAAATTATACAAAACATAGAAGTTGAAAAACCAATATTGTGGTCACCGGAAACACCGGATCTTTATCGTGCCGAAGTGAAAATCATGAAGGGACATATTAAAATTAGCGATGAACCAATTGATGTTGTTAGAAAAAATTTCGGAATTAGAACTATTGAGTTTACTCCAGAAAATGGATTTTTATTAAACGGAAAAAAGATAGAATTAAACGGAGGTTGCGTGCATCATGATAACGGGGCTTTGGGAGCTGCAGCTTATGATCGTGCCGAAGTAAGAAAAGTGGAATTGTTAAAAGCTGCAGGATTCAATGCGTTAAGAACGTCGCATAATCCTCCTTCGGAAGCTTTTTTAGATGCTTGTGATCGATTAGGAATGTTGGTATTCGATGAGGCTTTTGATGGCTGGAAAGAGAAAAAAACAACTTATGATTATGCCAGTATTTTTGACAAATGGTGGAAGCACGATGTAGAATCTATGGTGTTGCGTGATAGAAATCATCCGTCTATTATTATGTGGAGTATTGGTAATGAAATTATCGAAAGGAAAGAACCGGCAGCGGTTGAAACGGCAAAGATGCTGGTTAATGCTGTGCGAAATATAGATGTGACACGTCCGGTAACATCAGCAATGACTACCTGGGATAAGTCATGGGAAATTTTCGATCCTTTAATGGCGGTACATGACGTGGCTGGTTATAATTATCAGTTGCATCACGCTGAATCCGATCATGCCAGAGTGCCTTCGCGCATTATTGTACAAACGGAGTCTTATCCTAAAGATGCTTTTTCGAATTGGAATCTGGTTCAAAAACACAATTATATCATTGGTGATTTTGTGTGGACAGCCATGGATTATTTAGGAGAATCGGGCATTGGTCGTTATGTATATCCGGGTGAACCGGCTGGCGAACATTGGGAAGGAAATTTATATCCCTGGCATGGCGCTTATTGTGGCGATGTGGATTTAACAGGATGGAGAAAGCCAATTTCTCATTATCGAAGCATGCTCTATAATTCAAATGAGAAATTGTACATGGCAGTACGCGAACCTAATCCGGAAAGTGGAGCAATTAAGTTGACTTCATGGGCAGTTTGGCCTACATGGGAAAGTTGGACCTGGCCGGGTCAGGAAGGAAAAAATCTTGAAGTTGAAGTCTATTCGAAATATCCTAAAGTAAGGCTCTATCTGAATGATAAAGTTATTGGTGAAAAAGAAACAGGTTTAAGTCAGGAGTTTAAAGCAACTTTCGCAATTCTGTATGCCAGTGGCGAATTAAAAGCGGTAGGCATAGAAAATAATAAGGAAGTAGAATCGGTTTTGTTGAAAACAGCGCAAAAAGCAACAAAAATAAAATTGACAGCCGATCGAAATGAAATAGCCGCTGATGGACAGGATTTGGCCTATGTTACAGTCGAAGTTACAGATGATAAAGGAGTTTTGAATCCAAATGCAGCAAACCAACTTGCATTTAATGTTTCAGGAGCTGGAGTTATAGTGGGTGTTGATAATGCTAATTTAAAAGACACCGATTTGTATGTTGGCAATACTCGTAAAGCCTGGCGTGGACGTTCTATGGTAATTATTAAAAGTACCAAAGAATCAGGAGCTATTAATCTTGAAGTTACTTCGCCAGGTTTAGAAACCGCAGTTGTAAAATTGAAAACTATTAAAGGTAAATAACATAGTATATGGTTGCTAGATTGATTCATTTTAAATTAATCTAGTGGCTATTTTTAAAAACTGGTGGGTAGTGGTATAGTTTAATAAGCTTTATTTCTATTTTTGCTATCGAAATCAAATAAATGAAAAATAAACCACATTATGTCTACTTCTGAAAATAATTCATCCCATTTAGAGTCTGCTGTTACTTCTTTTTATGAGTTAACCAATAAAAACGGTGCACAGCTTAAAGTAATTCCTTTTGGAGCTACCCTTACAGCATTGAAAATTCCGTTGAATAACGGTGAACTTGTCGATGTGGTTTTAGGATTTGATAGTGTTGAAGGCTATGAGAAATCATTTCAATTAAATGGTTCTCCTTATATGGGAGCTACTGTGGGGCGTTATGCAGGGAGAATTAACGAAGGAAAATTCGAATTGAATGGTAAAAACTACCAATTGAATATCAATAATGGTCCTAATTCTTTGCATGGAGGAATAGAAAATTTCAGCAAGAAAAACTGGAATGTAGATCAAGTAACAACTGGCGAAAATCCATCGATTACGTTGAGTTATGTTAGCGCTGCTAATGAAGAGAATTACCCGGGAGAACTTTCAGTAAGTCTGACTTATACTTTATCAGAAGAGAATGAATTGATTCTTGAATACAAAGCAACTACTACTGAAGATACTATTATCAATTTAACGCATCACAGTTATTTTAATTTGGATGGACATCAATCTGATGTTTCAGGGCAGGATTTAGTTGTGCATGCGCAAAAAGTAGTTGAAACCAGAGAAGATTGTATTCCAACAGGAAATATTCTGGAAGTTGCCAATACTGTATTCGATTATAGAACGGCAAAAAAATGTCCTAAAAGTATCGACAACACTTTTGTAGTGGAGAATAATGACGAAGTGAAAGCTACGCTTTTTAGTCCGTTGACTAATTTAAAAATGGATGTTTACACTGATCAGCCTGGGGTTCATATCTATGTGGGTGGAAATTGTGGGTCTGACTTAAAAGGGAAAGAAAATGCAACTTATCACGCCTTAAGCGGAATTTGTTTTGAAACCCAAAATTTCCCGGATGCTCCAAATCACGCTAATTTTCCATCTGCCGTTTTGAAGAAAGACGATGTTTACAAACAGAAAACGACTTATAAATTTGAATCACTATAAAATCTAATACTATTTCAATTTCTAACCAATGAATGATATTTTAATTAATAAAACAACGAGCTATTTTAAGGAAACTTTTGGTTCTGAGCCAACAAAAATAGTGCTTTCTCCAGGGAGAATCAACATCATCGGGGAGCATATCGATTACAATGATGGTTATGTTTTGCCTGCTGCTATCGATAAGATTATTTGCTTTGCTTTTGCAAAAAACAATACCAATACTTCTAAAGTAATTGCTTTAGACCTGAATGATTCTTTTGAAATTGATGTCACGGCTGAGGTAAAATTAGACGATAATGACTGGACAAACTACATCAGAGGGGTAATCAATCAATTAAAAATTAACGGATTTCAACTGGAAGGTGTAAACTGCGTTTTCAGTAGTAATATTCCTGTTGGTTCGGGATTATCTTCTTCTGCAGCATTAGAATGTGGATTCTTATTTGGAATGAACGATTTATTCAATTTGAATATTAAGCCAATTGATATTGCCTTGTTAGGACAAAAAGCCGAGCACTGGGTGGGAATCAAATGCGGAATTATGGATCAGTTTTCTAGTGTAATGGGACTGGAAGATAAAGTAATCAAGATTGATTGCCGCACTTTAGAGTACACTTATCACGATGCTAATTTCAGTGATTATTCATTGATTTTGTTTGATTCGAATGTGAAACACTCGTTGATGACTTCGGCTTATAACGAAAGAAGACAGCAATGTGAAGAAGGAATTGCGATTGTTAAAGCAAATTTCCCTGAGATAAAAAGTTTTAGAGATTGTACGGAACAAACCATAATTGATTTGAAAGACAAAATGAGTCATGACGTTTTTAGACGTTCTCTTTTTGTGGTAAAAGAAATCAACCGCGTTATTCAGGCTTGTGAAGCATTAGACAATGGTAAAATCGAATTGTTAGGCGAACTGATGTTTGCTACTCACGATGGCTTGTCTAAAGATTACGAAGTAAGCTGCGAAGAGCTGGATTTATTAGTAGATTTGGCTAAAGAAGAAACTGCAGTTATTGGTTCAAGATTAATGGGGGGCGGTTTTGGAGGATGCACCATCAACCTTGTTAAAAAAGGACAGGAACAACAAATTAAAGATAAATTTTCAAAATTATATAACGAAGCTTTCGGAATCGAATTGAAAATTTATGACGTTAAAGTAAGTAACGGAACATCACTATACACTAAATAATGACTATGAGAAAGTTTGATATCAACGAAGATCCGCATAGAAGATATAATCCTTTGATTAATGAATGGGTTTTAGTTTCACCACATCGTTCAAAAAGACCTTGGCAAGGACAAAAAGAAGCGGTAAATACTGTTGCGTTGCCAGAATATGATCCCGAATGTTATTTATGTGCCGGAAATGTTCGTGCTAATGGCGAAGTAAATCCAGCTTACGAAAGCAGTTTTGTTTTCGAAAATGACTTTGCTGCGCTTAAACAAGAACCAATTGATTTTGGTGGAAATGAAGAAGGAAGTTTCTTCAAGGCACAACCAGAAAGAGGAATCTCGAGGGTGGTTTGTTTTTCACCAAGACATGATTTGACTTTACCGGAAATGGATGTGGATGGTATTGTGAATATTATTCATACCTGGCAAAAAGAATACACTGATTTAGGTAATGTTGATTACATCAATCACGTGCAGATTTTTGAAAATAAAGGAAGTGTAATGGGATGTAGTAATCCGCATCCACACGGACAAATCTGGGCTCAGTCTTCATTGCCAACACAGGTTGAGAAAACGCAAAATAACCTGAAAGCTTATTTTGAAAAAAATGGAACTAATCTTTTACAGGATTATCTAAAAGAAGAATTAAAAGTAAAAGAACGTGTGGTTGTTGAAAACGATCATTTTGCAGCAATTGTTCCTTTCTGGGCAATCTGGCCTTTCGAAACTATGATTGTAAGCAAACGTCATATTACTAAAATCACTGATTTTACTGAAGATGAGGTAGCTGCTTTTGCTGTTATTTTGAAACAATTAACAACAAAATACGATAATCTTTTCGAAACTTCATTCCCTTATTCTTCAGGAATCCACCAGGCTCCAACAGATGGTGAAGAGCATCCGGAATGGCAGTTTCACATGCATTTTTACCCACCATTGTTGCGTTCGGCTTCAGTGAAAAAATTCATGGTAGGTTATGAGATGATGGGAGAATCTCAAAGAGATATTACACCAGAGAAGAGTGCCGAAATGTTGAGAAATTTATCTGAGGTACATTACAAACAAAAATAACTAAACTGATATTTAAAAAAACAAATCATGAAAATACTTGTTACGGGAGGTTTAGGTTTCATAGGTTCGCATACAGTAGTCGAATTGCAAAACGAAGGTTTTGAGGTGGTTGTTATTGATAATTTATCCAATTCATCTGAAGACGTTTTAAAAGGAATTGAAGCTATAACAGGGAAAAAACCACTTTTTGAAAAACTGGATTTAAGAGAGAAATCGGTAGTTCAGGATTTTTTCAAACGCCATTCGGATGTAAATGGAGTAATCCATTTTGCAGCTTCAAAGGCAGTAGGAGAGAGTGTGGGGAATCCTTTGTTATACTACGAAAACAACATCAATTCGTTGGTGTATTTGCTTCAGGAATTAGAGAAAAAAGAAAGTGCTAACTTTATTTTTAGCTCTTCTTGTACGGTTTATGGTCAAGCCGAAACAATGCCTATCAATGAGGATTCTGCTATTCAACCTGCGATGTCTCCTTATGGAAATACCAAACAAATAGGAGAAGAAATTATTACTGATGTAGCTAAAGTAAGTGGTATCAATGCTGTTTTATTGCGTTATTTTAATCCAATTGGTGCTCATCCATCGGTTGAAATTGGTGAATTGCCAATAGGTGTTCCGCAAAATTTAGTACCATTTATTACTCAAACAGGAATTGGTTTGCGTAAAGAATTAATGGTTTATGGTAATGATTATCCAACGCCGGACGGAACTTGTATTCGCGATTACATTCATGTAGTTGATTTAGCTAAAGCGCATGTTATTGCCCTGCAACGATTATTGAATAAAAAGAACGAAGAAAAAGTAGAAACTTTTAATCTGGGAACCGGAGTAGGAAGTTCAGTATTAGAAGTGATCAATGCTTTCGAAAAAGTAAGCGGCAAAAAATTAGCTTACCAAATCGTTGACAGAAGAGAAGGTGATGTTACTTTGGCTTACGCCAATACGGATAAGGCTAATAAAGTACTGGGCTGGAAAACCCAATTAAGTCTGGAACAAGCGATGGAAAGTGCTTGGAAATGGGAACAAAAAATCAGAAGCTAAAGGCTTTAACCAATTATTAATTTTAAATAAAAATCTATGAGCTCAAGTCTCGAATTTGCAGATTATGCAGTATTTATAATCTACTTTTTAATTGTATCGGTTTATGGATACATTATCTATCGCAAACGCGAAAAAAACGAACATGATGCTAAGGCGTATTTCTTAGCCGAAGGAACATTAACATGGTGGGCTATTGGAGCTTCGTTAATTGCTTCTAACATTTCAGCTGAGCAGTTTATCGGAATGAGTGGGGAAGGATTCTTCTTAGGAATTGCTGTAGCTGCTTACGAATGGGTTGCTGCTATCGCGTTGATTATTATTGCAATTTGGTTTATTCCTGTTTATTTGAAAAACAAGATTTACACCATGCCACAATTCTTAAAAACAAGATACAACGAAACTACAGCTTTGATTATGGCTGTTTTCTGGTTGTTTTTGTATGTTTTTGTGAACTTAACCTCTATTTTATATTTAGGAGCTGTTGCCATTAACGGATTAGCAGGAGGAGATTTTCTTCATGTTATTATGTTAGGATTGGCTGTTTTTGCTTTGATTATCTCTCTTGGTGGTATGAAAGTGGTTGCTTATACCGACGTTATTCAGGTGGCTGTATTAATCATTGGAGGTTTGGTGACTTCTTATATCGCTCTAACAACAGTAGGAGAATATTTTGGTGTTGGTAAAGATGCTATCGCAGGATTCAACGTATTGATGGAAAAAGCTCCTGAGCATTTCAAAATGATTATTCCAAGGCCAACGGCTACTTCTACACAGTTAGAAATTGATAAATACCTTACTTTTCCGGGAATGTTGTCTTATTTAGCAGGTATCTGGATTATCAATCTGAACTATTGGGGATGTAACCAATACATCACTCAAAGAGCTCTTGGAGCTGATTTAACAACGGCTCGTACAGGTATTTTGTTTGCAGGATTATTAAAATTATTAATGCCTGTAATTGTAATGTTACCGGGTATTGCTGCTTACGTTTTATATCAGGGAGGACACTTACCACAATTAGTCGGTGGAAAAGACGGAGCTTATTCGGCTATGTTAACTTTCTTACCAACAGGATTAAAAGGATTATCAGTTGCGGCTTTAACTGCTGCTATCGTGGCTTCGTTAGCGGGTAAAGTAAACAGTATTTCGACTATTTATACTTTAGACGTTCACAAAAAGTACATTCAAAAAAATGCTTCCGACAGAGCTCAGGTAAACATTGGTCGTTATGCCGTTTTTGCTTCTATGGTTTTGGCTGTATTGTTTACATGGAATGATGTTCTAGGAATCGGTGGAGTAGGTGGATTTACCTATATCCAAAAATACACAGGATTTATTAGCCCTGGAGTATTTGCTATGTTCTTCTTAGGGATGTTCTGGAAAAGAACTACAGGTACAGCGGCTATTGTTGGGGTAATTGCAGGTTTCTTATTGTCAGTTTTATTCAACGAATACGCTCCGGCTATGTTTGGAAACGAAACGTTATTGTACACAGCCTGGCCAAATGGTAAAGGTGGTTTCGAAATTCCGTTTCACATTTGTATGGGATTATCATTTGCCTTTACAATGTTGTTAATGATTGGAATCAGTTTTGCCGGACCAAAAGTGAATCCTAAAGCTTTTGAATTGGATACTGAAATGTTCAAAGTAAAACCTCAAACTACAGTATTAATTATTATTACTTTATTAATTATCGCTGCTTTGTACGTGAAGTTCTGGTAATAGAAAATAATAGTTTTAAATGTGAAAATGTGGAATCGAATTCGTTTAATTTCACATTTTTTTTATTTGGATAATACCAATTAGACATATAAAAAAGTCTAATTGTTTTTTGTCAGTTCGAGCGCAGTCGAGTTGCAATAGTGGTTCTCGACTGCGCTCGAACTGACAATGAGACTAATTTAAATTTCTAAATGATATAAGATCAGAATCTGATTTAAAAATGATTTTCCCATCTTCTTAACATAGATTAAGATGTTTCCTTTTTTAGAATTGTAAATTTGTTAAACAAAATAGCAAGCTGGTTAATAGCTTGTTGTTTTTATCCAATAACCGTTTAATAAACTAAGTATGAAACCAGAATTCGAAAATATTCCTCTTGTCAAAAACGAAGAAGAGCAGCAGTTTGAAATTACTATTGAAGGACATAAAGCCTTTATCGTTTACAAAGAACAACCCCATGTTATTTCTTTAATCCACACCGAAGTAGAACCCGAATTGGAAGGAAAAGGCGCGGCTACAGCTGTAATTGAAAAAACATTGGCTTATATTGAAGACAATAATTACAAACTTATTCCGCTTTGTCCGTTAGTGTTTGCTTACATCAAAAGACATCCGGAATGGAAACGCATTGTTGATGAAAGTTTTCATGGATTCAAATTTTTATAATTATTCAATTTAACCTTATTTTACTATTACTATGAGCAGCATATAGGGTAAATTTTCCAATTTATATTATAAAGTAAAAAAATAGAGTATAAAAAAACCTTCTGCTACGAGAAGGTTTTTAAATTGAAAACTAATTTTATATTAGAAGTGTAATGCAAATCCGATGTTTAATTGAAAAACATCATCATAATAATCATCGTTTAACGATACATTATAACGAATTCCTGGCTCGATTGATACGTTTTTATTTAAAAAAATAGCATAACCTCCCTGTAAACCTAAATAGGAAGGGTTTTCATCGAAATCTTCATAATTCACTCCATTATAAGAAAGTTCTAAAGGGAATTTACCTGCAGCATAATACTTCAGTCCTAATTTGTAAGCAAAGCTATTTGCAGAGTAATATTCACCAAAAGCATCATCGTAAAAAGAAGTCTCACCAAATCCTAACCCGAATTTTAAAGCTAATTTATCATCAACAAAATATCCTGCTTCAGCTCCAATATTATAATCTGTTTGACCATTTTCAGACCATAAACCCATTGAAGTATTTCCAACTTTTTCACCAAAACCAGTGTTTGCTTCAATTAACCAACTTCCTTTAGAAACCTGCGATTGTGCATTGGCTAAACCAAATGCTAAAACAGCCATAGCTGTAAAAAATAATTTTTTCATTTTATATTATATTTTTTTAAACAAGAAGATAAAACGCATTTTACAATCATTTATTTTAGGTTTGTTTACAAAAATAGCATTAAAAAAAATAATGTTTTAACCGCAAAGTAGGCAGAGAGTTTACGCTAAGTTCACAAAGCTTTGTGTGCCTTGCGTTTCCTTTGTGGACTTTGTGGTTAAATCAGACCAACGAACAGTTACATTTTTTTTATCACATAAGTTACAATTCCCCAAATGATGAGTTGGTTTTCTTCGGTGACTTTTATGGGGCTGTAACTGCTATTTTCGGGCATCAGGTAGAGGCAGTCTTTTTCAAGTTTAATGCGTTTTACGGTAAATTCTCCATCGATAAAACAAATAGCAATTTTGTTGTCCTGCGGTTCAATACTTCGATCGACAATCAATACGTCCTTGTCGTTGATGCCGGCGTCAATCATCGAATTTCCTTTTACCTTAATATAAAAGGTGGCTAAGGGATTTTCGCTCAACTCTTTATTCAAATCGATATTGTTCTCCATAAAATCAGCTGCGGGAGAAGGAAATCCTGCCGAAACACCATCAGGGATGAAAGGAATTCGCAGTTCACTTTCGTAATCCGGTTTATGGAAGCTGAGTTTTTGGTCTTTTTTCATTCGCATCGTATTTCGAGAATATCTTTAAATTTTGTGGTGTATTTTGGAGATAAATGATTCTGATTCATGTTCCAGGTCAAATTTAAATTTTGGCTGGCCAATTTTACTTTGGTATCGCCAATTTTAGTGTTCAGACTATCCATTGCTTTCATCAGTGCCAAATGCTTTGGGTTTTCTTCTTCAAACAATTGAAACTGTTTCTGGTTTTCGCCAATGAGTTCGCTAACAATAACCCCTGCTTTTTTAAATTTCAAATGTTCGTTGCCCCGGTGTATTTGTTTCAGTAATTCGATGGCTGTATTGGCAATGGTCAACGTCGAATTGGTTGAATAGGGCAAAGTGATTGCTTTGTTAAAATAGTATTGGGATGTCTTTACGCTATGTTTGTCAATAACGAGCATTACTATTATAGTATGGCAACAGGATTTTTGGCGGCGTAATTTCTCCGCGCAAACAGCTGCAAAAGTAGTGATGCGTTCCCGGAGTAAATCAAAATCGGAGATTTGTTTGGGAAAACTACGGGTGATGGCAATGCTTTTCTTTTGTTCGGCAATAGGTTCTAACTCTAAAACCGATTTCCCTTCCAGTTCTGCTTTTAATCGAAGACCGGTTACACCCATTTCTTTTTTTATCCAAGCTTCGTGTTGTGGTTGTATGAAATCGAATGCTGTATTGATGTTTCTTAATTTTACTTTTTTAGTCATTCGGTAGCCAATGCCCCAAACATCTTCAATTTGGGTCCATTTTAAAGCTTTGATACGTTTTTCTTCCGAATCGATTACATAAACTCCTTGGGTTCTGTCTGGGAATTTTTTGGCTATTTTATTCGCTACTTTCGATAGGGCTTTGGTTTCTGCAAATCCGATACAGGTAGGAATTCCAATCCATTTTCGAACACGAGTCTTCATTTGGAGACCATAATCGTGGTAATCAGGAATAGTTAATCCGTCAAAGTTCAGGAAAGCTTCGTCTATACTGTAAATCTCCACATTGGGTGTAAACTGGTTCAGGATTGTCATTACACGGCGGCTTAAATCGCCATAGAGTGCGTAATTAGACGAAAAGAGTTTTACGTTTTTCTCCTTTACCAAATCTTTAATTTGGAAAGCAGGCGCACCCATAGGAATGCCGGCTGCTTTGGCTTCATAACTTCTGGAAATCACACAGCCATCGTTGTTGGATAAAATCGCAATAGGCTTACCGTTGAATTCGGGTTGGAAAACACGTTCGCAGGAAGCATAGAAATTATTACAATCGACTAAAGCATACATAACACAAAATTACATAATACTGCCTTTTTCAAATCTTGTTCTATAGTTAAATTTTATTGTTTTCGAGAAGAATTTTATTTTTTTGAATTGATAAGAAAACCGAGAATATTGGTTTTAACTATGCTATTTTACCTGCAAACTATTTGAAATTACCATTTTTTAACTAAAACGTTTTCGTAAAAGGTAATATAGCATAGAAATATGAAAAATTACTGAAGTTTAAATAAAGATTAGCATACTATCTTTGACCCATAATAAAAAAGGAATTATAAATCTAAAAATTCTAAAATTATGAAAAAGATTATAAAACTTAGTTTCGTATTAATGGTAGTTTTAATTGCTATGAATACACGTGCAACTGGCGTTAAAATTTCTAAAGAAGAAGGAAAAGCCAGTTCAAAAAAGATGGTAACCTTTGCTGTAAATGACATAAACAAAGCTAATGTTTCTATTTATGATGCAAATAATAAACTGTTACATACAGAAAATGTGTACACATTAAATTTGAATCCACTTAAATCAGGTTCTAAAATTGTTAAAACTTACGATTTGAACCCTTTAGCTGACGGGGTTTATTACCTGGTTGCTGATTCTAAAACTAAAACGGTGAAATATGAAATTCTTGTAGTGAATGAAACTGCAACAATCATGTCAGATCCTCTTTCAGAAGTGCATAAAACGGTTGCGGTTAAATAATTAACTTTGGTTAGGTTAGTAGTTAGAGAGCCCCCTTTTTTAGGGGGCTTTTTTTTGGATTATTTATTTTTAATTCTGGATATTTTTGGTCAGTCTGAGCTTATCGAAGACTTTTTAGGTATCAAGTAACTACTTTCCTTTGATTTACTCAGGACAAGCTAAGCTCAGTGTGACAAAAATAGCATGAGAAATTATTTGAATAAAATTAAAACAGGCTCTTACTCTAAAAACGATTTCAACTCATGTCTGTATTCCGAAGCATTTTTGCCGGTGAATTCTTTAAATGTTTTATTAAAATGACTGAAATTATTAAAACCACTTTCAAAAGCTATTGCTGATATGCTGATGGGTTTTTCTGCTAATAATTTACAGGCATGAACCAATCGGTAGTCATTGACGAATTTAGTAAAGGTTTTATGGGTTATTTTTTTGAAATAACGACAAAATGAAGGTACGGTCATGCTTACTTTTTCGGCAATATCTTCGAGTTTTATATGTTCTTTAAAATTGTCTTTTACGTAATTAAAAATATAATTGATTCGTTCGTTATCCTGTACCTGCATTTCCATTCGAAAACCTTCGGCATTCAATACTGTGGCATCTTCGGTGGCTAATTCCAAATAATTGAAGATTTCTATAATAGTCAATAAACGTTCAAAGGGAGTTTGGTCTTCCATTTTTCCAATTTTCTTCCCAATTTTTCTTTTGGTTTTTCCTCCAAAAGTGATTCCTGATTTAGCCTGTTGTAATAAGTTTTTGATGTTGACCATTTCCGGAATCTCAAAAAAGTGTTCTCCCAGAAAGTCGGGTTTCATTTGGATAACAATTTCGTTTTTATTTCCGGTTAGTTCATCAGTAAAACCACAATGCGGCAAATTACTGCCTATTAAAGTCAAATCGCCATTGGTGTAGTAAGAAATATGACTTCCTACCTGACGTTTTCCGGCTCCACCATTTACAAATATCAATTCAATCTCCGGGTGATAGTGCCAAAAATGTGAATTGTAATTGATATCGTATTTGGTTAATGTAAACGAACTTCCAAAGGAAGGTTCTATAATTTTGAGTGTTGGCAGGTTGGATTTCATTTTATTGTTAATTGGTTTGGTTGATACTAAGTTAACAAATAAATATGTGATATTATCAAAATCGAGCTAAAACGTTTTCGTGAAAGGTAAAATAGCATATTAATAGGGAAATCTACTGTTCTTTTTCAAGTAAAGCTTGTGCTATCTTTGGTATAGTTAAATGATTATAAATCTAAAAAACATTGTATTATGAAAAAGATTTTAAAAATTAGTTTAGTGTTAGGAATCGTTCTATTAGCGATGAATGTGTATGCAGTTGCGGTTAATTTTTCATTACATAATAAATTTCGACAAGAAAAAATGATCTCATTTGGTTTAGAGGATAAAGATCAGGTTAAGATAAGTATTTATGATGCAAATGATAAGTTAATCCATAGTGAGAATCTTGCGGTTGATGGAAAGCTGGTTAGAAGTTATGATTTGAATAACTTTAATGAGGGAGTGTATTATTTAGTAGAAGAGTCTAAGACTAAAATTACCAAATATGAAGTTTTGGTTTTGAATGATTCGGCAACAATAATGTCTAATCCTTTTTCAGAAGTAGTAAAGCCTAGTTTGTAATATTAAAATAATTATAGAAAAAAAAGTTCAAATTTAATTTTTGGCACGAATTATGATAATTAAAAAGAGGTTAGAAATTTGCTATTTGTTAGTAATTAATTAGTTTGTGTAGTTAAAAAAAAGCTTCGGGTGGTTCTGAAGCTTTTTTTATTTTTATAACACATTAATAATTCTATCCATAACCCAGCTGGTATGTGTGGCCGATTCTCCGTTAGAAGGGTGAATTCCCTGGTCTGATAATTGATCTTTCATTTGTTGAACATGATGAAGCTGAACGTTTTCAGGGTGTTCAATAAAAAGTTCGATTTTTCCATTTTCGTTTGAAAGAATCACAGGAGTTTCATCAAAAATTGAAAACTCAATGCTTCCCTGACTTCCATAAATAATTACTTTGTCTTCTCGGGTTGCAGTACCAAAGTTCCAACTTCCTGTTCCTGTAATTCCGCTTTCATGCAGCCAGCATGCTACAAGAGCATCTTTGGACGAATATAAATTTTGTTGATTAATGCTTATTCCGGATACTTCTTTAATATTCCCCAACAGATAATTGAATAAGTCTAATCCGTGGCTGGCTAAGTCATCAAAATAGCCTCCTTTAGCAATTGCAGCATCGGTACGCCAATTGTATAAACCTGATAAATCCTGTGGAGAAGCGGGTTTACTCAAATGCCAGTTAATATGACGGATTGCTCCAATACTATTGGCTTCCAGCCATTTTTTTATTTGATCAAAACGGGGTAAACTGCGTCGATAGTAAGCTACAAAAAGCGGAATCTGTTTTTGTTTAAATGCTTCGTAAATGGCTTTGCTGTCTTCATAACTTGGAGCCAAAGGTTTTTCGATGCAACAGATTTTACCGGCTTCGGCAACTTTTAATCCGTACAATTTATGTGAATCGGGAGGAGTAGCTATATAAACTGCATCGATTTCAGGATCGTTGATAAGAGCATCAGCATCCGAATAGTATTTTTTTATACCATGTCTTTTAGCATAATCGGCTGCTTTTTCGGCATCGCGTCGCATTACGGCAACAATTTCGAATCCTTTCGTTTTTTGGTAAGCAGGGCCGCTTTTTTTTTCGGTTACATCGCCACAACCGATGATTCCCCAACGAATTATTGTGTTTTCTTTATTTATAGCACTCATTGTTATTGAATTAATTACAACCATCAATACCACAGCTGTCCGCTGAAGTAGCGTTCAAGATAGTAATTTTTGATTCGAATTGTCCTTCTTCCCAAACTTTTTCCAGTGTTTTTACAAATGTTTCCACATGCTGTGCTCCTGAAATGGCGTACTTATTATCGAAAACAAAGAAAGGAACACCCTGAACTCCGATTTTTTGAGCCATTTGCATGTCTTCTTCAACTTCTCTGGTGAATGAATTGGAGTTTAGGACTTCATCAACTTTATCGACATTAAGACCAACCTGAATTCCTAGTTGTTTTAAGGTTTCCTTATTATTTACATCTTTACCATCTGTAAAATAAGCTTTAAAAAGCAATTCTTTTAGTTCAGAACCTAAATTTTGTTTTTTTGCCAGATGCAATAAGCGATGTGCATTTAATGAATTAGCCATAACCGATTTCTCAAAATGAAATTCTAATCCAGAATTGGCAGCATTCTGTGTCATGTTTTCTAACATTTCGATAGCCCAATCTTTATCTTTTCTGTATTTTTCGGCAAGATGTTCGACTAAATTATCATCATCTGATGCTATGAAATTAGGATCTAACTGGAAACTTTTCCATTCGATTTCTATTGCATCCTGATGGCCAAATTGTGAGATTGCATTTTCTAATCTTCTTTTTCCAATATAACAAAACGGACACATAATATCCGACCAGATTTGTATTTTAAGTTTGTTTTCCATTTTTAACTTCTTGAAGTTTGTATATACAAATGTAGTTAAAAGATTTTGGAAGTAATTGATTTTTATATTTTTATTAGGAAAATCAGCTGGCTTAATAAAACAAAAAAAACATCAATCCCGATAGCTATCGGGATTGATGGTTCTGTATATTGAGTTTTTTCTTTTTACAATAAATCCAATACTAAGGATGGGAATAACCCTAAAGCAATATTTAAAACAATTGCAACTACAGCAACGGCATAATAAACTGTTGGAGTTGGTATTTTAGTTTCGTTTGGTTCTTTAGTGTACATAGCTAAAATTAGTTTGAAATAGTAACCTACACTGATGATGGAATTGATGACACCGATTATTACTAATGCAATAAATTCTGCCTGAATTGCCTGATTGAATAAAAACAGTTTGGCAAAGAAACCTCCAAAAACAGGGATTCCAGCCATTGATAATAATGAAGCTGTTAAGATAGCTGCCATCAAAGGATTATTTTTTCCTAAACCATGAAAATTAGTAATATCTTCGTTTTCTTTGGTTTTACAAACGTATAAAATTACTGCAAAAGCTGCGATTCCTGCCAGTGCATAAGCGGAAGTGTAATATAATAATGTTCCAGATGATTTTGAGATACTTAGTAAAGTCATTAACATAAATCCGGCGTGTGAGATTCCGGAAAAAGCCAACATACGTTTTACGTTGATTTGGCGTAAAGCCATGATATTTCCAACTGTCATCGAAGCAATAGATACAATTACAATAATCAACTGAAATGCTGGAGAAATATCGGCATTCATTGTTTTAACCAATTTGTATAAGGTAGCAATAGCCACCACTTTTGCCAAAGTACTCATTAAAGCAGTAGTCAAAGCAGGAGAACCTTCGTAAACATCCGGTGCCCAGAAGTGGAACGGTACAGCTGCAATTTTGAAAAGCATTCCGATAAATACTAGCACAATTCCAATTGGAAACCAAATTGGCAATTCGGCTGAACGGGATAATTCGCTAATTTCAGTTACATCAAAGCTTCCCATAGCTCCGTAAATTAAACAGATACCAAAAAGGATAATTCCCGAAGCAAAAGAACCCATCAGGAAATATTTCAATCCGGCCTCATTACTTTTAATGCTCAATCGGTTGCTTGATGCCAAAACATATAAAGCAATTGACAAAACTTCGATTCCTAAAAAGAACATTGCTAAATTTCCAAAAGAAACCATAGCTACAGCTCCTGCAAGCAGGAATATTTTTATGGCAATAAAATCGGAGATTTTAGTTTGATGATTTTCGTAGAATTTATGGCTCAAACTTACTAAGAAAATGGTTAGTATGATAAATAATCCTGAAAATCCCGACGAAAATTTACCCACAACAAGCATGTTGTTATAGTAACTATTAGGGTTGTTGAATTCAGAGATGTCTAAACCAAGTATAGCCAATAAACCAATAACAACTATTGGAATAATTGCTTTTCTAGCATCAAAAATTTCAAATAAAAGGCATAAAATACCTAATCCTATTATTGCTATTAATGTATTCATATTTATTTTGTGATTCAGGATTTGAGTTATGAAAGACTCAAATCTTTAGTTTGAATTTAATTTTTAATATTATTGAATTCTATTTAATGTTCTTAAAATCTGATCCAAACTAGGAGTGATTAATTCGTTTATTGGTCTTGGATACATTCCAAAAAAGAAAATAACCGCAATAATAATAACCAAAACTAAGGTTTCGTGGAAAGTTACATCGGCAAATACCTTTGTATTGGTTTCTCCAAGCATCACTTGTTGGTACATTTTTAACATATAATAAGCTCCTAATATAATTGTTGTTCCGCCTAGAATGGCAAACCATACATTAATTTGATACAAACTATATAAAACAGTGAATTCTCCAACAAAGTTAAAAGTAGTAGGTAAGGCTACCGAAGCCAGAACTAAAATCATAAACAATGAAGCAAATTTTGGTGCTTGTGAACGAATACCACCCATATTGGCAATTTCTCTGGTATCGAATCTTCTGTAGATGATTTCGGCTGCAAAGAACAATCCTACTACCACAAAACCATGAGAAATCATTTGTAAAACAGCTCCACGCAATCCGTCAATGTTTAGTGTATAACAACCGGCTGCAATCAATCCAACGTGTGCCAATGAAGAATAAGCCAATAATTTTTTCAAATCTTTTTGCCTCAAAGCCACAATCGAACCATAGATAACACCTGCAATTCCGAGTCCAATTAATATTGGTAAATAAGTTTTAGATGCAATAGGAGTTACAGGTATTTGCCAACGCAAAACACTATATAATCCCATTTTTAGCATAATACCTGATAAAAGCATGGTACCAACCGTAGGTGCTTTTTGATATACTTTTGCCTGCCAGGTATGGAATGGAATAATCGGTATTTTGATAGCATAAGCTAAAAAGAATGCCCAGAAAATCCAGAATTGTTCTGTTCGGCTTAATTCTACTTTGTAAAAATCGGTGATTAAAAAAGTGCCGGATTTTTGGAATAAATAGATAAAAGCAATTAGCATGAACAAAGATCCTGCAAGTGTGTAAATGAAAAATTTCACCACTGCTTTCTTGCGTTCTTCAGTATCTCCGTTACCCCAAATTAAAGCAATGAAATAAATAGGAATCAATGCTAATTCCCAGAAAATATAATATAAAAGCCCATCAGTGGCTAAGAAAGTTCCTGTCATAGCAAATGCCATGAACAAAATTAGCGCATAGAAAGATTTTGCATTTTTATATTCATTTCCAAAAGAAGAATAGATAATCAAAGGAGTTAATGCTGTTGTTAAAAACAACATGATTAATGATAATCCATCAGCAGTTAGTGTAATTGTAATTGAAGGATCGTTAATCCAGAGTTTGAAATAACTGATGTTTTCTCCTGAATTATAGCTATTCAATAAGACAATAGATAATCCAAAAGCAACTAAGCTGAATAATAATGCCACTTTTGAAGCCAGTTTATCGCCGGCAAAGTAAGTTGCAAATGCACCAACAAGAAGTATAATTAATAGTAGTGATACGTTCATGATATAAAATTATTGAGCTAAAAATAAATAAGTTACTATACTGCAAAGTCCTAGAACAAATACAAACAAGTAAAAACCAATGCTTCCTGTTTGTAATTTTTTCCCCTGGTAACTTAATTCGTTGGTTACTTTTCCTAATCCAAATACTGTAGCTGATAAAGCAGTTTCTACATAATCTCTAAAGAATCGTGATAAGGTATTTGTTGTTTTTACAAAAATAACGTCATAGATTTCATCCACATAATATTTGTTGTACAATACTTTTGAAAAACCAGTGATTTCGGCATCTTCAGCTGGAACCTGGCTTTGTTTGATATATTTTACAAAAGCAATTGTAATTCCTATGATTCCACCCAGAACAGCAACTGCCATCAAAGTATATTCGGTTGTTCCAAAATGATGTGCTTCGTGAGCTTCTTTCGAAAATAATGGTGCTAAATAATGATTCAACCAGCTATTTGTTGGTAAACTAATCAAGCCACCAATAGTTGCTAAAATGGCCAATACAATCAGCGGGAAAGTAATTAATCCCGGGCTTTCGTGTAAATGAGATTTTTGGTGTTCAGTTCCTCTGAATTCTTTAAAGAAAGTCAAATACAACAAACGGAACATATAAAAAGCAGTCATTAACGAAGCTAGAGAAGCAATAACCCAAAGTGCTATGTTATGATGAAAAGCAGTCATTAAGATTTCATCTTTCGAGAAAAACCCTGAAAAAGGAGGAATTCCTGAAATAGCCAATGAAGAAAGTAAGAAAGTAATAAAAGTAATTCCCATTACTTTTTTCAATCCGCCCATTCTGCGCATATCTTGTTCTCCGTGTAAAGCGTGAATTACTGAACCTGAACCTAAGAACAAACAAGCTTTAAAGAAAGCGTGAGTAATTACGTGAAAAACAGCAATTTCATAAGCTCCAAAACCTAAAGCTAAGAACATTAATCCCAATTGTGAAACGGTAGAATAAGCCAATACTTTTTTGATATCGGTTTGAACCAAAGCAATCGTTGCAGCAACTAAAGAAGTTATAGCACCAATAATAGCGATGATGTTTTGTACTTCGGGAGCTAAATCAAATACATAATTTAATCTTGTAATCATGAAAATACCAGCAGTAACCATCGTAGCGGCGTGAATCAAAGCCGAAACTGGCGTTGGTCCAGCCATTGCATCAGGCAACCAGGTGTACAAAGGAATTTGAGCTGATTTACCACAAGCTCCAATGAACAATGCAAAGGCAGCAATCGAAATCATGGTAAGGTCTAAATTACCAGAAGTAGCAATAGCCGTTTTTAAAGTAGTATAATCTAAAGTAGAGAACAAAGATCCGATGATGAAAATTCCAATCAACAATCCTAAATCTCCTATTCTGTTCATGATGAAAGCTTTTTTAGCCGCATCATTGTAATCCTGGTTTTTGTGCCAAAATCCGATAAGCAGGTAAGAACAAAGTCCAACGCCTTCCCATCCGATGAATAGTACTAATAAGTTGCTTCCAATAACTAAGGTAATCATGAAGAAGATAAACAAATTCAGGTAAGCAAAGAACTTGTGCATATTCTCATCATCGTGCATATAGCTGATAGAGTAGAGGTGAATTAAAGAACCAATTCCTGTTACAAAAAGCAACCACAAAATTGATAATTGGTCTAAAAGGAAACCAAAATTCACACGGAAATTGCTAATTTGAATCCAATTGAACAATTCAATTTCAATGGCTTCTTTGCTTTCGTTTATTTGAAGGAAAAAAACAAGGGTAGCAACAAATGAAACTACAACTGTTAATGTCCCAATAATTCCTGAAGCCGATTTTCCAATCTTTTTTCCAAAGAAAATATTAAATAAAAATCCTAAAAAAGGAGCTAATAATAAGAGTAAAGCTAAATTCGTATTCATTATTGTTTATCCTTTTAAGTTTTTTAAATTATTAATATCAATCGAACCTAAGTTTCTAAAAATAGATACTAAAATCGCTAAACCTACTGCAACTTCAGCCGCAGCCACAGCCATAGAGAAAAACACAAAAACCTGACCTTGTGCATCCTGATGATAGGTCGAAAATGCCACAAACAAAAGGTTTACCGCATTCAACATAATTTCGATCGACATAAATACGATAATAGCATTTCGTCTGTATAAAACTCCAAATACTCCAATACAAAAAAGTATTACAGAAAGGAAGATATAGTTTTCGATGCCTATTTCATTTAAAATATTAGTCATTTTATTTCTCCGTTTTTTCTTTTTTAGACAATAATACTACGCCAATCATCGCTGTTAAAAGCAAGATAGAAGCAAATTCAAAAGGAACCATGTATTCGTTTAATAAAACACGTCCTAAAACTTTGATCGATTGGTAATCTTCACCAGTTGCAATGTATTCTCCGGCTATAGGTTTTGAATTGATAAACACTAAAATCAAAACAATACAGATTAAACAAAAGGAAACTATAGCTCCCAGTCGGGTAATACGCGGTTTGTGAACTTCATTTTCTTTATTCAAATTCATTAACATGATGGTGAATAAGAATAAAATCATAATTGCTCCTGAGTAAACAATAACATGAACAATAGCCAAAAACTGAGAATTCAACAGTAAATAATGTCCGGCTATAGAGAAAAATGAAATTACCAGATACAGTGCGCTATGGATTGGATTTCTACTAAAGATGGCTAAGAAAGCCGTAATTACCGTTATAAACGCTAAGAAACAAAATATAATTTGTACAGTAGATGCGTGTGCAAAATCAGGAATATGTATCATTTAGTTAGCCTTTTTAAGCCCGCCCGCTGCAAGCTGGTTAGTATTCTTGATAGCCATTTCTAAAGGCATCACTAATTTATCTTTTCCAAAAATAAAATCTTCTCTTTCATAACTCGAAGGAACCAATACTTTTGAAGTAGTTAAATAAATTGCGTCTTTAGGACAGGCCTCTTCGCACAATCCGCAAAAAATACAACGCAACATATTAATCTCATATATTTCGGCATATTTCTCCTCGCGATACAAATGTTTTTCATTGGCTTTACGCTCGGCAGCTTTCATAGTGATGGCTTCTGCAGGACAAGACAAAGCACACAATCCGCAGGCAGTACAGTTTTCTCTTCCCTGTTCGTCACGTTTCAACATGTGTTGTCCGCGATATACCGGACTCATGGTGCGCACTTGCTCAGGATACTGAATAGTAACCTTTCTTGAGAATAAGTGTTTTAGTGTAATGAATAATCCTTTTACAATCGCAACAAGATACAAACGCTCTAAAAAAGTCATCTCTTTGTTAGAGACTTGTTTTTTTCTTCCCGATAAGGATATGGTTTCTATTGACATCTTTATTTTATTTTTTATTTGAAGCTATTCCCGCTTTTCGCTGTATCTTTTATTTCGCTATCGCTTCATAAAAGGATGCCGCTTCAATCGGGGCTAATGCTAATCTTTGCTAATTTAAAATCCTAAAAATGCTATGATTTCATGTCTCAAAATTACAATTCCTGTAATCATGATATTTAATATTGACAACGGAATTAATATTCTCCATCCTAAATGCATCAATTGATCGTATCTGAATCTTGGAATGGTCCATCTTACCCACATATAGAAAAAGATGAAGAAACATATTTTTGCAAATAAAACTCCAATTCCGATTAGGTTTGCCAAATTTACGCCCCAGTTTTCTACTGCCCAACTCATTCCCGGATAATTGTATCCACCAAAGAATAAAACAGCAAGAATAGTTGAAGAGATAAACATATTGGCATATTCAGCAAATAAATAGAATCCCATTTTCATAGATGAATATTCCGTATGATAACCTCCAATTAATTCACTCTCACATTCTGCTAAGTCAAAAGGTGTTCTGTTCGATTCAGCAAATGCACAAATCAGGAAAATCAAGAACGAAAGTGGCTGATAAAACACATTCCAGTGCATGCCTTCTTGTTGTAAACTAATTTCTCTTAGACTCAAAGTTCCTGTCATCATTAGCAAAGCAATAATGGATAATCCCATTGCTATTTCATAAGAAACCATTTGAGAGGTAGCTCTTACCGCACTCATTAAAGAGAATTTATTATTGGAAGCCCATCCTCCAATGATGATTCCGTAAACTCCAACCGAAACTACTCCAAAGAAATACAATAAAGCCACATCAATATCGGCAGCTTGCAGGATGATGTCTCTTCCAAAAAGATGGAATTTATCCCCCCATGGAATTACGGCACTTGTCATCAAAGCCGTACTCATAGCTACAGCCGGTCCTACATAAAATAAAAATTTATTAGGTGTGTTGGGTTCAAATTCTTCTTTCGAAAATAATTTTAAACCATCAGCAAGAGGTTGTAAAATTCCTCCTTTTCCGGCTCTGTTAGGACCAATACGGTCTTGTAACCAGGCTGCAATTTTTCTTTCTGCAAGTGTAGAATACATTGCCATAACCATTGTAATGGCAAAGACAACAAGAATGATAACACTTTTTTCTATAATAATTGTACTGTCCATTTTTTATAGATTACCATTGTTAAATTCATCTTGCTCTTCTTTGTTTAATGGAATAGCAGTCATACTGATTTTTTTACGGTCTTGCTCTCTGCCTTTTAGAATTCCTTCTTCAGTAGCGATATGAACTGTTTCCATTTCACGGGTGTAATTATTTTGATTGATAACCGAATCTTTATCAAATTTTCGAGGTCCTTCAATAACCCAATCCGTAACTTCTTTTTTGTCAAAACGACAAGTGTTACAAATAAAATCCTCTACTTCGTGGTATTGGTCTTTTCTTCCGGTAACTCTTTGAATTTCATTTCCAAACATCCAAACCGTAGTTTTTCCGCAACATCCCGGAGTCGTACATTCTCTGTGCGCATTATACGGTTTGTTAAACCAAACTCTCGATTTAAAACGGAAAGTTTTATCAGTCAAAGCTCCTACAGGACATACATCAATCATGTTTCCTGAGAATTCATTGTCGATAGCTTTCGAAATACAAGTCGAAATATTAGCATGATCACCGCGGTCTAAAACTCCGTGAACTCTTTTGTCAGTCAATTGATCGGCTACTTGTACGCAACGTTGACACAAAATACAACGGTTCATGTGCAATTGAATATTTGGGCCAATATCTTCCGGTTCAAACGTTCTTTTCTCTTCTATAAAACGTGTTTTTGATTTTCCGTGTTCAAAGCTTAAATCCTGTAAATCACATTCTCCTGCCTGATCGCAAATAGGGCAATCTAACGGGTGATTGATCAATAAAAATTCAGTAACCGATTGTCTGGCTTCTCTTACTCTGTCTGAATTTTTACTGTTTACTTCCATACCATCCATACATCCTGTTACACAAGATGCCATTAATTTTGGCATAGGTCTTGGGTCAGCTTCACTTCCTTTGGAAACTTCAACTAAACAACAACGGCATTTTCCACCGCTCCCTTTTAGTTTAGAATAATAGCACATCGCAGGCGGAACTGATTCTCCTCCTATCATACGAGCCGCTTGTAGAATGGTTGTTCCTGGTTCTACTTCTATGCTTTGACCGTCAATTGTTACTTTCATTATTACAATATTTTACTCCTGAGAGTGTCTTGTTTTTGAAATCAATCCCGATAAGCTATCGGGACGTTATTTTTAAATCACTTGTTTGCTAACTAAATGCCTTACTTTTTCAAAAGGCTCATTTACAAAGTGATCTCTGTTTTTTATTCTTTCAGGGAAACGAACATGGTATTCAAATTCCTCTCTAAAATGACGAATAGCTGCTGCTACCGGCCATGAAGCCGCATCACCAAGAGGACAAATGGTGTTTCCTTCTATTTTAGACTGAATACTCCACAATAAATCGATATCTTCTTCGCGTCCGTGACCGTTTTCAATTCGGTGCAATACTTTTTCTAACCAGCCTGTTCCTTCACGGCAAGGTGTACATTGCCCACAGGATTCATGGTGATAGAAACGAGAGAAATTCCAAGTGTTACGTACAATACAAGCCGTATCATCATAAACAATAAATCCTCCTGAACCTAACATCGAACCTGTTGCAAATCCGCCGTCGCTCAATGATTCGTAAGTCATTAAACGATCTTCACCATTAGCAGTTTTGAAAATCAAATCGGCTGGTAAAATCGGCACAGATGAACCTCCAGGAACCAAAGCTTTCAAAGGTCTGCTGGATGACATTCCTCCTAAATATTCGTCAGAATTCATAAATTCATCAACACTTAATCCCAATTCGATTTCGTAAACTCCCGGATTTTTAATATTTCCTGAAGCCGAAATTAATTTAGTTCCTGTTGATCTTCCAATACCAATTTTAGCATAATCATCACCTGAATTGTTTACAATCCAAGGCACTGCTGCAATAGTTTCTACGTTGTTTACCACTGTTGGGTTAGCCCAAAGCCCGGAAACAGCAGGAAATGGCGGTTTGATACGTGGATTTCCTCTTTTACCTTCTAACGATTCGATTAAAGCGGTTTCTTCTCCACAGATATATGCTCCTGCTCCGCAGTGAACGTGTAATTCTAAATCGTAACCTGAACCTAAGATATTTTTTCCTAACCATCCCGCAGCTTTTGCTTCGGCAATGGCTCTTTCTAATATTTTGAAAACCCACATGTATTCTCCACGAATGTAGATGTACGAGCGGTTTGCTCCCAAAGCAAAACTCGAGGTAATCATTCCTTCGATTAATAAATGAGGAATAAATTCCATCAAATATCGGTCTTTGAAAGTTCCCGGTTCTGATTCGTCGGCATTGCAAACCAAATGTCTTGGCTTACCTGATTTTTTGTCAATAAAACTCCACTTCATTCCGGCAGGGAAACCAGCTCCACCACGACCACGAAGTCCTGATTTCTTTACTTCCTCAACCACTTCATCAGGAGTCATTGATTTTATGGCTTTTTCTACTGAAGCATAACCGCCTTCTCTGCGATACACTTCGTAGGTTTTAATGCCCGGAACGTTGATTTTGTCTAATAATATTTTCTTTGACATCTTATTTATCGTGTAATATTATTTTATTATCTCGGCAATCAGCAATTAACTGATCGATTTTTTCTCTGGTCAAATGCTCTTTGTAGAAATCTCCTAATTGCATCATTGGAGCGTAACCACAAGCTCCTAAACATTCTACGCCTCTTACTTCAAAAAGTCCGTCAGCAGTAGTTTCACCAATGCCAACTCCTAGTTTTTCACAGGTGTAATCCATCAAATCTTCTACTCCGTTTAGACAGCAGCATGAAGTTTGGCAAAATTCAAACATGTATTTCCCAATTGGTTTTAAGTTGTACATAGTATAGAAAGTCGCAACTTCATAAACTTCAATAGGTAAAATTCCAAGAATATCGGCAACCTTATCCATAAGTTCGATACTAAGCCAGTTGTCGTGAGCATCCTGAACTTCGTGTAAAACAGGTAATAAAGCTGATTTTCTTTTATCTTCAGGATAATGACTAATTAATTCATTGATGCGATTCATCAATGATTCCGTCATATTTATTTCTTGTTCGTAATGTTTTCTTTCCATTTTTCTTTTAAATCTGAAATCTAAAATCGTTAATCAACAATCTGAAATCCTTATGCGTCTAATTCTCCGGCAATTACATTTAAACTGGATAAAATAACAATGGCATCAGATAGTAATGCACCTTTTATCATTTCTGGGTAAGCCTGGTAGTAGATAAAACAAGGTCTTCTAAAGTGAAGTCTGTAAGGGGTTCTACTTCCGTCAGTAACCAGATAAAAGCCTAATTCTCCATTTCCACCTTCTACCGGATGATAGATTTCGGCAACCGGAACAGGAACTTCTCCCATTACAATTTTGAAATGATAGATTAAAGACTCCATATTGTGGTAAACATCTTCTTTTGGAGGCAAGTAGTAATCAGGAACTTCAGCATGGTATTCATTTCCTTCCGGCATTTTTTCTAAAGCTTGACGAATAATGCTTAAACTTTCCCAAACTTCGGCATTACGCACGCAAAAACGATCATAAGTATCTCCCGATTTCCCTACTGGGATTATAAAATCGAAATCTTCATAAGAACTATAAGGCTGTGCAACACGAACATCATAATCAACACCGGCAGCACGTAAATTAGGTCCTGTAAAACCGTAAGCCATAGCTTTTTCAGCCGAAATTGCTCCTACATTAACGGTTCTGTCAATAAAAATTCTGTTTCTCTCGAACAGGTTTTCAAATTCTTTCCAGGCAGGAGGGAATTCTTCAAGAAAAGTGTTTAACAATTCAAAAGCTTTTGGCGACCAGTCTCTTTCAAAACCACCAATTCTTCCCATGTTAGTTGTTAAACGAGCTCCACAGATTTCTTCGTAGATTTCATATACTTTTTCTCTAAATTGAAAAACATAAAGGAAACCAGTATAAGCACCTGTATCAACTCCTAAAATCGAATTACAAATCAAGTGATCGGTAATCCTTGCTAATTCCATTACAATAACTCTTAAATACTGCGCTCGTTTAGGAACTTCAATATTTAGTAATTTTTCTAAAGTCATCCACCATCCCATGTTGTTGATAGGAGAGGAGCAATAGTTCATACGGTCAGTAAGTGGAGTGATTTGATAGAAAGGTCGATTTTCGGCAATTTTTTCAAAAGCACGATGGATGTAACCGATAGTTGGTTCGGCATCTAAAATTCGCTCTCCATCCATCAACAGAATGTTTTGGAAAATTCCGTGAGTAGCCGGGTGAGTAGGACCTAAATTCAGGATAGAAAGCTCGCTTCCGTCTTCATTTGATCGCTCCTTTATTATTTTAGCATAGCGATGCTCTGGTGGTAATAATAGTTCTGACATTTATAGAATGTGAAAAATTATATATTGTTTTTTTAGCAATTGTCTATTGTTCTTCCGAAGAAACGGTCGTCTTTGTCTGTTCTTCCGCCATCTTCCATTGGGAATTCTTTACGCATTGGGAAAGAAATCATTTCATCCATATTCAAAATGCGTTTCAACTGTGGATGACCAATAAAATTGATGCCGAAGAAATCGTATGTTTCTCTTTCCATCCAGTTTGATGTCAGGAAAATATTAGATACCGTTTTGATTTCAGGGTTTTCTGCATTAAGAAAAGCTTTGATTCTGATGCGTTTGTTTTCGTACCAATTGTGCATATGATATACAACCGCAAATTGTTTCTCTGCCGGATTATCCGGATAGTGAATCCCGCATAAGTCAGTTAAGAAATGAAAACGCAATTCAGGGTCGTTTTTTAAGAATAAAATGATAGCGGTATTGTTGTTAGCATTGATTTCAAAAGAAAAAACGTCTCTTTCCTGTTGGAAATTGAAAACTTCTTCTGCAAATGTTGCTGTTAATTTTTCTTGAATAGCTGTGTTTTCTAATGCCATTTTATTTGATATTATAAGAAGCTAATAATTCTTGATACTCAGGCGAACTTCTTCTTCTTACCGATTCTGATTTTACCAATTCCTGTAATTTCATCACACCATCAACAATTTGCTCCGGTCTTGGCGGACAGCCTGGAACATAAACGTCAACCGGAATTACTTTGTCAATTCCCTGAAGAACAGAGTAAGTATCGAAAATTCCACCTGAACAGGCACAGGCACCTACAGAGATTACCCATCTAGGCTCTGACATTTGTTCGTAAACCTGACGTAAGATAGGAGCCATTTTTTTAGAAATAGTTCCCATAACCATTAACATATCGGCTTGACGAGGAGAGAAACTTACACGTTCAGAACCAAAACGTGCCAAGTCATAATGAGATGCCATTGTGGCCATAAATTCAATACCACAACAAGAAGTTGCAAAAGGCAATGGCCAAAGTGAATTGGCACGAGCCAAACCTACAACGTCATTTAGTTTTGTGGCAAAGAAGCCTTCGCCAACAACTCCTTCTGGTGGTGCAACCATATTTACTTTTGAATCGCTCATTTTTTATTCTTAGATTTCTGATTTCGATTTTAGATTGTTGTAAATCCTAAAAACAAAATCAATTTTTATATCAATTTTTAATTTAAGAAGTTTGCTTTCAAATCTGAAATTCTAAATTCATGTAATCTAAAATCTAAAATCTGAAATCTAAATTCTTTTTTTATTCCCATTGTAATGCTTTCTTTTTGATGATATAGAAAAAACCAACTAAAAGCAAAGCCATAAACACAATCATTTTTATCATTCCTTCCATTCCCAGTTCTTTGAAGTTGATTGCCCATGGATAAAGGAAAATAACCTCAATATCAAACAATACAAACAAGATAGCAACCAGGAAATATTTTACTGAGAAAGGAATACGTGCATTTCCGACAGATTCAATTCCACATTCAAAATTCTTGTCTTTAGCTTCTGACTTTCTTTTAGGGCCTAATTTTCCTGAAATGAAGATAGTTGTTACAACAAAACCGATAGCAAGTAAAGCTTGCATTAGTATTGGAAGATAATTGAATTGTTCCGTTTGCATAATAATATTTTTTCGCTAAAATAAGTCACAAAGATATGCTTCAATGTTATAAAACACAAGTAGACAATCAAAATTAGTGGTTGGTTTTAAGGTGTTTTTTTCTAGTTTTTAATGATTATAAATAAGCTTTTTTAGGTTTTCTTAAAAAAAACTAAAATTTTAACTTTTCATTATAAAAAAAGCGTCCCGATAATTATCGGGACGCTTTGCATTCGGTAACAAAAAAATATTTTGTTTAGATAACTGCAACTTTAGCAGCAACTTTTCCTTTTCTTCCTTCTTCTTCTTCGTAGCTAACTCTGTCACCTTCGCGTAATTCTTCCGCGCTGATTCCTGAAGCATGAACAAAAATGTCTTTTCCTGTTTCTTCGTCTGTAATGAATCCGTAACCTTTTGATTCATTGAAAAATTTAACTGTACCTGTACGCATTGTAATAGTAATAATAATTTATAATAAGGCAAATGTAATGTTTAATTACATACGAAAATGATTAATAGCAACTTTTTTCATAAAATAATTGATATTCAGTGTATTCAAGGCTTTTCGAAAGATATTTATTATAAATCTAGCTGTATGTGTAATTCGTTTAATTGAGCATTATCAATGGCTGACGGAGCGTCAATCATCACGTCTCTACCGGAGTTGTTTTTAGGGAAAGCGATGAAATCTCTGATAGTTTCCTGACCTCCTAAAATGGCAACTAATCTATCTAGTCCAAAAGCTAATCCACCATGAGGAGGAGCTCCAAACTGGAAAGCATCCATTAGGAATCCGAACTGCGCTTTTGCTTCTTCTTCAGAGAATCCTAAATATTTAAACATTAATTGTTGGGTTGCTTTATCGTGAATACGAATAGAACCTCCTCCAATTTCATTTCCGTTTAAAACCATGTCGTAAGCATTAGCGCGAACTTCTCCCGGTTTGGTTTCTAATAAGGCAATATCTTCCGGTTTTGGGGAAGTAAATGGATGGTGCATGGCGTGGTAACGACCGCTTTCTTCATCAAATTCCAACAATGGGAAATCAACAACCCAAAGCGGAGCGAATACTTCCGGATTACGTAATCCTAAACGAGTGGCTAATTCCATTCTTAAAGCACTCATTTGTGCTCTCGTTTTATTAGATGGACCCGAAAGCACAAAAATCATATCGCCTGCTTTAGCGCCGGTTGTTTTTGCCCAATTGGCTATATCTTCCTGATCGTAGAATTTATCTACTGATGATTTAAAAGTACCGTCTTCGTTGCATTTTACATACACCATTCCTGATGCTCCTACTTGCGGACGTTTTACCCAGTCAATTAACGCATCAATTTCTTTACGGGTATAATTTCCGGCTCCCGGAACTGCAATTCCTACTACTAATTCAGCAGCGTTGAATACAGGGAATTCTTTGTGTTGTGCAAATTCGTTCAATTCGCCAAATTCCATCCCAAAACGTATGTCCGGTTTGTCATTTCCGTATGTTTTCATCGCGTGATCGTATGTCATGCGAGGGAATTTGTCAACTTCGATTCCTTTGATTTCTTTTAGTAAATGACGTGTTAGCCCTTCGAAAATGTTCAGGATGTCTTCTTGTTCTACAAATGCCATTTCGCAGTCAATTTGTGTAAACTCTGGCTGGCGGTCAGCACGTAAATCCTCGTCACGGAAACATTTCACAATTTGGAAATATTTATCCATTCCACCTACCATTAATAATTGTTTGAAAGTTTGTGGCGATTGTGGCAAGGCATAAAATTGTCCTTCGTTCATACGGCTTGGTACAACGAAATCTCTCGCTCCTTCAGGAGTTGATTTGATTAGATAAGGCGTTTCTACTTCGCAGAAATCCAAATCTGATAAATATTTACGAACTTCCATTGCTACTTTGTGACGGAATAGCAAACTGTTTTTTACCGGATTTCTTCTAATATCTAGGTAACGATATTTCATTCTAATGTCTTCACCGCCGTCTGTTTCATCTTCGATAGTAAATGGAGGAGTCAGAGCACTATTTAATATGTTTAGTTCAGAAACTAAAATTTCTATTTCACCTGTTGGGATATTTTTATTTTTAGCTTCTCTTTCGATAACGGTTCCCTTAACCTGAATTACAAATTCGCGTCCAAGTGTTTTTGCTAATTCGAATACTGTTTTTTTAGTACGACTTTCGTCAAAAATTAATTGTGTAATTCCATAACGGTCTCTTAAATCGACCCAATTCATGAATCCTTTATCACGTGATTTTTGAACCCAACCTGCAAGTGTTACTTCGGTATTGATATGTGAGGCGTTTAACTCGCCACAATTATGACTTCTGTACATTATCGAAAAATTTAATTATTTGGTTTATAAGTCTAAAAAAAGACACGGCTGCAAATTTAGAACTAATTATGTACATTAAATTGAGAAAATTGAATTTTTAATGCTGGCTTTGATTTCCGGTTTTTATTTCCAATGTTAAGTTTTCGTTCTGTGTTATTAAATTGTTACCAAATTGTTTTTTAAATGTAAATTAATATCTAAATTTGATAAAAGAAACCACTTAAAATTTTACATTATGAAAAAATATATAATTATCGGAGCATTATTAATCACAGGAATGATTTTTGCACAAACCCCAAAACCTCAATTAGAAGCCGTTGGAAATAAAGTAAAAGCAACTTATTTTCATGAAAATGGAAAGGTTCAGCAAACAGGTTTCTTTAAAAACGGAAAATTAGAAGGAAAATGGACTTCTTACGATCAGGATGGAAACAAATTAGCTATTGCTGAATATAATAATGGTGAGAAAGTAGGGAAATGGTTTTTCTGGAAAGATTCTACTTTGAGTGAGGTGGATTATTCTAATAACCAAATTGCTTCTGTGAAAAATTGGAAAAAAGAAGCAATAGTTAATGCGGATTAAAAATTACAATTGTTAATTATGAAAAGGCTTTTCCTGAAATATTTCGGAAAAGCCTTTTTTTATGGGATTAATGGTCTGTTTTGTTGTTGGTTTTTAATCTCTTTAGGTTTAATTCCTCGAAGCTCTGCTTCGTTTTTTACCGCAGATTCGTAGATTATAATATGAAAATCTGCGAATCTGCGGTTGTTTTTCTAATACCTAGTGGGCTCTGCCCCGAGGCAGTTTATTTTAAATCCGGCATAGAATGTTACAGCGGAAATAACAATCCAAAAAACATCTACAAAAAACAATTGAAATTGATGATTGCCAAATGAAATCCAAAACCAATTCCCGGTTGTTAGTCCGTTGGCAATTGGAATGATAAAACCCAAAATACTTCCTGAAAGTAAACAAGCCTGATTGGTAAAACGATTGTTTTTCTTTAGAATAAAAAAGATAGACAATAACAACCAACTAATAAAATAGATACTGTATATGTTGTCTTGTCCTAATGGATAAAATACTTTGGCAGCAATAAAACTCATGGCCGTAACCGGAAACATACTCAGACAAATGGCCAGATATATGCGAACAACTCCTTCATTAAAACGTCTTTTTTTCTCAGGAACATTTTTTTTGTCTCGGGCAACCAGCCAAATCATTACTCCCGAAATAATTACAAAACAACTTAGGATTCCTAATACAAAACTGATAATTTTTAATCCATAACCTCCATAATCACCATAATGGATGCGGTACAATATGTTTTTTACACTATCCAAATAAGTCGTTTGTGTATAAGGGTCTTTTTTAGCAACTATTTCGCCAGTAGCAATTTTATAAACTATTTTGCCAATTCCGGTAAATTTCTTGTTGTATTGGATTTCGCCTTCTACTAAAACATGCATATTTGCATCGCCGTAGTTTTGAATTTCTACACGGGTGATGTCAAAATCATTCCAGTTATTTTTAGTTGCAGCAACTATTTCGTTAATACTGAAATGTTTCGTTAGCGGTTTGTTTGCAAATTCATATTCACCTGTTGTGTATTCCAGTTCTTTGTATAATTGATCCTGATCGCCTTGGTATAAAAATTGAACAGCGGGTGCAACAATAAGTAATTTAATCATAAAAAAAGCACCGGTAACCGCATATACAAATTGAAAAGGTAATCCCAACATTCCCAGTGAAGTATGCGCATCAGTCCACCAGGTTTTTAGTTTTTCTTTAGGTCTGAAAACATAAAAATTAGATATAATTTTTTTCCAATGCAATAAAACTCCGGTTATAATGGCAAACAGAAAAAATAAAGCAATAAATCCGGATAAGTAATAACCAACCGGGTAGGGAATTTGTGCCAGAAAATGCAAGCGATAAATGAATTCACCCAGATTGTATGAATCAACATAGGTTGTAGTCTTATAGGTAGTATTGTTCAGGTATAAAAACTGACTTTCTCTGGCTTTTTTTGTGGCCAGACTATCTTTAGTAGCTTCAAGACGGGCAGCAATGTTTTTTTCGTTGTGAGTCTGAGAAATAGTTATTTTTCTGCCTTGTAAGTCGTAAGCTGTATCGAGTACTTTTATTGCGTGGTCGTAATTTAATTGTATTTCATTTGAAATTACTGCCGATTCTCCACGTTCCCAACTGGCAATATCATCTCTGAAAAAAGAGAATGAACCCGCGAAAAAAATCACATACAAAACAACGCTGATAACAATTCCACTAACGGTGTGGGTGTGAAAAAAGATGTTGTAATTTCTATTACTCATGGTTTATTTTGTTATCGGATTATAGCTTTGTCCTAAGTATAGTAGTCCTGAAAAAAATAGACTTAGGCCTAAATAGATTAACCAAATTTTCCAGCCATTTTTAGCCAAAAAAGCGATTACCATCAAAGCGACCCAAACTATAAAACCACTAAAAGCCATTGTGATGATAATATTGGCTTTGTTAAACCAACTAGCCAGTGCCAGATGAAAACTAATGGAAACCAAATAACCGCCTAAAATAGCTGCGGTTATTTTGGCAAAACGTTGCCATTTGGATTGCGTTAAATATTTTGGATTAGCCGGCATTTTTTAAAGTGTGTTAAGAATAAATTTCGAAAAATAGAGCAAGTAAAAGTATTCCTAAAATAAATCGATGACTGATGATTTTCAAAGGAGCTAAAATTACAACCAGACTTCCTATAGTCATGATTTGGATTAGGAAAATAAGTGTTGAAACTCCTGTAGCTTTTAATGAAATTAAAGTGCTATAGGCAATTATTAAAATTCCTAGTCCAATAAAACGGGAAGGCTTTGCATTTTGTTGAATCCATCTTTCTATTGGAAAGTTAGTTGATAAAGTTGCTTTTTTAGAGGTATTGTACAAAACATAAAAAGCAAAAAATACAGTTAAGCTAACTAATGAAATCATAATTATTTAAATTAAGAAACAGCTTTCTTTGCATGAATAAGAAAGCTGTTTTTTTGTTTTTTTAGAATTTATAAGAGAAACTGGCAGAGGCACTCCTCATATTTCTAGGGTGAATAGTTGACCATCCATCATAGGTATCTACATTGGCAATATTGTCAATTTTTAAAGTTAAATTGAATTTGTCATTTCCATAGAAAATTGACGAATTCAATACAGTGTATTCAGGAATTGTAAAAGTCCCTGTTACTGCTCCATGAGTAATTTTGTTTTCTCCTGAATAGTTACCTCCAAAACCGATTCCGAATCCTTTTAAAGTATTTTCCTGAAAACGGTAGCTTGCCCATAAATTTGCGGTATTGTATGCGCCTGCACTGGTTGGTCTGTAACCCACTGTAGTAGCATCACCTTTGGTTACATTTGCATCAACATAGCTATATCCGGCTACAATATTGAATCCTGAGATTGGATTTGCTATAATTTCTGCTTCAAAGCCTTCATTTTTTTGAGCACCATTTTGGAAATAAGTAATATCAGTAGCAGAATTTCGGATGTTATAAACGCGGTCTGTTACTTTTATCTTGTAGTAATTAAAAGTACCATATAATTTATCTCCAAATAAATTCAATTTTGTTCCAAATTCTAACTGGTCAGCATGTTCCGGATTAAAAACACGTGGCGTTCTTGTTGTTCCATTGATATCTTCTGCAGGAGCAACGTTTGTAAATCCGTTCATGTAGTTGGCAAAAAGGGAAACTTTGTCTAAAATAGGCTGGAAAACCATACCAAATTTTGGTGAAAGTGCTGTTTGATTGTAAGTGCCATTTTGTGCATTCATAAAACGATCTACACGTAAACTTGCCATGGCAGATAAACTTGGTAAAAAGTTGATTACGTTTGAAACATAAGCACTATAAACCTCTTGTTTTGTTTTGCTATTGTTTACAGTTGCTCCGGCTAATAAGGCATCAGTTGCATTTTTACTTAATTTGCCGTTGTCTCCTGTAGTAATGTATTGAGCCGGATTAGTTATTCCAAAAACATTTTCGTTTACAGTTTGTAAATCATCATTTCCAATATATATGCGTCCGTTAACAATGTAGCCGGTACCGTTGTCAATAATTTGACGATTAAAATAATCCAATCCAGCAACAATTCGGTTTCTCATGTTTCCAATTTTGAAATCTCCGATAAAGTTTTGTTGGATATCTGTTGCTAAAGTTGTTGAGTTTTGATAATTAATATAACGGGCAAATACTACTCCTTCAGTAATAGCAGGGAACGATGTAGTTCCTTCAAACAAGTAGCTGTAATATCCTTCTGATTTTGCTGATGTTTTTGAAATTGCTGTTTGTGAAGTCCAGGAATCATTTATTTTATAGAACATTTGTCCTTGTAAATTGAATGAAGGTGTTTTGATTGACAGGTTGTTGCTGGTGTAAGAACGTTTGTTGTCATATCCTAATTCATCAATATTGTTAACTCTTAATGGAGTCGAACGGGTTAAGAATAACATGGTAGCATTAGTCGCTTCATTACTTAAAAATTCGGTGTTAATTAAGAAAGAAAGTCTGTCTGAAGCTTTGTATGACAAGGATGGAGCTACAAATAAAGCTTTTCTGAATCCGGCATCCTGAAAACTGTTTTCGCTATGGTAAGCAGTGTTGATTCTAAAATTAACCGTTTTGTCTTCGTTGAGCGGAGTGTTGATATCGGCTGTTACCCGGTTTAATCCGTATGAACCTGTAGTGTAATTAATTTCTCCTCCAAAACGCTCATAAGGAGTTTTAGTGGTAATGTTAATTAAGCCTCCGTATGAAACGATGGTGCTTCCAAATAAAGTTCCCGATGGGCCTTTGATTACTTCAATTTTATCAATGTTAGCAGGATCTAAACTACCGTTTGAGATGCCTGGTAGCCCATTAAGTGCTCTAGGCTGTACAGCAAATCCACGTAGTGAAAAATATCCCGCACCATCACTTCCACGACCTGTTGAAGTCCAAAGCGGTTGTATTCCCGGAGCATTTTTTAGTGCGTCATCAATATTGGTAACCACCTGTTCTTTTAGTAATTCAGATGAGATAGTGGTATAAACCTGCGGGTTTTCAAGATTTTTAAGTGCTAATCTTGATACTTGCTGATTTTCTTTTTTAGCAAAATGATTTTTTTTGCCTCCGTTGATAAGCACTTCGCTTAGTTCTTCTGAATTTGCAATGATAGTAGCATCTTGTGTCAGTTCCTGACCTTTAGTTAAACTTATTTTAAGTTCTTTGGTGATGTATCCAATTGCCGAAATTTTTAAGGTGTAATTTCCGGTTTTGATGTTTTTTAGCTTATAATTTCCTTTGGAATCAGTTATTGTTCCTAAGCCTGTACCTTTTAAAATTACAGAAATGTTTTCTGGAGATTGTTTGTCATTTAATGTAATTTGTCCTTTGATAGTCCCTTTTTCCTGTGCCCAGTTTGTACCTGATGACAGAACGAAGAATAAGCATAAAATAGCTAGGGTAGATTTTATTTTCATCTTATTTAGAATTGTTTTTGATAGCGCAAAAGTAAAAGCTATATTGTTATAAAACAAATAATTTTAATTCATTCTAAATAAAAAGAAGTTTTTTGAATCAAAATAAAGTCTGTATATCCACCTACAGGCTTTATTGTGTTACCGTTTTGTTTAATTTAGGTTTGATTCCAAAATAATTATGTTTTTTATGTAAAAAGCTGTTTAGTAAACAATTTGTTTCTGTCGGGCTAAGAGAAAGAAAGAACATTCAGGGCTATCAATATTTTATTCTCGTTTGTTTTTTAACTTATTGTTTTTCAGTATTTTGATTTTTATTTTGGGCTTTTTTTCGTAAATTTATAGGTCAAATTTTTATGAAATCCAGATGGTTGTAAATAATTTTAAAATCAACTAAAAATGGCAATAGCAAGGAATCGTTCAGAAGTAGAAGCCGAAATCAGAGAGTATTTAGGCATTATTCCGGGATTTATGAAAGATATTCCCGATGCTTATTTAGATTTTGAATGGGAATTATTCAAAAGCCTTCAATTAGGTGAAACGCTTATCCCTAATAAATACAAAGAATTAATGGGGGTAGCCTTACATTCAGAAACTAAATGCAGATATTGTACCTTGTTTCATACGGAGACAGCAAAACTCTTTGGTGCAACAGATGCAGAAATACAGGAAGCGGCTCATTATGCAAAAATGTCGCTTGGCTGGAGTGCCTATCTTAATGGCATGCAAACCGATTATGACGAGTTTGCCGGTGAATTGAAACAGATAGGTAATTATGTGAAAGAAAATATGGCACAACATGCACATTGAGAAAAAAAACAATCTGGTTTTTCATATTATGCTCAGCGGCTACGAATTAGCTACTTTGATTTCGGCAGCACGCTGGGTGGCTGAAGGCGCCAAAGGCGAACTTACAGCTGAGGCTATCCAACAGTTGAAACAGTTAGTTGCTAACTACGATAGAGCAGCTGATAAGCTTAGAGAACGAGAATCAAATAAAGAATAATTCTTCATTTTGATTCTCGTTTTTTTGTTGTGTTAAAATATAATTGTGGAGAAGTCAGGAGCTATTTGCTCAAAATATGATTTTTTCGAAAATCGATATTTTCTTTTATTAATTGTTTCAATTCGTATGAAGCAACACCAAGCTTTTCATTAAGCCTATTGCCTAAATCCGTTGTAGAGTGTGTTAGTGGCTGTTATTCTTCTGTTCCTAATATTTTTTTCGTTAGTTTTTTATTATGTTGTTTATCGTGAATTTTGCTACTTAATATCCAATAGATAGCAATACCTATAAAAATAGTTAGAGTTATTGACATTAAATTTAATCCAAGCAAAATATAGATTAGAATTAATAATATAGTCATTGTTATTTCAAAACCGTATTTATCTTTTTCTTCATTACGTCGTTTTAAAATCATTAAATTTCCACGCCTTTTATTTATTCTTTCTATCACTTTTTTTGTAATACTGTCAATAGAATAATACTTGTCTAGATCGGGAATTGAAAAACAAATTCCAAACTCGAGTTCAAGTTTACCCATAAATCGATAATATCGTCTAACGCCTTTAAACGTATTTTTTATTGTATTTTTTGAATGAGCTGGAAATGTAAGAAAGTCAAGAAAATGAGATGCCGAAAAGTCAGCATCAGGCTTTTGCCTTTCTTCGTTAAAGATTCTTAAAATTATATTTTTTATTTCTGTTTCAGTCATTTTATTTGTCATATGCTTGTAGCGTGTGTTAGCTGCAGCTTATGTCAGATTGAAAATATTTACTAATTCTTTATTAATGGATATTTCAGGGTCATTAGTTTCTACTTGAATTATGAAAAAACCTCTGGCACTTTTATAAAGAACCAGTAAAGTTTGCATCCTGCCATCAGGATATCGAAAGTATATATAGTCTTCAAACTTGCTATTTGTAAAACTCATTCCGTCAATAGTACCCAAGAAGCCCTTGTATGAAGAACTTTGAAATGTGTCTTGGATGGTTGAGTTCTTAGATAAATTAACATTTATTCTATTGTCAAAATTTCTTCCAAAACGCACAGCAGTCTGGGGACTACTCGTAGAGTTGAGAACTTCTCCTTTTCCATACATGATATCTATGTCTTGAGTTGATTTGTCATAATTGATAACTGCATCGGTCAATTTAATTTTGTCAAGATCGTCAAAGTGCCAAATTGAAACTAGAAAATGTTCCTTGTAAATAAAATGGCAGAGAATATCATTGTTCTTAACCCAACTTCCTTGAAAATGTGGGTCAATATCATTAATAGCGGAGTCGGTAAACAGCCATAAATACTCCTTCTGGTTGTCCCAACTTGAATGGTGTGTGTTCGTTCGGATATAAATAATAAAGTAAAAGACTATACTTAGCGGTATTGCTATAAGTAAGTATGTTTTCAATCTTTTTCTATGTTTCATTCGGGTGTGATGTCAAATAAGTTGCAGCTAACGTTCCCTTGCTACACGAGGTTTGGGATTAAATTAAGCCTATTCTTCGGATTTGCCAAATCTCCCAAATACAAAACCAACTTTTCCATTAAGCCTAATGCCCAAATCCGTTGTAGTGGCTGTTAGGCGCTGGTTATATGTTTTCAAATAGATTCAATTCTGTTTCTAATTTTGGACTATGGTTATATACATTTTGAGAAAACAAGAATTTGAATTCAGCAATTTTTATTTGAGGAATTTGGTCGAAAATAAATTTTGACATTGACCAAAATTCAAGTCTTAATGTTACTAAATCACTTAGTTCTTTGAAAATTTCTTTTTTGTTTTCTGATTTCATTTTTTTAATAAAATTGATTGTCCAATCGCAAGGATAGTCTTTATGAAACCCAACTATTACATAACTTTCATTTTCTTTCGGGAAAACATTTATAAATGATGTAGGCATAATTTGTTTTTCTTCTCTCCACTTTTTATAATTTGAATCTTTGGGGATGTTCAATTCTCCTATATTTAAAGGAACTGAAATACATAATTCTATTTTTGGAATTTTTATTGTTTCAAAATAAAATGAATCTGAGTTTTCAGAAATTATATTTTTCTCTAATTCAGTTTTAAATAGGTTCAGATTTTCAATGCCATCATTATACCCGTCAATTAGTGATTCAACTAATGGTAAAAAAGGAGGAGGAAAATGGGGTTTTAATTCGACAATCCATTCGTTTGCAATTTCTTTTCGTCTAATTTCTTGGCATAATCCACGATAACAAAAAAGTGCTTGTTGGTTTTTGTCATAGAAGTTTAAAGTGGATTCCGTTTCTATTAATTTAAAAACATTGGAATCATGTATTGCACAAAATCCTTGAAAAGTATATACGTCGTTTATTCCCACTAATTTAAAATCTGAAATTCCCTTTTCAGTCATTTCAAAGGGATTAGTTGGTATCATTTGGATTAAATGATTGTTTACAGATATTTCTCTAAGAATTCCATTTTTTTGTAAAACATGGGATTTGATTGTTTTGTGCGTACAGCCATTAAACATACAAATACGTTCTTTCTTTTCAGATTTTCTTCGGGCTTCTAAAACTGCTTTTCTCATGTTTTGGGTTAACTTGCGCCTAACTCGTTTATTGGCGAAGGTTTGTTTCGCTTTATATTTTTTGCTAATATAATAAATCCATTCCTACAAAAAACAAAGAAACCACCTAAAACAAGTTTCAGGTGGTTTCTTTTTATTAAAAATAAGTAAGATTACATGCTATGTTTAGGGTTAAAACCGTCTTCACTTAATTCTTTATGTTCGTAATCGGCAACCATTTCGGCTTCGTAATCGATTTTTTCTCCTTTAGAGAATTTAGCAATGATTTTCTCCATGATTTCATAAATCACCGGAACAATAATCAGGGTTAGGAATAAAGAAGAAATTAATCCACCAATAATTACCCAGGCTAATCCGTTTTTCCATTCGGCTCCGGCTCCTGATGCTAATGCAATTGGGAACATACCAAAAACCATCGCAATAGTTGTCATCAAAATTGGACGTAAACGGGCGTGGTTAGCCTGAATTAATGCCGTTCTGATTGATTCTCCTGCAGCTCTTCGCTGGTTGGTATAATCCACCAACATAATTGCATTTTTACAAACCAATCCAATCAACATAATGATACCTAAAATGGTAAAGATGTTTAATGAGTTGTTTGTTAAAGCCAATGCCAGCATTGCTCCAATAAACGAAAGTGGAATGGCAAACAATACCACAAACGGGTGAACAAAACTGTCATACAATCCTACCATTACTAAGTAAACTAAGATAATCGCGGCTAATAATGCAATTCCAAGTGTACCAAAACCTTCCGATTGGTTTTCCTGATCACCTCCCCAAATGTAACTTACACCGGTAGGTTTTTCTAACTTTTGTAATTTTTCTTCCCATTTTTGTACAATAGTTCCTGCCGGAACTCCAATGTTTTGACCCTGAACCGTAACCGAAGCTGTTTTATCTCTACGTTCCAGTTTACTTGGACCTGAACCTTCGGTAATTGTAGCAAATTGAGATAATTTAATTTGTTGTCCTAAATCATTGATGAAAATTAAATTACTTACATCAGTAATGTTTTTTCTGTCAAAAGCATTGTATTTAATGTTGATGTCGTATTCGTATTCTCCGGCTCTAAACTTACCGTCAGTATTTCCGCTGTAAGCTGTTTGCATGGTCATACCAACCGTTTGTAATGATAATCCAAGTGCGGCCATTTTATCGCGATCCACCTGAACGTTAATTTCCGGATTTCCATCTTCAACCGTTAATTTAATTTCGGTAGTTCCCGGGATGGTTCTTAATTCAGCTTCGGCTAATTTGGCAAATTTCATAGCACTTTCCACATTAGGCCCGGTAACAATTAATCCAAGAGTTGCATCTTCGGCAGATCCCATAATACCTACAGGAACCGTTTTTACTTTGGCACCAACTAATACTTTTTCTAATTGGCGTTTCATTTTAGCAGCATAAACGGATGCTTCATCAGTACGTTCTGACTGATCAATCATTTTTACATCAATCTCCGCCTTGTAAGTGGTTGCCTGAGAAGCTCCCATTCCTTCTGAAGTTTGACCTACAGTTGTAATTTGGCTATGAACATATTTTTGTTGTTTCAAATAAGCTTCTGCTTTTTGCGTCATGAAGTTAGTTTGTTCCAATGAAGCATCTTTAGGCATTTCTATTTGCACTAAAAACTCTCCACTATCTGAGGCAGCAAAGAATTCTCCTCCAATAAAACCACCACCCATTAATCCAAATGTAGAAGTAATGAATAATACTAATACAATCAGGATGGTTTTGATGTAATGGTTTAAACTCCATTCTAGAATTTCAGTCACCCAATTGGTAAAACGAGTTAACAAACTTTCGAAACCAAGAATAATTCTTCCAAAAAGATTTTTTCCTTCAATATGTTCCAGTTTTCCAAAACGGGAAGACAACCATGGAATGATGGTAAACGATGCTAAAAGTGATAATAAAGTAGAAATTACCACCGTCATACAGAACTGTGTAATAATATTCGATACTAATCCGCTACTCATAGCGATAGGTAAAAATACCACCACAATTACTAAGGTAATCGAAGTTACTGTTCCACCAATTTCGGCAGTTCCGTCAAAAGAGGCGCGAATACGGCTTTTACCCATTTCCATGTGCCTGTAAATGTTTTCCAATACCACAATGGCATCATCCACCAGAATACCTACTACCAAAGATAATCCTAATAAACTCATTAAGTTTAAGGTGTATCCTAAAAGATAGATACCAATAAAAGTAGCAATCAAAGAAGCCGGAATAGAAATCATTACAATTAATGAGTTTCTAATACTGTGCAGGAAGAATAACATTACTAATGCCACCAGGATTACGGCAATTAATAAATCATGTAGTACAGAGTCGGCTGCTTCCAATGTGAAAATAGTACTGTCTTTAGCCGTTTCTAACTGTAAATCATTTACCTTATAATCACTTTCTAATTTCTCAACGGTTTTTGCAACCAGTTCACTCACCGCTACGGCATTAGCATCTGATTGTTTCACAATTTGCAATACAATGGCACTTTTTTGATCGACACGTGCAATTTTTTCAGCAATTTTTTGAGTGTCCTGTACATCGGCAATATCCTGTAAACGAATCTGAATTCCGTTTTTAGAAGAAACTACCAGGTTTCTTAATTCGTCAACACTTTTGTATTTACCCGCTAAACGAATTAGAATTTTTTGCTCACGGGTTTGGATGTTTCCGGTAGGGAAATCAAGGTTAGATGCTAAAATGATTTGTTGTACTTGTGGAACCGATAAACCGTAACCCTGCATTTTAGTGGCGTCAAGATTTACCTGGATTTCACGTTCCTGACCACCAATAATATTTACTTGCGCTACCCCTTGAACACGCGATAAAACAGGGGCAATTTTTTTATCAATTAAGTCATAAAAAGCAGCCTCATCCATTTTCCCGTTAGCACCAATAGTAATAATTGGCATATCACTCAGCGAGAATTTATTCAATGAAGGTGTTTTGGCATCATCGGGTAAGTCACTTAAAATGGCGTTGATTTTTCGTTGGGCATCGTTCATCGAGACATCCACATTCGCATTCGAAGTTAATGTGATAGAAACCACCGAAAGACTTTCGTATGATTTAGAGTCAATTTTCTTGATGTTTTCTAAAGATGCGATGGCATCCTCCATTTTCTTGGTAACTGTGTTTTCAACTTCACTGGGAGAAGCTCCGGGATAAACTGTTGAAACTGTAATTACATTCATTTCAAATTTTGGAATCAATTCATAGCCCAGCTGGCTATAACTGAATAGTCCTCCAAGGATTAGTATCGTAAAGAGAACGATAACTAACGAAGGACGTTTTATGGATATTTCGGCTAATTTCATATGTTTCTTTTATATTTTTATGGAGTCCTTAGTTTTTAGTCCCCAGTTCTTTGTATTGAGTACTTAGATATTTTACTAGGTACTAAGGACTAAGGACTTTGTACGAATTACTTAATAACCTCTATTTTACTTCCTTCCTGTAAGTTGATTTGTCCCGTTGTAATAACCGTTTCACCATCTGATAAACCGTTTAGAATCTCTACTTTGTCACCTAGAATTCTTCCCGCAGTAACTGTTTTTAATTTAGCAATTCCATTTTCGGCTACAAAAACCTGATTACTGCTCACACTACCTACAAAAGCTGTTCTTGGTACTACCTTCATGGTTTGTTTTTGTTGTGCCGATTTGAAAACGGCAGTTCCATACATACCCGCTTTAAGGTCGTTGTTGGCATTGTTTGTAATTTCAATTTCAACCGGGAAATTCAGACTGCTGTCGGCTTTAGCAGCGATAAAAGTAATTTTTCCAGAGAATTCTTTGTCGGGATAAACACTGCTGGTTACAGTAATATTATTGCCTGTTCTTAAATTAGCTACCTGTGCTTCGTTTACTGTTACTTTTAATTTTAAAGTATTTACGTTTACAATTTCGAACATTTTAGTAGGAGGCATAGCAGCAAGCATTGAACCCGGTTCGATCAATTTTGCATTAATGATTCCGCTTATAGGAGCTTTAATTCGGGTGTCACCTACATTAATTTTAGCTTGTTTGTAGTTAGCTTCAGCGTTAGTCAAAGCTACTTTTGCCTGATCGAGTTGTTGTTTAGTAACACCGCCTGTTTTATAAGCATTATCAAAGCGGTTGTAATCAGATTTTGCATTTTGGTAAGCAGCTTCGGCGGCCTGAGCATTAACATTAATAGCATCACCTCTCATGATGGCTAATGTTTGTCCTACCGTTACGCGATCTCCTTCTTTAGCCAAAACTTTAATTACTTTTCCTGAATTTTCAGCTTCTAAGCTTAGTTCTTGTTTGGGTTCAAAATTTCCGTTGGCAACAAAATCCAGTGAAACTTCTTCCGTTTTTACAGCAGCCACTTTTACGGATACGCTGGCGTTTTTCTCGGCAACAATAGCAATTTTTGCTTCGTTTTCGGCTTTATTCTTAGTTAAAATAAATCCTATTAGAGCTAATGAAGCTATAATGACAATTCCGGTAGTTATGTATTTTTTCATGTTATTTATTTATAAGAGTTTTTAGTTCGCCTTTTGATTTGATAAGTTTGATTTCTGCCAGTTTGTAATCTAAAGTGGCAGCAGTATAATTGTTCTGAGCTTCGATTGAAGCATTTTCAGCATCCAATAAATCGGTTAATGATGCCAGACCTTGTAAGTAATTGTTGTTGATGTTTTTCAGGATTTCATCAGCCAGTCTCATGTTTTCTTTTTGATTTTGAAGTGTGATGATGCTGTTTTCAATTTGGGTTTTGGCATTTTTATAATCCAAATCCAATGCTAATTGAGTGTCTTTAATATCTTCCTGAATTGTTCTTAGTTCCACATCAGCCTGTCTTACCTTAGCTCTGGTTCCAAAACCGGAGAAAATAGGCACTCTTAAGTTCAGTCCTATAGAAGAGAAATCAGACCAATAAACACCATTAGAAGGTTTTGCAAATAAAGGCATTTCAGCTCCCTGACCAATGTAATTGTAGTTTGCAGAAAGAGAAAGTGTAGGGTAGTAACCCGCAATTACTGATTTTTTTTGCAGTTCTAGTAATTCTTCCTGTTTTTTCAATATTAAAAATTCAGTTCTGTTAGTCACATTTGGAGCTTCAGTAAAGGCTGCCGGAGTTACTTCAAATTCTGATTGTGGAATCTCTATTAGAGCATCAATAGGCATTCCGATATAGAATTTTAGAGCATTTTCCTGTAGTTGAACCGAATTGATTATTTGCTGTTTTTGAGTGTTGATGTTAGACAAGTTTACCGTCATTCGGTCTAAGTCAATTTTTTTAGCTAAACCATTATCAAATTGACCTTTAACAATATCACGTACTTTAGTTGTTGTTTTTAAATTTGTTTCGACCAAAGCTAATTTTTGACGCAACACATAGACCTGATAGTAATTGTTGGCTACTCTTTCAATTACTTCTTCTTCGGTTAATTGATTGTTAATTTGGTAAAATTCACGAGTGGTTCTGGCTGCTTTTAAACCTGTAAAAACCGATTGATCAAACAAAGCTTGTGTTAAAGAAACTCCTGCTGTAGAAGTCCATTTTTGTCCAAAAGCCGCCTGGATAGTTGTTCCAGGGGCATTAAAAGCTGCTCCGTCAATAACAGTTGTCTGGATTACCGGATTGTAAGTCATGTTTCCGTTGGCTGAAATTTGTGGTAAAGCTCTGGAACGTACTTCCTGAATTTGGTACTCGCTGTTTTCAATTTTTAATTTGGCTTTTTTAGCATCTGCCTTGTTTTCAAGGGCATATTTAATCGCATCTTTGAGTGTTAGCGATGTTTTTTCCTGTGCATTTACAATACTTGCAAATGTTAGAATGGTTATTATCAGTAATTGCTTCATTATTTAGTTATATTAAGTAAATTTTTTTCTAATTCGATAATTCCTGCTGGTGTTGCCATAGCTCTGGTGTGGTATTCCAGTGCTTCGAGTTCAATTCTTTTTGCCTCTTTTTCAGAGCTTGTATTTTCGTTAATATGGAAGATTAAAATATAGTAAAATTTTACATAGGTTTCAATATCAAGGTTTTTTCGATACAAACCTTCTGCAATTCCTTTTTCTATATTTTGTCTAAAACAATATTCGCATTGGTTGACTTCCTGTTCTAATACTCTTTGATAGATTTCGGGATAATGCTTTTTTAATTGGAAAATAGGTGAGCTGTCGGCACTGTTGTTAAAAAGTTCGCCAAATGTTTTTCGGATTTCAAAATTTTCATGAATGGCGTTGTAGTTTTTAGCTACTATGGTGTCGATTAACTCGTGTACTTGTTTATGGACGAGTTCGGTGCTTTCTTGAATCAGTACTTCTTTATTGCAAAAATATTTGTAAATGGTTTTTTTAGAAATACACATTTCTCCTGCAATGTCGTCCATTGTGATGCTTTTAAACCCCAGTTTTAAAAACATTTCACTTGCTTTGGCTATAATTTTCTCTTTCATTTTCTCTTAATCAATAATTATATTTTTTTGTTAAATTCCAAATTCAACATTAGCTACTAGTTTGATGTCTTGTCCTGTTGTTAATCCGTTATTGGAATGAAAAGAATTAGATGCTAATCCAAAATCTTTTCTGTTAATATCGGCGGTGAGCTCAAATGCCAGTTTTTTATTTCCGTCTAATGAATCGGTTTCTATCAATTCTACGTCAAGTTCAACAGTTTTAGTGATGTCCTTAATAGTTAAATCGCCTTTTAAAAAGTTGATGTTTTTATTGATTTTTTGAAATGAGGTCGATTTAAAACTGATGGTTGGATATTGATTTACATCAAAAAAATCGTTTAGTTTTAAATAGTTGCTAAACTGCTCCAGCTTTGATTCTCTGTTTTTTACGTCCAATGAAAAGGCTATTACAGCGTCTTCAATTTCATTGTTGTGAAAATCGGCATGCCCCTGAAAATTATTCACTGTTCCTCCGAGGTAAGCAATTATTGAATGTTTCATTCTGATTAAAACATCGGATTGATTTGAATTGACTTTCCATTTTGTTTTCATGCTTCTTCTTTATTTGTCGTATTCAATAATTTTGTTTTTAGCTAACGAATTTGATTGTTAAATTCTGTGCAAATATAGAACGGAAACTTTAAACACCAAAACAGTTTCCAATGTATTTAAGATAATTTAACATTTCATTTATAAACGAAGTTTGTAATCCAGTGTTAATGCTGTAAATTAGCCCCAAAATTAAGTTTATGCACTCCGTTAGTCAATATCAAGAATTTGTAATAGAATATCTTCAGTCACAATTAGAAATTAAAGAGCCTAAAAATTTATACGAACCTATACATTATATATTAGGACTTGGGGGCAAAAGAATTCGTCCTGTTTTAACGATTATGAGTGCTGAAATTTTTGATGTTTCTTATAAAAAAGCTTTGCCGGCAGCATTGGCGGTTGAGGTTTTTCATAACTTTTCGTTGGTGCATGATGATATTATGGATGATGCGCCATTGAGAAGAGGAAATACTACGGTGCACGAAAAATGGGATACTAATACAGCTATTTTATCAGGGGATGCCATGTTAATTTTGGCTTACCAATATTTTGAATACTACGAGCCAAAGATTTTTAGAAAATTAGCTAAATTATTTAGTAAAACGGCTTTGCAGGTTTGCGAAGGTCAGCAGCTGGATGTGGATTTTGAGACGCGTCAGGATGTGACGATTCCCGAATACATGAAAATGATTGAATACAAAACCGCAGTTCTTGTGGCAGCAGCTATAAAAATGGGTGCCATTATTGCGGAAGCTTCCACTGAAAATTCCGATTTGATTTATGATTTCGGATTGCATTTAGGTTTGGCTTTCCAGTTACAAGACGATTATTTAGATGCTTTTGGTGATCCGGAAACTTTTGGAAAACAAGTGGGTGGTGATATCATTGAGAATAAAAAAACCTATTTGTATTTAAAAACGATGGAATTTGCCGATGAAGCCGATAAGCAAAAACTAAGTGATTTGTTTTCGAATAAAGTTATTGATAATTCGGTTAAGATTGAGCAAACAAAAGAGTTGTTTGTGAATTCAGGTGCTGCTGTAGCAACACAAAAAGCAATTGAAGCATATACTTTTAAGGCTTTTGAATTATTAGATCAAATGAAGATTAAAGAAGATAAGAGGGAAATCTTGAGGGCTTTTGGGCAAAGGTTGATGGGAAGAAAAGTTTAGTTAGCTAATAGTTTAATCAGGTTTTGTGGGTGAATTTATAACGACTCTTAACAATCAAAAAACTTCTGTAAGTACAAAACTGCAATTGGTTTATGCTTGCTGTTTTCCTTTTTTTACGATTTTGGCGTTAGGAATTGATTCGGTTTCATTTACTAATCAGTATTTTGACGGAAGGCAGATTACTAATGTTTTAGCGGTTCTTTATTTTCTTGGTTTTTATTCGGTATCCAATCTTACATTGCGAAGATTGATGCTGGTAATGCTTGGTTTGTCGTATATAGGCGAGTTGATTTTTTGTAAGTTACTCGGGATGTATGAATATCGTACACCTATGATTCCTTTATATGTGCCTTTTGGTCATGCTGTTGTATATGCTTCCGGTTATGTGTATGCTCATGCTGTTTGGTCATTAGAAAAAGAATTGCATCTGCGGAAATATTTTCTTTGGTTTTTTGCTCTTTTGTTTTTGGGTGTAGGGCTGTTCTTGAAGGATTTTTTTTCAATGATGTTTGGATTGCTGTTTTTTGTGCTTTTAAAGAGAAAGCGTTGGCAGAATCTGTATTGTTTTATAGCACTTTGTGTGGTGTTTATTGAATTGGTTGGGACTTATTTTAAATGTTGGACCTGGGTTCCTGATATTTTTGGGTGTATTCCAACTTCTAATCCTCCTATGGGAGCGGTTTTTTTCTATGCAGGAGGCGATGTGTTGCTGGCAAAGATTGTAAAAACCTGGGAAAATAAAAAAGTAAAGTAAAATAATATGAATTTCGTAGCACCAAAAAATTCCGATTTATTGCTTTGTGAAGCCAAAGATGAAAATCTGTATCTTAAATTAATCGAACAATTAAATAAGGATTTTAATCTGGCTAATGAAGGAGTTGATTTTCCTATGAGTATTTCTCCTGAGGAATTGAAAATCCAGTTGCATGAAAAAATCTATCGATTGATTCAGTACAAGTTTGCTGAATATCTGAATCTGCTGTATGTGATTGATGTTTCGGAAGAAGAGGTTAAAAAACTTGACGGTTCTGATTTGGTTATTCTGGCTGAACAGGTTTCTTTTTTAATCCTAAAAAGAGAATGGCAAAAGGTGTGGTTTAGAAATAATTTTAAGTAAGGTACTTTGTTTTGCTTCAATTAAAAATATTGCAATTGTTTTAGAGTCTTAGCTACTTACTACTCAGTTCCTTTTCTAAAAATAAAACCTCACAAAAGGCATAAAGGCATCGCTGTAAGCGCTTTTGTTTTCATCGTGTAAAACATTGTATCTAGCGCCTATAGTTACATTTCCACTGCGATAACCCGCTCCTAAAAACAAACCGGTATTCCAGAAGTTGCTGCTGAAATTGTTGTCGCCAATCCCTTTTACATTGACTCTTAATTGTTCCAGTTCGGCCGAAAGCTGGACTTCAGGAATAGGGTTGAATAAGGTAATCAGGCTTCCGCCGTATAGATTGGAATTGTAAAAATCTTTTTGTTTTACATAAGTATATTGTGCGCCAAGACCTACTGCGAAATATTCGTTGACATTGTAAATGGCACTCGGTGCTACTGATATATCGGTGTATCTGTTGCCGAAACTTAATCCTAATCCGCCTCCAAATTGTACTTTTTGCCAGAAATCACTATTTGATTTAAAGCCTGAATTTTGATATTGAGCGGATAATTGAGTAGAAATGAATACTAATAAGGCAGTTAAAATTGATTTTGAAACGATTGAAGCGTATTTTTTTCTCATAAGTATTGAGGTATTTAACATTTTAACAGTTAAAAGTGTTTTAATTTTCAAGTAAATTTAGTTGATTATTGTACTTTTGCCAAACTATTTTAACAAAAAGTATATTCACTAACATTATGGATAGGTTTTCATTTTTAAATGCAGCGCATACCGAGTTTTTTGCACAATTATACGAACAATATTTACATAGTCCAGACAGCGTAGAGCCTAGCTGGAGAAGTTTTTTTCAGGGTTTCGATTTTGGAATGGAAACTTATAATGAGGAAAATCCAGTTCAATACATCAGAGAAGTAGCTCCTTCAACTTCAGTGTCTTCGGCTTCTGCTGTAGATAATAGTAAAATTTCAGAGCAACTTCAAAAAGAATTTAAAGTTGTTAAATTGATTGATGGATACCGTTCTAGAGGGCACTTGTTCACTAAGACAAACCCGGTTAGAGAGCGTAGAACTTTTTCTCCAAATTTAGATTTGGAAAATTTCGGTTTGAGTTCAGCTGATTTGAATACTACTTTTGATGCAGCAAAAATATTAGGTTTACAGCCTTCTACTTTGTCTCAAATTGTTAATCATTTAACTACAGTTTATTGTCAGCATATTGGTATCGAATACATGTATATTCGTCGTCCGGAAGTTGTAGAATGGATTCAGGACAGATTGAATGTGAATGAAAACCGCCCTACTTTCTCAGCTGATGAGAAAAAAGGAATTTTAAATAAATTAAATCAGGCAGTTTCTTTCGAGAACTTCCTGCATACTAAATATGTAGGTCAAAAACGTTTCTCTCTTGAAGGAGGAGAAACTGTTATTCCGGCTTTGGACGCTTTAATTGAAAGAGCTGCCGAAAAAGGGGTGGAACAATTTGTAATGGGGATGGCTCACCGTGGTCGTTTGAACGTTTTGGCTAATATTTTTGGTAAATCTACTCAGGATATTTTCTCTGAATTTGACGGAAAAGATTACGATCAGGAATATTTTGACGGTGACGTAAAATACCACTTAGGTCTTACTGCTGATAAAATTACTAAGTCAGGAAAGAAAATCAACATCAACTTAGCTCCAAACCCTTCGCACTTAGAAACTGTAGGTGCAGTTATCGAGGGTATTACCAGAGCAAAACAAGATAAATATTTTGCAGATGATTTCTCTAAAGTATTGCCTATCGCCGTTCACGGTGATGCTGCAATTGCAGGACAAGGTATTCTTTATGAAATTATCCAAATGGCGCAGTTAGATGGTTACAAAACAGGTGGTACTATCCATATTGTAATCAATAACCAGGTAGGTTTTACAACGAATTACTTAGACGCTCGTTCTTCTACTTATTGTACTGACGTTGCTAAAGTAACTTTATCTCCGGTTTTACACGTTAATGCTGATGATGCAGAATCTGTAGTACACGCTATGCAATTTGCATTGGATTTCAGAATGCAATTCGGGCGTGACGTATTTATTGACTTATTAGGATATAGAAAATATGGTCATAACGAAGGAGATGAGCCTCGTTTTACACAACCATTATTATATAAAATCATTGCTAAGCATCAAAATCCAAGAGATATTTATGCTGAAAAATTATTGTCTGAAGGAATTATCGATGCTAATTTGGTAAAAACTTTAGAGAAAGAATACAAAGACGATTTAGATCATAACTTAGAAGCTTCCCGTAAAAAAGATTTGACAATCATTACTCCGTTTATGCAAAATGAATGGAAGGGATTTGAGCAGGTTTCTGATGATGTAATGTTGCAAAAATTTGAAACTACTGTTGAAAAATCAACTTTAGATTCTATCATTAAAACAGTTTCTAGCTTACCATCTGATAAAAAATTCATTAACAAAATCACTAAGATTGTTACTGATAGAAAAACAGGATACGATAATAACACTATCGATTGGGGAACTGCTGAAACATTAGCTTACGGTTCACTTTTGACTGAAGGATTTGATATTCGTATTTCAGGTCAGGACGTTGAACGTGGTACTTTCTCACATCGTCATGCTGTTGTAAAAGTAGAAGATTCTGAAGAAGAAGTTGTTTTGTTAAATAACATCGAGAACAAAAAAGGAAACTTCCGTATCTTTAACTCATTCTTGTCTGAATACGGAGTATTAGGATTTGATTATGGTTATGCTTTGGCTAATCCAAATGCTTTAACAATTTGGGAAGCACAATTCGGAGATTTCTCTAATGGTGCCCAAATTATGATTGACCAATACATCTCTTGTGGAGAAGACAAATGGAACAATCAAAACGGATTAGTAATGTTGTTGCCACACGGTTACGAAGGTCAGGGAGCTGAGCACTCTTCTGCACGTATGGAGCGTTACTTACAATTATGTGCACGTCACAATATGTATGTTGCCGATTGTACAACGCCAGCTAACTTCTTCCACTTGTTGAGAAGACAAATGAAAACTACTTTCCGTAAACCATTAGTTGTTTTCTCTCCAAAAAGTTTGTTGCGTGATCCAAGATGTGTATCTCCAATTGAAGATTTCACTTCAGGAGGTTTCCAGGAAACAATTGATGATACTACAGTAAACAAGAAAGACGTGAAAACATTAGTTTTCTGTACAGGTAAATTCTATTATGATATTACTGCCGAAAGAGAAAACAACGGTCGTAAAGATGTAGCTGTAGTTCGTATCGAGCAATTGTTCCCATTACCGGTAGAACAATTAAAAGCGATTATTGCACAATATCCAAATGCTGATGATTATGTTTGGGCACAGGAAGAGCCTAAAAACATGGGAGCTTACACCTATATGTTAGCTAACTTTGATTTGGTTAAATGGAGATTGGCTTCATTAAAAGCATACTCAGCACCGGCAGCAGGAAGTTACACCAGAGCAAAACGCCGTCATGCTGATGCAATCAGAATGGTATTTGATAAAAATTTATTTAGATAGTCATTGCGAGGTACGAAGCAATCTCATTAAAAATATTTTTTCCAGAAGCTATTTCCCGCTATTCGTTGCAATCTTTTTATTTTAAAGAAAAATAAAAAGGATTTCCACTTCTATCGGGGCTAGATTTAAAAATAAGAATAACGATTCATACATTAAAAAATAAAATTCATAAATTTAAAATATTTACGACATGATTTTAGAAATGAAAGTTCCATCACCAGGGGAATCTATTAAAGAAGTTGAAATCGCCACTTGGTTAGTAAAAGATGGGGATTATGTTGAAAAAGATCAAGCAATTGCTGAAGTAGATTCAGACAAAGCTACATTAGAATTACCAGCTGAAGCTAGTGGTATCATTACCCTAAAAGCAGAAGAAGGTGATGCAGTAGCAGTAGGAGCAGTAGTTTGTCATATTGACACTGCAGCTGCTAAACCATCAGGATCAGCACCAGCGGCAGCGCCTGCAGCAGCTCCAGCTCCAGTAGCTGAAGCACCAAAAGCAGCACCTGCGCCAGCGGCTCCTGCAGCACCAGCAGCTACTTATGCAACTGGAACTCCATCTCCGGCAGCTAAAAAAATATTAGATGAGAAAAACATTTCACCAGCAGCTGTAACAGGAACTGGTAAAGGTGGAAGAATCACTAAAGATGATGCAGTAAATGCTGTTCCATCAATGGGAACTCCTACAGGAGGAAGCCGTGGAGTAGAGCGTACTAAATTGTCTATGTTGCGTCGTAAAGTAGCTGAGCGTTTAGTTTCTGCTAAAAACGAAACTGCAATGTTGACTACTTTCAACGAAGTAAACATGACGCCTATTAACATTTTGCGTAATGAATACAAAGATGCATTCAAAGCAAAACACGGTGGTATTGGTTTAGGATATATGTCATTCTTTACAAAAGCGGTAACAAGAGCTTTAGAATTGTTCCCTGATGTAAACTCTATGATGGACGGAGATCACAAAATTGCTTTTGATTTTGCTGATATCTCTATCGCAGTTTCAGGACCAAAAGGATTAATGGTTCCTGTAGTTCGTAATGCTGAAAACTTAACTTTCCGTGGAATTGAGGCTGAAATCAAAAGATTAGCTTTAAGAGCTCGTGATGGTCAAATTACTGTTGATGATATGACTGGTGGTACTTTTACAATCACTAATGGTGGTGTATTTGGATCTATGTTGTCAACTCCAATTATCAACCCTCCACAGTCTGGAATCCTTGGAATGCACAACATTATCGAGCGTCCTATCGCTGTAAACGGTAAGGTTGAAATCCACCCAATGATGTACATCGCTTTATCTTATGACCACAGAATTATCGATGGTCGTGAGTCTGTTGGTTTCTTAGTTGCTGTAAAAGAAGCTTTAGAAAACCCAGTAGAATTGCTTTGTGGTGGAAATCCTAAAAAAGCTTTTGAATTGTAGACTTCGACAAGCTCAGTCTGACAAACATATAAATCCCAAATTCCTCCCGATGCTTCGGGATTGGAGTTTGGGATTTTCTTTTTATATTCGAGAAATAAATAGAAAATTATGAAAATAAAATTAATGTTGCTTACAATTGTTTTTGGTTTAGGTTCTGTTTTTGCCAATCCACTAGCTAAAAAACGTATTTTAGTTTACACTAAAAACGGCAAAGGTTATGTGCATAAAAATATTCCTTTCAGTGTGGAAGCCTGGAAGAAAATTGGAGAAGCCAACAACTTAATTGTTGATGTTTCTGATGATCCGGCGGTAATGACCACCGAAAATCTGGCAAAGTATAGCTGTCTGGTTTTTTCTAATACCTGTAATGATATCTTTGATACCGAAGAACAAAAGCAAGCTCTTGTGGATTATATTCATGCTGGTGGCGCATTTGTAGGAGTTCATAGTGCGTCTGATTCTGAAAAAGACTGGCCTTGGTTTGCAACCTTGGTAGGTGGTAGGTTTAAAAGACATCCTGCTTTTCAGTCTTTCGAAATAAAAGTGATTGATAAAAACCATCCTTCGACTTCGATGCTAGGGGAAACATGGAGAAAAGAAGATGAGTGTTATTATATGAATGAATTCAATCCTAATACTCATGTACTTTTAGCCGCCGATATGCGAACGGTGATAGACAGCGAAAAAGAAGTCTATCCGGGACGTACTTTTGGAGATTACTTACCATTGGCCTGGTGTCATGAGTTTGAAGGCGGTAGAGTGTTTTATACTGCTTTAGGACATGATAGTAAGGATTATGTCGATCCTGTGTTTATTCAGCATCTTACAGGTGGACTTTTATGGGCATTAGGTGAAAATCCAAAAGAGTCTCATTCGAAAAAAAGAATCAAAAGCAAATAGGCTTAAAATGAGTTAACCGCAGATTCACAGAATTTTTTTTTAATCTGCGAATCTGCGGTTAATTAGAGGACATCATTTTATTTGAATTCTACCCAGTCAAATAAAGCATAATTTTGTGTAGCAGGAATATGATCGCCTATAAAACTCAGATTTTCGACACTGCAAAAGATTTTAAATTTAGTGGCTGTGCCGTAAGTAAGTGTTTTGCTTGTTAGGTTTTGGTTGTCAATTTTCCAGGTTGCCACATATTTTTTCTTTGTATTTAAAGCTAATGTTATTGTAAAAGTGTACCATTGATTTCTTTTGATTTTGCTTTGAAAAGAATGGCTTGGATTAGCTTGCGAAGTGGCATAAACAATAAGATCATCGGATGCAGCATTCAGTCCCTGACGAACAGTTTCTTTGCCATAGCCAATTTCAAAATCGAGTTCGTGGGTATCATCACTGTATAAAAAAGCACCTATGCTGGCACAATCGCCCACTCCCATTTCAGGGACAAAAACGCGCCAGGAATACGTTCCTGTAGCATAAGTAGCAATCGATTTTATTTTAGTTCGATCCCAAGTATTAGCATTGGTAAACAGGCGTAAATTTCCATTTTCGATAAAATAATTAGCTTCACCCACCTGAGTAGCATCATCCCATTCATCTAAGTTGTTAAAATCCCAAAATTTAGAAATATTGTTTTTAACAGGGGTGGTTTTTGACGTTTCGGAAGAATTCGTATTAGATGCTGCTGTAGAATTTTGACTATCTTCTGTTAAGTCTTGGGTGGAACAGGAGAATAGTAACATTCCCAGAGCAAGACAGGCTGCTTTGTAGAATTTTATCATAATGTTTTGGTTTTCTGTTGGTTATTGTAAATATAAGCAATTGTTGTAGTAATCAATTATGGCTTTGCCTTTTAGTAAAATATCGGCTCCAATGATTCCGTCAACAGTTTTTGATTTGTAAGCCGTCAAGGCTTCATTGACATGTGACATATCAAATATGATCAAATCGAAATTATTATTTTTCCAAGAACCAAGTTGTAATTTATTTGCTCTGGCCGTTTGGGTGAGCATTCCTGTTGCTCCGGCTCCAGAAGCCATGGTCTTAGAATCTTCGGCGTTTAAATTAAATAATGCAATGTGTTCAAAGCCTACACAACTATTAGAAGCTCCCGTATCTAAAATAAAATTACCTTTCACGCCATTGATTTTGGCTTTTACCAACAGATGTTGTGTTTTGGTAATTTTAAATTTTACTTTTTTATATTGATGCTTTTTTAGGATTTCCTGAAGATTTTTCATTTTCGATAGCGATTGAAAACCAAAAGTAAAGCAATTAGAATCAATATACCAAATATATAAAAAATATAACTAATTGACTCTTTGGTGGTTTGTAAATCACCATAATAAATAAAAGTACTCCAGTAATAAGGTGATTTTTTAGCATTGGAAATATCCGGATTTTTTAAGAAATCACGTTTGGCATTAGCATTGGCTTCCAAATAAGATTGACCGTTTTTGATATTTTGGTAAAAAGAATCCATAAAAACTGAGGTCGTATAATCATTAACTTTCCATAGTGAAAATAACAGATTTTGCGCTCCAGCCAATTGAAATCCGCGGGCAATACTCATGGCGCCTTCGGATTTATAGAGTTTACCAATGCCAGTTTCGCAAGCACTCAAAACGACCAAATCAGGATTGATATTTAAATGATACAATTCGGAATACAGGATTTCCTGATCGTAAAATTTTATACTTGCCGGACTAACTACATCGCCAGCATCAGCATGAGTGGACAGATGCAGAATGGAATAATCAGCTGCATTTTTTTTAAAATTATCGAAAGTAGCTTCGGTATTCTCTAAATATTTCCCTTTGAAGTTTTTTTGAATCGAATGCAACTCGTCTTTGGAATAAGTCAGTGTGTAAGGCGTGTTTTCGAAAACTGGAAAAATTCCTAAAACAGTTTTATATTCATTTGTCATCCTGAGCTTGTCGAAGGACAAATAAAATTGCGCCGAATTCTGATACCCAATATTGTAATCATTCAACAAATAATGCATTTGAGCAAAATTAGTTGTGTTGGATTCTTTAGTAATTAAGGCTTCAAAAGGCATCAAACAAAGAAGACCATCAGGGATGATGATGAGGTTTTTGTAGTTTGATTTTTTCGGTAATTGTAAATAACGATAAGCAGAAAAAGCATCTTTTTTGAATAAATCAAGAAGGTTTGTAATGGCACTGGCATCATGAAAAAATCCTATAAATGTGAATACTGATTCTCCACACATAGAACCAATGCAAAATGATTTTAGCGAAATTTTGCCATTTTGAATTGTAAACGAAAATATGTTTTTAGTACCCCAAAAATATTCAACCATAATGGCATCCTCTTTTTCTAATCGGGCATATAAATCATTCAAATTAATGTCGTTATTTGATTTGTTTTCGGTTTTTGATTGTATTTGCTTGATTTGCAACATCAACTCATTTTGTGTTTTAATGGCTTTGTTGATTTTTTGGATATCAGCTAAATCCCCTTTTTGTTGTTCTTTAACAATAATAGTATTTTGGTTTTCGAGTTGTTCTATAAGGGATTTTTTTTGTTTTGAACTCTTTTGATTATTGAACAATCGCTCTTTTAATACAATCGATTTTGTTTTTTCAACGAGTTGAAATGCTTTTTCTATGTAAATCGATTTTTTTTCTTTTTCAAATAAAGATTGATAAATACTAATACATTTTTCAATGCGTTTCCGGTTTCTGGTTTGCGTAATAATTTTTGAGTTTTCATACACAATTAGATTTTGAAATAAATCTTCAATGTGAAAAGCAAGAGCGTAACTGTCTAAAGCCTTTTGGGGTTGATTTTGAATTGTAAATAAGTCAGCTTGAAAGTCTAAGGCATCAAGTAAAATGGTTTCTGCATAGAGGTCTTTTTCTTTAGGGAGAATGTCTTTTTGACTAGGATAATTTGGAATTAAGGTTTTATAAACGGTTTTAAGTACTGTTTGAGCTTCGGTTAATTTATTCTGATTGAGTAATAAAATAATCTTCTCTAGATAAAATTGGGCTTTACTTCTAGGGTTTTTGTTGGGTAGCTTTTCAAAAATAGTTCTTGCTTTTTCGTAATAATTAAATGCTACATTCCGAGGATTACTAATATTGAATTTGTATAAATTGAGATAGGCATTTAATAAATATTCCTGTTGGGATTTATCTTTTTTTAATAATGGAATTGCTGCAATAAAAGTATTTTCGGCACTCAATTCATCATCATTTATTCCTCTTAAAAGATAACTGTTTCCTAAATTGTTTAATAAAATTCCTTTTTGGATGTCAGAAATGGGCTGTGTTTTAATTGTTTTTTCAAGTAAATCAATTGCTTGGTGGTTTCTGCCCGAGTTTTGATATACATTCGATAAATTAAGTATCGCTGCTATTTTTTCATCCTGATTTTTTTCCTGATTGGAAATGTAATAATACTGTTTGATGGTATTTTCGGCATTGTCGTAATCGCCCAGAATGGTGTATAAATTCCCCAAAGGTTTCAGGCAATATTCTACAATGTCGTAATTGTTGAGACGGTATTTTTGATGTATTTTCCAGGCTTTTTCATAACTGCTAACTGCTTCCTGGACTTTGTTGAATTGGTTTTCATAATAGGCTTTGTTGCAATTTAAAATAACAATTGCCAGCAGTTCGTTTTTAGTTTTCGGCGTTGGATTTTTCCAGAATGCGTGTTCGGTACTATTGAGGTTTTTTAAATTTTCTGTTGTTGGATTTGCTACAAAAGTATCTACCGCATTGTAGATTTTGTCTTCTTGAGTAAGTGGCTTTTGTCCGAAAAGAATCAGGGAAGAAACTAGAAGAAAATAGCAAAAAAGTTTTTTCATAAAGAGTTGTTTCACAAAGATACGCAAAGCATTTCACGGAGATTCACGAAGAAATTATTAAAAAAATCTGTGTCAATCTGTTTAATCCGTGTTCCATAAATTTAAAACTTCCATATTCCATACACTTGAAAATAATTGAAATTCTCTTTGAAATTCATCACATAACGGGCGCCTAAACTAGGGCCGATGCGGGCGAAACCCAACGTTAAATCAAACAATAATCCCGATTTGAAATTGCTGAAAGTTTTGCTGTCGGAACTGCTGCTTTCTTCGGTTTTGATAATTGGAGAATCTGGTTTTTCTGATTCGAAATATTCAATTTTAGTGTGTTGTTCCTGTTTTTCCGAAGCATTAATATTGGCTTGGACACCCGCTCCAATACCGATGAAATTGTTGATGTTGTAACGAAGGAGTAATGGAACCTCATTATTAAAATTTGAATAACTTGTAGTTTTGCTAGTACGTGTAGCTTGGCGGACTCCGTTAGCAGTGGTAGTGAAACCATTGGTGATTGAGGTGGTTGAATTGAAATCATGAACACTATTGATTAATTCGGCTTGCCAATACAAACGATAGGATTTATATGGAGAAATGGTCGCGCCCACAAAATAGCTTCTGGATTTGTCTAAATTTGGGTAATAATTATAACCTGCTTTAGCACCAATAGAAATTCCGGGAAGGAATCGGGTGGTGGCGTAATTGGTTATAATAGGTTCGTTTTTGTCGAAAATAATTGCGGTTCTGCTTCGGGTGTTTATTTTATGAAAGTCTTTGTTGAATTTCAAAGAGTATTTTACAAAACCTTTGGTACTGTCTTTTTCTTTTACATTTTTCTGTTCGCTTCCCGGCAGATAAATGTTTTTGAAGGTAAAGAAGATTTGGTTTTGCTTAATTATTGTATCCAGACAGCTAGTAGTTGGGATTTCGCCTTTTGGACAAATAGGACATTTAGGATACATGTCTTCAATTTGAAATGTTTTCTTGTCAAACATATCCGGAATATCGGTTTCCAGACGAATTATTCTTGCAGGACCTTCACCGTTGTTTTGAAAACGGGTTTTGAAATTCACTCTTTTAAAACGAACGAATCGATAATTCATAAAACTTCCGTTAGATCCCATTTTGTTAGGGTCGTGGGAAGTGACAATTTCCATTTCCAGATTTTTTACTTTGTGGTTTTTATAACTACGATTTGGGACATAAATACCTCGCATAGTAATTGTCGCGCTGGTGTCTTTGAGCATTTCGGGAGTAGTCTTGAAAGTGTAAAAAACATTGCGGGTTTCCTGCGGATTAGCATCGTCAAATTCTAAGATGGAAACGTTTTTGAACGTTTTATGCGCTTCGGCCAGAGTGGCGTCTAAATCTTCTTCGGTGGTGGTGTTCTCGTATTTTCTTATTGGTAAATAAGTATTGTTGGATGCCAAATATGAATTGGATTGGTCAATATCGTTGATAGCGGCAAAAGTGTTTTCTGTGACTGTTCTTTCTCCTGCATAAGTTCGAAAATCAGCTAATTGAAAGTTGTTGTCCTTGAATTGCGTTTCGTTGTAAAAAAGATAGATTTTTCCATTGGCGACATAGTTTTCCAAGTTTTGATAGCTCAGGATTACTTCCATTTCCTGGTCGGGAATAGGGTCGCAGTTTTTTTGAAGAGCAAAACCATTTTGGTCAGCAACGGATGCGATTTCGTCAAAATTTTTATCTGATACTTCGTTAATTACTACTTTTTTTGGTCGGGTAGCGGGTGGTTTTCCGTTGTCGTAATTATTGGTAACAGTCAATCGGGTAGTGTAGGTTCCTTTGTTTTTATAAGTATGTTTAGGTTCGGCGGCTTTGCTGTAGTTGCCATCTCCAAATTCCCATAGATAGGAAAAACTAGGTTTTGGTGCGCCAGCAATAGGAATTAATGGTGGCGTTTCGGGTTTGTATGAAACCGTATTCGCATTTTGACTGTAGTTTATTGCGGCTCTTCGGGTAACGGTATCTTTGACTTTTTTTTGTGAAAAGGAGACAACAGAAAGCAGAATAAAGAAAATAGATGCTAGTGGTTTCATAATCAAATCTGGTTTTAGCCCTGATGGTAGCGGCATCCTCTTGTGGCGGTGTTCGCCGCAAGAGATATAGCGGACAGCAGGAATAAGCTACTAATTCTTATTTGGTTAACGGTTAAAAATCTTTTAAAAATAGAAAAAAGCGATGAGCAAATCACCACTTTTTTCAGAAATTAAATTTGGGAATCTTTATTGGATCGCATTGATTGCGGCAATTAATTGAGCTTCGGTACCTACAGTGGTTTCAGCCATTGTGAAAGTGTAAACGTCATTGGCCTGAACGGTTACTCCTTTGATGGCGTATCTCCAGTTTCCATTGTCTTCGGTCGCAAAGATGATGTGACAAGCAAGGCCTACTGGAATTTGACCGTAGTGTTCGCTGAATAAACCTTCGGCTGTGTAAGTATCAAGTTTTGCTAAAGCGTTAGTTCCTTCGCCGTCATAAGATAAATAGATTGCACAGTTGTTGTTGTCGTATCCTTCGGGAGCATCAACAAGAATAGTAGTTTTAGGTCTTGGATCGCTGTAGAATTTATCCACATTTGTCCATCCAAAGTTTCCAAAACTCACATAGTAGTTGTTCCCTTCGGCTTGAACGCCACCTTTTCCACCATTAGTTCCATCGGCTTTACGGGCATCTTCCCAGGCTAAGTTTCCTTCGTCATCGATGATTCCTTTCCATAAAGTCATCATATTGTCAACGCCATCAGTAAGGCTGGCAGGAACTAATAAAGTAATGTTGCAAGTGGTTGCTAATTCTTTGCCATTTTGAGTTGCTTTGATGAAGAATTCTCCTCCAGAGATTAGTAGATTTCGGTTTCCATCGGGCATGATTCCCATTGTTGGTTTGTTAGTTACTAACATGTTTCCTTTGTCGAAAAGTTCTACATACTCAATTTGTACATCGCCGGTTACAGGATTTCCGTCTTTAGTCAAGCAACTTCCGTTGATGGTAATTTTCACTCCGTTTTCAGAAGTTAGGGTTGTAGCGCCATCTTCGGCAGTAATAGTAAATTCCTGAGTGATTTTTTCTAAGGCTGCTTCTCTGACATTTGCAAATTCTGCTGCTGTTGCCGGCGTGTTTTCGATGTTCTCGTTTTCGCAACTTACGAATGAAATTGCCGCTAAAAATAAAAGTCCGATGGTTTTAAAATTTGTTCTCATGATTTCTTGATTTTAATTATGGTTAAAATGGTTTTTACTTGTTTTATACTGTTATATCAATTCGGGTTTTAAATTGTTACCCCAGTATTTTAATTTTTTTTAATTGTTTCTGATTCTGTTGTTATATCAATTCTTGTTTTAATTTGTTACCCCAGTTTCCAAAATATTTTTTTAGTACTTCGGGTTTCTATTGGTATATCAATATGGGTTTTGAATTGTTACCCTTTAATTTGAATTTATTTCAGATTATTTTTTTAAAGCCTGTTTGAAATTTATCAAAATTATTTCCCCAACCCTAAAGGGTGTAATTTTGATGCGTTTTAAGAAATTTTCCCGGTTTCTAACAGCTGGTTTTTTTCTTTAAACATTCAAACAGGCTTTTTAATTGAGTAGGCATTTTTCTTCAAACACATTTCCGTCTTCATCAATAGCAATTAGGATTTCTTTTTTTGGAGTATGGGTTAATGTCAAATAAATCCAGACCACGGACCAGATCCCGAATGTGATGCAAAAGAGTTGAAGATGTAAAGTATGATTGATGCTTTTTTGCTCTTTTGTCAAAACCACATAAGGCAATTTGGCGTTGTATTCGGAGATTTTAAAACCCGCCTGAATTTTATTCGAAAGTTTTTCAGAAAAACTATCAATAATGATTGGAGAGGATAATTGTTCATTTTTCATGATTTATCAATTTGAAAGGTTTCACATCTATATCCACTTGATTTTATATTTGTTACCCATTAAACCGATTTTTATTTCAGATTCTTTTCTACATTAGCAGTTCAATTTTTTTCCTATGTCAGAAAACAAAATTCATCCGGATCAGTATTTTATCGAAGGATTAGCGAATAATGATTCGGCGATTATTCGGTCTATTTACAAAAAGTTTGTTCCCAAAGTGGTTTCCTATATCAGGAACAATTCGGGCGATGAAGATCAGGCTCAGGATGTGGTCCAGGAGATCCTAATTTTGTTGTTTAATCAGGCAAAAGCAAAGCAGCTACAACTGAGTTGTCCTTTTGATGCTTACTTTTTTTTGTTGTGCAAAAGAAAATGGCTTAACGAATTAAAAAAAGCGTCGAATAAAGGGGTAACAATTCAGGATGATTTGACATCTACTAATGAACCCACGGAAGAGATGGTGACACAAACAGAAATATTTGAAGAAAAACAACAGCTTTTTGATATGATGTTTCAAAGATTAGGCGAAAAATGCCAGGAAGTTTTAAAGTGGAGTTTTACTTTGAAATCCATGGAAGAAGTAGCCATGAAACTTAACGTAACCTATGGTTATGTTAGGAAGAAAAAATCCTTGTGTACGGGTCAGCTTACCCAATGGATTCAGGAACACAGTAGTTTTAAAACATTAAAAATTTAAGGAGCCATGAAAGAAGAGAAATATATAGTATTCGATCAATACCTTCAAGGCGAATTGTCGGACGAAGCCCGATTGGATTTTGAAAAACAGCTTTCAGAAAATGAAGAACTGGCATCGGAATTTGAAACTTTCAAAGAAGTACAAATACAGTTAGAAACAAAATTTGATTTCGCAGCTGACAGAGAGGCTTTCACAGCAAATCTAAAAGTGATTTCGAAAGAACATTTTAAAGCAGATAAATCGAAGGTGATTTCAATTAAACCCTGGGCTTATCTGGTTGCTGCCTCGGTGGCGATTTTGTTTGGATTATTTTTGTTTAATCCTTCTGACCCCAATTTTGAAGATTACAATCAATATGAAAACGCTTATTTGACCGAAAGAAGCGAAGGAGTTGATAATCTAAAAAAGGCTGAAGAAGCTTTTAATGCTAAGAATTACAAAGCTGCGATTCCGTTTTTTGAGGCTATTTTGAGAGAAAATAAAACCGTAGAAGTTCAGTATTTTTATGGGATTTCTTTATTGGAAAACAATCAAATTAAGCAAGCCGAGGCTGAGTTTAACTCGATAAAATCAGGGAATTCTATTTATAAAAACAAGGCGATTTATGCTTTGGCTTTGGTCAAATTAAAACAAAAAAACTATAAGGCTTGTAAAGAAATCCTGTTGACGATTCCTCCCGATTATGAGAATTATGATAAGGTTCAGGAATTATTGGATAAGTTGGATTAAAAGGATTCAACACAAAAGACACAAAGAAAAAGTACAAAAGACACAAAGGGTAAAATAGATTACTCTTTGTGTCTTTTGTTTTTAAATATAATTGAGGCGAAACTTTTGTGTCTTTTGTGTTTAAATTTTAAAAAACTTTAGAACTTTGCGTTTTTAAAAATTACAATTGGAAACAAAACCCATAATTACCGATACCCACGCACATTTATACAGCGAAGAATTTGATCAGGACAGAGACGAAATGATGCAACGCGCCTTAGCGGCTGGTGTGACTCGTTTTTTTATTCCGGCAATCGATTCGGCTTATACTGAAGCCATGTATGATTTGGAACAAAAATATCCCGAAAATGTTTTTTTAATGACTGGAGTGCATCCTACGCATGTGAAGGATAATTATCTGGACGAATTGCAATTTGTTGAAGAGGAATTAAAGAAGAGAAAATTCTATGCTATTGGAGAAATTGGAGTCGATTTATATTGGGATAAAACCCATTTAAAAGAGCAGCAATTGGCTTTCAAACGCCAAATCCAACTGGCAAAAGAATACCAATTACCTATTGTGATTCATTGTCGTGATGCCTTTGATGAAGTTTTTGCAGTTTTAGAAGAAGAAAAATCGGCTGATTTGTTTGGAATTTTTCATTGTTTTTCGGGGACTTACGAGCAGTCTTTGCAAGCTTTGTCTTATAATATGAAATTGGGAATTGGTGGTGTAGTGACTTTTAAAAATGGTAAGATAGACCAGTTTTTGAATAAAATAGATTTAAAACACATTGTTTTAGAAACCGATGCGCCTTATCTGGCTCCGGTTCCTTTTAGAGGGAAAAGAAACGAAAGTAGTTATCTGGTGAATGTAATTGATAAGTTATCACATATTTACGGAATTTCAGCAGAGGAAATAGCGAAAATCACTACTGAAAATTCGAAAGCAATTTTTGGGATTTAAAGCAGAATTCGCTAAAATTTAATATTTTTTTTGTTCATTTGTTTTTCTAATAGTACCAAAATGCAAAAGTTTGACGAGATTCGGCCTTATTATGATTCCGAAATAAATAAAGCGATAAAAAAAGTGCTTCATCACCCGATGTTGAAGTCATTGATGAATTTTTCTTTTCCTGATGTAGCCGATGAAGTTTGGAAAGAACAATTGCTAAAAACGCATTCTATTCGTGATTTCCAATGTAATTTTATATACCAGTCGGTTCAAAAAGTATTAGAAAAAAGTTCAGAAGGCTTGATGACTGCGGGCTTTGAACACTTAGAGCCTAATACTCCTTATTTGTTTATCTCTAATCACAGAGATATTTTATTAGATACCACTTTGTTGAATGCCACTTTGTTTGAGCACGATTTGGTAATGACTGCTTCGGCTATTGGGGATAATTTGGTTAAACAACCTTTTTTGAATGTGTTGGCTAAATTGAATCGAAATTTCCTGGTTCAGCGCGGTTTAGGACCAAGAGAGATGTTGCAGAGTTCTAAAACATTGTCAGAATATATCAGTCAGTTGTTGCAACACGAGAACCGTTCGGTTTGGATTGCACAACGTGAAGGACGAACCAAAGATGGAAATGATGCGACCAATCCGGGAGTATTGAAAATGATAGGAATGGCTTCGGATGAAGCTAATTTGATGGATTACTTCAAAAAATTGAAGATTGTTCCTGTTTCTATTTCTTATGAATATGATCCTACCGATGCTTTAAAAATGCCTCAATTATTGGCGGAAGCCAATAATGAAGTCTATGTCAAAGAAGAGAATGAAGATTTTATGACCATTTTGAGTGGTGCTTTAGGACCTAAAAAACGAATTTTTATCCATATAGGGAAAGTTTTAGATACTGAAATTGATGCCATAAAAGCAGAAAACGATAATGTAAATAAACAAATTCAGGCTTTGGCGCAAGCCATAGACGATTCGATTTTGACCAGCTATAAATTGTGGCCTACTAATTATATTGCTTACGATATTTTACATAAAACCGATAAATATTCGCATTTATATACTGAAAACGAAAAAGCAGTTTTCGAACGAAGATTAGAAAAACGAATCGATGCAGAAAATCCTATTGCATTGCAGGGAATATTGGCTATGTATGCCAATCCGGTAGTCAATAAACTGAAATACACCCATGAACTCAAGGACTAAAATTCTTTTAATTTATACTGGAGGAACCATTGGAATGCGCAAGGATTTTAATACCGGAGCATTAAAGGTTTTTAACTTTAGTAAATTATTACAAAGAATTCCTGAGTTGAAACAATTGGATTGTGAGATTGAAACCATTTCGTTTCAGAATCCAATTGATTCTTCAAATATGAATCCGGCAAATTGGGCCGAAATTGCCTTTATAATTGAATCCAATTATTCAGGATTTGATGGTTTTGTGGTGCTTCATGGTTCTGATACCATGTCGTACACGGCTTCGGCTTTGAGTTATATGCTCGAAAATTTATCCAAACCGGTTATTCTTACGGGTTCGCAATTGCCTATTGGTGATTTGCGCACTGATGCTAAAGAAAATTTGATAACGGCCATTCAGATAGCATCTTTACAGGAAAATAACACCCCTGTTATTGCTGAAGTTTGCCTTTATTTTGAACACAAATTGTATCGGGGAAACAGAACAACTAAGATAAATGCAGAGCATTTTAATGCTTTTGCTTCGCCAAATTATCCGGCTTTGGTGGAATCGGGTGTGAATTTGAATTTTAAATCAGAATTGCTTTTGTCGAAAGGCAGTACTAAAGGGTTAAAGCTCCATTCTGTTTTAGATACGAATGTGGTAATCATAAAAATGTTTCCCGGAATAGGAGAAACGGTTTTTTCTACGTTGCTTGAAATTCCAAATTTGAAAGGAGTTGTCTTAGAAACCTACGGTTCGGGAAATGCGCCAACAGAAGATTGGTTCTTGAATGTAATAGAAAAAGCCATTGCTAAGGGTTTGTATATTGTGAATGTTACCCAATGCACGAGCGGAAGTGTTAATATGGGGCAATATGAAACGAGTTCGGCAATGAAGCAAATAGGAGTGATTTCAGGAAAAGACATCACTACCGAAGCTGCAATTACCAAATTGATGTTCTTATTAAGCCAAAATATTCCGTCCAAAGATTTTCAAACTGTATTTGAAACTTCTTTAAGAGGAGAAATGATGTAATTAATTGCAATTTGGCTTTTGTAACTCAGATTTTTTTGTGTTATTTGCAAACCGAAATAGAGAGGTGTCCGAGTGGTTGAAGGAGCTAGCCTGGAAAGCTAGTATGTGGGTAACTGCATCGAGGGTTCGAATCCCTTTCTCTCTGCGATATTGTCTGATTATTAGGGTTTTGTGGTTTTTACACCCAGTTTTACACCTATAAAATTAGATTACAATAATAAAAGGTTGTCTGAAAACTACTTTTCAGACAACCTTTTTGCATAAATTACACTTTTACCATAGCCATTAAATCCTCAATAGCTGAAAGTGAAATATCAGGATTAGCACCTGGCGCCTGAGCTACTAAGGCTCCTATTGCGCAAGCAAAATCAATTGATTCTTGTGGTGCTTTACCAGTTAATAAGGATGTAATTAAAGCAGCTAAAAAAGAATCTCCTGCTCCAACAGTATCCGAAACTACAACAGCATAACCTTCGTTTTTATAAAGTTGTCCTTCCCATAATAATATAGCACCATGTTTCCCTTTAGTAACACACATGGCAGTAGCTTTCGTTTTTTCAGCGAAAAAAAGCATATTTTCTTCCAGAGTTTCAAAAGGAGAATTAATGGCTGAGGCTATTTCTAACAATTCCTCATCATTGAACTTAATGAAATTGGCCGAATTCATTAACTGTGCTAGAATTTCGTAGTTATAATGTGGTTTTCTTAAATTAACATCAAATACTTTGTACACATCCATTTGCAGCAATTCTTCAAGTGCTTGTCTTGACACCTGGTCTCTACAAATTAAACTCCCGTAAATTAAAACATCAGCTTCTGAAACTAAATTTTTAGCTAAATCATTCAGTACAATTTTATCCCAAGCCGATGGATATGCAATTTCATAACTAGCCGAACCACGTTCGTTTAAAGTTACATTAACCAATCCTGTTGGAAAATCTTCCGATTTAATAATAGCATCGGTTTCAAGCCCTAAACTTTTAACTTGATTGATTATAGCTTCTCCATCCTCATCATTCCCTACGCAACTAATCATTCCTACTTCACAACCTAATGTTTTCATGCGTAAAGCTACATTTAGTGGTGCTCCACCAATCTTTTTTTCATTGCCAAAAACATCCCAAAGCACCTCTCCATAAGCTACCGCCTTAAGGTTTTTTCCTTTATTCATTTCTATTCTGTTTTTTAATGTTACTCAGCTTGTGTAAGTTGAAGATTACTAACTGTAGCACTTTGTCCTTCAGCAATAATTCCCCAATTGTACTTATCTCTTCCGTAAATACGGTTTGTTAAGGCTACTTTTCCATTAATATAAAATACCACTACACTGCCTTCGGTAATTATTTCCACATCGTATTTTGTATTTACTTGCAATCCAAATGGTATTCTGGTTGTTTCCTGTGAAGCTGAATTGTATCCTATGATGGCATTTTTTGTAGCATCTAAAACAATTTTATAATAACTTCCTGTATTATTAGTATGAAAAACAAATCCAGTAGTTCCAGTTGTAGTTGTCAAAGTAAGTTCCGCATTTATTTTGGCTCTTTTACCAACAGGCTTAAAAGTGACCATAGCTTTATTGGTAGTGCTACTCAAACTATAACTACCATTATTTACAGTAACACCTCCTAAAGTAGCATCGACCTCAATAGTGCTATTTTTAGAAAAGAAGCTTTTTACTGCTTGTGGCGCCTGAGTTCCTAAAGTTCCATCTGAATTTTGTATTAACTCATGGATGACCATATTTCCAGCCCAATCTTTATTGCCTAAATCAGTTTCGGGTGTTTTTCTGGCATTCCAACCAAAAACATATCTTTTATTTCCATCAGAAGCTGTTTTTCCGGCATAAAAATATTCTCCATCAATTCTATCATTTTGCGGTGTTGTCCAAGGTCCGTTGATAGAAGTTGCCATCTTATAATGTGTTCCTTTAGTAGTACTCCAGTTCTCAGAAAACATTAAATACCAATAATTCCCCATTTTAAAAATATCAGCACATTCCATCATCAAATAATTTTCCTGTGGAGTTGTGGTATAAATAGGTGCCTGAACATCCCAATTTCCAGAAGCTGGATTAGCAGTTGTAAAATGCAACAACACCGCTTTTCGGCCTGGTTCCGTTTGTGTACTTACCAACATCGAATATTTGCTCAACTCTTCATTGTAAAAAACATGTGGATCTCTAAAATCAAAATTATAATATCCGGCAGGTGCCGTAATTTTAAACGAAGGTATTTTTGTCCATGTTTTTAAATCCGGACTTGTAGCACATAAGACACTTTCTCTTGCGTTAGATTGTAAAAAAGCAGGAGTTCCATTGTGTCCTGTGTAATAAAAGTAATAGAGATTTCCCACTTTAACAACAGAACCAGTACCGATGCCAAAATCAGCATCGGTAGTTGTTCCATAAGGAATGACTTGCCCTTCGTAGCTGAAATGAGCCAAATCAGTACTTTGAAATTCGTGGATATCATGAAATCCTTTTCCTGCCGGTTTATTTTTGGCATCATGGAGAAAGTAAATATGGAATTTTCCATTGTCGAAAAATGGCATAATATCACCGGTATAACCCGCACTGTAATACGGTTCACTTCCTCCTCCAATCCATAGTGATGGCGGTACTGGAAAAATATTGGCTATTTCTGATTCTCCACCCGAAATAGAGCCTCCAATATAAGTATCATCCTGATTACAAGACAATAACGAAAAGAAAATGGAAGCTATTGTAATTATATTTCTATAGTTCATTTTGTTGATTTTAATGAGGTTAATTGCCCGCTAAATAATTGATGCTGTTTTGAGTCAAAAGTTTGATATTACCTATGAATTCATTGGCTTGGCTAGGAACTCCGCTACCATTGGTTTCATTGTACCAATCATAAGCTCCCATCGAGATTACTATTACATTTTTATTAGCATTGTTATTTGGCCATTCTGCAATAGTTACACGACCGTCTAAATTATCATCCCAACCTTCACTGGCTAAGTTTGTACCACCTGTTTGATCTCTCCATCCAGCTCCATTTACATATCCGCCCCATTCCGGTACAAACCACCAGGCAGTATGGTTTAATCTATAAGTTCCACTTTGAAGTAAGTAGGCTTTTCCTGTTTCATAAGTGGTAAGACCATTAAAAATAGGATGTGATTCATGACTTCTAAAAGACATTCCCCATGAATTTCCATCAACCCATCCTGCTGGCAAAAAGTCTCCAAAAACATTATTTGGTCCTTTCCCGGAAGGAACAATTCCTAAAGCATCTACATATTGTGAAGCAAAAGAAGTCAGCAATAAGTTTCCTCCATTAGTTCTAAAGTTTTTAAGAGCTGTAGTCACTGCCGGATTATAGGCCACAGCAGGTAAATTTGTAGCAGAATCAAAATGCCACCAAATTACATCCACATTACTTAAATCGGCACCATTTAAAACACTGTCAAAAGAGATGTATTTGGCTCCTGTGAAATTAGCAAACAGCCAGTTTGCAGCTGTAATTTCGTCCATATTAGTAATTTCTGCTCTTGTTGCAGCAGTTCCTAAAAAGGCTACAGTCAAACCACTAACAGGAACTCCCACATTAGCAGTATAATTTACCGTTTTTCCATTTGCAGTAATTACAAAAGTTACAGCATTAGTAAAATTAATGGTAGTTCCTGATGCTGGCGAAATAGAAACTCCCTGAGTCAATTCTATTACAGGTTGCAATGCTGTAAGATTAGTATCCTCAGGTAATACCAGCGTAATGGTTTTGCTAACATCATTGATTGTTGCCGCTACATTATTGATTTTAAAACTCTTTATTGGACTTAAAACCGTAACATTTACAGTATAATCTTTGTATAAATTACCATTTATAACTCTAAATTTTACTGCGTTTGTAAAATTAATAGGGGAGTTTAAAATCAAATTTGATGTTGCTCCTTCCTCTAAAATAATTTCAGGATTTACCGCTGTAATATCGGTGCCATAAGGCAAGGTTACTGCAATTGTTGCTGTTTTTTGATCAATAGTTCCAGCAACTCCGTTTATCTCAAAGGAAGTCACATTAGAAGGCGAATCGACATCAAGACCATTAGTATCGAAACTGTCTTCGCAGGCAGAAACCATAAAAATCAATGCCAGTATCAAAGACCATTTTGTCCAAGACTTATATATAAAATTTTTCATATTCGTTTTCGTAAATAGATTAATAATCCAGATTTTGTTTGTACAATCCTTGACTGAAATTAATTTGCTTCAACGGAATTGGACAATATTCTTCCTTATTGGCGTCAAAGAAAGCATCTTGATAATACGCTCTTTTTGTTTTTTCTTCAGCATAAAACGCATTCATTACCTCATCAGTAACACCCCAACGAACCAAGTCGAAAAAGCGGCTTCCTTCCATTGCTAATTCTAAACGACGTTCCCAACGCAAAGCTTTTCGAGCAAATTCCTGTGTCCAGTTACAATTCGTTCCGTCCACATAAGTATTGATTTTAAAGTTATTCACATACGGAAGTCTTCCTGTGCTTTGCGCAGCTCTTTCTCTAATTTCATTGATTAATGGTAAAGCTTCTGATTGTCTTCCTAACTCAATCAAGGCTTCAGCGCGCATCAAAATCACATCGGCATAACGAATTTGGATTCTGTTTTTTGAATTACCATAAAAAGGATCAATATTGACTACACAACTACAATTTGGCGCTACATTTTCTTTTAACGAAGCATAGTATCCATAAGTTCCCGGAGAACGTACCCATGCTTCAACATATAAAAATTCCGGATCATATTTATAAGGCAAACCAGGCATTGCAACAGTATGATACAATCTAGGATCAACAGTATTTGCATCTATATTTTTATAATCAAAATCGGTATCGTTGTAAGTGTCAAATTCAGGTAAACCATTAGCTCCGGTTTTAAAAGCATTCACTAAGTTTTGACTTGGTTTATGAAAATCACAACAACCTAAACCTTGAGGAGTTGAAAGAACATCGGAGAAATTTAATCTTCCATACAAAGTGCCATCATTATCTGAAAACTGAATAGAAAAAATGGATTCTGCTCCGTTTTCATAAGTCCCCGGTAAAAAGTTATTCGCAAAATCTGGCTCTAAACTCGCTTTTCCTATTACTTTATCTGTAGCTGCAATTACTTCTTGTAAATGTTGCGTATTTGTTCCTGTAACTGTATAAGTTTCATCTTGTGTATAGGCTTGATACAAACGTGTTTTTGCTAAATAAGCATAAGCCGCTTTTTGTGTAGCACGTCCCGCTTGTGGCTGTGTTTCCGGTAAATCATTGGCTGCAGCCTCAAAATCTTCGGCTATTTTATTCCAAAGTTCCTCATTTGAAAATTGTTTGTTCGAAATGGTTTTGTAATCTTCAACAGGAATATCTTCTGTAATGTAAGGCACACTTCGGAACATAATTTTTAACATAAAGTAAAAATGCCCTCTTAAAAAACGCATCTCAGCCATACGTGTTTTTTTCAATGGATAATCTGCTTCCGAAATTTGTTCTAAGGCTTTCAATGCTTTATTGGCTCTTGAAACCCCCACATAACTGATGTACCAGAAATTATCTAATTCGCCAAAATCAGGTCTGATATTATTAGAAACTTCAAAAAAGTGAAAATTCTGAATATCATTAGTTCCACTACCTCCTTTATAGGCATCGTCAGAACGAACATTTCCAAAAGGCCACAAACTATAAGGCGAATCATAATGATCATTTCCTAATTGAGCATAAGCCGCATTCATAAAACCTTCTATAGATTGAGGAGTAACAATATCTTCTTCTGACAATACACCACGAGGGTTATTTTCCAGAAAATCCGAGCAGGAAGCAAAAACTCCCAGCACTAAAAACCCAATTATATATACTATCTTTTTCATGTTTTTCGATTTAATCTTTTGTATTAAAATGTAAAATTAAGACCCGCTGTAAAAGTGGTAGGCTGCGGATATCCAAATCCTGCATTTTCAGGATCTACACCTGTAAAGTTTTTAGCATCAAGGATTAATAAATTTTGTCCGCTGATGTAAAATCTAAAAGTTTCTAAACTTAATTTTTCCAATAAATCTTTTGGAAAACTATATCCAAGTTGTAAAACGCGAAGTTTAAGATAGCTTCCGTTCTCAACAAAATAAGTGGAGAATCTCGATTCGGCATTTCTATCCACTGTTGTTAATGCCGGAATAGTAGAATTTGGATTATCTAAAGACCAGGCATTTAACAAACGTGTTCCTTTGTTTGACCCTACATCATCAACACTCCAAAAATCAGTTTGATATTTGGTATTATTAATTACATCAACATTTGCTGTTCCTTCCCAAAAAGTTGAAAAATCGAAATTTTTATATCCTAGTCCTAAATTAAATCCATAAATCAAACCTGGATTTGGATTTCCTATCCATGTACGATCCTTGTCTGTAATCACTCCGTCTCCGTTTAAATCTTTGTAACGAATACGTCCAAGTCCTTTCCCATCCTGATCAGCCCAAAGATCAACTTCGTCCTGACTTTTAAACAAACCATCAGCAACATAACCATACATAGAATTTATAGGACGACCCAAAATGTTGTCTTCTAGACCATCGCCTCCATAATTGTTTTTTACTTCATCCGGTAATTGTGTGATTTTATTTTTATTGCCCGAAATATTAGCTGAAATATCATATTTCAATCCAAATGAAGTCTCATCATGGTATCCTAAAGAAACTTCCCATCCTTCATTTTCCATCGATGCCCCATTTACCCAACGATTTCCTCCTTCGCCAATTACTCCTAAATAAGGTGGCAAAACCAAAATATCTTCTGTTTTTTTGATGTAGTAATCAACCGAACCACTTAATTTTTGGTCGAATAATCCAAAATCCAAACCAATGTTAGTTTGAGTAGTTGTTTCCCATTTTAAGTCATCATTCCCGGATTGCGTTGCAATAAAACCTGATGGCAGTAAACCATTTCCGTTTCCGGCAATATCATAAGCTGTTCCAAAAGAAGTATTCCATGTAGGATTCCCACCAGCATAACTGGCTAAATAAAGAGAGTAAACAGCTGTATTACTAATTTCCTGATTACCAGTTTGTCCCCATCCTGCTCTTAATTTTAAATCAGAAATAACGGGAGCATTGTCTTTTATAAAATTTTCATTACTTATTCTCCAACCTGCAGAAACTGCCGGAAATACTCCAAATTGATTATTCTTTCCAAAACGAGAAGAACCATCTCTACGAATTGTAGCCGAAAGCAAATAACGGTTATCGAACTCATAATCTGCTTTTCCAAAATAAGACAATAGTGAATAGGATGTTGAAGTTCCGCTGGTAAAAGATTCTCCTGTTCCGGCATCGGGATACATATAGTCAGGAGTTTCAATTAAAAAGTCATTTTTACGCAAACCTACATTGTCAAAAACTTCTTTATACATCTCAGTTCCTGCCATCAAATTCAAATTGCTTTTTCCAAAATTTAAACTATAAATAGCGGTATTGGTCCAAGTCCATTTATCACTAACGGATTGATCAATACTCACTGAAGTTTGGTCATTTTGCAAATAACCTGATTGATAACTTCTTTGTAAACTACGCTTTTTGAAAAAACCATAATCAATACCAAAACTAGTTTTGATGTGTAAATTTTTAACTAATTCTAAATCGGCATACATGTTTCCGAAAAGACGTAAATAATCGTATTTATTGTCTTTATTGTATTCTAAAAGACGAACCGGATTTTGTCTGTCGTTCATTCCGCCTACTGGACCACCCCAGCCTTTTCCATCAACAGTACGCACCGGAATTATAGGTAATGCACGCAGCGCTGGATCTAAAACACCCGGATCAGTAACTTCATTAGTACGATTGAAGCTGAAATTTTCGCCAATAACTAATTTTCCATCAAGATATTTATAAGAACCATTCATTCTGGCAGTAATTCTTTCAAAATCGGTAGTTTTAACAACACCTTGGTTACCGTAATAACCCAATGAAAATACATAATTCCCTCTTTCTGATGCGTTTGAAACTGATAAATCATAAGAATTAGCTACACCTGTTTGCGAAACTTCATCATACCAGTTTGTATTAGCTGATTTCAGTGTTTGATTAGCATCTAAATATTCCGGAACTAAAACCTTGTTTAATTGAGGCTTATTATCTACTACCGACCAATCAAATTGATAACGCAAATTGTTGTTGTTTGGATTTAATCCATCATTAATATTAGCCTGCCAAAGGGCTTGTCCAAATTGATCTGCATTTAAAACACTTAGTTTTCTTGAATAATCAGAAAAAGAAGTATAGGCGTTAAAATTAATTCTCATTTTGCCCGCCTTTCCTTTTTTGGTAGTAATAATAATTACCCCGTTTGAAGCCCGAGATCCATAAATACTCGCTGACGAGGCATCTTTTAAAACCTGAATCGTTTCAATATCATTCGGATTCAATTCGTGCATTCCTGATTTTGTTGGCACTCCGTCAATTACATAAAGAGGATCGGTATTATTCAGGGTTCCTACTCCACGAATAACCACTTTAGTATTTCCTCCACTCGGAGAACCGTCTGATGAAACTTTAACCCCGGCAATTCTTCCCTGTAAAGCTTTAATTGGGTTAGGTTCAGGTTGTTTCATAAGATCCTTCATATCCACAACAGCGACAGCTCCTGTAATATCGGCCTTCTTTTGTTTTGAGTATCCGGTAACCACAACTTCGTTTAGTTTATTGTCATCTGTTTTTAAAGTTATATTGATTACTTTTTGACCTTTTACGGCTATAGATTGTGGAGCAAATCCGACAAAAGAAACTACAATAGTAGCATCGGGATTTATTTTTTGGAAAGAGAAATTTCCGTCTAAATCAGTAACTGTACTGCTGGTAGTTCCTGAAATAAGGACAGTTGCTCCTGGTAATGGCATTCCGTCATCAGACGAAATTACCGTTCCTTTAATTCCGCCTTCCTGAGCCGATAATAGCAGCACTGGAAAGAAGAAAAACAGAAAATAAATAATTTTACTTTTCATAAGTTAATAGTTTTGGTTTTTAGTTTATATTTAATTGGTTAATTACAAGATTATTCAATTCTATTTTTTGACTTGAAGAAACAGAAAGTTCAGTAAATGGCTGGTTAGGGAAGAAGAGCTCAGTCATTACTTTTTCGCCATTGTTATAAAAAATTTCAATAGATGTTTTATCCAAAATGATTTTAAAAGCAGCTTCTTTTTGGTTTCCGTCTAATGGTGCTTTAGTAATTGTAGAAGCAAATTTTTCAGAGAAATCAGTTTTCCCGGATTTTGTTCTGTCTAAAAACAAATAATGATCTGAATTATTAATTCCGAAAGTCAAAGATTCACCTACAGCATTAGAAAGCGTAAAAGTATAAGTGTCTTGTTGTAGATTTTTTAAATCAAAATTGACAATTGCTTTAGTCAAATCTATTTTAGCAGTTGGGACAAGAGCTAATTTTCCTTTTCCTTTTAATGACTTTTCTTTAATGGTTTTAGAAATGTACTTGTTGATTTCTTTTACGGGCTTATTAATCAGACTATATTTATTTCCTTTTTTGATTAATTGGATTTCACGCGCAATAGTAGTGCTTCCTCTCCAGTCAAATGTGGGAACTTGCGATGCATAATCCCAATTAGACATCCATCCGATAATGATTCTTTTGTTATCAGGAACATTATCAAAAGACACACTTGCATAATTATCACGCCCCCAATCCAGCCAAGCGACTTTTTCTTTTTCGAGTTGCTTTGTAAAAATAGCATCCATCTTAAAAGTTTTCCCGTCAAAATCGCCTACAAAATATTGTGCAGCAGAACCGCCATTGGGACCACCCGGATTAATGTTCACGATAAGTACCCATTTTTCTTCATTAGTTCCGTTTACTTTTATTGGGAAAAGATCCGGACATTCCCAAACGCCGCCGTGTCCACCGACATCTTTGCCAAATTCTGAAAGAAAAGTCCAGTCTTTCAGGTTTTTCGAGGCATAAAAATGCTGTCTGTCCTGTGCTGCTAATCCCATTACCCATTGTTCTCTTTTAGCATCCCAAAAAACTTTAGGATCTCGGAAATCTTTAATTCCCGGATTTTTCAATACAGGATTGTTGCTGTATTTAGTCCAGGTTTTTCCGTTGTCTAATGAATAAGCTATTGCCTGAGATTGTGCGTCAATTTCTCCCGCTTGCTCTTTTTTCATATTGTGGTAGGTAAAAATTGCTACCAAGGGTACATTTTTTCCATCACCAAAACCTGATGTATTATCTTTATCCACAACAGCACTCCCTGAGAATATCGCACCTTTCTCATCATAAGCAAGTGCCGGAGTCAATTCTTCCCATTTTATAAGATCTTTACTTATGGCGTGTCCCCAATGCATTTTGCTAAAATCCGGAACACTTTGAAACGGCGTATGCTGGAAAAACAAATGGTACGTACCATTGAGATAGAACATTCCATTAGGGTCATTCATCCAGCCTTTTTTTGGAGTGTAATGAAAATTAGGACGGTACATTTGTTCCTCCATTGTAGTTACAACAGTATTAGTTTGCGCTACAGCTGAAGTGCTTTTGCAACTTGCTATTGATAGCAATACTACACTACAAAATACTAGCGGTAGCTGTTTCTTTAATTTCATCTTTGGTTTTTTTATTGGTTAGATTTTCGCTTAAAGTTTCTAAAGAAATTCCTTTAGTTTCGGGCATCATAAATATTACGAATAACAGCTGCAGTACCATCATGATGGTAAAGATTAAGAAGACTACTTCTGGTCCGATTTCTGAAAATAGCATCGGAATCAATGACGGAATAATCGCTGCCAGAACCCAGTGTACTGAACTTCCAAAAGCCTGTCCTGAAGCACGAATGTGATTTGGGAAAATTTCAGAAATAAAGACCCAGATTACAGCTCCCTGACCAATGGCATGTGAAGCGATAAACAAGAAAAGAAAACCAGGTACTGATAGTCCTCCCCAATCGTAATAAAAAGAAGCAGAAACTAATCCAAGAGAAATAATATATCCAATAGAACCAATGTACATTAACAACTTCCTTCCTAATTTGTCAATTAATGCAACACCAATTAAAGTAAATATTAGATTAGTAATCCCGATTCCAATACTGCTTAATAAGGCGGTATTTTGTCCTAAACCGGCTTCTTCAAAAATTCTGGGTGCGTAATACAGGAATGCGTTAATTCCGGAGAATTGATTAAAAAAGGCAATTAGAAAAGCAAGCATTAATGGGAAACGGTATTTTTTCATGAAAATGTTTTCATGTTTGTTAATACCATTTTCTCTGGAGTCATCCATAATGTCACTCAATTTTGCAGATGGATCAATTTCAAATAACACTTTGCGTGCTTCTTCATCACGATTTTTAGATAGCAACCATCTTGGACTTTCTGGAATTGTAATTATGAAAAGAATATAAATCAGTGATGGAAAAGCCTGAACACCTACCATCCATCGCCAGGCATTTTCTCCAATATCTTTTAAAAAGTAATTGGATATAAAAGCAATCAAAATCCCTAAAACGATGTTGAATTGGTATAAAGCTACTAAGCGGCCACGTTTATCTGCGGGAGCAATTTCTGAAACATAAGCTGGAGCAGCAATAGTTGAAGCCCCAACACCAAGACCTCCAATAAATCGAAATGCAGCAAATACATAAGGATCATTTGCAAAAGCAGCACCTATTGCCGAGACAAAATATAAAATCCCAATCCAGAATAGGGTCTTTTTACGACCTATTTTATTAGTAGGAATTCCACCAAAAATGGCTCCTATAACTGTTCCCCAAAGTGCCATTGCCATAACAACAGATCCATGAAAAGCATCAGATGATTGCCATAAAAGCTGTAATTGTTTATCAGCTCCAGAAATAACTACGGTATCAAAACCGAAAAGAAAACCTGCCAGTGCAGCAGTAACAGACCAAAGTAATATCTTATTCATTGTACATGTATTAAAAACTTGTTGCTAAGATATATTCAATAAAAACAACTTATTTTTAACGATGTTACAATTTAATTAGAGAAATACTGGTGTTTTGATATTTTTACGCGAGTATCTTTGTTTTCAGGACTTTAGCGGTTTTCTTTTTTATTTACGAAAACCTTGTAGGTTTGATATTGTTACTTTTGCTACGAAATTGTTACTTAAAATGTGTCGGTTTTGAACCTGGAATTATAGATTGGATTTGTATTCCTTTGGTGAAATTCCAAATTTATTCTTAAAAGCTGTAGAAAAGTAGTTGGAAGAAGAAAATCCTAGAGAATAAGCGATCTCTGTAATATTCATTTCATTGGCTTTTAAAAGCTCGGCAGCTTTCTCTAATTTTATATTATTGATATGGTCACTAATATTAATTCCTATAATGGCTTTTACCTTTCGATACAATTGTACTCTGGAAATACCTAATTTCTCAGCTAAATCTTCAACAGAGAATTTAGGGTCTTCGATATTCATCGTAATCATATTATTCATCTTTGTAATGAAGGATTGTTCTTGATTTCCAAATCTGGATTCAGCTTCGACAAGGTAAATATTGTTAGTATAATAGTAGCGTAGTTTTTCTCTGTTGAATAGTAAACTTGAAATAGATTGCTTTAAAATAGAAAGGCTAAATGGTTTTGTCAGATACTGATCTACTCCAATTTGTAGACCTTTTAAAACGGATTCTTTATTGCTTTGTGCTGTTAAAATAATAATTGGAATATGAGAAGTGCGTAAATCTTTTTTTAATACTGTGCTTATTTCATAACCATCTTTGTCCACTAAATTAATATCACAAATGATGATGTCCGGAACAATTTCAGTTGCTTTTTCGATGGCATCACTGCCGTCAGAAGTATGAACTACAAATTCATTTGATAATTTAGTTCTTAAAAAATAAACTAAGTCTGTATTGTCCTCAATCAGTAAAAGAGAGGGTTTTTCCGATTCGGAAATTAGATTTTCCTCTTTAAAATCAGCATCTAAATCAGTATCTAAATCAGAATTATCAGTTATTAAATTATTAAAATTGTTTTGAACGTCTAATTTGTTACTGATTTCCGAAGTTTGCAAATGGCTGTTTCCTTTTAATAAAGTGATTACAAATTCGCTGCCATGTTTTGATTTTAATTCAATTGTTCCATGATGCAAAAGCACAAATTCTTTTGACAAATGGAGTCCAATTCCGGAACTGTTTTTATCATTGTTTGAAGCTCTGAAGAATGGACTAAAAACAGTATCTAATTCCTCTTCGGGTATTCCAATTCCGGAATCTTTAAATCCTATTTTTACCGTATTGTCCTGACTTTCTGTTATTGAGATACTTATTTTTCCGTTGTCGGGGGTGAATTTAAAGGCATTTGAAAGTAAATTAAAATAAACCTTATCCATTAATTCTTTATCAATAAAGAGTTCTAATTTTTTGTTTTTACAAATTAGCTTAAAATCAATATTTCTACGAGCTGCTTCTCCTTTAAAATTACTCATTACTTCATTTGTAAAATCATAGATTTTAGTGTTCGAAGCTTTTAAAGTAAACTTTTGTTCTTCTATTTTTCTAAAATCGAGCAACTGATTAATTAGTCGTAATAATCGGTTGGAATTTTTATGAATCAATTTTACTTCGTCGATTAGTTTAGTTTCTTTAATTTTTTTGTTTTCTATTAAAGATTCTACGTAACTCATAATCAGGGTTATTGGGGTTTTGAATTCATGAGAAAGCCCTGTGAAAAAATTAAGTCTGTTTTCATTGCTCTGCTTTATTTGCTCCGCAAATTTTTCTATTTCATTTCTTTGGCTTATAATCTTTGCATTCGTTTTTTCAAGTTCTTTCTTCTTTCTGCTTATTATGATGCGTGAATAGATACTATGGGCAGCAAATAAAAATAATAGCAGACTCAAAGTGATTGAGATTTTTAAAAGATTTCTTTGACTACTGTATTTTTCTGATTGATCTTTTATGAAATTTTGTTGGTTTTCGATATCGGATTGCTGAAGCGATATTTTGTCAAATTGACTACTCATAATTTCTGCATTTAGAGAGTCAATTAATGTAGTATTAAGCTTGTTGTTTTTGGGAACTATTTCTTTATTGCTTATTCTTAATGCTAACTTAATGGCTTCAGCTCCGCCTGTTGGATATAATACTGTAGCTGTCAAAATTCCGTCTTTAACAAATTGTAAGCCTCCATTTGGTACATTAAGTCCATCTACACCTATAAATTTAATTTTATTATTTGGTTTCTTCTTTTTAGAAATTTTCCAGGCATTATATGCTATAACATCATTAAATGCAAAAACATAATCAATATTTGGAATGCTATCTAATATTTTGACATACTTACTGTTTGTTGAATTAAAATCATCCGCATCAATGCTTATTCTATCGATATCAGGAAATTGATCTATTATTTGTTTAAAACCTAAGCTTCTTTCGGTGCCTGGAGATGTTACAGATTCACTTCTAATTTCAACAACGTTAGCACGGCCTTTGGATAATGAAACTATTTGTTTACCGGCAATTCTGCCTACCTCAATATTATCAGCTCCTAAAAATGCAGTGTAATTTGATGTATTTACTTTTCTGTCAACAATAATGACAGGTATCCCTTTTAAATTTGCTTTTTCAATTACAGGAACAATTGAATCAGATTCATAAGGTGCAATTATGATTACATCCATATCTTGCTCAATCATTTTTTCAATATCCTGGATTTGTTTTTTTACTTCTCGATCAGCATTGTAAATCGTTAACTTAACTTCCGGGTGCAGTGAGGCCTCAACTTTCATAGCATGATCCATCGATTTTCGCCACATATCATTATTGATAATTTGAGAAAAACCAATAGATATTGAATCTTTTTTTTCATGAGTGGAATCACATGAGCTTAAGAAATTTCCAATAAATAGTATGATTGTGATTATATGTGTTTTTGACATAAAATTTCAATTATTTTAAAAAGGATAAAATAGTATAGGGTTGGTTTTAGATAGCTATCTAAACAAGGGGATTGCTATATCAGAATTTGAATTACTTAATAAATTTTGAAATTTATGATACGGTGTTTAAGTAATAGAACCTTGTAGGATGGTTGTTTTTTTTAAATCAAAATTACCATTTAGGAATGCTTTTGATATTCACAAATATAAAAAATAAATATAGATTATTATCTGTGTCATCAGGACAAATACATGAGTTTTATTTTTGCCACGAATTACACTAATTTGCCTCAATTTTATCTTCGTGCATATCCGTGGAATGTTAATTCTTTTATTTTTACAAAGACCCTCTTACTATAAGACTGCTTTTATTTTCTATTTGTTCTTTTTTATTATTGAGGATTAATTCGGCAAGGATGCGTCCCATTTCGTTAAAGTCGGTGGATATGGTTGTGATTCCTTCTGCAACTACTTTTTTTAGTGGGGTATCATTGTAAGAGATGATGCCTACGTCCTGACCAATGACTAATTTTTGCTTTTTAGATTGTTCGATAACATTTACCAGATGGCGATCATCGGGGATGATGTAAAGATCTCCTTTCTGGATTTCGTTGTTTTCGAAATTTGAAATGATATCGTAATAAAACTGATGTTTTTTGCAAAAATCAATAAAGCCATCCCTCATTCCGATAGGTTGTTTGTAACTGGAGAAAATCAAAATGAGTTTTTTGTATTTTTCAATCTTATTTTTGCCCGATTCTAAGGCGTTGTAAGTGTCTTTAGCGTGATTTTGATGTACCGAAGGATAGTCTTTTAGTTCCAGGTTAGTCTGATCCAGAATAAAAACATCTTCTTCAGGTAATGTTTTAATTATGGATGCGGCATTGACCAAATTGGTAGGCATGATGATGTACTTGGAATAATTTCCATTATTGTCATGGATGAGTTTTTTAAAAACTTCGGGATTGAAATAATGGAAAAAAATATCTATTTCTGCATTCCGGTTGATGGTTTCCATGAACGAATTGTAGAGGTCTTCCTTGAAGGCGTTTAATTCGTCGAATAATAAGAAAATGCGTTGTTGAAAACTGAAATCTTCACTTTTTACATAATAGCCTTTGCCTAATATCGCATAAATAATCCCTCTTTTCTTAAGTTCATCATAAGCCAGTAAAACCGTGTCTCTCGAAATTCCAAATTCAAGAGATACTTTATTAACAGACGGTAGTTTATCTCCTCTTTTTAACCTTTTTTCGGCTATAGATATTTCTATAGACAAAATAATCTGCTTGTATTTTGGGAGATTTTGCCTTTTGTTGATGGATATTATTTTCATGCTTCAAAATATAAGGCGATAAATATATGTAAAATAACTGGTATATAGTGGTATGGTTTTTTAGACAGGATTTTAAAAACTACTGATTTCTCAGATTATTTATTAATGAATTCTGTGTTGCATTTGAGTTTTATGTTGTAGTTGCTTATTTATCTGGTAGATAAATCTAAAAACTGGTTGGTACTGGTTTGTTTTTGCAAATGTTGTACATACATTTGTTGATTACTCCATAAAAAAGACATTAAAAAAAAATAGATTTGCTATTTTATTCTAAAATCTATTACATCAAAGCAGGATTCGGAATGTAATAAGTGGCAACCTTTATAAAAAACAGCATGAATAGAAATTTACGAATGTGTTCAAGTACAGTTACTGTCGTCGTTAAGAGTGTGTTTTTGATGATTGCTTTTTTTTCCTGTACAGTAAACGCTCAGTTACAAATTAAAGAAAGTGAAATAGGTTTGGGCTGGAGCAATAATTCGGTCAATACTGTCATTTTTAGGAGTAGTGCGCTCACTACTTTTAAGAAAGTACAGTACACTGCTTATTACAATCCTGAAGGGAAAATGGTTTTAGCAAAACGAAAAATAAATTCCAAAAAATGGGATGTAAGAGTTACACCTTATGGCGGTAATGTGAAGGATGCTCATAACGATATTAGCATCGCAATCGATAGTGAGGGCTATCTTCATGTGAGTTGGGATCATCACGATACCCGTTTGAGATATGCTAAAAGTAAAGTGCCTTTTAGTTTAGAATTGGGTGAGGAGCAAGCCATGACCGGCAAAGATGAGGTTAAAGTAACCTATCCTGAATTTCATAATTTGCCTGATGGGAAATTGTTGTTTTGTTACCGTTCTGGGGCTTCAGGACGAGGGAATATGATTATGAAGGTGTATGATGTGAAAACCCAAAAGTGGACTTCATTACAAAATAATTTAATTGATGGGGAAAATCAACGTTCTGCCTACTGGCAAATGTGTGTAGGCAAAAAGGGGATTTATCTTTCCTGGGTTTGGAGAGAAAGTTGGGATGTATCTACTAATAATACTATTTGCTATGCTTTTTCGGCTGATGGAGGGAAAACCTGGCAAAAATCTACGGGTGAGAAATATAATTTACCAATAACCAAGGCAACTGCTGAACACGCCTGGGATGTGCCTCAAAACAGTAGTTTAATCAATCAAACCGCGATGACTGTGGATGAGGCGGGAAATCCTTATATTGCAAGTTATTGGAATAATGATGCTGTACCGCAGTATAAAGTGGTTTATTTATTAGATGGAAAATGGAATTTAATCAATACTGATTTTCATAAAAAATCTTTCACTCTGGGAGGTGGCGGAACCAAAAGAATTCCAATTTCACGCCCTGAAATTTTAGTAAACAAATCGATGTTATACCTGCTTTTTAGAGATGAGGAGAGAGATAACAAAATAACATTGGGGTATACTAATTTGGATAAAAAACAATGGGAACTACAAGATGTCAGCCGTTTTACGGTAGGACAATGGGAACCTAATTTTGATAAGGAACTTTGGAAAAAGAAAAAGCGATTGCATATTTTTTCTCAAAATGTAAGTCAGGCCGATGGAGAAGGATTGACAAAGGTAGAACCACAGCCAGTACAAGTTTTAGAGCTTAATAAGTTACCTTTATTACAAGCTAAATAGTAAAAAACGCACACACTAAAAACCACCAAAATAGATTAAAAATGAGAAGTAAAATAATTTTTGCGCTTTTGCTTGCCGTACAGCTCATCACGGCTCAGCAGCAAAATGAATGGGAGAATCCCAACATTGTAGAGCGAAACAAAGAAGCAGGGAGAACTTCATTTGTTTTGTATCAAAACGAGACTGTAGCAGCTTCAAATAAACCGGAAACTTCGGCTTATTACCAGAGTTTAAATGGCGACTGGAAATTTAATATTGTTAAAAAACCGGTTGATCGTCCTGAGGATTTTTACAAAGTAGATTTAGATGATAAAAAATGGGCTACTATTCCTGTACCATCAAACTGGGAATTACATGGATTTGATATTCCTATTTACACTAATATTACCTATCCGTTTCCAAGAAATCCGCCTTTTGTAGATGATAATTACAATCCGGTAGGAAGTTATAGAAAAATATTCACCGTGCCTGAAAATTGGAATGGCAAAGAAGTGATACTACACTTTGGTTCTATTTCAGGTTATGCGCGTGTTTACCTGAATGGAAAAGAAGTAGGAATGACCAAAGCCGCTAAAACAGCAGCTGAATTTGATGTGACTTCGTTTTTACAAAAAGGAGAAAATCTATTAGCAGTTCAGGTTTTTCGTTGGCATGATGGAAGTTATTTAGAAGACCAGGATTTTTGGAGGTTGAGTGGTATTGAGCGCGATGTATATTTGCAGGCTACACCTAAATTCACCATTTGGGATTATTTTGTAAATGCCGATTTAGACCAAAATTATACTAACGGACTTTTTAAAACCACCGTTCAATTAAGAGCTTTTAAGCAAAATAAAATTAAAAATGCCAATCTGACTTTGACATTGGTAGATGCTCAAGGCAAAAAAGTATATGACGAAACTAAAAAAGTAAACAGTGCGACTAAGGAAGTTGTTTTTACTTCAGTTGTAAATAATGTAAATAAATGGAGCTCGGAAACTCCTTATTTATACCGTTATGTTTTAAAATTAGAAAGTGCTAATCCTGCTGATAATTCAGTGGTTTATGGAAAAACAGGTTTTAGAAAAGTAGAACTAAAAAATGCCCAGCTTTTAGTTAACGGTAAGGCAATATTGATTCGTGGTGTAAATACTCAGGATCATCATGAAACCAAAGGACACGTTCCAGATCACCCAACGATGCGCAGGGATTTAGAATTGATGAAACAAAATAACATCAATGCTATCAGAATGAGTCATTATCCGCACGATCCTTACTTATATCAATTGTGTGATGAGTACGGAATGTATGTGGTAGACGAAGCCAATATAGAAAGTCATGGAATGGGAGTTGAAGGACAAAATATTTCTGTGGAGTCAAAGCATCCTTCTTATGTGCCAATGTGGTTTCCGGCGCATCTGGATCGTATTGGACGAATGTTAGAAATTAATAAAAATCACCCATCGGTTATTATTTGGTCAATGGGGAATGAATGTGGAAACGGACCTGTTTTTCATGAAGCTTACAAGTGGTTGAAAAATCGAGACGCTTCTCGCCTGGTACATTCAGAACAAGCTAAAGAAAATGCCAATACAGATATTGTAGCGCCAATGTACCCAAGTATCAAGTACATGAAAGAATATGCTGCTGCAACCGATAAAACGAGACCTTTTATCATGTGTGAGTACTCGCATGCTATGGGAAATAGTAATGGTAATTTTCAGGAATATTTTGATATTATTAATAGTAGTCCACACATGCAAGGTGGTTTTATCTGGGATTGGGTTGACCAAGGAATTAAAACGAAAGACGAAAACGGAACTCCGTTTTATGCTTATGGAGGAGATTTAGGAGGAAAAGATCTTCTTAATGATGAGAATTTTTGCGCTAATGGATTGGTTAATGCTGGTAGAATTCCTCATCCGGGACTGGCTGAAGTTAAAAAGGTATATCAGGATATTTTGTTTAGTCTAAAAGGTGAAAACCAATTGACGATTAAAAATATATTTCATTATACTAATTTGAAACAATACCAATTCAAATTTGAATTAGTTAAAAATGGTCAGTTAATTCAGGAAAAAACATTCAATGTTGATTGTGAACCTCAAGAAAGTGTAACTATTGATTTGCCTCTTGAAGCTTTAAACGCAAAAGGAGAATATTTCCTGAATGTGTATGCTTATACTAAAACAGCGACCGATTTAGTTCCAGTAAATCACGAAGTAGCCAGAGAACAATTTGCTATTGGAAAAGGGAATTTCTTTGCTGAAAAAACAGTCGAGATTTCGAAAAAGGCAGCGTTGAAAATCAGGAAAAAAGGAAATGAATTGTCTTTTGAAACCAAAACAATTGCCGGGACTTTTGATTTAGTTAATGGTGAAATTAAAAGCTATAATTTTAAAGAAGGAAGTGCTGAGGTTATCACTAATTTCCCTAAGCCTTATTTTTGGAGAGCACCAACCGACAATGATTTTGGAAGCAAAACGCAAATAAAATTAGCTGTTTGGAGAGAAGCACATTTGAATCCGGAAGTAAAATCGGTTACGGTAGGAAAACAAACGGATTTAGGTTTGCCAATTGCCGTTGAATATGCTTTGGCTGAAGCTAAAATACCTTATGTTGTAAATTATCTTATTCAAAATAATGGCGAAATCAAAGTAACAGCAAGTGTTGATATTACCGATAAAAAAATGCCTGAAATGCCGCGTTTTGGAATGCGTTTACAGCTTCCAGGATCTTATGAAAATTTGAGTTATTATGGTCGTGGGCCATTAGAAAATTATTCTGACAGAAAAACAGCTTCGTTTCTGGGAACTTATCAGGACAAGGTAGCTAACCAATTTGTTTGGGAATACATTCGTCCTCAGGAATGCGGTTATAAAACCGATACGCGTTGGTTTAGCTTACAAAACGCTAATGGATTAGGACTTAAAATTACAGGAGAACAAGCTTTAGGTTTTAGTACTTTAAATGTCTCTACAGAATCTTTAGATCCCGGAACGACTAAAATGCAGCGTCACACCACTGATGTGAAACCGCAAGATGCTGTTTTTGTGCATGTAGATTTAGCACAACGTGGTGTGGGTGGAGATAACAGCTGGGGTGCTCTTCCGCATGAACAATATTTACTTACGGCTCCAAAATACAGCTATAGTTATACCTTGAGTTTAATTGCTCCAAATAATTAATATTAAATCAAAATTGATGTTTCAATGAATATAAAACGAATACAATCTGCATTTTTAATGATTTCGATAAGTCTGGTTTTAGTCTTCTTTTCGTCTTGTAGTGCTACTAAAAAAGTAACCGAAAATAACAGTGCTTACTTATTTGTTTACTTCACCGGAAATGCAAAAACCGAAGAAGCCATTCGTTTTGCAATCAGTAAAGATGGCTACAATTATTATGCTTTAAATGATAACAAACCCGTTATCGCTTCGGAAACAATAAGTACAACTGGCGGTGTTCGTGACCCTCATATTCTAAGAGCTGCCGATGGCAAAACTTTTTACATGACCGTTACCGATTTACAAACGGCAAATGGTTGGGATAACCAGGCTATGATATTGTTGAAATCTACTGATTTGGTGAATTGGACTTCTTCCAAAGTAGATATTTCAAAAGTGTTTGCCGGATTTAAAGACGTAACTCGTGTGTGGGCACCTCAAACTATTTATGACGCTAAGGCTAAAAAATACATGGTGTACTTCTCTATGTTGCAGCCTGGAGGAAAAGACATTGTTTATTATTCTTATGCCAATAAAGATTTTACAGCCTTAGAAACCGTTCCAAAACAATTGTTTTTCAGTCCTACAAAAGGATCTTGTATCGATGCTGATATTATAGAAAAAGACGGGAAATTTCATTTGTTCTTAAAAACGGAAGACACTGCCGATAAAGGGATTAAAGTGGCAATTTCAGATAAGCTGACTTCAGGATATGTGTTGAAAGAAGAGTATGTTGACCAAACGAATGAATCGGTTGAAGGTTCAGGAGTTTTCAAACTAAACAATTCGGATACTTATATTTTGATGTACGATATGTATAGAAAAGGAAAATATCAATTCACCTCTTCAACTGATTTGAAAAATTTCAAGGTGATTGATGAGAATGTTTCGATGAATTTCCATCCAAGACATGGTACTGTTTTGCCAATAACCAAAGCGGAAGCCGAATCTTTGATTAAAGCTTATGGCTGGTTTGCAACTGAAGGAACGGTTAAAGCGCAGTCGGCGGCAATTAAACAAAACAACGTTATAATTGATATTGAAAACAAAAAGATGTTGCTTCCAGTAAAGAACGGAACCGACTTGAAACATTTTGACCCTGAATTCAAAGTAAATCAGGGAGCAACTGTGAGTCCGTCAGGAGCGCAGGATTTTTCAAAACAAGCGGTAAAGTATGATTTTGAAATGGGCGATTTAGGGAAAATGTCTTTTGATGTCGAAGTGGCGGTTAGAAATAATCCTTCATTGACGGGTTATTATGCCGATCCTGAAATTTTGTATTCAAATAAAGATAATCGCTTTCATTTGTATCCTACCAGCGATGGTTTTCATGAATGGAGCGGCGATTATTTCAAGAGTTTTTCGTCAACTAATTTGGTGGATTGGGTTGATGATGGAGTTTTGTTAGATTTGAAAAAAGATGTTTCCTGGACTGATGTAAAAGCCTGGGCACCTGCAGCAGCCGAGAAAAAAATAAATGGGCAATACCGTTATTTCTTCTATTACACTGGCGATGCAAAAATAGGTGTGGCGACAAGTGATCATCCGCAAGGGCCGTTTACGGATATTGGAAAACCATTAGTAGCTGCAAAACCTAACGGAATTACCAGAGGTCAAATTATTGATCCGGATGTATTCACTGACCCTGTTTCGGGAAAAAGTTATTTGTATTATGGAAACGGATTTATGGTGGGAGTCGAATTGAATGACGATATGATTTCGGTGAAAGAGAATACTTTGACAGTTTTAAAACCGGATAAGACTTTTAGGGAAGGGACAGAGGTTTTCTATAGAAAAGGGAAGTATTATTTCTTATGGTCAGAAGACGATACCCGAAGCGAGAATTACAGGGTGCGTTATGCTACATCCACTTCGCCACTAGGAGATTTTAACATTCCAAAAGATAATTTGATATTGGCTAAAGATCCTTCTCAGGGAATCTATGGAACAGGTCATAATTCGGTAATCCAAATTCCGGGTACTGACGAATGGTATATTGTGTACCACCGTTTTACTATCCCAAAAGGAATCACCATGGGGCGTGCAGCCGGATATAATAGAGAAGTATGTATTGACCGACTTTATTTTGATGAAGAAGGAAATATCATTGCTGCGAAACCTACATTAGAAGGAATTCAGCCTGTTAAGAGATAAATTAAACCATTTTTAACCATTAAGGAATTAAGAAAATTTAGATTGAATGTCTCTTAATTTCTTAATGGTGAAATTAAATGTTTCAAGGTGAATTCAGGTGTTTTTATTATTTCGCACCTACGGAGCTTAAATGTTTTTGTTGTTTTTTTTCTATAGATATATTGCCACTCTGTGGCTTATCAGCTTTATTTTTAAGCTCTGTAGAGCCTATGTCTATATAAAATTTTTATTATTTCTATAAGCATTTTGTCATTCTGAGTTTTATTAGTTTGGTGTTTTAGCTCCGTAGGAGCGTAATGTTTATAGAAATTAACGTTGTTAGGTTTAAGCTCCATTGGAGCGATATGTTTTTTATAATCCAGTTTAGGTGCAAATTAATTTATAAATAATGAGAAACTACAATTTGATATTTAAGAGTTTGTCGGTGTTTTTTTTGTTTTCAATTTTGGCTAATGCCCAAAATAAATCAGCAACAATTTCGGTAAAAAACAATCTCGATTTTTTGCGAAAAGAAATTGTGGTTGTTTCAGGCAAGCAACTTTCGGATTTGATAAAAGGAAATAAAGCAAACGATTTGCGAATTAAAAAAGAAGGTACGCAGCAATATGTGGTTTTGCAATGGATCGATTTCGATCAGGATGGAGTGGCTTATGAATTGTTGTTTCAGGCTGAGGTTCCGGCTAAAGCCAAAGCAAATTATCAAGTGGTTTTTGATGGAAACATTCCATTAGCTGAAAGCAGAATAGCAACTTATTCTCGTTTTGTACCCGAGCGAACCGATGATTATGCCTGGGAAAATGATAAAGTAGCTTTTAGAACTTATGGTCCTGATGCTCAAAAAAGAGTCGAAGAAAAAAGACAGGAAGGAACATTAACCAGCGGAATTGATCTTTGGTTAAAAAGAACCGATAAACCCATTATCAATAAATGGTATGCCGAGAATGCTAAAAAATCAGGCTATTATCATATTGATCACGGCGAAGGTTATGATCCGTATCAGGTAGGACCAAGTCGTGGAACCGGAGGAACCGGGATTTGGGAAGACAATAAATTATTGGTTTCTAAAAATTTCGTCAGTTATAAAACCATTGCTGTTGGACCTTTACGTACTGTTTTCGAATTGCAGTATGCGGCATACAGTCCGTATGAAGTTAAGGAAACCAAAAGGATTTCATTAGATTTAGGTTCGAATTTTTCTAAGTTCGAAATTTCGATTGATGTCCAAAAAGCATTACCAAATTATACCACAGGTATCACATTACATGAAAATAAAGGCGAAGTAAAAATCAATAAAAAAGAAGGTTGGTTTCGTCATGCCGAGAAGATTGACGGCGTTTTATTAGGCGAAGGAATTGTACTGAATCCAAAGTTAGTTAATGATGCTTTTTCGAATGTTTCAAAAGAGAAAGACCGTAGTGATTTGTTGGTTGTAATGCAGCCAAAAGAAAATAAACTAACTTATTATGCTGGTTTTGCCTGGCAAAAAAGCGGTCAGATTTCGAACGAATCAGATTGGGATGCTTTATTACAAAAAAAGGCTAAAATGTTAGCTAATCCCCTTCGGGTGACTATAAAAGGAGATAAATAAATCTTTTTTTGTAGTTTCGCTAAAAACTAAAAAAACTAAAAAAATTGAAATGGATATAATTGCAGGACTAAAAGATAAGGTAGTCGTAATAACCGGAGGTGCTGGAGTATTAGGTGCCGGATTCACAAACGCATTAGCAAAACAAGGAGCTAAAGTAGCAATATTAGGAAGAGACTTAGTAAAAGCACAAAAATTAGCTGAAGAAATTAATAATGCAGGCGGAAAAGCTTTAGGAGTTTCAGCCGATGTTTGTGATGAAGCGAGTTTAAGAAAAGCACATGCGGCAATTAATGAGCAATTAGGTTTAGTTGATATTTTAATCAATGGTGCTGGAGGAAATCACCCAAAAGGAACTACTGCCGATGTTTTTTTCGATAGAAATAATACATCAGGATTGCAAACATTTTTTGGTTTAGATACTGAAGGTTTACGTTTTGTATTCGACCTTAATTTTATTGGTACCTTGTTACCAACTAAGGTTTTTGCTGCCGATATGATAGGGAGAGAAGGTTGCAGTATTTTGAATATTTCTTCGGTAAGTGCTTTTCATCCTTTGACAAAAGTGGTTGCTTACAGCGCTGCCAAAGCCGCTATCAGTAATTTAACAGAATGGTTGTCTGTTTATTTTGCTAAAGAAGGAATCCGTGTGAATGCACTTTCTCCTGGTTTTTTCTTAACAGAACAAAACAGAACTTTATTGACTAACGAAGACGGAAGTTTGACTGAAAGAGGAAATAAGATTCTTTCACAAACACCAATGGGACGATTTGGTCAGCCAAATGACTTAGATAGTACATTACTTTGGCTTTGTAATCCGGATTCTCGTTTTGTAACAGGAATTGTTGTTGCTGTGGATGGAGGATTTTTAGCTTATTCTGGAGTTTAAAAACACATAAATTAATCAAAAATACAATGGGAATAGAACAAACTTGGAGATGGTACGGTCCAAATGATACAGTGCCACTTTCTCATATTAAAATGGCAGGAGCTACAGGGATTGTAACTGCATTGCACCATATTCCAAACGGAACAGTATGGAGTGTTGAAGAAATTCAAAAAAGAAAAAAAGAAATCGAAGATGCGGGATTGACCTGGTCAGTTGTTGAAAGTATCCCGGTTCATGAGAATATTAAAACCCGTAAAGGAGATTATAAAAAATATATTGAAAATTACTGTCAAAGTATCCTTAATCTGGGAGCTTGTGGTATTGATACAGTATGTTATAACTTCATGCCAGTTTTAGACTGGACAAGAACCGATTTGTCTTTTGAAGTTGAAGATGGTTCTAAAGCCTTGCGTTTTGACAGAATGGAATTTGCTGCTTTCGAATTGTTTTTGCTAAAAAGAAAAGGAGCTGAAAACGATTATACTGCCGAAGAAATTGCTAAAGCTACTACCGTTTTCGAAGCAATGACTGAAGACCAAAAAACATTATTGGTTAAAAATATTATTGCAGGATTGCCGGGAGCCGAAGAAGGGTATACAGTAGAGCAATTACAAGTTGCTTTAGATGATTATGCTGAAATTGGAGATGCTGAATTGAGAAATAATCTTTATGAATTCCTGAAAGAAATTATTCCGGCGGCTGAAAAAGCAGGAATTGTGATGGCAATTCATCCTGATGATCCGCCTTATGCTATTTTAGGTTTACCAAGAGTTGTAAGTACCGAAGCTGATGCAAAACAATTGATTGAAGTTGTGGATAGCAAAAGCAATGGATTGTGTTTTTGTACAGGTTCTTACGGTGTAAGAGAAGACAATGACTTGGTAGGAATGGTAAAACGATTAGGTCACCGTATTAACTTTATTCACCTAAGAGCAACTAAACGCGATGCGGAAGGTAATTTCTATGAAGCAGATCATTTAGATGGCGATGTAGATATGTATGGTGTGATGAAAGCAATTGTTGAAGAACAAGATAAAAGAATCGCTAATGGTCGTCCGGATTACCGATTGCCAATGCGTCCGGATCACGGTCACCAGATGCTTGATGATTTAGACAAGAAAATGAATCCGGGTTATTCTGCTATCGGTCGATTAAGAGGTCTTGCTGAGTTAAGAGGTCTTGAAAGAGGAATCAGAGGAAATCAAAATTAAATAGTATTAAAAAGGAGCAATTTTTTTGCTCCTTTTTTTTGCAATGTCTAATTTGAAACCTTAAGAGAAATAATATAAGTAGGAATTTTGTAAGATTTATTTATATATTAGCGAAAAAAATAATCCTCGTTACCAGTAAGGCCAATATCTATTAAAACGATTGATAAGCACAATAAGTGAGTGAAAAACTGAGTGTATAAAAGAGTTGGTAGCAATTATAACGCAGAATCAAAAATATATTAAATGAGCTATAACGAATTACTCAACGATCAGAGATGGAGAACTAAAAGAAATCAAATTTTGGTTAGAGATAAACATACTTGCCAACGTTGTGGAATAAGTCCAAGTTCAAATTTTAACGCTACCTCATTTAAACTAGGAACAAATTTTCAAACCAATTTTGGTATAGAATACATTAATGAAGATTCAAATACAAAAATAATCCGTTTGGTGAAAAATACAGGACAAGAAATTATATGCAAAACATCACTCGCAGAATATCAAATTAATTTAACTACAGAATATACAATTTTAGTTAATTTCGCAATTAAAAACTTCATTAAATACCCATACAATGGGGCTACAGTAAATAATTTAAAAGATAATATTTTCATTTCTCCAGGAACAAATTCAGCTTTGATTAAAGCTTTAGAAAAACATAAATCAACTCTAGCGATAGATTTGGAAGGTATTTGGTTTGTTGAGAAAAAAAACGAAGAAGAATTTTCTAAAAATTCCCAAGCACTGCACGTTCATCATAAATGTTATAGAAAAAATTATGAGATTTGGAATCAAGATGATGACGATTATGTCTCACTTTGTAATGTTTGTCATCAAATTGTTCATATAAATCAACTAATTCCATACTATGATGAAGTTGGTAGAATTTATCAATATATGAAACCTTGTCCAAGATGTAATGGGAAAAGAATATTAGAATGCTATAAACACGTTCAGAACGGGATATGCTTCCAATGCAAGGGCGAAGGAGTTTTTATGACATAACTGGCCAACATACTACAAGCTATTTGGGTATTATGTTTAATTTTAAATTGGTCTTGTACAAGGAAAACTTGTGGGTAATGGAAAAAACTCGCCTCTTTAATTTCAAACTTCATATAAGACAAGAAAGTTCTTCATTTTTTATATTGAAACAGATAGTTTAATTAAAAATAAGGAATTAGCATAAGGAATTAGCATAAGGAATTAGCATAAGGAATTATTGTTCATAGAAAAATTAAAATTTTTTAAAATATAGATGTTATGGGCTTTAAAATTTTACCAATTTGTTCCAATTGTGGTTACAAAACAAAGTCAATAGCAATTGGCGGAGGAAGGTTAAGTCATCTTACTAATTTTGGCGCACCAGCTTTGAATACTGAATCTAACGAAATTGAGCAAATCAACCTATATGCTTATAAAAAAACTGTAATTGTTAAAAAGAAATTTCTGTACTTTTTTTCCAAAAGCAGTGCCATTGAAATTGAAACAATGGATGAAAAATATATTCCGTATTACGAGCCAAGTATGTTTACTGATGATTTGGAAATTGAAAATCATTATTGGGGTGGTAAATGTTTTAAAAAAAGTAAAAACTTCTGTCCAAAATGCAAATCATACAGTTTAGCTTTTATAGATGAAGGAATTTGGTTTGATTAATTAAAAACAACCCCAATCGATTACTATGATTTTACCAAATAAAAATTTCAAATATGAGATTCTCAAGAGGCTGATTGTTGTTTTTTCAAAGACTGAGGAAATGAGCAATTTTTTTTGCTCCTTTTTTGTTTAAATAGTTTAACAGTTATGTTTTAAAACAGCTATTTTTACCGTTAAGAAATTAAGGGAATTTAGACTCAATGAACCTTAATTTCTTAATGGTAAAAATAAAAGTGTTAATGGTGGAATTTAAAAGAAAACAACAAACGATGAATCTACTTCAAAACCAGTTTAGAGAAAAATTATTTTTTAGTGTTTTGCTACTATTGCCATTTTTCAGTGCTTTTGCGCAAGGAGAAAAAAAATCTAAAGAAACACAAGTAGTAAAAATAGATTCTTTGTACAGAGAAGATCAGTTTTATTTTGGGTTTACATACAATACGTTGAAACAAATGCCGGAAGCTGCCTCTCAGCAAAAATTCTCCATTGGGATTTCGGGCGGTTTTTTGAGAGATATGCCTATTAATAAAGACAGAACCGTAGCTTTTGCATCTGGTTTAGGACTTAGTTATAATAATTACAACCAAAATATCGGAATTAGCGGGACGGCTAAGGAAGCTGTTTATACTATTTTAGGTTCGTCTGCTTTTGATAAAAACAAATTCACACAGTTGTTGATTGATGTGCCAATCGAATTCAGATGGAGAACATCAACGTATGAGAGTTATAAGTTTTGGCGAATTTACGGCGGAATGAAATTGAGTTATTTGGCGTATAGTAAATCGGTTCTTGAAAACAGTGAAGACAGAGTAGTGATTACTAACAATGCCGATTTTAACAAATTCCTCTACGGATTGTACGTCTCAGCGGGCTATAATACCTTTAACGTGTATGCTTATTATGGTTTAAATCCTATTTTTAAATCGGCTAAAATTGACGGTCAAAAAATAGACATGAATGCAGTTACAGTAGGTGTTATTTTCTATATATTATAGCCATAGCCCAGCCATACAAATAATAAAAGAATTTGTGGAATACTGCCTAAAAGTACTCCAATAATTAACTCTTTGGGAGTATGAGCTTTCATGATTAATCTTGATGAGGCTACAAATCCATTCATTAAAACCAGAAAAATCATTAGAATAGTATTCGGAGTTTGGTGATGCAGGCTCAAACCGAATACAAAAAAAGTTAAGGCACTGATCCCCATCATGTGCAAGCTTGCTTTAATGTTAAAAAACAAAAGCGACAATGCTATCAGAGTACTGAATAAGGCGGCTAGCAGAAAAAAATGCAGTTCGGGATAAAGTTCCAGAGTGATGCTTTTTCGAACCAAAAGTATGATTAGAAAACATTGAATGATTAAAGGGAATTTTCGCTCTGATAATTCAGGAACCATAACCGAAGTGATTTTTCCGGTTAATCGCAACAGCAAAAAAAACAGCATTGGAATTACAAATGTGATGATGCTTACCTGAAGTAAAACCAAATATTTTTCTTTATTTATAAAATAAGAATGATTTGAAAAAAGATAAAAAAGGGTTGCATATATCGGTATAAATACCGGATGAAAAAGATAAGAGAAAAACGGAAGGATTCTTTTTGGCATTGTAAAATAACTTAGACTCACAAATATAACGAAACTTATAAAATGACATTGTCTATTGTGATTAGATTTATGCTGAGTCCCTTTTTTTAACGCACGCTGTATGGTTTCAATTTAAAAAGAAGTCTTATTTTTGATGAAGCATAGTTTGCCTTAATTTCTTTTCAATTCGATGAGTATAATAATAAAAAACAGTATTCCAATTCTGGATGCAAAATGGTTTGGAAACCATCCCGAAGCAATAATAGATAATATTTCGATTGATAGCCGCTCCTTGCAAAATAGCGAACATACACTGTTTTTTGCTTTGGTAGGGCCTAATAATGATGCGCATCATTATATCAAGGATTTAATTGCTATCGGGGTACAAAATTTTGTTGTGACTCATATTCCTGAAGAATGTAACGATCAGGCTAACTTTTTAGTGGTTAAAAATACGCTTGTTGCGCTTCAGCGATTTGCGGCATACTACCGCAGTCTTTTTCATTTTCCTATTATCGGTTTAACGGGTAGCAACGGAAAAACCATTGTCAAAGAATGGCTTAATTTTCTGTTGAGTCCGGATTATAATGTAATCCGAAGTCCTAAAAGTTACAATTCGCAAGTGGGCGTACCCTTGTCAGTAATTGCCATTAATGAAAAACACAATCTGGGGATTTTTGAAGCGGGTATTTCTACCGTTGCTGAAATGGATAAGTTAGAAAAAATAATCAAACCGACTCTTGGTGTTTTGACCAATATTGGTTCTTCCCACGACGAAGGTTTTGCCGATTTAGAAGAAAAAATCCAACAAAAAATGCTTTTGTTTCAAGATGCTGCCGTTTTGATTTATCAAAAAAACAGTCAGATTGAAAAGTATATAAGTCCTAATACAAAAGCATTTTCGTGGAGTTTTAAAGAAGAGAATGCCGATGTTTTTGTGTTTCACAAAGAGATTGGAAATCATGAAACCACATTGTCTTATAAATACAAAGACAACTCTTATCAGTTAAAGATCCCTTTTGTGGATAAGGCTTCTATAGAAAATGCCATTTCGAGTTTGATGGTGTTGTTGTATTTTGATTATGAAAGTGATGTTATCCAGTCGAGAATGGAAATGCTTTTTCCGGTCGAAATGCGTTTGGAAGTAAAAAACGGAATCAATAATTGCAGTATTATTGATGATAGTTACAGTTCGGATTTTCAGTCTTTGAAGATTGCCTTGGATGTTTTGGAAAGTCAGAATCAATTTCAAAAGAAGACGGTAATTCTTTCGGATATTTTTCAAAGTGGTTTTCCTAATGAACAATTGTATGCTAAGGTAGCCCAGTTGATTGTTTCCAATAAAATCAATCGCGTAATCGGAATTGGGGAAACTATTTCGGAGTTTAAAGAGCAATTTTCGAATTGTATTACGTTTAAAACTACGGCTGAGTTTATTTCGAATTTTGAAAAACTGGATTTTTCCAATGAAAGCATTTTGATAAAAGGAGCGCGTTCGTTTCAGTTTGAAGAAATCGTGACTTTGCTTGAAGAGAAAACCCATGAAACGGTTTTGGAAATCAACCTGAATGCGATTAGTTATAATCTGAATTTTTTTAAATCGAAGCTAAAACCTAAGGTGAAAATCATGGTGATGGTAAAGGCTTTTGGTTATGGAAACGGCGGACTCGAAATAGCCAAATTACTGGAACATCACAAAGTAGATTATCTGGGTGTGGCTTTTGCTGATGAGGGAATTTCGTTAAAAAACGGCGGAATCAAATTGCCTATTATGGTTTTGAATCCGGAGAGTACCAGTTTTTCGGCCATTATTCAGTACGGTTTAGAACCCGAAATTTACAGTTTGAAAGGCTTGCATGCTTTTCTTAAAATAGCAAAGCAAAAAAATCTGCATCATTTTCCTATCCATATCAAAGTGGATACCGGCATGCACCGTCTGGGATTTGAGGAAGATACGGTCGATGAGTTGATTGCAACTTTAAAAGGAAATTCGACCGTAAAAGTGCAAAGTATTTTGTCGCACATGGCTACCAGCGATGATCCCAATCATTATGAGTTTGCACAATCGCAAATACGTTTGTTTGACAGCCTGTCTTCAAAGATAATTTCCGAATTAGGAATAAATCCTATTCGTCATATTTTGAATACTTCGGGGATTAGTAATTTTCCTGACACACAATTTGATATGGTTCGTTTAGGAATCGGTTTGTACGGTGTTTCTAATGATGCCGAAGAGCAAAAACAGTTAGAAAATGTAGGGACTCTAAAATCTATTATTTCTCAGGTTAGAAATATTCCCGCCGGAGACAGTGTGGGTTATGGCCGGCGTTTTATGGCCGATAAACATACAAAGGTAGCTACGATTCCTATTGGTTATGCCGATGGAATTTCGCGCGCCTGGGGTAATGGTGTGGGTTTTGTAAATATCAAAGAACAAAAAGCAATTATTCTGGGCAGTGTTTGTATGGATATGCTGATGGTGGATGTAAGCAATATTGATTGTATCGAAGGCGATGAGGTAATTATCTTTGGTGAAAATCCTAGTGTTTCGTTCATAGCCGAAAAATTAAATACCATTCCGTATGAAATCTTAACGAGTATTTCTCAACGAGTTAAGCGCGTTTTTTATCGTTAAGAATATTTTTTTTGATTCTAATAATACTTTTTTGTCAAAAAAAATGTTAATTTAGAAATTCAAAAAAGAAGTTTAATCTTTTAAAAATATTAAAATATGGGATTTTTTAGCGATTTTAAGGCCTCTTTAATGAAAGGCGATGTGTTGAGTTTAGCTACTGCCGTAGTAATTGGTGGAGCTTTTGGTAAAATTGTGGGTTCGGCCGTTGATGATGTTATCATGCCAATCGTAGGTTTGCTAACCGGTGGAATCGATTTTACGACTAAGTTTATTTCTTTAGATGGAAATAGTTATGCCGATTTGGCTGCTGCCAAAACTGCAGGAGCTGCTGTGATTACTTATGGTAATTTGGTTCAGGCGATTATCAATTTCGTGATTATTTCATTTTTTATCTTTGTGGTTTTAAGAGCTGCCGAGAAAATGAAAAAGAAAGAAGAGGCTGCACCAGCTGCACCAGCCGGGCCAACTCAGGAAGAATTGCTTACTCAAATCAGAGACTTGTTGAAAAAGTAATACCGCTTCACTATATGTTCAACTAAACCATGCGCCGCGGCGCATGGTTTTTCTTTTATGTTATATTTGTAACTTTTTGTTACTTTTTGTGAACGCGCTTGTTTTCGTTTGAATATTAATTACTTTTGCAGTTCAAAATTTGAATTTTAATAAAATAAAGATATAGCATATGAAAATTGCAGTTGTAGGTGCAACCGGAATGGTTGGAGAAGTAATGTTACAAGTATTGGCAGAAAGAAATTTTGTTACTGCTAATGACGAATTAATTCTTGTAGCTTCTGAGCGTTCAGTAGGTAAAGAAATGGAATTTCAAGGGAAAACATATAAAGTGGTAGGATTAGCTACTGCTGTGGATATGAAACCGGAAATTGCTTTATTCTCTGCGGGTGGAGACACTTCATTAGAATGGGCACCAAAATTCGCTGCAGTAGGAACTACAGTGGTAGATAACTCTTCGGCTTGGAGAATGGATCCAACTAAAAAATTAGTTGTTCCTGAAATCAACGCGGGTGAATTGACTGCAGCAGACAAAATTATTGCTAACCCAAACTGTTCTACTATTCAGATGGTTTTGGCTTTAGCACCTTTGCATAAAAAATACAACATCAAGAGAGTTATCGTTTCTACTTACCAATCAATCACAGGAACTGGTGTAAAAGCGGTAAAACAATTAGAAAACGAATATGCAGGAATTGACGGAGATATGGCTTATAAATACCAAATTCACCGCAATGCGATTCCTCAATGTGATGTTTTTGAAGACAACGGATACACTAAAGAAGAGATGAAATTAGTTCGTGAGACTAAAAAAATCTTAAGTGATAATACTATTGCAGTTACCGCTACTGCTGTTCGTGTGCCTATCGTAGGTGGACACTCTGAGGCAATCAATGTAGAGTTCTCAAATGATTTTGACATCAACGAAGTAAGAAGCATTCTTGAAAGCACTGACGGAGTAGTGGTTCAGGACAACTTAAAAGAGTTTGAATACCCAATGCCACTTTTTGCTCAAGGTAAAAACGAAGTATTTGTTGGTCGTTTAAGAAGAGATGAGTCTCAACCGAATACTTTAAACATGTGGGTTGTTGCTGATAACTTAAGAAAAGGAGCTGCTACAAATACTATTCAAATTGCTGAATATTTAGTAGCTAACAAATTAGTTTAATACTAAATACTTTTTATAAACGGAAAGCTTCTCGATTGAGAAGCTTTTTTTATGGGTTAAATTGTTAATGTCAAAAGAAAGGATTAAGAGGTAATCAGAGTGCGCAATCTTGTCATTCCGAGGAACGAGGAATCTCATCTTTGTGGGCAAGGATTGCAAATCCGCGCTATCGGGATATAACTTAGTTTAATACTGGCGATACTTAAAAACAAAAAAAACTTCTGGAATAGAAGCTTTTTTTTCTCATTGTTGCGGGTACTGAATACTCCCGAAACTTCGGGACTACGCTAACTTTTGTGAATATCAGTGCGGTCGGGGTTTAAAAATAGTGATTCAATAAAATGCCTAATAAAATTATCGTAACTAATGGAAGAAAGATTAGAGTCATCCCAAAAATGTAATCTGTGAATGTCACTTTTCTGTTTTTTGGGTAACCTGAACCTAATACTTTTGATCCAATTTTTTCCCTATATGGTGAATATGGATATTTACCTATGAGAGGCATGAAAATAATCCGAAGTATTTCGTAATAAAAAACGTAGAGTAATGGTAGTAATCCAAAAACGAAATAAGAAAATTTTCTATCTCCTTTAGAAAATATTTCCAATACTATTCCAAAAATTAAACTTACAATTGATAATATTATTCTTTTCTTATACCTTTCTTTTAGTGTTGATCTGCTAATTGTCGCAACATATCCAGATATTAAAAGAAAAGGAATAATTAAAACATTCATTTGATTTAGATTATGTTGTTTTCTGATTTTGAGCTAAGATTAATGCAAACTGTAGTATTAAGTGTAGAAAAAATCACCGTAATATTTAAAATCAAATATATCAAAATATTTTTTACAAATTATTTTGAAAAGCTAATGTTTGTTTTACTCATTAGGATTTTTTATTTCCACCGCTTAACTTTGCAAATGATGAAAAGAAAACAGCTTCTATATAGTTTTACTCTGGCAGCGGCGGTATTGTTCTCGATACTGTTTCAGTCTTTTCACGGTTACGAGCATTTAGAAAAACAACTTTCGCATAAATTCTGTGTTCACAATCATACACAAAATAAAGCCGAACTGACCCACCAGCACAAGGTATTTGAACAATGTGCTGTTTGTCATTTTGAATTTGGGAGCAGTCTTTGTCCTAAATTTATAAGTTACCATTTCTTTTCTGATTTTAGGGCAATCCCTTTTTTCAGTAAAGAACAAAAAGAGATTATTTTTTTTCCGGGGAGTTTGTATGCACTCCGGGGGCCTCCTCAAAGTATTGTTTAATACTATTACTTTTAAAATTACCGCGAAAATCTTTTGTTTTCACCATTAAGAAATTAAGGGAGTTAAGATTTTATTCTTAATGAAACTTAAAAACTTAATGGTTTAGAATATTACAATGGTTTATGTTGTAATTAAAGTCAATTCTAATTTTACTTTCTCCTGTTTTAATTAAAACGGGATGAAATAAACAATACAATCATTTCATGAAAAAATATATAATTGCCCTATTCTTGGGTTTTTCGGCTATGCTGCAAGCTCAAAATGCAGTTTCAGGAACAGTAACTGATGTTTTAAATCAGCCTATAATTGGTGCTTCAGTTTATATTCCGGAATTGCACAAAGGAACAACTACTGATGCCGATGGGAAATTTGCTTTTAAAAATTTACCCAACGGAAGTTTTAGAATTGTTTTTTCGTATGTGGGTTTTAAGACCGTAAATCAATGGATAGAAAAACTCACTAAAAACACCGTTGTCAATATCCGCATGGAAAATGCGGTTCTTGAGATAGACGAGGTGATTGTTTCTACTCCTTTTAACAAAATGCAATCACAAAACGTAATGAAAGTGGAGCACGAAAGCATTGAAAGTTTACAACAAAAAGGAACTTCGACTTTAATAGAAGGACTGGCAACTATTCCCGGAGTTTCACAAATTGCTACAGGAACTTCAATAGGTAAACCTGTGATTCGTGGTTTGAGTGGAAACCGAGTTTTAGTGTATTCACAAGGCGTTCGTATCGAAAATCAGCAGTTTGGAGCAGAACATGGCTTGGGCTTAAATGATGCCGGAGTTGAAAGTGTTGAGGTTATCAAAGGTCCGGCTTCCTTATTGTATGGCTCGGATGCAATGGGAGGAGTTTTGTATTTTAATCCTGAAAAATTTGCCGACGCTCATACTTTTAAGGCTAATTTTAATCAAAAATATTTCAGCAATACGCTGGGAAGTAATGCTTCCATGGGAGTGAAAACATCAACGGATAATTGGAAGTTTTTAGCCAGAGGAACTTACAATACGCATTCGGATTATAAAATTGGACAAGGAGATAGAGTAACCAACAGCCGCTACAATGAAACCGATTTTAAAACCGGAATAGGATACAATAACAGCAAATTTTCTACTGTTGTCCGATACAATTTTAACAAACTGGATTTAGGTATTCCCGAAGAAGGTATTGCTGAGCAAACTTACAGTAAAGATCCTGAATCTCCTCGTCAGGAAGTTGATAATCATTTGTTGAGTTTGAATAGTGTGATTTATTTTGGTCATTCAAAATTAGATGTCGATTTAGGTTATATTTCTAATAATCGTATGGAATTTGAAGATGGCAATGAGGCTTCTTTGGATATGCTATTGAATACATACAATTATAATACTAAATACCATTTGCCTAAAATGGGGCAGTTTGAGGCTGTTTTAGGAGTTCAGGGAATGCACCAAACCAATAAAAATTCGGGTGAAGAATATTTGATTCCGGATGCGACTACGAATGATTTTGGTGTTTTTGGAACAGTGAATTACGAATGGGGAAAAAGTGTTTTGCAGGCAGGATTGCGTTTTGATAATCGTAATTTGAATTCCCTGGCACATGAAGCCGGAGAGGAAGAACATCATGAAGAAACTGAGGAAGAGCATGAAGAACACGAACATCATGGAGGAGATATTGATGCTTTGAGTCGATCTTTCAACAGTATTAATGCTTCATTAGGATACAAAACAAATCTTTCAGAAACCTTGGTGCTACGCATGAATGTAGCTTCGGGTTTCAGAGCTCCTAATTTGGCCGAGTTGACTTCTAATGGGGTGCATCATGGAACGAATCGTTACGAGATAGGAAATGCTAATTTGAAAACGGAACAAAATGTACAAACGGATATTAATTTAGAGTACGGAAATACACATTTTGAGTTTTTTGTAAACGGATTTTACAATCACATTAATAATTATATTTATACTTCGCCTACGGGTGAAATTATGGATGATAGTGATGTTTTTGCCTATGTTCAGGATAATGCCAGATTGTATGGAGGCGAAGTAGGATTGCATTTTCATCCGCATCCGTTGGATTGGTTGCATTACGAAACCAGTTTTGCATCGGTTACAGGAAAAAAAGATAAAGGCGATTATTTGCCATTAATTCCGGCTAACAATTGGAATAATACCATCAGAACCGAATTCAAAATTAAAAACTGGTTTGAAGAAGGATTTGCCAGTTTGAATGTTAATACTACTTTCAATCAAGACAATGTAAGCGGTTTTGAGACCAGTTCTAACGGCTATACTTTGGTGAATTTAGGTTTTGGAGGAAAAATAAAATGGGGAAAAACGGCGTTGAATGTTAGTTTAAACGGGAATAACTTATTTGATAAAAAATACATTGCCCATCTTTCCAGATTAAAAACCGATGGAATTCCTAATATTGGACGAAATATTGTCTTGGGAATGAATTTTAATTTGTAAAACGTTTTTTTACCGCAAAAAATATTTACCGCAAATTCGCAAATTAAAATTTTTAATCTGTGAATCTGCGGTATTTTTTATCCCTATTTTTGTCTAAATCAATAGTTCTATTACTATGCGAAAAACAATTATTATAACCACAATTATCAGTTCTGTAATGACATCATTTGCCCAAAAATCAAAGCCTATTCAATATCCTGAAACCAGAAAAGACAATACAATAGATGATTATTTTGGAACCAAAGTCAAAGATCCCTATCGCTGGCTTGAAGACGACCGTTCGGCTGAAACAACTCATTGGGTAATTGCCCAAAATAAAGTAACCAATGCCTATTTAGACCAAATTCCATTTCGAAATCAATTGAAAGAAAGACTGGAAAAATTGTGGAATTATGAAAAAATCAGTGAGCCTTTTATCGAAGGAGATTTTACTTATTATTTCAAAAATAACGGGCTGCAAAATCAATCGGTTTTATACCGAAAAGACAACGCAGGTAAAGAAACCGTTTTCTTAGATCCGAATACTTTTTCTAAAGAAGGAACGACTTCTTTGGGAGAATTTGCTTTTTCTAAAGATGGTAGAAAAGTAGCCTATTCCATTTCCGAAGGTGGCAGCGACTGGCGAAAGGTGATCATTTTAGATGCTTTGTCTATGCAGGTTTTAGGAGATACTCTGGTTGACGTTAAATTCAGCGGCTTGTCCTGGAATGGTAATGAAGGCTTTTATTATTCCAGTTATGAAAAGCCAAAAGGCAGCGAATTATCGGCTAAAACCGACCAACATAAATTGTACTTTCATAAACTGGGAACTGCTCAAAAAGAAGACAAGGTTATCTTTGGCGAAAGCCAAAAAAGAAGGTATGTAGGTGGAAGTGTTACCGAAGATAATCGGTTTTTGGTAATCACGGCGGCAACTTCGACTTATGGAAATGAATTATACATTCAGGATTTGTCAAATCCGGAAAACCCTATTGTAACTATTGTTGATAATTTTGACAGTGACCATACAATTATCGATAATGATGGAACGAAGTTATTGATTGTAACCGACAGGAATGCGCCCAACAAGCGAATTGTAACGGTAGATGTTACTAATCCAACACCCGAAAACTGGAAAGATTTAATTCCCGAAACGACTCAGGTTTTACAGCCAACAACTTGTAGTGGTTATATTTTTGCACATTATATGAAAGATGCGGTTTCTGTGGTAAAGCAATACGATTATTCAGGGAAATTTTTGCGTGAAATTGAGTTGTCAGGACCGGGGACAGCGGATGGTTTTAGTGGCAAGAAGAAAGACAAAATGGTGTATTATTCGTTTACCAATTATATTACTCCGGCAACTATTTTTGCATTAGAACCGAATTCCGGGAAATCAATGCTGTATCAAAAATCGAAAGCCCAATTTAAAACAGAAGATTATGAATCGAAACAAATATTCTACACTTCGAAAGACGGAACCCGGATTCCGATGCTGATTACCCATAAAAAAGGATTGAAACTTGATGGCAAAAATCCAACTATTTTATACGGTTACGGCGGATTCAATATTAGTTTAACGCCAAGTTTTAGTATTTCTAATGCGGTGTGGATGGAAAACGGAGGTGTTTTTGCAGTGCCTAATTTGCGTGGTGGTGGCGAATACGGTAAAGAATGGCACGATGCGGGAACACAAATGCGTAAGCAAAATGTGTTTGACGATTTTATAGCCGCAGCCGAATATTTGATTAAAGAAAAATATACTTCTTCTGATTTTTTGGCAATCAGGGGAGGCTCTAACGGAGGTTTGCTGGTAGGAGCTGTAATGACCCAACGTCCTGATTTGGCTAAGGTGGCTTTGCCGGCTGTGGGTGTGTTGGATATGTTGCGTTACCATACTTTTACCGCAGGTGCCGGTTGGGCTTACGATTACGGAACGGCTCAGGATAGCGCAGCAATGTTTGATTATCTCAAAGGCTATTCGCCTTTGCACAATATAAAAGAAGGAGTGCAATATCCCGCAACGCTTGTTACTACAGCTGATCATGACGATAGAGTAGTGCCGGCACATAGTTTTAAATTTGCTTCCGAATTGCAAGCCAAACAATCCGGAGAAAATCCTGTTTTAATCCGTATCGATGTAAAAGCCGGTCATGGTGCCGGAAAATCAGTCACAGCAACCATACAGGAAAATGTCGATATTCAGGCTTTTACTTTGTTTAATATGGGAATTACCCAATTACCGAAATAATATTTAGGAGCAGAATGAATTTGTCTTTTTACAAGCCGTCAGTCGGGAGATTGCTTTCAGCCAGTTCGGCTAAAGCCTCGAGTGGCGGTTTTTTTGTTCAAATTGCATGCTAAAAACAGGGTAAATCTTATTTAACAAATAACATCGAAGCCAGTAATTCATCTCTTTTATAAATGTCATTGTAAAAATGAATCGTTCCGTCATTATCAACCCAGGCTGTAAAATAGCCAATATATACAGGGATTTTTTCTTTTAAGGTGAGCCAGCTTTCTTTGCCGCTGTGCATTGCCGAATCAATTTTTTCGGGAGTCCATTCGGGATTGTCTTTTAGGATTTCTATAGCCAATTCTCTTGGTTTTGCCACACGAATACAACCATGACTAAAGGCTCTGGTTTCTTTTTCAAAAAGACTTTTAGAAGGCGTGTCATGCAGGTAAATATCATTCGAATTGGGGAATAAAAATTTAATCAATCCCAGAGAGTTTTTAGGTCCCGGTTTCTGTCTGATGTTGTTGCCGTTCCATTCCATATTGTGTTCGGCTAAATAATTGGGGTTTTTGGCTATGGCCGGAAGAATTTCGTTTTTCTTAATGCTTGCGGGGACATTCCAGTACGGACTAAAAACAATATATTTCATAGGAGCACTAAAGATAACGGTTTTGTTCAGGATTTTACCAACCACAACTTTTGAACGCAAAACCACCTCCTGATTTTTAAAATAAGACAATTGAAAAGAAGGGATATTAATAGCAATTAATTCTTTGGATTTTGGAATATCGCTCGAAACCCATCTGCAGCGTTCCATATTAATCATAATGGTTTTAATACGTTCGCTGATGGGAATGTTTAGATCCTGAATCAATTCTTTTGAAATAATATTGTTGGCCAGATAGCCTCGTCTTAGTTTGTAATGCAAAATTCCCTTAGATAATTCCGTATCATAAACAGGGCTTTCTGAATTGGATTTGAGATCTTCGGAAAGAAATAGTCGTTTTCTGATGTCGGCAATAATTGCAGCACTATCGCCAATTTTGTATGAAGCAACAGCGGTGTCAATTGTAATTGAGTTCCAGCCGCCTTTTTTTTCTATTTGGCGGTATTTATGGAGGGCTTTTTTAAGTAAAGAATATTGACCAATTAGATTTTTTTCATCCTTATTGATTAAAGTAGGATTGGTTAACAGAGAATCCAGATAGTTAATGTAAGATTGTTTTTTTCGGGGAATATACCATTCGGCCTCTTTTGATTTATTGCTGTCCAGACCATGGTAAACATTCATCACATAGAAAAAATACAGCGATGAATGCAATAGTTCGGTTTCAATATTGGGTTTTGAGTTTCCGTTTAAGCTGTTGTGAATTCCGTCAAATTTAGCTTTATAAGGTACATTTATAGCAACGCCTTCTTCTTCCAGATTGTTTGTTTTGTCGTATAAAAGGTTGGCAAATTCGTTGATGCCGTTTTGATCAAACCAAATGTAATGGTATTGGTGTTTTTGATAGAGTTTTTTTACCTCTGGTTGGTATTCTTTTAGTTTGGGATAGGTTTCAAAGAAATCGTTAATAGCCGTGCTGTCAAAAGTAGTCTCGTGTTCCTCAATTACAGCAAGAGGCTGGATGTTTTCATTTTGTTCCTTTGCGTTTTTACAGGATAACAATGTGGAGAAAACAAGCAGTGTAATAATTGAAAAATTGAAAACTATTTTTTTCATGTAGCAACTTTTTAGGTTAATACTGTGATGCAAAACAGAATAAAGAGTTCTTGTTTTATGAAAAATTACAACTTTTTTTTCAAATTTTAGAGTTAGAAATCTTTTTTGTTTGATTTTTCTAAAAAACGGAAAAATATTTTTCTCATTGAAAAGATTGAAAATCTTTAAAATTGATAATTTTTTTAAACAAAATTGTCTCTGCTATGTTAAAATAAGGTTATTTGTTACGGACTTACTTATTTTAGGGGTATGGATGTTATAAATATAAATTATTTTTAAATTTGCCCCGAATTTTAATGGGTTAAAGCTAAAAAATATGAAAATCGAGAAACGTTGGATCATTTCTTTTGTAATTATTAGTATTGTTTGTATTTCAGGACTTTTTTGGGAAGTGCCTTTAGAACCTAAAGCTGTTCATTCACAATTTGGAACAACTGACCAAATTGTTGCTGCTGATGTTGCCTGGATGCTTACCTCCTGTTGTTTGGTGTTGATTATGACACCGGGTTTGGCTTTCTTTTATGGTGGAATGGTAGGGAAGAAAAACGTAATTTCTACGATGTTGCAAAGCTTTATCTGTATGGGAGTTGTTACATTAATATGGGTTGTGGTTGGATTTAGTCTGGCTTTTGGAGAACCCCTTGGCGTTCAGATAGGAGACGGTTTTTACAGTTTTGTAGGTAATCCGGCTACTTTTACTTTTATGGATTTTGTGGGGGTTTTGCCTCATAAAGCTATTGCTAAAACAGTTCCGTTTATGCTTTTTGCTTTGTTCCAAATGAAGTTTGCCGTTATTGCTCCGGCTATCATTACGGGTTCGTTTGCTGAGCGCGTTCGTTTTATTTCGTATCTGCTTTTTATCTGTTTGTTTAGCATTTTTATTTATTCTCCTTTGTGTCATGCGGTTTGGTATCCTACTGGGATTTTAGGCTCTTTCTTTGGTGTTAAGGATTTTGCAGGAGGAACTGTAGTACACATGAGTGCAGGATTTGCAGCTTTAGCAGGAGTTTTGGTTTTAGGAAAAAGAAAAAATAATAATCATGTGCCAACGAATATTCCTTTTGTTTTATTGGGAACAGGAATGCTTTGGTTTGGTTGGATTGGTTTTAATGCGGGATCTTCCATGGAGGCTAATGGTGTTGCAGCCATGGCTTTTGGAACAACCACTACAGCTTCGGCAGCAGCTATGTTAACCTGGATATTTTTTGACAGAATCAATGGAAGAAAAGTTTCAGCTCTTGGTGCTTGTATCGGGGCAGTGGTAGGATTGGTATCTATTACGCCGGCAGCTGGTTATGTAACGGTTCCGGAGAGTATGTTCTTTGGTTTTATTGCTGCTTTGGTTTCTAATAATGTGGTATATTCTAAATATTTAAAAGGAATTGATGATACCTTGGATGTTTTTGCCTGTCATGGTGTAGGCGGAATTATGGGAATGATTTTGACGGCTATTTTTGCTCATGGTGAAGATGCCAGTTTGTTGCACGGTGGCTGGGGAGTTTTTGGACATCACATGACGGCTTTGCTATTGGTTTCTATTTATACTTTCTTTGGAGCTTATTTGTTGTTTAAAATTACCGATAAGATTATTCCAATGCGTGTTTCGGAAGAATCAGAAAGTATGGGATTGGATTTATCACAACATGATGAAACCTTATTTCCTATTGAGTGCGCTGATTAGGTTGTTTCTAAGTTCAGTTTATAGGCTCGGGCAAGTTTTTATTTTGTAAAAGCTTGCCCGAGGTCTTATTTATTTGATTAATTTTGCGCAAATATTTAAAAAACAGTGGGAAGTAAAAATAAATTAAAGCGATTTAAGGAGAACGAGACATTTAATAACGTTTTTCAGCCAACAAGAGAAGAAGTAGTAGGTAATTTGTTTCCTTTAAGAGGGAAATGGAATACTGATTTCTTTAAAAATGATAATCCTGTAGTGTTAGAATTAGGTTGTGGAAAAGGCGAATATTCTGTTGGTTTAGCCGAGAGATACCCTAATAAAAACTTTATCGGAATTGATATCAAAGGAGCGCGTTTTTGGCGTGGTGCTAAAACTGCTGTAGAAACAGGCTTGCATAATGTTGCTTTTGTTCGTACTCAAATCGAATTGATTAATCATATTTTTGCCGAAAACGAAGTAGATGAAATCTGGATTACTTTTCCGGATCCTCAAATAAAATACAAACGTACCAAACATAGAATGACTAATTCTGAGTTTTTGCAGTTGTATAAAAAAATCCTTAAAAAAGATGGTGTAGTCAATCTTAAAACCGATAGTGAATTCATGCACGGTTATACTTTAGGATTGCTTCATGGTGAAGGACATGAGGTATTGTATGCTAATCATAATGTTTATGTAAACGAGGGAAGTCCTGAGGAAGTGACTGCTTTTCAAACTTTTTATGAGAAACAATATTTAGAAATTAATAAAGCAATCACGTACATTCGGTTTAAAATTAAAGAGTAGTTCTCGGGAATTTCAAAACCTTTTATAAACTTTCCTATGAACTTAATTATCTCCCTTTTTTCTGGTTTTATTTCGGCTTTCATAGGAATTACTCCTCCTGGTTTGCTTAATATGACAGCGGCCAAAGTGAGTATGAAGGAGGGAAAACGCAATGCTTTTTGGTTTGTTTTAGGTGCAGTATTGGTTATTTTTTGTCAGGTCTATATTGCGGTTTTATTTGCCCGAATTATTAATGCCCGACCTGATATTATCTTGTTGTTGCGTGAAGTAGGCTTTGTAATTTTTACCGTTTTAACGGTTTATTTTTTGTGGATTGCTAAGCAGCCAAAATTAAAACAGCCTAAAATTAAGAAACACAGTCAAAAGAAGCGTTTTTTTATGGGAATGCTGCTTTCGGGACTCAATTTTTTTCCTATTCCTTATTATGTTTTTGTAAGCATTTGGTTGTCGTCTTATGCTATTTTTTCTTTCGATTTTACTTCTGTCTCAATTTTTGTGAGTGGAGCTGTTTTAGGTTCTTTACTTGTGTTTTATTTTTATATTGGTTTTTTTAAAAAAATAGAAAAGAAAGCCGATTTCATTCTTAAAAATATGAATACAATTATTGGAGGTATTACCGGATTGGTTTCGGTGATTACTTTAATTAATATCCTGGAATATTATTTGGGATAATTAGTTTGTTATCGCATTCAATTGAATTGTTTTGCAGTATTTTACGTATTGAAAATAATGTAAATAATTCCAAATCATCCTTTTTTTAGGTTATATGTCGAATGTTTTTTTGCGATTGATAAGAAAGTTGGATAATTGTATACCTTTATTTTTTTATCCTAAGTAAATTGTAGTCAAGTATGTTTTTAAGTCTTGTGTTTTTTGTAACAGGATTGTTGGGTTTTCTGACTTTTACTGTTGTGGCTGCGCAATATCAATGGAACAGAAAGGTGAATTTTTATCTTTTAATTTTACTTTTAGCCGCCTCATTTCGGTTTTTCTTTAACGGAATTCATATTTTGATTCCTTTTCCAATTGATGAAAATATTGGGATGTTTTTCAGGTCTTTCGGTTGTGCTGTTTTTCCTTGTATTTATTTGTATTTCAAAAATTTAATAGAGGATAAAAAAAATCCATCTCATGTTGATTTATTTCATTTTGTAGTGCCGTTATTATTTGGTTGTTCGATTTTTTGGATTCGTGAATACGCTCCTTTTTTAGTGTTGTATTATTATTTTTTGTTTGCAGGAATTGCATTGTTCTATTTGTTTTTAAGCTATGTAGTACTGAAAGATAAATTTTGGACACAGGAACTGCAAGGTAGTAGCGATAATCAACAGGAGTTGCTGATTCGAAATTGGGCATTCTTTTTTTTCGTTGTTTGTGTATTAATAATATTGCGTTTAGTAATTACACTTTTCTTTGATTTGTGGGTTGCGACTTATTCGGATGGGGAAACCTGTTTGTGGATTACAGCTGTAGTAGCTAGTGTTTTGTTTTTCAAAATTTTATTGACTGACGAAAACTTGCTTCATTTGGCTGTAAAAAGGGATGTTAAGGTAAAATTAGCCTTAGTTTTTGATGATTTTTGGATTTTGTCTAAGCCTGTTTCGGTTGATACTGAGGATTTGAAACTTAAGTATATTGTCGAGACAAAATTATTGATCTATCTTCAGGAAATGGAGCGAATGGCTTTGAAGCAATTATATTTTAGAACTCCATCAGTTTCTTTAAGTGATTTTGCGGTTAAATTAGATATTCCTAAGAGCCATTTGATTTATATTTTTAAGTATCATGCCAATGTTAGTTTTGTAGAATTTAAGAGAATTGTTCAAATTTATGATTCTATTGATTTGATAGATGAGGGTTATTTACAATCAAAAACATTGCAATCATTATCTAAAAAAGCGGGTTTTTCTTCCTATGATCCTTTTTTGATTAGTTTTAAAGAAGTTACAGGAGTGATTCCGCAGGAATATGAAAAAATAAATTATAATGGATTCAAATCAGACTAATTTTTTTGAGCGAGTTTATGAGGTGGCTAAGCAAATTCCATATGGAAGAGTAACTTCTTATGGTGCTATAGCAAAATTTCTAGGTGCTGCCCGCTCGGCAAGAATGGTGGGTTGGGCTATGAATGCATCGCATGCAATGGAAGATGTTCCTGCACACAGAGTTGTTAATAGAAAAGGTTTGCTTACAGGTAAATTTCATTTTGACGGAACTAATTTGATGCAGCAATTATTAGAAAGTGAAGGTTTGAAAGTAGTTGATAACCAAATAGTCGATTTTGAAAAATACTTTTGGGATCCGGCAGATAAAGATTAGTCTGTTTTGATGATAAAAATCACAGTAAAGTACTTAATAGTTAGAACTAATTTGGCTATTAATAAATCCAATTTAAATCCTTTAAATTAAGAACTTAATCTCTTATCTTTGCAATCTCAAATCAGTTTAAATAAATACTTGTTTTGACTGAGATTAGCAATTGAAAAACAGTAAACTTAGTAATGAAATTAGATAGAAAAGAAATTCTGAAAGCCCTAGAAACAATCACTGTTGCGGGAGAAGGAAAAAATATGGTAGAAAGTGGTGCTGTTACTAATGTAATCACTTTTGGCGACGAGGTGGTGGTTGATTTAGTTTTGGGTACACCGGCAATGCACATAAAAAAACGTGCAGAGGACGATATCAAAAAAACAATTCACGATTTAGTGAACGCCGAAGCTAAGGTTAAGGTAAATATCAAGGTAGAAGTTCCGGAGAAGCCTGAAATTAAAGGGAAATCAATTCCGGGAATTAAAAATATTATTGCTGTAGCTTCTGGAAAAGGAGGAGTAGGAAAATCTACTGTTACAGCAAACTTAGCAGTTAGTTTAGCTAAAATGGGATTCAGTGTTGGTGTTCTTGATGCCGATATCTATGGTCCATCTATGCCAATTATGTTTGATGTAGAAAACGAGAAACCAATTTCGATTCTTGTTGACGGAAAATCAAAAATGAAACCTATTGAGAGTTATGAGATAAAATTGCTTTCAATCGGGTTTTTTACTTCGCCAAGTCAGGCGGTAATTTGGAGAGGGCCGATGGCTTCTAAAGCTTTAAACCAGATGATTTTTGATGCCGATTGGGGAGAATTAGATTTTATGTTAATCGATTTACCTCCGGGAACAGGCGATATCCACTTGTCAATCATGCAATCACTTCCGGTTACCGGAGCAGTTGTAGTGAGTACACCTCAGGCTGTGGCTTTGGCTGATGCCAAAAAAGGAGTTTCGATGTTTTTATCAGAAGCTATTAATGTACCTGTACTTGGAATTATCGAAAATATGGCTTACTTCACACCTGAAGAATTGCCTAACAATAAGTATTATATCTTTGGTCAGGAAGGAGCAAAAAATCTTGCAGCAGATTTAGCAGTACCATTTTTAGGTGAAGTACCAATTGTTCAATCTATTCGTGAAGCGGGAGATTACGGTCGTCCGGCAGCTATGCAAACAGGTTCAGTAATTGAAACTGTTTTTGAAAATATTACACGTAAAGTAGTTGAAGAAACGGTAAGCCGAAACGAAAATTTACCTGCTACCGAAGCAATAAAAATTACTACTATGGCTGGTTGTTCAGCAGTAAAAAAATAATTTAATAAAAGAAAATGACAACAGAAGAATTAACAATCGAAGTTCAAAAAGCACTTGACGAAATCAGACCTTTTTTAGAGTCAGATGGTGGTAATATTACCCTTATCTCTATTGAAGAAGATAAGCATGTAAAAGTGCGTCTTGAAGGTGCTTGTACTAATTGTAGTGTGAATCAAATGACGCTTAAAGCGGGTGTTGAGACTACTATTAAAAAGTTTGCTCCGCAAATAGAAACTGTTGTAAATATCTTGTAAGGCTAATTTAGTCTTGGATTATTTGCTTAAACTGTTATATTCTTAAAATCAATCAATTCCAAATAGTGAAAAATGGATGTATTAATAAAAATTAAAGATAGAGAAGGAGTTGTTCACGAATTACAGGCTCCTACGGATATGGCTATGAATATCATGGAACTTTGTAAGGCTTATGAATTGCCTGTAGAGGGAACCTGTGGAGGAATGGCCATGTGTGCTTCTTGTCAGTGTTATGTTTTAAATGATGTAAGTTTGCCTGAAATGGGAGAAGATGAAGAAGCAATGCTTTCTGAAGCTTTCTATGTGAAGTCAAATAGTCGTTTGGGTTGCCAAATTCCAATCACAGTTGACTTAGAAGGTCTTGAGTTAGAATTAGCTCCTGAGAGTTAATAAATGATTCTTATATAAAAAAAATGTCCCAAATAATTGGGACATTTTTTTTTGTAATATAAATGCCATACATTCGTAACCTTTTAAGTAAATCAATTGATGTTTTTAAATGAATTCAAATTCGTATTCCCCAGGTTTACATAAGCTAGTTACTCTTCAGGTTGATAATATTCAAAAACTTACCGACAGCAAAGGATATATAGCTGTTACAAATAAAATTTTGAATAGATACGGATTAGAACAAGTAGGTGTTATTGTGCATGATTTTGATAATAGTAGCTTTACTATTTCAGTTTGTTTAAAAGAATCACATATTTGTATTCACACTTGGCCAGAATTTAATCAGTTAACTTTGGATGTTTATTTGTGTAATTATCTTCAGGATAATACTCAAAAAGTAAAAGATGTTACAGAGCAGTATATATCCTATTTTGAAGGAATTGTTTTGAAAGATTTTGAAATTAACAGGTAATGTTTATGGAAGTTAGCTGTATTAATTGCAAACATACTACTCAAATTGATTTAAATTTTGAAGTAAATATTTATGCTTGTACCAATTGTGTTTTTGTTTATAAAAACCAAGATGGGTTTAAGGTCAAAGATCAATTCAGACCCTATTCTTTTGATGAAAAATTAGAGGTAGGGCAAGAAGGTGTTTTTAATGATAAAAACTACATAATAACCGGAATTCTTGTAAAAGACAATCAAGGTTTTGAATGGACAGAATACATTTTGCAAAGCAAAGAGGATTATTTGTATTTGTCTGAGGCAGATGGACATTGGATTGTTTTAGAAGAAATAACGTTAGATGAAAATGTTGGCAATCATCCGGCAACTGTTGAATACAATGATATTACCTTCGACTGTTATGATTATTGTTATCCTAAATTATTAGCCGCCAGAGGTTTTTTTGATTTTGATATTTTTGAAAAATCCGAGCTGATAGAGTATATAAATCCTCCACTATTACTTTCTTTTGAAAAATTAGGCAAGCAACAAACTGTTTTTTTAGGAAAACATATTTCTAAAAGAGCTATTAAGAAAGCTTTTCAAACGAGCATTTTACCAACAAAAAGAGGTGTTGGTTTGGTACAGCCATTTTTGTTTAATTTAAGGGATTTAGCCATTATTTTATGTACTGTTGCATTACTGATTTTAATTTCAAATTGGTATTTAAATAAAGACCGAATAAAGACCGATGTCCTGGATACACAAATACCTTTTGATCATTATGGGGTTAAAGATTTTGTGAGTCCAAGTTTCGTTTTAAAGGGCAGTGCTGCTCCGCTTTCGATTTCATTATACTCGCCAGTTGATAATTCCTGGGCAAATGTTCAAGTGGCTTTGGTTAATGAAAATAATGGAGAAGAAATATATGCGAGCAAGGATATTGAATATTATCACGGTTACACAGATGGAGAAAATTGGGCAGAAGGTTCTAATTCCGAAAACTTTAATTTATGTGGAGTGCCTGCAGGTAAATACCATTTAACCATAACGCCATCTAAAGCAGTAGAAGACAGATCGAGTAGTTTTGTTCAGGTTAAAGCCACTTGGAGTGCTCCATCATCAAGGAATGTTTGGCTAATTTCTATAATTATGATCGGTTTTTTAATAGTGGTTTACTATTTTGAGAAAAATTTTGAAATAAAAAGATGGAGTGATAGTAGTTATTCACCATATAATAACGAATAGATTATGGATAAACTAATGGAATTTTTTAAAAACAATTATCTTTCTCTTGGAGTAGGTTTGTTGTTTTATGTTTTGTTCTTGTATTACAATACATCAGGGAGTCAGTTGTGTGACTGCGAAACTACCGAAAGTTATAGACCGACTGGGTCTTATCGCGGAGGTGTGAATCATTTTTATCATAAATAAATAATATAAACTTACATAACATGGATTTTATCGCGTCAAAACCAATTTTAAATTCGCTTATTTTCTCTTTTTTGGGAATCATTATTTTATTAGTTGCTTATTTTATCATTGAAAAACTTACTCCTGAAAATACATGGAAAGAAGTGACTCAAAAGAATAATATTGCTGTAGCCATTGTTTTTGCTGCCTTTATTATTGGGATTTCAATGATTATTAGTGCAGCTATACATGGGTAAGAAGTTTTTAAGATTTGAATATTTACTTCTTTTTGCGGTATTTACTATTGCAACATGTGGATTAGTTTATGAATTGGTAGCAGGTACTTTAGCCAGTTATCTTCTTGGGGATTCCGTAAAACAATTTTCATTCATCATTGGAGTGTATCTTTTTTCGATGGGAGTGGGGTCTTATTTTTCAAAATTTCTGACAAAGAATATGCTCAACACTTTTGTTGAAATTGAAGTTTTGGTAGGTTTGATTGGAGGGCTGAGTTCAGTAGTGCTTTTTCTGTTGTTTGAAAGTGTGTATTCTTTTCAGTTTATTCTTTACTTGTTGGTTTTTGTAACGGGCTGTTTGGTAGGATTGGAAATCCCGTTATTAATGAATATTCTTAAAGATAAAGTACAGTTTAGGGATTTGGTTTCTAATGTATTTACCTTTGATTATATAGGGGCTTTATTGGCCTCTATATTGTTTCCTTTGGTTTTAGTTCCTCAATTAGGGATTATGGGAACTTCATTGTTTTTTGGTATGATTAATATAAGTATAGCCATCGTGCTATGCTTTTTGTTAAAATCAGAGCTAAAGAAGGTCTATTTGCTCCGTACTAAAGCAATTGCAGCTTTTCTTTTATTGTTTGTTGTTTTTATATTTTCGAATACTATTTTGTCGTATTCGGAAGGGAAGTTGTATGGCGAGAATGTTATTTATTCCAATTCTACTCCATACCAAAGAATTGTTTTAACACACAATAAAAGTGATTATCGGTTGTATCTGAATAATAACCTTCAATTCAGTTCTTTGGATGAATATCGTTATCACGAAGCGTTAGTGCATCCTGCAATGTCAATGGCAAAGAAAGTCGATAATGTATTAGTTCTTGGTGGAGGAGATGGTTTAGCTGTTCGGGAGATATTAAAATACAATGATGTGAAAAATGTTATTCTTGTGGATTTGGATGAAGGAATGACGCAGTTGTTTAAAACGAATACCATTTTAACTGATTTTAATCGTAATTCACTCAATAATCCTAAAGTGAAAGTTTATAATAAGGATGCTTTTGTTTGGGCAAAAAACACTGAAATCAAGTTTGATGTAGTAATTGTCGATTTTCCTGATCCATCTAATTATAGTTTAGGGAAATTATATTCTTTGAGTTTTTATAATACTTTAAAACAACTTCTTACTCCAGATGCAGTGGTGGTAGTACAGACTACTTCTCCTTATTTTGCACCAAAATCTTTTTGGTGTATCAACAAAACTTTAATGGAAATTTTTCCTCAAGTCGATGCTTATCACGCCTATGTTCCATCTTTCGGAGAATGGGGTTTCTCTATTGCTATGAATGGTTTTGAAACTAATTTTAATAAAGTAAACAGAGAAGTTCAAGGGTTACGTTTTTATAATTATCAGTTTGATAAATTCAATTATTTTTCTAAGGATATGATTTCAAAAAACATTGAAATTAATCGTTTGGACAATCAAATTCTAGTACGTTATTTCGATGAAGAGTGGGGAAAATTATAAGCATTCCAGACGTTTCTTTCTGAAAAGTATTGCAGCTTCCTTACTCGTGATTCCATTTTTTCAAGCGTGTCAGGAAAAAGTAATCACTTTGCTTATTCGTTTGTCGGGAACTAATCATATTTTAGGACATCGGTTACGGGTTAAAAATTTTCCAAAACCGACAAGTCAAATTCATATTCCTTATTTAATTGTAGGCGGAGGAATTTCGGGTTTGAGCGCTGCACGTCAATTTTCTAAAAAAGGGATTGATGATTTTTTGTTGATAGAATTAGAAAATCATCTGGGAGGAAATTCTTCTAATGGAGAGAATAAATATTCTAAATTTCCATTGGGGGCACACTATTTACCGCTGCCTAATAAGCAGGATAAGGCTTTGTTTCAATTTCTTGAAGAAGAGAAAATAATTTTGGGTTATGATTCAAAAGGCTTTCCTGAATTTGATGAACTACAGCTCACTTTTGCACCTGATGAACGGTTGTTTTATAGGAACAATTGGCAGGAAGGATTGGTTCCTAAAACAGGAAATTCTTTAGAGGATGATATCCAGTTTAAAAAGTTCTTTTTAAAAATGGATGCTTTTCGTGCGGGAAAAGGAATTGACGGGAAATATTTTTTTGATATTCCATTAGCATTGTCTTCGAATGAAGAATCGATTCGAGTTTTAGATACTATTACAATGGAACAGTGGTTTGAGAAAGAGGGATTTAATTCTAAACCATTATTTGATTATATAGATTATTGTTGTAGAGATGATTTTGGGTTAGGAATTAAGTATGTGTCCGCTTGGGCTGGTATTCATTATTTCGCAGCAAGAAAGCAAGACGCGACAGAAGATGCTAAAGATAATGTTCTTACCTGGCCAGAAGGAAATGCCAGATTAGCCCATCATTTGCAAAAATATGCAGGAAATAAAACGCTAAAAAATCATTTGGTTTATGAAGTCAAAACTACTGATGGGAAAGTTGTTGCTACTGTTTTTGATGCAGAAGAAGAGAGAACAATAGAGATAATTGCCGATAAAGTAATTATGGCTACACCACAATTTGTAAATCAATATATAATTAAGGGTGGAAAAACGTTAGCGCAAAATTTTCATTATGCTCCGTGGCTTTTGGCAACTTTGGTTGTTTCTGATTTAAGAGATAATGAAAGTTTTCCTTTGTGTTGGGATAATGTTATTTATGGATCAAAGGGGTTAGGTTATGTTTATGACCAACATCAATCTTTGCAACAAGTGCAGTCTAAAAAAGTAATTACCTATTACCATAGTTTTTCTTCTGCAGATGTAAGGAAAAGTAGAAAGGATTTATATTCTAAAAAAAGTACGTATTGGAAACAATTAGTTTTTGATGATTTGAAAATAGCCCATCCTGATATTGAAAAAGTTACCGAGGAAATAAATATTCATCTTTTAGGGCATGGAATGATTAGCCCTGTGGTTGGTTTTATCTTTGGTGAAGCTAAAAAACAAGCCGCACAAAATATCGAGAACAAAATTTTCTTTGCACATTCCGATTTGTCCGGGATTTCAATTTTTGAAGAAGCTTTTCATCAGGGAATTAATATTGTAAATCAAATTATAGATGGTTCAACCTTGGATTGATAAACCTCAAACAGATGGTTTTTTTATTCTAGCACCTTCATTTGTTGTGGTGGCTATTGTTTTTTTATTTCATGAAACGTTGAAAGATATTGAAGCTAATTATTCTTTTTATACTTGGCTTTTTTTAATTGTTTTTATTGATGTTGCCCATGTTTATGCCACATTATTTAAAACTTATTTCGTTGCCGAAGAGTTTAAAAAAAGAAGAAAATTATTAATTACTCTGCCTATAGTTTGTTTTGTTATTGGAATCATTCTATTCAGTTTTGGAAATGTCTTTTTTTGGTCAGTTTTGGCATACATAGCAGTTTTTCACTTCATACGACAACAATATGGTTTTATGCGTCTATATTCTCGGAAAGAAGTGAAAACAAATTGGAGCATAGCTATTGATAATTTAATTATTTACACTGCAACAGGATATCCAATGTTGTATTGGTTTTTATCTTCACCTAGGGCATTTAACTGGTTCACGGAGAAAGATTTTATTCGCTTTGAGAATCAATTGTTGCTGGAGATTCTGGGTTGGATTTATGGGATAATAGTAGTTTTTTATATTGTAAGAACGGCGTATAAAAGTATTAACTCCCATTATTTTAATATTCCTAAAAATGCAATTATCATAGGGACATTTCTGTCGTGGTATTTTGGGATAGTGTATTTTAATAATGATTTGGTTTTTACATTACTTAACGTTGTTTCACACGGGATACCCTATATTGCATTGATTTATCTTAATGAAATAAATAAAAAACAACAAGTTGATTTAGGAGTTTTAAATGCTGTGAAAGGACTTAAGGGAATACTTTTTTTTATTGCTTTTTTGTTCGCAATTGCTTTTTTTGAAGAATATGTTTGGGAGATTTTTGTTTGGAATGAACAATTTTCAGGGTATGATTTTGATTTTTCAAATTGGCAATTTTTGCTGGTTCCGTTACTAACGGTACCTCAGTTTACACACTATATTTTAGATGGGTTTATATGGAAATCAAAATAGAAAAATTAATTTAGTAATTGCTAAAATTTTGAAGTCTCATCTCCAGAGGGTTAATTTCTCGCTTTTAGTTTTGTAATATCGCAATTGCTTTCGGGAGCAGGCGTTGTACAAATAAGGTATAGGCATCGGTTGATGGATGCAGACCATCACTGGCAACTAAATTACTGTTGCTTAATCCTTGGCGAGTAATATCGGTGATGTTGATGAAGAGTATCGAATTGGTTTCGCAATAGGATTTTGCAAAAGCGTTGTAACTGTCAATTTCTGTTGAAATAATAGTTGGGTTTCCATAGCTTTGTCCAAAAGGAGTATAAGCATAATCAGGTATTGAAACTACTATCAGTTTTGCTTTGTTTCCTTTGACAAGACTAATGGCTTTAGCAACTAATTCTGGAAATTCCTTTTCATAAACGCTAAAATTTATTCCTTGGTATTGATTGTTTACGCCTATCAAAAGGGTAACCAAATCAAATTTGGCATCTGGTTTTTTGTTCTCAATTGCCGAAATTAAATTAGTTGTTGTCCAGCCTGTCTGAGCAATTATTTCCAGAGAAAAATTGTTTTGCAGATTACTGTTTTTTAAAGACTGTTTGAGTTGTTCAGGAAATCGGCAGGTTTCACATACACTTTGGCCAATGGTGTAACTGTCGCCAAGAGCTAAGTAGTTTATCGTTTCCGGTCGAGTAGGGAGTTGTAGAGAAGAATCGGTTTTCGGCGGTGTTATTTCAGATTCCATAATTGAGTTTTCATTGCTACAGCTTGTGTTTATAACAAAAGTAAAAAACGTAACTATTATTTTTAATGTCGTTCTCATGAGTATGAAATTGAGTTTTAATAGTAGTTACGTTTTTTATCTAATTCCGGATTGCTTTTTTAAGCCATTTCCACTTTCATGGTGATGATTTCTTCGATGGCATTCCAGAGTTCGATTCTTTTTTCGAGTGCTAAAATGGAAACTTCTTTAACTTCTTCCCATTTTTGAGCGTCTTTTTCGCAAAGCTCTGTAATCATTTGCATAGCCATAGGCCCATGTTCGTCAGCATCTAATTCGATATGTCTTTCGAAATAATAAATCAATTTGCTCAAATCGGTTTCCGGGAATTGCTCCTGAAAATTTTTCAATATAGCATGAAACATACTCGGAATCAAATCTTCTCTTCCAAAAGTGAATGCCGCGGCAATTTCATGGGGTTTTCCTTCTTCTATTACTCTAAAAGTAAAGTCCAGAAACGCTTTAATATTGGGGTGTAAGTCACTTTTTTTAATAGCGACAAATATGTTTTGTAAAGATTGTATTTCGGACAGAAAAGTGTTGACTTTGTTAGTGTCGGCACCACAGGCTTCCATGGCTTCAAGGTACATTTCGTAGTGACTTTGATGTCTGCCGTCCAGTGTTAAATCAGTTTCTTCAGCCAGAACAATTTCGTTTATCAAATATCTTGTTTCAGGGTTGCTAGTGGCAAACCAAGGGGTAGTGGTACAGGTTAATCGGGCTTGTAAGGCTTTTAATAAAGACATGAAATCCCAAACGGCATAAACATGGTTTTCTAAGAAAATGTGAAGATCTTCTATAGTTTTTACCTTGTTGTAAAGTGAATGCTCTAATAATGCACTTTTTTGGGTTTTAATGCTGTTGTTGATATGCTGAATGTTCATTGTGAAATAATTTGACGTAAAGATAAAAAAGATGCTATTTTTCAAAAGAATTAGTTATCAATTTTATCAATACTTTAATAAGTGTTTATTTTATTCGATGTCTAAATTCCTTTTATGGTATTTACGATTTTTTTTGAATAAAGGTTTTAAAAGCTATTATTTAAAGGCCGAAATTCCGGTGATATCCATTCCGGTAATCAATAAATGAATATCATGAGTTCCTTCATAAGTAATTACTGATTCGAGATTCATCATGTGGCGCATAATCGAATAGTCGCCTGTAATTCCCATAGCTCCTAAAATCTGACGCGCTTCACGGGCGATGCTAAGAGCCATGTTTACATTGTTTCTTTTTGCCATCGAAATTTGGGCTGTAGTTGCCTTATTTTCATTTTTTAAAACTCCCAATCGCCAGGTTAATAATTGCGCTTTGGTGATTTCGGTAATCATTTCGGCTAATTTTTTCTGTTGCAATTGCATTCCTGCAATGGGTTTGTCGAATTGGATTCTCTCTTTGGCATAACGCAAAGCGGTATCGTAGCAATCCATGGCTGCGCCAATGGCTCCCCAGGCAATTCCATAACGCGCCGAATCCAAGCAACCCAGCGGTGCACTCAATCCTGATTTATTAGGTAGAAGATTTGATTTTGGAACTTTTACATTATTAAAAATCAATTCTCCTGTTGCCGATGCGCGAAGCGACCATTTGTTGTGGGTTTCAGGAGTAGAAAAACCTTCCATGCCGCGTTCAACAATCAGTCCGTGTATTCTTCCTTCTTCGTTTTTTGCCCATACTATCGCAATGTCAGCAAATGGAGCGTTAGAAATCCACATTTTAGCTCCGTTTAGTAAATAATAATCACCCATGTCTTTGAAGTTGGTGGTCATACTTCCGGGATCTGAGCCATGATTAGGTTCTGTTAGTCCAAAGCAACCCATTAATTCCCCAGTGGCTAATTTGGGTAAGAATTTTAATTTTTGCTCTTCGCTGCCGTATTTCCAAATAGGATACATCACCAACGATGACTGAACCGAAGCTGTAGAACGAACGCCAGAGTCGCCTCGTTCTATTTCCTGCATAATCAAACCGTATGAAATTTGGTCTAATCCAGCTCCGCCATATTCGGTGGGAATGTACGGGCCAAAAGCGCCTATTTCGGCTAATCCTTTGATGATTTGATTGGGAAATTCTGCTTTTTGAGCATATTCTTCGATAATATGGGAAACTTCACGTTTGACCCATTCCCGTGCGGCATCACGTACCAATTTATGTTCGTCTGTCAATAGTTCGTCAAGGTTGTAATAATCCGGGGCTTGAAATAAGTCTGGTTTCATGATTACGGCTTTTATGAAATTTAATAAGCATCTAATGTTATTAAGTATCTATAAATTTACATAAAGCAATTTAACCGTGTATGAAAAATAGAGTTAATTTTTGATAAATTGATTTTTTTCTCAATTACATCTTCAAATAAAAATCTTTCGTCAAAGCAATATATTCTGGAGTATAGATATGTCTTGCGGTTTCGATGATTAATTCATCAACTAGGAAATTAAGATTTTCATTTCGGCTAAATGCTAAAAGACTGCGTTTGATTTCAGAAGTGGGTGTTCCTTTTACGTGGGTAATTTTTAAAGGGTATAATTCATGTTCATTGGCTAAAGCCAAGAATTTTTCTTCTTCTTTGAAAGGAATAATAACGGAGAAGATTCCGTTTTCAGAAAGTAATAAAGCAGCGGCTTCAATCAAATCTTCAAAAGGCATGGCGTCTTGAAAACGCGCCAAGTCACGTTGGTCGTTACTGGATTTGTAATCTTCAGCATAAAAAGGAGGATTGGAAACAATTAAATCGTATTCATCTTCCGGTTCTTCGACAAATTCATCTAAACCAGCGTGAAAACAAAACAAGCGGTCATTCCAAGGGGAATTTTCAAAATTATCTGTGGCTTGCTCGTAAGCGTCTTCATCAATTTCTAAAGCGTCAATTTGTTCGGCATGACTTCTTTGGGCTAACATCAATGCAATGATTCCGGTTCCAGTGCCAATATCCAAAATACTAAACGGATTGTTTTCAAGAGGAGTCCAAGCACCAAGTAAAACACCATCTGTGCCTACTTTCATAGCGCATCGGTCTTGTTCGATAGAGAATTTTTTGAATTGGAATATAGACATGAAGATTTCAGATTGTAGATTAACGATTTTTGATTTCAGATTTTTTCAAATAACCGAATAAACAAATAACCGATTAAACCTTTTAAAGATACATCTCCACTAATCCTTCTGGTAAATCCATGATGATTTTTTTGTTTTCTCTGTCAACTTTAACTAAGAAATGATCAATCATTGGAATTAGGATTTCGGCTCCGTCTTTTATTACTTCAAAAAGAGGCTGTGCTGTAGTGTCGTTAATAGATTGAATTTCTCCAACGTATCCCAATCTTTTATCTTCGATTTTAAAACCAATTACTTCATGGAAATAGAATTTGTTTCCGCTAAGTTTTGGTAGCATTTTTAAAGGAAGATAAATGTCGCTACCTATAAGATTGTCAGCATCAGCTTCGGTATTGATGTCTTCAAAAAGGACTCTTAGAAAGTCGTTTTTGTGTAATGAGCTGTTTTCAATAAAAAAAGGAATCAAGTGTTTGTTTTGTTCAACAAACACTGATTCCAGATTTTCGTATAACTCAGGTTCATCCGTATCTAAGTAGATAAGAACTTCCCCTTTAAAACTAAATTTTTTGGCGATTTTGCCTAAATAGAAACAATCTTCTTTACGCATCTTCGCTGTTAAAATTATGCTTGAGTTTCTTCGTTGTTTTCTTCTGCAACTGGAGCTTCTTCTTCAGTTTCAGTTGTAGCTTCTTCAGCTTGAGCAGCAGCAATTGCATCAGCTTCAGCTTGAGCAGCAGCAGCGATACGTTTAGCGTTTACTTCTTGTTCAGCTTTGAATGCTTTAGCTTTAGCATCAGCTTGCGCTTTTGATAAACCATCTTTTTTAGCGTCAACTTTACCAGCTTTAGCTTCTAACCAAGCAGCTAATTTTGCATCAGCTTGTTCTTGAGTTAAGGCTCCTTTACGAACTCCTCCATCTAGGTGGTGTTTCAATAAAGCTCCTTTGTAAGAAAGAATTGCTTTAGCAGTATCAGTTGGTTGAGCACCATTGTGTAACCATTTAACTGCGCAATCAAGGTTTAAGTCGATAGTTGCTGGGTTAGTATTAGGGTTGTAAGTACCGATTTTCTCTAAGTATCTACCATCTCTTTTTGAGCGTGCATCTGCAGCTACTACCCAGTAAAAAGGTTTTCCTTTTTTACCGTGTCTTTGTAATCTAATTTTTACTGACATAATCTATATGATTAAATTTTGAGGTACTCGACCCCGATTAATTAAGGCTGCAAAGATACATTATTTTTTTATATGACAAGAGTTAATTTAGTATTTTGATATGTAATTGTTTAGTGGGGTTTTTTGAGGCTTTTTTTGGTGATTAATTAGATGATTTTAGTATTAAAAGTTTATTTTTGTTTGTAAAACTTTCTATTTATGAAAAAATATTTTCTGTTTTTGATTGTGCTGTTCTCTTTGTTTTCCTGTCAGGAAGACGTGAGATTTAATAATCCTTCTTTTCAGGGTACGAAGGATAATGAATTCTGGAGAGCTGTTCAGTCCATTGCTACGGTTAATTCAGGAGGTTCATTGGTGATAGAGGCATATACTGCAACTGAAGTTGTTACTTTAAAAACAAATTCAGCCTTAGCCGGAACTTATTCTATTGGAACAACTCCAATGAATACTGCTTCTTATGTTTTTACGGATCCTTTGACTAAAGAAACAATTGATTTTTCTTCGGGTTTTAATGTGGGTGATGGTCAAATTGTTATTACAGAATATGATGCGGTAGCTAAGACTATCTCTGGTACGTTTAAGTTTAATATTGTAAATACTTTTGATAATCCTTTAGCAGGGCCTACTTTGAATTTTCAATATGGCGTTTTTTATAAGATTCCCGTTACTGTTCAATAGTGGTGAGTTAGATTGTTTGGTGATTTGTTAGAATTTTCAATAATTTATTATTGAGTGCTTTTGTTGAATATTTTCATTTGCAATATAAATAAGCTTATTTATAGTTGGTTATAGAAAAATAAGATTACATTTGTGACTATTATTATAAATAAGTATATATGAATATTTTTGTTGGAAGCCTTCCATTCAGTATTGAGGAAGCAGATTTAAGAGAGTCTTTTGAGGCTTATGGAGCAGTTGACTCTGTTAAAATTATTACTGATAAATTTACTGGAAGAAGTAAAGGATTTGGTTTTGTTGAGATGCCAGTTGATGCTGAAGCTCAAAAAGCAATTGATGAATTGAACGGAGCTACTGTTCAGGGGCGTACAATTGTAGTAAATAAATCAGAGCCAAAACCAGAAGGTGAAAGAAGAAGTTACAACAACAACCGTGGAGGTGATTCTCGCGGAGGTTACAGTAACAACCGTGGTGGTGACCGTGGAAACAGAGGAGGATATTAATATTTTTTCTTTATATAAAAAAAGGGGACAATGTAAATTGTCCCCTTTTTTGTTATGCAAATGTTTCGCCCTGAAATAGCGATCCGCAAAACAATCGTTATGAAGAAAAAAACAAATTAAAAGTAAGTCAACAAGATTATAGTTTGTCGTTAAATCTTAAAATTGTTAGTGAAAGGAAAGAGGTTTAGCAACCGTTACCCAAGTCCGAAACAATACGGTATTGAAAAGAAGAAAATTCTTTATTAATTATTTTAGCTGCGTAAGAAATAATCCCAAACAACTATTATATTTGTGATTACTAACCATTGATTATTTACTTTATGAAAAAAATTCTATTCATCGCAATTGCTTTTTTTACAATAGAACTCGTTTCTGCTCAAGAAACGACAACTGATTCAAATGATCCCATATATAGTACTGCTGGGCTAGAAAAAAAACCTGAGTTTCCAGAAGGGGTTACGGCTTTTTATAAATTTATTGCCAAAAATTATAAAACCCCATCTAAATCTGTAAAAGGTAAAGTCTATGTAACTTTTATAATTGAAAAAGACGGTAGTCTTTCAAATATTAAAGTGCTACGAGATATTGGTCATGGAACTGGGGAAGAAGCAATAAGAGTTTTGTCAATATGCCCTAATTGGATTCCAGGAGAGAAAAATGGTCAAAAAGTAAGATGTCTTTATAGTTTGCCTATTTCTATAACGTCTTAGTTTTATTGGAAACTCTCGGAAAAGTAATTCTTGACAAAATTAGCCATAAAAAAAGCTGCCAAAATTGACAGCTTTTTTTGATTTTATAAAAAGATACTAATTAGATATTAGCAGCTAACCAATCTCCAACTTCTTTAGTTCCGTATGCTTTACCACCATCGGCTAAATCTTCAGTAACGATTCCAGCTTCTAAAGCTTTGTTTACAGCATCTCTCATTGCTTTTCCTTCTTCCATTAATCCGAAGTTTTCAAACATCATAGCAGCTGATAAAACAGTAGCCATTGGGTTAGCAATGTTTAAACCAGTTGCTTGTGGATAAGAACCGTGAATAGGCTCAAATAAAGATACTTCAGCTCCCATAGATGCAGAAGGCATTAATCCCATAGAACCTGAGATTACAGAAGCTTCGTCAGTTAAGATATCACCGAATAAGTTTTCAGTAATTAATACGTCATAAGAATTTGGCCATTGAACCAAACGCATAGCAACTGCATCAACAAATTCGTAGCTTACTTCAACTTCCGGATAATCTTTCTCCATTGCCTGAACTGTTTCTCTCCATAAACGTGAAGTTTCCAAAACGTTAGCTTTGTCTACACAACATAATTTCTTAGAACGAGTCATCGCTAATTCGAAACCTTTTTTAGCTAAACGTTGTACTTCTGCTCTTGTGTAAACACAGTTGTCAAAAGCAGTGTCTCCGTTATCTCTTCTTCCTTTTTCACCAAAGTAAATACCACCTGTTAATTCTCTTAAGAAAACTAAGTCAGTTCCTTCAATTCTTTCTCTTTTTAATGGAGATTTATCTAATAAAGACGGGAATGTAAACGTAGGTCTTACGTTAGCAAATAAACCCAATGCTTTACGCATTTTTAATAAACCTTGTTCTGGTCGTACAGGTGCAGAAGGATCGTTATCGTATTTTGGGTGACCAATTGCTCCAAAAAGAACTGCATCAGCATTTTTACAAACTTCATGTGTTGCATCAGGATAAGGTTCACCTACTGCATCAATTGCAGCAGCACCGGTTAAAGCTGGTTTCCAAGTAATTTCATGTCCAAATTTTTGTGCAATTGCATCTGATACTTTTACTGCCTGATCAATTACTTCCGGTCCGATTCCGTCCCCTGCTAAAAGTGCGATATTTAACTTCATTATTTTATGTTTATATTAATTTATTGTTTTTGTTCTAATTTAAACTGCTATTACGTTGAGCATTTTTTGAGTTGCAATTATAGCTGCTACCGTTTGGTCAGAATCCAATCCTCTTGTTTTGAATTCTTTCCCCTCGTTTACCCAGGTGATAATGGTTTCGCATAAAGCATCCGAACTACTTCCAGGAGGGATTCTTACCGCGTAATCAGTAAGTTTAGGTAAAGTCATTTTTTTGGTTTTATAAATTTTTGTCAAAGCATTCATAAAAGCATCAAACTGACCATCTCCTTGTGCGTGTTCCTCAATGATTTGTCCGTCTATTTTTAAGCAAATAGTAGTTGACGGTCTCATTCCTTTGGCGTGAGATAACAAATAGGATTCTACGGTAACTTTTTCCTGATACGTATGACTGTCTAATACGTCAGAGATGATATAAGGCAGATCTTCTTTGGTAACTGTTTCTTTTTTGTCTCCCAATTCAATAATTCTTTGGGTGACCAATTTTAAATCTTCCTGATTTAATTGCAAACCTAATTCCTGAAGGTTTTTTTCAATATTAGCTTTTCCGGAAGTTTTTCCTAAAGCGTATTTTCTTTTTCTTCCAAAGCGTTCCGGAAGTAAATCGTTGAAATATAAATTGTTTTTATTGTCTCCATCAGCGTGAATTCCGGCTGTTTGAGTAAAAACATTGTCGCCTACAATTGGCTTGTTGGCTGGGATTCGGTAACCGGTAAAGGTTTCGACTAATTTACTAACTGAGTATAAAGAAGTTTCTTTTACACCAATTTCGATTTCGGGCATGAAATCATTGATTACTGCAATCGTACTGGCCAGTGGCGCATTTCCGGCGCGTTCTCCCATTCCGTTTACGGTCACGTGCAATCCGTGAATACCTGCTTTTAAGGCTTCCATTACGTTAGCAACGCTTAAATCGTAGTCGTTGTGTGCGTGGAAATCAAAATGAATTCCGGGATATCTTTGAGTGATTTCTGAAATATATTCGAAAGTTTCCGAAGGAATAAGTACGCCCAAAGTATCTGGAAGCAATATTCTTTTTACGGGTTGGGTGCTGATGAAATCTAAATATTGGTAAACGTATTCAGGTGAATTACGCATACCATTACTCCAGTCTTCTAAATAAACATTGGTTAAAATTCCATTTTCGTTCGCTAAAGCAATGCTTTCGGCAATTTCAGAAAAATGCTGTTCAGGTGTTTTTTTTAATTGATGTGTAAGATGGTTGAGTGAACCCTTGGTTAAAAGATTTTGAACTTTTGCACCCGATTTTTTCATCCATTCAATAGAGAGCCCTTTGTCAACAAAAGTTAATACTTCGATTTTATCGGTATATCCTTTTGTTTCTGCCCAAGTCATAATTCCTTTTACACCTTCAAATTCTCCTTCGCTTACACGAGCCGAAGCTATTTCGATGCGGTCAACTTGTAACTCTTCTAATAATAATTGGGCAATGGTTAGTTTTTCTGCAGCAGAAAATGATACTCCTGAGGTTTGTTCACCATCACGAAGCGTCGTATCCATTATTTCAATTTTTCTTTTTCCCATTATAAATTTGATGCTAAAAAAGGTTCTGATTTCATTATTTCGAAATCATTATTTTGTGTGTTTTATAAAACGGTAAAAGCAGCTGCCAGATAATTCCGTGTGGAATGTTTTAGCAGCTGCATTTTTGTATGATTGTATTATTTAGTAAGGAAGCTTGCTGGCAAAACTTACGATTTCTTCTTTCACACTTTGTAAATAGTCAATATCATCAAAACCATTGATCATATTGTTCTTTTTGTATCCGTTGATGTCAAAGGATTCTTTTTCGCCTGTAGCTTTCAAAGTAATTGTTTGCTCTGGTAAGTTGATTTCTAATTCTGTATTAGGATCAGCTTCGATAGCTGCAAAGATTTTATCTGAGAATTCAGGAGAAACTTGTACTGGTAAAACTCCGATATTTAAACAGTTTCCTTTGAAGATGTCAGCAAAGAAAGAAGAAACTACAGCGCGGAATCCGTAATCGTAAACTGCCCATGCAGCGTGCTCACGAGAAGAACCTGAACCGAAGTTTTTTCCACCTACAAGGATTTTTCCGCTGTAAGTTGGGTTGTTTAAAACGAAATCAGCTTTAGGAGTGTCATCTCCATTGTATCTCCAGTCTCTGAAAAGGTTGTCTCCAAAACCTTCACGTTTTGTAGCTTTCAGGAAACGAGCCGGGATAATTTGATCAGTATCTACGTTTTCTATCGGTAGTGGCACTGCACTACTGGTAAGTATATTAAATTTATCGTATGCCATTTTTATTTTAGATTTCAGATTTCAGAATTCAGATTTTAGATTTTCCATTAAGGGAAATAAACCATGAATATTTAAAATCTTTTTATTTTTATTCTTTTTTGAAATTGTTATTGCTGTTGAAATTCAATTACAACAAATCTCTTGGGTCAGTTAATTTTCCAGTAACTGCTGCTGCTGCTGCCATAATAGGCGAAGCTAACAATGTTCTTGAACCTGGACCTTGACGACCTTCGAAGTTTCTGTTTGAAGTACTTACTGCATATTTCCCAGCAGGTACTTTGTCATCGTTCATAGCTAAACAAGCTGAACAACCTGGCTGACGCAATACAAAACCAGCTTCAGTAAGAATATCTAAAATTCCTTCTTCTTTAATTTGAGCTTCAACAACGTGAGAACCTGGAACTAACCAAGCTGTAACATTATCTGCTTTTTTACGACCTTTTACAATTTCAGCAAAAGCTCTAAAGTCTTCGATACGACCATTAGTACAACTTCCTAAGAAAACATAATCAATTTGTTTTCCAATCATTACATCGTCTTCTTCGAAGCCCATGTAAGCTAATGATTTTTTGTAAGTTTCCTCACCACCTTCAACTTGGTTGGCAGCTGGGATATGTTTAGTGATACCAATTCCCATTCCAGGATTTGTACCATAAGTAATCATTGGTTCGATATCTTCTGCGTTGATGTTTAATTCAGCATCAAATACTGCATCAGCATCAGTTTTTAAAGTTTTCCAATATTCTACTGCTTTAGTCCAAGCTTCACCTTTAGGAGCATACAATCTGCCTTCTAAGAAATCAAAAGTAGTTTGGTCAGGAGCAATCATACCTCCACGAGCACCCATTTCGATACTTAAGTTACAAACAGTCATACGACCTTCCATAGTCATTTCTTCGAATACATTTCCTGCGTATTCTGCGAAATATCCTGTACCTCCGGAAGTAGTCAATTTAGCAATGATGTATAACGCAACGTCTTTAGGAGTAACTCCTTTGCTTAATTTTCCGTTTACGTTAATACGCATTTTTTTAGGTTTTGGTTGCATGATACATTGAGTAGAAAGAACCATTTCTACTTCAGAAGTACCAATTCCAAAAGCAATAGCACCAAAAGCACCATGAGTAGAAGTATGTGAATCTCCACATACAATTGTAGCACCAGGTAAAGTAATCCCGTTTTCAGGCCCTACTACGTGTACAATTCCATTTTTTTGATGACCTAATCCCCAGTGAGAAATACCGTATTCAGCCGCGTTAGTTTCTAATGCTTTTAATTGATTAGCAGATAAAGCATCGGCAACAGGTAAGTGTTGGTTTATAGTTGGTGTATTGTGATCGGCAGTTGCGAATGTGCGCTCTGGATATAATACTGATACGCCTCTTGATTTTAGACCCAAGAAAGCTACTGGACTTGTAACCTCGTGAATGAAGTGACGATCAATAAAAAACACATCTGGTCCGTCTTCAATTTTACGCACAACATGCGAATCCCATACTTTGTCAAATAATGTCTTGCTCATTTTTTAATTTTTTTTAGTGTATTTCTGTGTTTTGCACTACCCGGTTTTCTAACAGAGTAATAACAAGGACGCAAAAGTATAAAAATGAAATCATGTATTCAATTAATATTATCGATTATATACGATACCCAAACTATATTAATAAGATTGTATGCTTTTATTTTGCTTGCTTGTGTTTTAGAGAGTTAGTTTTTTTATTTCTGTTTGAGAATTATAAAGTTGCGTTTGTAACAGTTGGTAGTTGCTTTGGGTTTTGTGAATTTTTAAGGGTTTTTGATGAATTTCGTTGTTTTGTTTAATAAATCATTGAATGTCTGATTGAAAATAAAAAAATCAACAAGGTTTTGTTTTTGGGTTGTGTTTGTTAAAATCTTTTTTTGTTTAAAAATAAACTACAGTGAGTTGTTTTTTTAAGATGATTTTATTTTGATGAAATATTACGACAACCAAAAAAATAAGAAAGTTGAATTTAATAGGTGTTTTTTATGTTTTTTATTCGTTAATTGTTTGAAAGTTTGTCTTTTTTTAATATTGTCTTTTGTTAATAACTTCCCTTTTCAAGGCCTTAAAAAAAGACTAAATTTGAACTTCTTCTGTTTTCTGTTTATCATTTTTTTATATTTCATGAAATCAATGGTTTATAGGGGTGATAAATTGGAATTTGGAACTTTTTAATTTGGCTTTTTTTTAAATTATGTATTTAATATTCGATACCGAAACTACGGGATTACCTAAGCGTTGGGATGCGCCTATAACCGATACGGCTAACTGGCCGCGATGTATTCAAATTGCATGGCAGTTGCATGACGATATGGGACAACTCATCGAGCATCAGGATTATCTGGTAAAACCGGAAGGTTTTAATATTCCCTATGATGCCGAACGAATTCACGGTATTTCGACCGAATTAGCAGAGGCGGAAGGAATCCCTTTAACCGAAGTTTTAGAGAAATTCAATATAGCTTTAGGCAAAGCCAAATTTATTGTGGGTCAGAATTTAGGTTTTGATGTCAATATTATGGGCTGTGAGTTTCATCGAATGGGAGTCGATTCGCCTATGGCTTCGATGCCGGTTTTGGATACTTGTACCGAAGTAACAGCTTCTTTGTTGAAATTACCGGGAGGTCGTGGAGGAAAATTTAAACTACCAACTTTAACGGAATTACACGAATATTTATTCAGCGTTCCTTTTGCCGAAGCGCACAATGCAACTGCTGACGTTGAGGCAACCACGCGTTGTTTCTTAGAATTAATTAAAAGAGAGGTTTTTACTAAGGAAGAACTGGATGTTCCAGCTTCTTATTTTCAGGAATTTCAGGCTAAAAATCCGAGAGAAATTCAACTCATCGGATTAAAACATATCAATTTAAAAGCGGCTTCGGATAAAATCAGGGAGCAGCTGCAAAAAGCGGAACCGAATGTTTCGCAAACCACGATTTCAGCAGCCGACAAAGAAGGTTTTGCTGCGGCAAAGTTTGCGCATTTGCATAACCATACCCAGTTTTCAGTTCTGCAATCGACTATTGGGATTGGACCGTTGGTTTCGGTTACGGCTAAAAATGGCTTTCCTGCTGTTGCCATGACCGACACTGGAAACATGATGGGTGCTTTCCATTTTGTGAGTGCGGTAATGAATCACAATAAAGGGGCTTCCGCTAAAAATAAAGCTTTAGTAGAAGCTGGCGAAGAGCCAACAGAAACCGAAATCAAACCGATTGTAGGTTGCGAATTCAATATTTGCGAAAACCATTTGGATAAAACCAAAAAAGACAATGGTTACCAAGTCGTTTTATTGGCAAAAAATAAAAAAGGCTATCACAATTTGGCCAAAATGGCTTCGATTGCCTATGTAGATGGTTTTTATTATGTACCAAGAATTGATAGAAAAGTTGTAGAAAAATACAAGGAAGACATCATGGTTTTGTCTGGGAATTTATACGGAGAAATTCCGAGCAAGATTTTGAATATTGGCGAAAACCAAGCCGAAGAAGCTTTACTTTGGTGGAAAGCACAATTTGGAGATGATTTTTATCTCGAAATCATGCGCCATAATCAGGAAGATGAAAATCGTGTAAACAAAACTTTGATTGAGTTTTCGCAAAAGCATAATGTTAAGTTAATTGCAACGAATAATACCTATTATTTAAATAAACAAGATGCCAATGCGCACGATATTTTATTGTGTGTAAAAGACGGAGAAAAACAAGCAACACCTATAGGACGTGGTCGTGGCTATCGTTATGGATTACCCAATCAGGAGTATTATTATAAGTCGGGAGAGGAAATGAAAAATCTCTTTGCCGATTTGCCTGATGCCATTATCAATATACAGGAAATAGTTGACAAGGTCGAAATTTACTCGCTTTATCGTGATGTATTGCTTCCAAAATATGATATCCCTCAGGAATTTGTTGATCCTGAAGATGAAAAAGACAATGGTGTTCGTGGTGAAAATGCCTATTTGCGTTACCTTACCATGGAAGGAGCCAAAAGACGTTACGAAGAAATAACCCCCGATATTCAGGAACGTTTGGATTTTGAGTTACTGACCATTTCAAACTCTGGTTATCCGGGTTACTTTTTGATTGTGCAGGATTTCATTGCCGAAGCGAGGAAAATGGATGTTTCTGTCGGACCAGGACGTGGATCGGCGGCAGGTTCGGCGGTGGCTTATTGTTTAGGAATTACCAATATTGACCCGATTAAGTACGATTTGCTTTTTGAGCGTTTCCTGAATCCGGATCGTGTGTCCATGCCCGATATTGATATCGATTTTGATGATGAGGGGCGTGGTCGTGTAATGGATTATGTAATCAATAAATATGGAGCCAATCAGGTAGCACAGATTATCACTTATGGTAAAATGGCGACCAAGTCGGCAATTCGTGATACGGCGCGTGTACTGGATTTACCTTTATTTGAAGCCGACAGAATTGCGAAATTAATTCCGGCTATGATGCCATCTAAGTGGAATTTGGCGCGTTTTATTTCTGAAAGCGAAGAAGATGTAAAAAAGTCATTGAAATCTTCGGAAGAATTTGACAAGGTAAAAGAACTAATTGGAATTGCTAATGAAGATGATTTAGCAGGAGAAACCATTCAACAAGCCAAAATATTAGAAGGTTCGATGCGAAATACAGGTATTCACGCCTGTGGAGTAATTATCACGCCTTCGGATATTACCAATTATGTGCCGGTAACCACCGCAAAAGATTCTGATTTATATGTGACTCAGTTTGATAACTCGGTGGCTGAAAGTGCAGGATTGTTGAAGATGGACTTCCTGGGGTTGAAGACCCTGACTTTGATAAAGGATACCGTCAAGTTGGTAAAATACCGAACAGGAATTCAATTGGATCCCGATACTTTTCCAATTGATGATGTTAAAACCTATGAGTTGTTCCAAAGAGGAGAAACAGTAGGGATTTTCCAATACGAGTCACCCGGGATGCAAAAATACATGAAGGATTTGAAGCCGACGGTTTTTGGGGATTTGATCGCAATGAATGCTTTGTATCGTCCGGGACCTTTGGAATACATTCCTTCTTTCGTTCGAAGAAAAAATGGAGAAGAGCCTATCGTTTATGATTTGGACGCCTGCGAAGAATATCTTGGGGAAACATATGGGATTACAGTTTATCAGGAGCAGGTAATGCTTTTGTCCCAATCCTTAGCCGGTTTTACTAAAGGTGAGGCCGACGTTTTGCGTAAGGCGATGGGTAAGAAGCAGAAGGACGTACTGGATAAAATGAAACCCAAATTTGTAGAACAAGCAGCTACTAAAGGACATGATCCAAAAGTTTTGGAGAAAATATGGAAAGACTGGGAAGCTTTTGCGAGTTATGCCTTCAATAAATCGCACTCGACCTGTTATGCCTGGATTGCCTACCAAACGGCTTATTTGAAAGCTCATTATCCGGCTGAATATATGGCGGCGGTACTTTCGAATAACATGAATGATATTAAACAGGTTTCGTTTTTTATGGAGGAATGTAAGCGAATGGGCTTGCAGGTTTTAGGTCCTTCTGTTAATGAATCCTACTATAAATTTACAGTAAACGATGATTATGCCGTTCGTTTTGGAATGGGAGCTATCAAAGGAGTGGGAGCCGGAGCAGTGGAAACCATTGTAGAAAATAGAAAAAACGGATTATACAAATCAATTTTTGATTTGGCTAAGCGAATTGATTTGCGTGCCGCTAATAAAAAAGCTTTTGAGAATTTAGCTTTAGCTGGAGGATTTGATTGTTTTGCGGATACTCACCGTGCGCAATATTTTCATGATGAAGGTGACGGAATTACCTTTTATGAAAAAGCCATGCGTTATGGTTCGAAATTTCAGGAGAATGAAAATTCGTCTCAGGTGAGTCTTTTTGGGGAAGCCAGTGAAGTGCAAATTGCCGAGCCTGTAGTGCCGCCTTGTGAGGATTGGAGTACGATGGAAAAATTAGCCAAAGAGAAAGAAGTTGTTGGTATTTATATTTCAGGGCATCCGCTGGATGACTTTAGATTTGAAATGAAATATTTCTGTAACGCTAAGTTGGAAGCACTCAAGAATCTCGAAGCTTATGTGGGTAAAGCATTGACTTTTGGAGGAATTATCAATGATGTACAACATCGTGTGGCTAAGAATGGTAAAGGCTGGGGGATGTTTACACTGGAAGGATATGATGAGAGTTATGAATTTCGGATTTTTGGAGAAGAGTATTTAAAATTTCGTCATTTTCTGATACAGAACAATTTTACCTATATGAAATTAACGGTAAAAGAAGGTTGGGTGAATCAGGAAACTGGCAAAAGAGCAGAACCAAGATTACAGTTTGTAGAAATAAAACAATTGCAGGATGTTTTAGAAACTTTTGCAAAAAAACTAATCGTATTGCTGAACATAAAAGATTTGTATCCTGAATTTATACATAAGTTGAGTCATCTTTTTAATGAAAATAAAGGAGATAATCAGGTGACTTTTGAAGTGATGGAGATAGAAAAAATTAAGAAACTGGTCGAAACAGTTCCGGTTATGGAGGATAATGAAGAAGTAGTTTTCGAAGACGAAAATGACGATTCTGAAGCTTCTGATGTACCGATAACCAAGGCGGTTCAGGTTACCGAAGTAGAAGAAGTAAAGGTAGTAACTAAGTTGAGTATGGCCAGCAGAAAGTTGAAAATTAAAATTTCGACCGAATTATTACAGGAATTAGAGAAAATGCAGGTTAATTTTAAGTTGAATTGATCCATTGAGATAGTTATAAAAACCCGTCTTGTTTTATAGAATGAGACGGGTTTTTTGTGAGTTTCATTTTGTGTCTATGGCATTATTGTTGTGGAATCAGGATTTGTTTTTAAGAAAAGAAATCGAGCAGCGTTAACAGGACGGAACAGGATGCTTTAGAAGCCGATGTTTTATAATTTCCCCAAATAGAATTAGAATCATTTAGTTCCTCTTAATGATTTATAAATAAATTAAATGTATTAATATAAAATAAATGAAAAAGAAACTCAATTACATTCCGTTTTTTGCCGGGATTCTATTTTCTTTAAATGCTGTGGCTCAAACAAATCCTTGGCCAGAAACTAAAAACGTCAACAAACCATGGGCTCGTTGGTGGTGGATGGGAAGTGCAGTAGATAAACCTAATTTGAAATCCAGTTTGGTTGATTTTCAAAAAGTGGGAATTGGAGGAGTTGAAATCACTCCTATTTATGGAGTAAAAGGTGTGGAGAATAATTTTATCGATTATTTGTCTCCAAAATATATGGAAATGCTGGGCTACACGGTAAAAATTGCTGATAGTTTAGGATTGCAGGTCGATATGGTTCTTGGGACGGGTTGGCCTTACGGAGGTTCTCAGGTCACGCTTCCACATGCAGCTACAAAATTAGTAGTTGAGAAATATGAGGTTAAGAAAAACGAACAATTCAATAAAGAAATAAAAGTAGATCCAACAAAGGAAAAAGTACCAGCCCAATTATTGGCGGTTTCGGCTTATGGTACTGACGGTTCTTATCTTGATTTGACAAGCCAATTAAAAGGAAATCAGTTAAATTGGAAAGCTAAAAAAACAGATTATACGCTGTATGCTGTTTTTGCCGGAAAAACAGGTCAGCAGGTAAAACGTGTTGCACCCGGAGGAAAAGGCTATACTTTAGATCATTATTCAGAAGAAGCGTTGAATGCTTATGTAGTTCCTTTTGATAAGGCATTAGCAGGGTTTGAAGGGAAATTGAGAGCTATTTTTAATGATAGTTATGAAGTATATGGTACCGATTTTACGCCTCAATTTTTGCAAGAATTTGAGAAGCTTAGAGGTTATGATTTGAAGAAATATTTGCCTCAGTTGTTGAGTAAAGAAGATTCTGAAATTGGAAACAGAGTAAAAAGTGATTATCGTGAAACCATTTCGGATTTATTGTTGCATAAATTTGATTTGCCTTGGACGAATTGGGCAAATGCTAAACAGTTTAAAACTAAATTACAGGCGCATGGTTCGCCGGGTAATTTAATTGATTTATATGCATCGGCAGATATTCCGGAGTGTGAAACCTTTGGTTCTATGCCGTATGATATTCCGGGATTCAGACGTGAAAAGGAAGATATTAGAGAAGGTGATGCCGATCCTGTAATGTTGAAGTTTTCTTCTTCGGCGGCACATATTGCCGGAAAACCATTGACTTCTTCGGAAACTTTTACCTGGTTAAGAGATCACTTTAAAACGGCTTTGTCACAATGTAAGCCGGAAGCCGAGGATTTATTACTGAACGGAATCAATCATATCTTTCTTCATGGTTCCACTTATTCGCCTAAAGAAGCAGCCTGGCCAGGATGGAAATTTTATGCTTCAGTAAATTTTAATGCTACGAATTCTATTTGGGAAGATGCTCCGGGATTGTTCAATTATATTGCTAATTGCCAATCGATGTTGCAGGCTGGAAAACCAGATAATGAAACCTTGTTGTATTATCCAGTTTATGATACTTGGGGAAAAAATTTAGAAGGGAATTTATTTTTCCAGTTCAAGATTCATTCTTTAAAAGAATGGTTGCACGGAACATCATTTTATGATACGACTAAAAAATTAATGGGGAATGGATATGGAGTTGATTTTATTTCGGATAGTTTTATTGCTCAGGCCAAAGTTGAAAACGGAATACTTGTATTGCCTGGAGGTAGTTATAAATCATTAGTAGTACCAAATTGTGATAAAATGCCATTGGCAACTTTAGAAAAATTAATCGAATTGAAAAAAGCGGGTGCTTCGATTATTTTTGAAGGATTGCCGGAATCAGTTCCGGGATTGAAAGATTATGAAGCTCAAAATACAAAGTTAACTTCATTACTTTCAGATAATAAATCGATTGTGACTCCGGTTATCGATTTGTTTCAGGCATTACAACAAGCTAATATTCAATCGGAAGATTTGGTTAAAACAGGTTTGAAATTCATCAGAAGAGATTTAGATGGAGAAAAAATCTATTATTTAGTGAATCATACGCCTAAAACAATTGAAGGATTTATTCCTTTGGCTGTAGCCAATAAAGAAGTGTTGATTTTAGATCCATTGAATAGAAATGTTGGTAATGCGATTGTTAAAAAGGAAGGACAAATTACTTTGGTAAAATTGGGCATCGAATCAGGAAAATCATTTATTCTGAAAACAGAAAATACAGCTTCTGAAAAACCTTGGAAATATTACGAAGCCGCAGCTGAGCCAATTGCTTTGAAAGGAGATTGGAAATTGACTTTTGAAAAAGGTGGGCAAGCTTTACCCGCTCCTGCAAAAGTAAGTACTTTAGAATCATGGACTAAAATTAGCCCAGAAACTGAAGCTTTCTCAGGAACAGCATTATATACTTTACAATTTGATGCTCCAAAAGTAGCTGCCGATAACTGGCAATTAAATTTAGGTGATGTGAGAGAAAGTGCTAAAGTTTGGTTGAATGGAGAATATATCGGTGATACCTGGTCAGTGCCATTTACTATCAATTTAGGGAAATTGAAGAAAGGCAAAAACGAATTGAAAGTTCAGGTTACTAATCTTTCTGCGAATAGAGTGATTGATATGGAAAAGAAAGGAAAAGAATGGAAAATTTTCTACGAAATCAATATGGTAGATAAAGATTATAACAAATTTGATGCGACTAAATGGGCTCCAATGCCTTCTGGGTTATTAGGGCCAGTTACCATAACTCCTTTAAAGAATTAGATTTTACTTTAATTCTTAGTACTAAAAAAACTTCCTAAGTGCTCCGGTTTATAGAGTATTTAGGAAGTTTTTATTTTTAAGATAATTTTAATGAATATCTGTTTCTTGTACCAATTATTGAAATGGCACACAGATAAAACTGATTTTAACGGATTATCGCAGATTGTGATTTACAAAGAGCTATGAAAATCCGTTTTTATCTGTTCAATCAGTGTCACCTGCCTGTCGGCAGACAGGTCTGTGGCCTGTTTTATTATTTAGTCTGCTAAGCGGACAGTAATATTAATTTTTTTTAAACCATTTTGTATTCTGCGTATTTGAGCTAGAACGAACAATAATCGAATCAGAAAGTTCTCCTTTGATATCGAGTTTTGCTGCTTTAGGTGTTTTAAAATCAATTTGGTTAAAAACAATATTTCTAGAATCTAATAAAAACAATGTTGAATCTTTTGTTGTAATTGATAGGTTCTTAAAAGTGGCATCTCGAAGGTCGTGAGCATTAAATAATTCTTGACAATTTACTTTAGCATTTTTAATAGTCAAATTGGTTACTGGCGATTCAGGAATGCCAAAAACCTTTATAAAAGTGGAGCAGTTTTCGACAATAATATCTTTAATAACGATATTACGGTATTTTGGAGTAAGTTTATTAATTGCTCTTGCCGGTAAACGATCGGCGAGATCACCAACACTGCCTGAAGCGCCTAACATATCCCATTTGATGGCTGTTAGGTCAAGATTCATTCGAATGCGTTCGTAAGTTAGGTTTTCACCACCACCACCACGTGATCTTCGGGTTTTGAATAAAATACCAACTCCCGAATTTTTAAATACACAATCGTGAACATATAGATTTCTAATCATTCCCGCTGTTTCACTTCCGCAGGTAATTCCGCCATGTCCTTGCAAGGCAAGACAATAACGCACCACTACATTTTCGGTGGATTTATTTACTCTAATACCATCTTCACCGCGACCTGCTTTCATGGTAAAACAGTCGTCGCCAGTGCTTAGATTACAATATTCGATTAATACATTTTTGCTGGATTCAATGTCAATTCCATCACCACGAGGAGTATTTACTGAATTTACGGTTACACCACGAATAATTACATTGTCACAGTAAACAGGAACAATATTCCAAAAAGCAGAATTTTCCAGAGAAACACCTTCGATATAAACCTTTTTACAATTGATAGGCGAAATAAACATTGGTGGAAAAATCCAGTCTTGTTTCTTTCCGTCAATAATACGTTCGGCTACAGGAGTATTAGGATTAATAACATTGTCGATTACATCTTTTGTTAAAATTCGGTTGCGAATAGAACCTTTTTGAGGGCCTGTTAATTTTCCTTTTCCAGTTACGGCAATATTTGTGGCTCCATTGGCATAAATACAAGCGCCGAGTGACATGACTTCAATTCCTTCAATTCGGGTAAAAACTACAGGAAGGAAATCTTTTATTTCGCCACTAAAAACTAACTGAGCTTCATTGTCTAAATGAAAATTAATATTGTCTTTCAGTTGAATTCTTCCGGTGAGCCATTTTCCATTTGGGACAACAATTGTTCCTCCGCCTTTAATACTTAATTGATCAATTGCTTTTTGAATTGTAGCAGTATTTATTTCAGTTGTAGAAAGTGTTAGTGTAACTTTTTCTGATGGGAAAGTTGGTTTTGTAAATTGTATGGTTTTAAAAGGAGCTTTTACAGGCGCAATTTCTGCCGAAAGCATTTTGACACCCACTTCGTTTTCTGTTGGAATGTTTATGGTTGCAGTTGGATTGTCGAGTTGTTTTTTAGTGCTACAAGCAAATACTATTGCTGCTAATAATGTCAGGAATATTGTTGTTTGTAATTTCATGGAGGGGATTTTCTTAAAATTAGTGTGATTCTTCTTTAAAGAAGTAAAATTTCATAGCAAAACTAATTATTAATTTTAATTTAGCAGGATGCTACAGGACAGGAAATAGGGATTTCTAAACTATTTTTACCAGATTAATTTTTATATTAAAATTATTAAGCTCTAAAATTCATTATTAATTCAAAAAAAACAAAAGACAAATGAAGAAATTGGTTTTCATCTTTACATCCTTTTTGTTATACAATTCGGCTTCGGTTGCTCAGCAAACTTTAGATAAAAAAGCAGTTTTGGCACAGATGGAATTGGCTAATAAATATTTTATGGACAAATGGCCTGATACAGGTAAAACCATCATTACAAATAAAGAGCGTCCAAGTAATATTTGGACTCGTGGGGTTTATTATGAAGGATTAATGGCTTTGCACGAAATCTATCCTAAAGAGGTATATTATAAATATGCTTACGATTGGGCCGAATCACACAAATGGGGATTTAACGGAGGTAACACCACTCGTAATGCCGATAATTATTGTGCTGCTCAAACTTATATTGATTTGTACAATTTAGAACCGGATGCTAAGAAGTTGAAAAATACCAAGGCAAATATCAATATGTTGTTGAATACACCTCAAAATGACGATTGGTCCTGGATTGATGCTATCCAAATGGGGATGCCGGTTTTTGCAAAAATGGGTGTTTTGGAAAAAGACAATCGTTATTATGAGAAAATGTATGAAATGTACATGTATTCCAGAAATAATCATGGAGACAACGGATTGTATAACCCAAAAGACGGATTATGGTGGCGTGATGCCGATTTTGATCCTCCTTACAAAGAACCAAATGGAGAAGATTGTTACTGGAGTCGTGGAAACGGGTGGGTAATTGGCGCATTAGCAAAAGTATTGACAATTATTCCAGAGGATGCACCACACAGAGAGCAATATGTAAAAGATTTAAAAGCGATGGCTAAAGCCTTAGTGCCTATTCAAAGAGCCGATGGTTTCTGGAATGCAAGTTTGCATGATCCAAATAATTATGGAGAAAAAGAAGCTTCGGGAACGGCGTTGTTTGTTTACGGAATTGCGTACGGAATTAACAATGGAATTTTAGATAAGAAAACCTATTTACCTGTAGTTGAAAAAGCCTGGAAAGCATTAACAACCGAAAGTTTACATAAAAATGGATTCTTAGGATATTTACAATCTACAGGAAAAGAACCAAAAGATGGTATGCCATTAAGCTATGATAAAATTCCTGATTTTGAAGATTATGGATTAGGTTGCTTCCTGTTAGCGGGTTCTGAAATTTATAAAATGAAGTAATATAAAATCCTATTTTAAATAAGTTTGAAATAGTTTGTAATAAAAAAAGGGAAGTTAATTAACTTCCCTTTTTAATGGATATTAATTGCTAAAACGCCTAATTTAATTGATTTTTAATGAAATTTAAGATTCTAATTGCAGTAGTTTTTTTGAATAGTTTCTTTTGTTTAGCAAAAGAATTCTACGTCGCTCCTTCAGGAAATGATACTAATGACGGAGCAATTAAAACTCCGGTTGAAACAATCAAAAGAGCGCAGGAATTAGCCAGTTCAGGTGATACCGTTTTTATAAGAGGCGGAGTTTATACCATGCGGGAAGACCATATTGCACAACAAAAAAGTATTTGGGCTTTTGTTACCAAATTAGATAAAGACGGAATTTCGTATTTAGCCTATCAAAATGAAAAACCTGTTTTTGATTATAAAAATATTAAACCTGCTGGAAAGCGTATTATTGCTTTTTTAGTCGATGGGAATAATATTCATATAAAAGGAATTGAAGTAGTAGGCGTTCAGGTAACACTTAAAAAACACACACAATCCGAATGTTTTGAAGTTCGTGGAAGCAACAATAAGCTGGAACAATTAAGTATGCACGACAATATGGCTATTGGAGTTTACATGCTTAGTGGTTCTAATAATTTAGTTTTAAATTGCGATGCTTATAATAATTGGGACTCGGTTTCCGAAGGCGGAAAAGGTGGAAATACCGATGGTTTTGGATGTCATCTTGAAAAAGGAAGCATAAATAATGTTTTTAGAGGTTGCCGGGCTTGGTTTAATAGTGATGATGGTTTTGATTTGATTAGTAATGCTGAGCCGGTAATAATTGAAAATTGCTGGGCTTTTTATAATGGCTATTCTACCGGTTTTATTGGGCGTGCTGATGGAAACGGTTTTAAAATTGGAGGCTATGGAGCAGGAAAGAGACCTTATAATGATCTCATAGAAAACTATGCTCCGATACCTAAAAATACAATCCGATTTTGTTTAGCCGTAAAAAATAAACAAAGCGGATTTTATGCGAATCATCATTTAGAAGGCAATTATTGGCAAAACAATACGGCGTATCTGAATAAAAGGAATTACAATATGCTCAATTGTGTAGCTTTGAATCCAACAGATTTTGGTACTGATGGGCCGGGATGGAATCACGAAATGGTTAATAATTTAGGTTTTAGGGCAATTTCAGAAGAATTGACTAATATTGATAAGTCACGTTGTATTTTGAAAAATAATTATTTTGATTTATCTCAAATTACGATTTCAGCTGCTGATTTTTTAAGTTTGGACGAAAAATTATTGATGGCACCAAGACAGGCCGATGGGAGTTTGCCCGATATTGATTTTTTAAAATTAGCTCCATCGAGTGATTTAATTGATGCCGGAGTTACTATTGGTTTTCCATTTAAAGGGAAAGCCCCTGATTTAGGTTGTTTTGAACAAAAATAAAAAGCAGTAAAATGAATAATGAACCGCGTATTGTAGTAATAGAATTTAAAAAAATGATGAATAAAATGAACAAAACACTATTTGGATTGGTACTTTTTTTAGGATTGTCCATTAATGGATTTTCACAGGAAAGTGCAGCATTTCCCTTGTGGGATAAAATTCCCGGAGTTATTAAAAATGAAACTTATAAAGAAGAAGCCCGATTAGATACTCAGGGCAATCGAACAGGAATCAGAAAAGTAGTAGAGCCTACTTTAATGCCTTTTTTGGTCGAAAATAAATCGGGTAAAAACCCAGCGGTTATTATTTGTCCCGGTGGTGGATATTCGGTTTTGTCTATAGATAAAGAAGGAATCAATGTGGCAAAATGGTTTAATTCTATTGGCGTTTCGGCTTTTGTTTTGAAATACCGTTTGCCATCGGATGAAATCATGAAAGACAAAACTGTTGGCCCATTGCAGGATGTTCAGGAAGCTATCAGAACATTGCGAAGAAATCCTGCAAAATGGAATTTGGATGAAACAAAAATCGGAGTTATGGGATTTTCTGCCGGAGGGCATTTGGCTTCAACAGCATCCACGCATTATTTAGATAAAGTATATGACTCGAAAGGAGAAATTAGTGCCAGACCTGATTTTTCAATGTTGATTTATCCGGTAATTTCAATGGAAAATGGAATTACTCATAATGGTTCGAAGGAAAGTCTTTTGGGAAAAACAGCTTCGGCTGATTTGATTGCTAAATATTCGAATGAAAATGCAGTTGATGAAAAAACGCCGCCAACATTTTTAGTTCATGCTACTGATGATCATGCTGTTCCTGTAGAAAATAGTATTAATTACTACATGGTTTTAAAGAAAAACAAAGTAGCTGCCGAAATGCACCTGTACCAAAACGGAGGTCACGGTTTTGGATTGGGAACAAAAGGCACACATACTGATTGGTCTGCTTCTTTAGAACATTGGTTGGTAGCCAATAAAATAATTGCTGAAAAATCGGTTTATCTTTTTTCATATTTCAAAGGAAATGGAGAAGATGGTTTGCATTTGGCTTATAGCGAGGATGGTTACAAATGGCTATCTTTAAAAAAAGATGCTTCGTTTTTAACTCCCGAAGTTGGAAAAGACAAGTTAATGAGAGATCCTTGTATTATTAAAGGTGGCGATGGTTTGTATCACATGGTTTGGACGGTAAGCTGGACCGATAAAGGAATTGGATATGCTTCTTCTAAAGATTTGATTCATTGGTCAAAACAGGAATTCTTGCCTGTCATGGCTCATGAAAACGGAACTCGTAACACCTGGGCTCCCGAAATTACTTATGATGAGGTGAATAAAGAGTACATGATTTATTGGGCAAGTACCATCGTGGGGAAATTTCCTGAGACACAATCTACTGAAGATAGCGGTTACAATCACCGAATTTATTATACAACCACAAAGGATTTTAAAACTTATAGTCCAACAAAATTGCTGTATGAGCCAGGTTTTAATGTGATTGATTCTTCGATTTTAAAAGATGGTAAAGGCTATATAATGTTTTTGAAAGACGAAACAAAAGTTCCTGCTCAGAAAAACCTAAAAGTAGCTTATAGCGATAAATTAACAGGGCCGTATTCAAAAGCAAGTGCTCCAATTACGGGGAATTATTGGGCAGAAGGGCCAACAGCTATTAAAATTGAAGGGAAATGGTTGGTGTATTTTGATAAATACCGAGATCATAAATATGGTGCTCTGAAACAAACCGATAATGGCTGGGAAGATGTTTCGGATAAGATGGTTTTTCCATCAGGAATTCGTCATGGAAGTGTTTTCGAAGTACCAAAATCAATGCTTGAGCAGTTGATGAAAGAATAGAAAGAATTTTTACGAGATGAAGTTCCTTAAAAGTGATTGTTATAAGGAGTTTTTACTTTAATCTTATACTAAAACCCGATTGATTAGTTTGTACTAAATCAGTCGGGTTTTTGCATATATGATATGTTTTCTTTCATAATTTAGTGTTTTTTGTTTTATTTTGAGTCTTTTTATTTTTATAGTGAAATAATTTTTTATATTTGGTAATCGATTACAAGTTTTTATTTGGGATTATTGCTTTTTTTTAGCAAAGAATAATGCAAAGGATTTTTAGGTGTTGTAAAGAAATAGAAATATAATTTAGAAGTAAAATGGAAAAGTTTTTGACAAAAGAAATGGTTGATGAAGGAGTTTCCTTTACAATAAGTTTAAGTGAAAATTCGAGAATCCCAAAATACAAACAAATTGTAGATTCGATAATTAATAATATTTCTACAGGCAAATTGCAGATGGATCAAAAGTTACCTTCTATCAATATGCTGAGTGAGGAATTTTATCTTTCCAGAGATACAGTTGAAAAAGCCTATAATATTTTAAAAAAAAGAAAGATTATTACTCCTATTAGGGGAAAAGGCTATTATGTTACCCGTACCAAATTAATTGCAAAAGTAAATGTGCTTTTCCTGATTAATAAATTGAGTTCCTATAAAATGAGAATTTATAACTCTTTTATTAACAGTATTGGAGGGAACTCTCAAACCGATTTACATATTTATCATTGTGATCAGACGCTGTTTTTAAATCTTATTGATAAATACCTTGGGGGTTATGATTATTATGTAATTATGCCTCATTTTAAATCAGATGATTTAACTCATTTTAGTTCGGGTGAAGGGGTGCTACAGGCAATCAATAAAATTCCGAAAGAGAAATTAGTTATTTTAGACAATAACAAAGGTATAGAAGACTCAGTAATCGAAGTTTGTCAGGATTATGAAAATGATATTTATGGTGCTTTGAAACAAGGTTTAGCAAAAATTTCAAGATACAATAAACTAATTTTAATTTATCCCGAAAGTTCTGTTTATCCTTATCCAAGACGAATTTTAAACGGTTTTAAACGTTTTTGTGTCGATTCAGGATTGGAGTATGAAGTTCTTAGAGAAGTTTATGATGATATTGTATTGAAAAAAGGTGATTTGTTTATTACCATAGAGGAATCTGATTTGGTGAGTTTAGTAAAACAAATCAGAGATAAGGATTTTGAATTAGGAAGGGAGATTGGTGTTATTTCATATAACGACACACCGTTGAAAGAGTTGCTTGGAATTACCGTAATTTCAACCGATTTTAAAATGATGGGAGCCACTGCTGCCAGTATGATTTTGAATAAAGAATCCGGGAAAATTAAAAATCCATTTAATTTTATTGACAGGAATTCTATTTGATTTTTTATAGAGTAGAGAAAATAAAAAAAGCTTGTAAGTCTTACGATTTACAAGCTTTTTCTTTTATTCAATTCTTCAGAATAATAAGTTTTAGGGATAAAAAAATGGAGATCATTTGACCTCCATTTTTGATGAATTGTAACGGGTTTTTAATAACCAGGATTTTGCATTTCTTGTTTTTCGGCTGCCGTTAAAGGTCTTCCATTTACGTATACTCCATCTAAGAACGTTTGAGGTATAGGGCGTAAGTTGTGGTAGTCTTGTATATTAGGTTTTGCTTCAGGATTGTATTCTTTAGCTCTGGCTACCAATGTTTTTGTTCTGCTTAGATCCTCCCAACGGTGGAATTCACCACAAAGTTCTCTGGTGCGCTCGTTTAGGATTAAACATAGCATACGGTCATAATCAGCCGTGTAACCTAATTTGGTTATTACTGCCTGATCGGCTGCCGGAAGTGCATTAATACCAGTAATAGTTAAATCGGTAGCAGCTGTCGTGTTTGAGATGTTGTTTGACTCATAGTAAGAGTTTTCCGCTATAAAAGAACTAGCTCTTCCTCCTTGTACAGCAGTAGTCCATGCAGCTGAACCATCAGTGTAAGCGGCTCTGTCTTCACCTGATTTGTAGGTAGCACGATTACGAACGGTGTTGATGTAGCTCAAAGCATCACTATAAGAGCCAGTCCCTAATTTTGCTAAACGAATTTTAGCTTCTGCTGCCATTAAATAGGTTTCTGCTGAACGAGCTAATATGATGTCACGACTTCCTTTTGTGGCGTTAAAATCAAGTCTGGATCCATCCATGTATTTACTTAATGAAGGGAATCGTACATCTTTCATTAATCCAAAATTGTCTGCAGCATAAGCTACAAATACGCGAGGAATAGTTTTTCCTGTTTTGGAATAGATTATAGTTCCATCGTTTCTGGTTAAGGCAAATCGATTGTCTGTTGGACTATTCATTACATACATGATACCTAGATCGCCATTAACGTATCCGCTTCCTGCTGCAGCATTATTAACAATACTTTTAGTTTGAAAACTTTTCCAGAAACGCGAGTCGTTTACCTTGTCATATATATCGTAAGTAAAGTAGGTAGGGGCTAAACGGCTAAATGGTCGTCCTCCGGCTGTATTACGAATCATTTGAGGTAATTGATCATAAGTAGAAAGGAAATACAAATGTTGTTGGTTTCCTCCTGTAGTTAATTGATTAGAATTAAAATCGGCTGATAAAATTAATTCAGATAATTTTTCATTGGCTCCATTGGCAGCTTTAAAATCCCATAAGTTAACATAGTTGGATGTTAATGGGTGATTTGCAATAACTTGGTCGGATAAAGTAACCACTTGCTGTAAGTCGGCTGCTTTAGTGGATGAATTCCAGGCATCGTTAATTTCGCTTGCACGGGTTAAATAGGCTTTTGCCAGATAATGTGCAGCGGCGTCTTTGGTAATTTTATTTGGACCTCCTGTATTACTTAATAAATTGTATGCTTGGGTGAAATCAGCTATAACCTGACTTAAAACTTCTTCACTGGTTGCTCTGGTGAATTCTCGTTCTACTACATTGCTTGTGTTTAATTTTATTGGAACACCACCATATTGTCTTACTAATTTTAAATAATTGTAAGCTCTCATAAAATGACCTTCTCCTAAGGCTATTTTTTTAACGGCATCATTGGTGGAAGCAATTGCAGTAGCCGATTCAATTAATTGATTGGCATTTCCTATTCCGATGTATAGGTTGTCCCAATTGGTATTAGCAGCAACCGTATTGGAGTTGGATACGGTTACAAATGATCCAAATCCTGAAGCATAAGAATTCCATAATCCGTTAGATGGGTCGCCTCCAACATGGAACTCGTCTGTTCCTGATTGATTTGCTGTAAGCGGAACTTCTCGGTTCATATCTAAGGCAAAAACCTGATAGTAGGTTCCAACTGATAAGGCAAGGATTCCTTCTTCTGTTTTTAAATATCCTGAATTGTAACCAGTAGTTAATTCTTCGTCTAGGAAATCCTGGCTGCAAGAGGTGCTAAGTCCTAATGTAGCTACCAGCATTAGGTTGATATATAGTTTTTTATAATTTTTCATAATTTATTTATTTAATTTTCTTAGAATTGAACATTTAACCCTAAGGTCATACCTCTGTTAGAATATGTAGTTTGAGTGTCCAGATCAACCCATTTCACTTTTGAGAAAATCATACCCGGATTAGCTGCCTGTACATAGACTCTTAGTCTTGATAGTCCTAATTTTTGAACTAAATCTTCTTCGAAATTATATCCCAATGAGATGTTTCTTATTTTTAAGAAAGAACCGTTTTTGTAACCAAAGATCGTATTGTATAAGTCACCAGTACCAGCTGAAAAGAATGGTTTTTGGTATTCTGCATCGGTGTTGTCGTCTGTGTAATAATCCAGTTTTCGTTGACTTGTTTTTCCGCTTAAGTTTTCTCCGCCTACATTGTATAAATATCCAAAACGTCCAATAACGAAAAAGGATAATTCGATGTTTTTGTAATTGAAGGTGTTGGTTAAACCGGCGATGTATTTTGGTTCAGTACTTCCTAAGATTACACGGTCATTATTTGCATCAATTTTATAATCACCGTTTTGATCTACCGGTCTGGCGTTACCAAATGTGAAAATAGGTGAGTTGACAGGAAAGAAGGCATTAAATTTAGCCATTTCTTCTGCATCTTCCGGTTTCCATACACCATTATTTTCAAAACCGTAGATAATACCTCGGGTCTGTCCAATAAATAGGTTATTGTTAATATCGTCAAATTTACCAGTTTGTAATTCAACAATGGTACTTTTTTGATAAGAAGCGCTTAGGTTAGAACTCCATTCAAAATCAGCAGTTTTAACGTTTACAGTATTTAAGGTAAGTTCAATACCGTTCCCCTTTGTTTTTCCAATGTTTGCAAGGGAGCTACTGAATCCAAGAACTGTTACAGTGCTTGCGTCAAATAATAAGTCACCAGTTTTAGAAGTATAATATTCTAAACTTCCTGAAATTCTGTTGTTGAACAAACCAAAGTCGATACCATAGTTATATTGCGTAGTTTTTTCCCAGCCTAATGCAGTATTACCCAACTTTAGATTGGTTTGAACTCCAGATGAATTGGAATAAAGTACTTGTGTTAATGGAGGTTGCGTTGCATAAGCCGGTACCGCAGCGTTACCGGTTACTCCGTATCCTGCTCTTAATTTTAATGCACTAAGCCAGGAGATGTTTTGTAAAAAATCTTCTTTGTCTATACGCCAAGCTAAAGAGGCACTTGAGAATTGGTCTCTTCTGTTTAATTTTGAAAGTTGTGATGCTGAATCATAACGAAGTGATGCGGTTACAAGATATTTGTCATCATAGCCATAGGTTAGTCTTCCCATGTAAGAATATAGTCCGGTTTCTGTGATGTTTGAAGAATAGTTCTCTAAGGTCACATTAGCAGGAGTCAACGCATTCCACTTGTTGTCAGCATTTTTTATATTTTGTGCAGACATAGCGCTTTCTTCATTAAAGTATTCTGTCTGGCTTTGTAATAAGGTTACGCCAAAATCATGCTTTCCAATTGTTTTGTTGTACAAAAGTAAATTATCCAAAGTGTAGGATATGGTTTGATTTTTCGCTAATGAGGCAAAACTGGTTCCGGAACGGGCTGAAGATAGTCCATTTAAAAATACTCCATTGCGATAAGAAGTAAGATCCGGTCCAAAATTGATCCGGTATTTTAAACCATCTAGTTTGGAAGAAAATCCACCAAAATCCAATTGAGCATACAAACTACCAAAAGCACGTAATGTTAAGCGTTGATCCTGAGAGTATTTGTGTTCTTCAAAAACGTTCCTAATGGTAGAGTCTCCTCCCGGATTTTGAATTCTGTTGCCATTGGCATCAAGTGGTACTGCATAAGGTAAATTTTGTCTGGCAGTAAGGTAAATCCCATCAGAAGATGCAACTGCAGATCGGCCTACATTGGATAACCCATATTCGTTCAAACCGTAACTGGTGTTAAGGCTAACTCCCATAGAAAACCATTTTGTAGGTGTGATATCAACATTAGCAATACCGTTGTAACGTCGGTAACTTTGCCCTTTTAAGGTTCCTGTGTTGTCAAGGAATCCGAAAGAACCATAAGCTTTTATTTTTTCGGCACCACCGCTAACGCTCAAAGTATGTTGTTGGGTAACTCCTGTTTGAGTAACATATTTAGTCCAGTCGGTTGTACTTACTTTTGAACCGTCCCAAGTTCCTCCAGCCCATCCTTTTTCTATATTGGCCCAAGCAGCAGGATCGGCTGTTGCTAAAAATATGTCTCGGTCATTGGCAATAGTTGGTGCATTTCCTTTTGGAAAACCTGCCGGATTAGAATAATGTCTGGCCCAACGACGTAATTCAATGTATTCTCCGGCATTCATCAATGGTGCTCTTTCATTGATTGTTTCTGTACTAACAGCAGAGTCGTAATTGATAGTGAATTTTCCGTTTTTTCCTTTTTTGGTAGAAACAATGATTACACCATTAGCTCCACGAGATCCGTAAATGGCGGTTGCGGAAGCGTCTTTAAGTACGTCAATAGATTCAATGTCAGTAGGATTGATAAAATCGATACCTCCGGAGTTTAATGGGATTCCATCGACTACATACAAAGGAGAATTAGATGCTGTCAAGGAACGTGATCCACGAATATTAATATTACCTACAGTTCCGGGACGTTCGTTAGAACCAATGTCAACACCAGCAGCTTTTCCCTGCATGGCCTGTACAGCATTTTGTACAGGTCTGGATGCAATTTCTTCAGCGCCTACACTAACAACGGATCCTGTTAAGTCTTTTTTCTTTCTTGTACCATAACCTACCACGACTACTTCTTCTAATTTTGCTCCTTCCTCTTCTAGTTTAAAGTTAATATTGGTCTGGTTGCCTACTTTTACTTCGGTTGTTTTCATTCCGATAAATGAAGCAACAAGGATGTCGTCCGGTTTTGCTTTGATAGCAAATTTTCCGTCAAAATCCGTTTGTACACCACTCGTGGTGTTTTTGATTAATACATTGGCACCAGGTATTGGCATGCCTGCATTGTCTTTGACAGTTCCTGTGATGGTATTGGTTTGTGCTAAGGCAATCATGTTGGTCAGCATGATGCTAAAGAACACCAAATACTTTACGAATGAATGTTTCATAAAAAATGGTTTTTGTTAATTAATTAGGTTTGGTTTTTTTTGTGTAATGATAATATGTTAAAAATTTGTGACTATAATTTAAAAATACAAAAAAAATAGTTAAAATAATTATGGATGCTAAAATAAAATTAACTTTTAATTAACGTATCCTGTACCTACCTGTTTTTCGAAAAAAAATAAGCATAAGATTAAAATGCTGGTTTTTTTAATAAAAAGGCTTACAAATTATCCATTTTTTGAAAAAAAAATTAACTCAAAAACTATTTTGAAAGAATTTTTAGTTATTGTTTTTTGTTAAAAAGTAAAAATGTGATTTGTTAATATTTTCTTGTGTTCAATTTTAGTTACTAAAAGAGTGAATTTGTTGGCAACCTAACAGTGCAGGATACTGCTTTGTCCTGAATAAGCTACTTTAGTCCTTTATTTAAAAAGTAAATCAGATATTTTATGATTCGAAAAAACAAGATGGTTTTCCTAATGCTTTTATGGTGTAGTTTTCAGGTTGTAAATGCAGCAACCGTTACTGAAGAAATACTAGCAAAAACTATTGTAAAAGATTCTAATACAATAGGAGAGAAAGTTTTTTTATTTGGAAAAAAAGTAAAGAAAAGCAAAAAGGCTGTAATGCTTAATAAATCAGTAAGCTATGATTCAGCTACGGGATACGGATTTGATTTTAATACTGTGGTAAATGTGAAAGTCAATAAAAATTCTTTTGCAACTGAGAAGCCAACTTATTTTTCGGTAAAAGTTCCTGAAGGCAATTATCAGGTTACGGTAACTTTTGGCAGTAAAACTAAAAGTACTACAACTACTATTAAAGCTGAATCCAGAAGATTGTTTTTAGACCAGCAAGTACTTAAAAAAGGAGAAACGACTACTAAAGTTTTTAATGTAAATGTGAGAACTTCCAAAATTGATGAAAAATCGCAAATTCAACTAAAAGACAGGGATTTGGGACAATTAAATTGGGATGAAAAATTGACTTTGGAATTTCTGGGAACAGTTGAAATTAAAAGTATTAGTATTACTCCAATAACCAATGTTAAAACAGTTTATCTGGCTGGAGATTCTACAGTAACCGATCAGGATTTAGAGCCTTGGGCATCATGGGGGCAATTCATTACCAATTATTTTGACCAAAATGTGGTGGTGGCAAATTATGCGGTTTCCGGAGCTACATTGCGTTCTTTTAAGGCAAGTTTGCGTTTGAAAAAAGTCTTGTCTATTATCAAACCGGGAGATTATTTAATTGTTGAATTTGCTCATAATGATGAAAAAGAAAAAGGCGAGGGCATTGGTCCTTGGGATTCCTATTCAGCTTCCATTCGTGAATATGTTCAAGCAGCCAGAGACAAAGGTGCAATTCCAATTTTGATAACTCCGGTTCAACGTCGTGCTTTTAATGCCGACGGAACTTTAAAACCAACACATGGGGATTATCCTGATGCCATGCGAAAAGTAGCTCAGGAAATGAATGTTCCTTTAGTAGATATTACAAAATTAACTACAACACTTTATGAAAGCTGGGGAGATGAACCATCCAGAAAAGCATTTGTTCAATATCCAGCGAATACTTTTCCGGGGCAAAAAGAAAAATTAGAAGATAACACCCATTTCAATTCTTTTGGAGCCAATGAAATTGCACTTTGTGTGATGAAAGGACTTCGTGATTTAAACAGCCCTTTGGCTCAATATTTCTTAAAAGAAGTGCCTCAATATAATCCTAATCAGCCGAATGCTTTCGCAAAATGGACGCTGCCTATGAGTAATCGTTTTGAAATTGTAAAACCAGACGGAAACTAATTCTATAATCAAATTTTATGTTTTTTAAAAAATCATTACAAGCTGCCTTTGCATTATTTCTACCGTTTTTATGTGTAATAACTGCAAATGCTCAAGAAACTAAAAAAGTGTTCCTCTCAGGGACAGATTTTGAACATCCTGTAAAATGGGATTTTATGTGTACCGCTGGAAATAACAGCAAGCAATGGTCTAAAATTAATGTGCCGTCAAACTGGGAACTGGAAGGTTTTGGCGAATATACTTATGGCCGTTGGTACAAAGAATTAAACCAAAAGGAACCAAGTAAAGAAGAAGGTTTCTATAAACATGAATTCCAAATTTCGGCTTCAGATAAAGGCAAAACCATTTATATTGTTTTTGGCGCAGCCATGACTGATACAGAAGTTAAAATTAACGGAAAATCAGCAGGACCCATTCATCAGGGTGGTTTTTACGAATTCAAATATGATATTTCGTCTTTGTTGAATTATGGAGGAAACAATGTTTTAGAAGCACATGTTTCTAAACATTCGGCTAACAATTCAGTAAATGCTGCTGAAAGAAAGGCCGATTGGTGGCTTTTTGGAGGAATTTATCGCCCGGTTTGGCTAGAAATCATGGCAAAAGAAAATATAGCTCATGTTGCTGTAGATGCTAAAATGGATGGAACGTTGAATGCACATTTAGATCTTCAGAATATTTCTCAAAAAGGCTCGATTACGGCTTCTATTTCGGCTGATGGAAATAATAAAATCATTGGAACACATACTTTTGATGTTAATGCTAAAGAAGCTAAAAAAGTCATTAACATGCAGTTTCCAAATATCAAGCCGTGGAGTCCGGAAACGCCTAATTTGTACAATCTAAAATTAGAATTGAAACAAAACGGGAAAACCATTCACGAAATTACTGAACGTATTGGTTTTAGAACCTTAGAATTCATCAAAAAAGACGGAATCTATGTGAATGGAAAGAAGATTATCATGAAAGGAGTTAACCGACATGAAATTTGGCCAGAGTCTGGAAGAAGTACCAGCAAGCGTTTGAGCATCATGGATGTGAATTTGCTAAAAGATATGAATATGAATGCTGTGCGTGGCCATTATCCTGCGGACAGTCATTTTCTACAAGTTTGCGATTCATTAGGGATTTTTGTTTTGGATGAATTAGCAGGTTGGCAAAATTCTTATGATACTGAGACAGGAACTAAATTAGTAACAGAAATGGTAACGCGAGATGTCAATCATGCATCGGTTATTATTTGGGATAATGGAAACGAAGGCGGATGGAATTATAATGTAGACAAGGTTTTTAGAGATTTAGATCCTCAAAAACGTATTGTTATTCACCCTTGGTCAGATTTTGATGGTTGGGATGCGCATCATTATCCAGCGTATCAAACCGGAATTCACCGATTCGTAAAGGGAGAAAATGTTTTCTTTCCAACAGAATTTATGCACGCTACTTATGACAATGGTGGAGGGGCAGGACTGGAAGATTTTTGGAATCATTTTAAAGAAAGTCCGTTGTTTGCAGGTGGATTTATCTGGGTTTTTTGTGATGAAGCGGTGAAGAGATCTGATTGGACAGGAAAAGAACAATTTGATTCGAAAGGTTCTTTGGCTGCCGATGGAATTTTGGGACCTCACCGTGAAAAAGAAGGAAGTTTTTATGCGATTAAGGAAATTTGGGCACCAATTCAATTTTCTCCTGTAAGTATTACATCAAAATTTGATGGCACATTTTTTATAAGTAACGATTATATTTTTAGCAACCTTAATTCTTGTACCATGGAGTACAAAGTGGTTAAGGCTAATAAAGACGCTTTATATGCTAAGAATGAAAATTCGATTTTAGATAAAGGAAAAATTGAAATTCCAAGTATCGAACCAGGTGAGAAGGCGAAAATAAAAATTCCGGTTTCGGCTAATTTTTTCGAAGGAGATTTAGTCGAAATCATAGCACATGATCAACATGGAAGAGAGATTTATACCTGGACATGGACGATTCATAAAGCAGATTATTTTGCTGAGAAATTTTTGTTGAAAAAAGAAACCAAGGCAAAAGTGAGTATTAAAGACGAGGCAGCTTCAGTTTCATTGATTAGTAAAGATGTTCAGGTTATATTCGATAAAAAAACTGGAAAAATTATCACAGTTAAAAACAAAAACGGCATTGTTCCTTTAACTAATGGACCTACGCCAATTGGGATGATAGCCGAAGTAAAAAGTGTTGAAACCGCTGTCGAAAATAATGCTGCTGTACTTACAGTAAATTATGTTGGCGGAATCAAAAAAATCAAATGGACGATGACTGCCGATGGTCGATTGAAAATGGAAATGTTAGCGCTAAAAGATGCTGGAGCTAACAATGGTTTTGATGGTGCTTTTTTCCAGGATAAAGTAGATGCTTTTGGTATCACTTTTGATTTTCCTGAAGAAGGAGTTGAGAGCATGAAATGGTTTGGAAAAGGGCCTTATCATGTTTGGAAAAACAGAATTCAAGGAACAACTTATGGAGTTTGGGAGAAAGAATACAATCAGACTATTCCTGGAGAGAGTTTTGAAAATATGATTTTGCCAGAGTTTAAAGGTTATCATGCTGATTTTTACGCAGGAGCTTTGAAATCCAAAGGGAATAATAGCTTCAAAATGTTTTCTGCCTCCGAGAAAGTTTTCTTAAGATTATTTACACCGGATTTACCTAAAAATGCTTTTGAAGGTGCTTATCCGCAACCGGCTTTCCCTGAAGGAAATATTTCGTTTATGTATGAGATTCCGGCCATGCGTGACTTTAAACCTATTGAGCACCATGGGCCACATAGCCAGCCAGCTAGTATTAGAATTAAAAGTGGCGATGAAGGAATTCAGATGAATTTATGGTTCGATTTTAGAATAGCAACCAAATAATAATAAAACCAAATAAAAATGAAGATTAATAAATTAATGCTATTTGCCTTTTTAGCACTTTTTTTAGCACAATTTAAGGCTGAGGCACAGCAAAAAATAACAGTGTATACCGTAGGCGATTCTACAGTTAAAAATGGTCGTGGCGATGGAGCTGGTGGTCTTTGGGGCTGGGGCGATTACATTGGGCAATTTTTAGATTCTACCAAAGTTAGAATTGAAAATCATGCGCTGGGTGGAACAAGTTCCAGATCGTATCAAAATTTAGGATTGTGGGATGCGGTTTATAAAAAACTGAAAAAAGGCGATTATGTTTTAATCCAATGGGGGCATAATGATGATGGCCCGCTGAATGATACCATTAGAGCCAGAGGAACCATAAAAGGGATTTCTGATAAGACAGAGGAAATTGATAATTTGATTACCAAAAAGCACGAAATTGTGCATACTTACGGTTGGTACATCCGTAAAGTAGTGAAAGAGGCTAAAGAAAAAGGAGCTATTCCTATTGTGATGTCGCCAATTCCAAGAAATACCTGGAAAGACGGAAAATTGCCAAGAAATAATACTTCTTATGGATTATGGGCGAAACAAATTGCCGATCAGGAGAAAGTAACTTTCATCGATTTGAATGATAGAATGGCTAAGAAATTAGAGCAATTTGGCGAAGCCAAAGTAACAGGAACTTATTTTTATAAAAAAGACCATACACATCCATCGGCTAAAGGAGCTGTGATGGCTGCCACTTCAGTAATCGAAGGATTAAAGGCATCTGCGAGTCCTTTGAAGAATTACATTTTAGAAAATCCGGTAATCAAATTGCCTAGAAAAATTAATGTTTTCCTGATTGGCGATTCGACTATGGCGAACAATAACAATGAAAATGCAGTAGGATGGGGAGTAATGGCTCCGCGTTATTTTGACACTACCCGAGTAAATATCGTTAACAAAGCAAGAGGAGGTAGAAGTTCGCGTACTTTTGATTTTGAAGGACTTTGGGACAAGGTGAAAAAAGAAATCCAACCGGATGATTTTGTTATTCTTCAATTTGGACATAACGATGCAGGTAAAATTGATAGCGAAAAATTCAGAGGTTCTATCAATGGAATTGGCGAAGAAACACAACAGGTAAATCGTGCTGATAGTTTGATGGAAACAGTACATACTTATGGCTGGTATTTAAAGAAATTCATTCGTGAAACCAAAGAAAAAGGAGGAACTCCAATTGTTATGAGCTTAACGCCAAGAAACGAATGGCCAAATGGAAAAGTGGAGCAAAGAGATAATACTTATATCAAATGGGCTCAGGAAGCTGCCGCTGCCGAAAAAACAGATTATATCAATTTAAGTAGAAAAGTAGCCGATCAATATGAAGTTATAGGACAGGAAAAAGTAAAAGCATTTTTTCCTAAAGATCATACTCATACCGGCAGAGCAGGAGCCGATTTTACAGCTAAAATTGCTGCCGAAGAGTTAAGAAACTTAAAAGGAAGCAAAATTAGAGATTTGGTTTTAACAAAAAAAGAGGTAGATAATCTGCCTCCGGTTGAGTTGAATAAATAAATTAGTTTCTATCAGGATAAAAATTGGCACACAGATGAAACGGATTTTAGCAGATTATCACAGATTGAATTTTTCTTAGTTAAGAGAAATCCGTTTTTATCAGTTGAATCTGTGTTATCTGTGTGCTAACTAGTCCGCTTGCGGACTTTTTTATAGATATGAGATACCGTTATTTAAATGGTATCTCATATTTTTTTTGTCCTTTTGGGTAAATCGCTAATTGGTCAATTACAATTCCGGTTTGATTTACCTCGATTTTGATAGTGTGTTTTCCTGTGTTTTCTATTTTTACAGGAAGGCTAACAATAGCTGCATTTCGTAACACATTTGCTTTCCAGTTGGCATCTCTGTCATAGCTGTTCAACTTGAAAGTTTTGCTGGTATTTGAGTCGAATGTAACTGTTGCCTGATGATTGGAATCATTAGCGTGTGTTGGGATAAAACGCACTTCAATCTCATATTCGCCAGTATTCTTAGTTTCGAAAGTATAAGTTACCGAAGGTTTTTCGGTTTCAAAATAACTTGATTTTAAAGGAAACAGCGTGATAGCCGCATTGCTGTATCCAAAACCTTCTATCGCTTTCCATTGGTAATTTTTTACCCCTTGAGTTGCTGAAAAATGGTTTGCCTGAATCGCGATTAATTCAGTAGTTGTTGCTTCTTTCTTTTCTTCAATTTTTATTGGGTTATCGTATTTTATAGCATCAAAAACAGGCAGTTTTCGCGGAGCCATACTCATCATGTTAGCCCATTTCCCATTACTCATTTCAGTATTGTAATAACGAGTCAATTCTTCAATTTGACGATATCCTTCTTTCGATAAATTTTCGAATTTTTCCTTTTCTGCCTGATCTTTACTTTCTAAAGATAATTTCCAATATAGAAATTTATGATTGATGTAAGCTGCAGCTTTTACAGGATAAACAACCAATTGGAACCAGGCATCTTTTCGCTCTTCAGGAATAGAAGAAGATAAACCATTTACTTTTTCGACTAATTGATCATAAAGTTGAATTCTTCGTTTGGCTTCTTCAGTAGTAAATTCAGATGGTTTAATTTGGGTAGTAGGTTCGGTTTGGCTCCAGCCCATGAATTCCGGTTTTCTCAACATCGCTAATCTATAATATTCACTCATGACGTTGCTAACATCATTGGCAACGGCATCATTAAATTCTCTTGCTGCCCAGTTTTTCAGATGTTGGTTAATTCCATCTGGTTTTATGGAGTTGATATCCCAGGCCAAGTCCATGAAGAATTCCAAATCGTATTCGGCAGGTTTGATGTCGCCCACATTCACAATCCACATTTTTTTGTCTCCGTTGGCGTAAGCTTTAGACATTTCTGACCAAATTAAACCCGGCTGCATAGACGATAGCCATAGATAATCATGAGGTCTTCCCCAGTAACTTAAATGATAATAAATACCGCCACCGCCAATTCTTTTTTGTTCTTTTTCGTTGCTAATTCGTCTGATGTAGCCATAGTTGTCATCGGTCCACATCAGGGTAATATCTTCAGGAACTTTTAGTCCTTTGTTGTATTGTTCCAAAACTTCTTTATACGGAATCAATACTTGCGGAATCGAAGTAATAGGTTTTTTAAATGTCGAAGCCAGCATTTCGCGTTGTTTCACAATGATTTTTTCAACCATATTTTTGGCTTCTTCTGCATTTTTTGCACCTTCCATTTGGCTGTCATGAACGCCACGCATTCCCATTGTGAAGACTGCTTCTGCTTTACTGTCTCGAACTTCATTTAAGCGCCCTTGCCAATATTTATTGATGTTTTCGCTATTGGTAAAATAATTAAAAGCACCCATGGTTTCTTTTTTCCACTCGTCCACATTGTTTCTCAACATTGGCTCGGCGTGGGAAGTCCCCAATAGAATATGGTATTTTTGGGCCATTTCTTTATTGCCTTCAATATGAAAAAACGCTTTAGTCGATTCGTGCATTGCCGGCCAAATGGTATTGGCTTTCAAACGCAATAACAATTGGAATATCTTTTCGTAGGTTTTAGGGCCAATATCACCAGTTTCTTTTTCGAAAGTTTTAGCCGCCCAGGGTTGTAGTCCCCAGTCTTCATCATTTAAGAATATGCCACGAAATTGCACCGAAGGACTTTCGGTAATTCCTTCGGTAGGAAGAGTAAGAACTAATGTTTCTTTTTTAATATTGTTGACATCAGCCCACCATTTCCAAGGGGAAATCCCTAATCTTTCGGCAGTTTCAAAAATTCCGAAAACCGTTCCGCGCACATCGCTCCCCACGATATACAAATTGTTTTTTTCGGTACTGATGCTGAATTTTTCCCAGGCACCTTTTAAGTTCAATTTTTTATTGTTTTTAAAGAGATTTTCATTGATTTGCCCAATGTAAATTCCGTTTTCTCCCTTTGATTTTTGGGTTTTAACAATAGCAGGTTTTTGGGTTGTGATTTCCTGAATGTCGTTTGCCAATTCATTGACAGCCCAAACCACCAGTTGGTCTGCATTTTGGTCGATGTAAATAGTACTTACTTTATTTTTATCGGCAATAAGAAAGCTGCTTTTGCTTTCCTGACTCCAAAAAAGATGGCTTGTAAAAAAGAGTATTAGTAAAGAGGAATATTGAATTTTGTTTTTCATTAAATGCTTGTTTTGATTGGTTTTGTTAGGGTATTTAATAGTCGTCTAAAATAAGATAATAACGCCTAATAATGAAGTGATTTCGTGATTTTTTACAATATGTAATCGATTACTAAAAGCTGGGTTTTTTTTCTTTATTTTTGGGTTTCGATTCCTTTTGGTTTAAAGGATGAATAATTAATTTTTTTAGATGATGAAGTATATTTTAGTATTGTTTTTTTGTGTTTTTTCAGTTGCTTCTATTGATGCGCAGTTAAAAAAAGATTTGGATAAAAAGATAACCGTAGCCCAAGATGGAAGTGGCGATTTCAAAACCGTTCAAGCGGCAATTGATGCTGCCAATACTGAAAAAGAATCCGTTGTGATTTACATCAAAAAAGGGATTTATAAAGAAAAATTAGTCATTCCATCTTCAAAACCAGGACTGAAATTACTAGGCGAGAGTAAAGACAATACGATTATTACGTATGATGATTATTCGGGGAAAGCCAATCCAAATTCGAATCGAAATATTGGAACTTCCGATTCATACACGCTTTTGGTTCGCGCCGATGATGTTCGAATTGAAAATTTAACGATTGAAAATACATGGTGTGAGAAAGGGCAGGCCGTTTCTTTATGTGCAAAAGGTAATCGTTTTATAATTAAAAATGCTAGAATTTTAGGTTGTCAGGATACGCTATTGACCGATGGTGACGGAACCTATCAATATTATCAAAATTGCTATATCGAAGGAACGACCGATTTTATTTTTGGACCGGCAACGGCAGTTTTTGAAAATTGTGTCATCAAAAGTAAAAGGGATTCTTATATAACAGCGGCATCCACTCCAGAGAATCAACAATTTGGTTATGTGTTCTTGAATTGTAAACTGATTGCCGATGCCAATGTAACCAAAGTTTTCTTAGGCAGACCTTGGCGTCCTTATGCTAAAACGGTATTTATGAATTGTAATTTAGGAAGCCATATTTTGGCTGAAGGCTGGAATCCATGGAAAGATGAGCGATTCGCCGATAAGACGAAAACGGCTTTTTACGCCGAATACAACAACAAAGGAAAAGGAGCTAAAACGGATAAAAGAGTGGCTTGGTCGCATCAATTGTCAAAGGATGAAGCTGCAAAATATACCTTGAAAAATATTTTTCCTAAGGATGATTTTTGGAAAAAGATTCGATGAAGCTTTTACCGTAAATAGAGCCACGAATTCACGAATTAATTTTTAATAATTTGTGAATTCGTGGCTTTCATTTAGCTTCGAAAAAAAATCTGCGAAAATCTGCGAAAATCTGCAGAATCTGCGTGAAAATCTTATGTTTGGACGGAATAAGGATTTTTAAAAGCCGCGTTGCAAACGCTTTATTTTGTTCTTAAACGTAAGTAGGTACTCGTTGTAAACGAGTACCAGATGGAGTAGCCTGGTCACACCAATTGTCTAAAGAAGAAGCTGCAAAATATACTTTGAAAAATATCTTTCCTAAGGATGATTTTTGGAAAAAGATTCGATGAATTTTTAGCTTGGCTCCTCAAAGTCTGTGACTTTGAGGATGCATTAATCTGTCTCTGACAGACATAATATCGGTTGTAAACCGATAATCGCTACCGCAAAGTTGCAAACTTTGCGGAGCTGGTAAGGATTTTTATTATAAATTATCAAATGAATAATCTGAAATTCCATTTTTGTCATTGTATTCAATAGGTATGATGCCTAGTTTCGCCGAATCACTTGGTAATGCATTAAAAAAAGGAATCATTTTCCATGCTCCAGATTGAGCTGAAGGAAAATTTTCTGAAACATGCCGATAAATTTCTTTTTCACTAAAAAAAATATTATCTCTTTGGGTAGTTGGTATTTCATCTAATAAATCTGCAATTTCCCATTTTCCATTATGAGAAATTATTCTTATTCTTTGTTTCCATTTTTTGTAATCGGATTCAAAATAAATTTCAAAAGCGTGCATATTTCCGTCCTCATTAGGGAGATAGCTTTTGAAATTTTCTACTTCTATTGATTGGATGTTATAACCAGCCCATAGTTTTGAATATCTTATAGCTACAATAGGTATAATATATTTTTGATCTGTTATGTTTTCTCTAAGATAATCAATAGTAACTTTTTTAGGTATGTTTAAACAATTAGGAATTACCCATATACTTATTTTTAAATTAGGAATACTGAAAGAGCCATGTGTGTTTAAATAAAAACCACCTTTTTTAAGTGAAAGTTCAGGATAACTATTCCCGCCAGTTATTTGTCCAATAACTTCGTCTTGTGCTTTAATAGTTGCATTTTTTCCTTCTATTGTCTGGTTGAGAGTTTCGACTATTTGTTTGTAATTTTTCTGCAATTGCTCACTCGCTTTTTGTAACTGTTCATTGGCTTCTTGTAGTTGTTCACTTGCTTTAATCGTTTTCTTTAGGTTATCGACAACTAAAGTGTTGTTTTTTGAAAGAGCTTCACCAGCATCATTTAATTTTTTCTCTGAATTAGTTACTATTTCATCAATTTTTATGACACCGTCTTTGATTTTTTCTTGTGCATTATCATTGTCAATACTAGTTTTAAATACGTAAATAGCACCTATCATCGTTGCTAGAAGTATTATTCCTTGGGGACTTATTAATGCCTTGATATAATTTATTATGTCCATAATTAAAAGAGTTTATTTGTAAATATTGAATAAGAATAAATCCTAATCGCACAGATTTACTATAATCATTAGCATTGTCTCGTTATATAACGAGAGTGTGCCTGCAAAGATTGGTAAAAAAATTCAATAAGTAAATAAAAATATTTTTCTTACAAACATTAAAAGCACAGCCTAAGCTGTGCTTTTAAAAAATATATCTAAGATAAACTTTTAAGGAACCAATTTAATATTTGGTTTTGGAGCGGTTTTCATGCCGGTTCCCATATAAAAACTGGTATGTGGCGGCTGGTTGTAGCCTACATTTTGCCAGGCAATGGCTAAACGATATTGGGAATCGTGCATTAAGGTGTATTGTCTGATAGTCGTTGGAATTGTAGTGGAATAAATTCGTAATTCGCTGTTGTCCTCACTTCTTAAAATCAACTCTTCTCTCCAATCGCCTAAAATATCAGCTGAAAGGGCAGGAGTAGATTTAGTTCCATTGTTAGAACGGGCACCTTCGGCAGTGAAAATTCTACCTTTTCCATATTTGTCAATATAATTGGAATTCAGAATTTCTCTTGAAGCATCACCATCCCAATAAATTACAAAATTAGCTGCTCGTGGTGCTTCTCCAATTGCATTTCCTTTGATGTCGTATAAACCTTTAGAACCTGACCACCACATTTGGGCTCCAATTCTGCTAGGGTCAATGTTGTCAGCAACACCTCTTCCTACGTCTTCATTAGGAGCGGCAGTAAACAGTACTTTTCCATTAGCAGCCGAAAATAAAACTACTCCCGGACCTTTTGTACCTTCTTCAATTTCGTGAACACCAAAAACTTCCTGACCAGGGATTTCAGGATCTAAATCGCTTACATGTAATGCATCACCATGTCTAAAACCGGTAGTGTATAAACCTTTTCCATCGTTGTCAACAACCATTGAACCATAGACAATTTCGTCTTTTCCGTCATTATCCACATCGGCAACCGAGAGTCCGTGATTCCCCATTCCGGAGAACGGATTATTCCCGTCTTTGCTGTCAAAAACCCATTTTGAGCTTAGTTTTTTGTCCTTAAAATCCCAGGCTGCCATAACAATTCGGCCATAATAACCTCGGCACATCACCACAGATGGATGTACACCATCAAGGTAGGCAACACAAGCCGTAAAACGATCGACTCTGTTTCCGGTTCGGTCATTTTTCCCGTTTCCGCCTTTTCCTCCCCATTTTCCAATATCCCCTCTTTCAGGAATGTAAGGAACTGTATTGATTATTTTTCCCGTTTTACCATCAAAAACAGTCAGGTATTCAGGTCCTTGTAGTATTTTACCAAAAGTAGCCGACTTTTGATCGGTATCTCTCCAGTCTTTTGAGGCGTCTCCTACCACATTATTGGCACTATCGGTTGTGCCGTCGGCAGTTTTACAAACAAATTCGGCTATGCCATCTCCGTCTAAATCATAAACCATGAATTGAGTATAATGTGCGCCTTCGCGAATGTTTTTGCCTAAATTAATTTCCCATAAAAATTTACCTTCCAGAGTATAGGCCTGAAAAATTGGAGGGTCGGTCAATCCGGTAAAAGAATTGTCGGCTCCTTTTCCAGTCATGTGAACAATTAAATCATAACGTCCGTCTCCGTCTAAATCTCCCGTGGAACAATCATTAGGAGTATAACCGGATATCCCTTTTAACGGAATGGATAAATAGTTTTTATCGGGACTATTGGCTGGAATGCTGAAACTTCCTTTGGCTTCTTTTTCGACTCCGTTGCTAACGGTTTTTACAAACCAGCTATTCTCTTCGGCAGGATTGGCTTTGTCATCAATCAGATTGGTTGCGCCAGAAATAGGTTGGTCGTTTACACGAACTGCTGCGTTTGTTCCGCTTTTTCGATACAAATTGAAAGCCAAATTATCGGCGTCAGTACCTAAAACTCTCCAGCCTACATAAAAATGACCGTTTTCTTTTACTGCAATCAATCCTCTGTCGAGGGATTCCATTTGTTTTTGGCTGAATAATAATGAACTGGATAGTTGAAAGACCAGTGCTATTATTAGGTTTTTATTCCAGGTGTTTTTCATTTTTTTTGTTGGTTTGGTTATAGAAAAAGCTGTATTTATCAATTTCTATACCATAGGACTACAGAAAAAGAAATATGTTTAATGGGATAACAACTTTTTTGTTAAATTTTTTTAAATGCTTTATCAATGATATTCTGTTTAGACTGATAAGTTTTGGTTTTAATAGTTATAATTTTCTTTTTTGCTTGATCAAAAAAGAAACAAAAAAATCAAGTCTTTGCACCCTCGTCGGTCAAATTAGTTTTCGAATGCTAAAAGAAAAGAACTCTCCGCCGCGGCGGATCAAACAGCTTTTCTTTTTACGCATTCTTCAAACATTTGACGCTCGACTGCGGATGCTAAGGACGTTTAAACCTCACAATAATTGTAATAAAACAGATGTGAAAAAAAAATCCTGAGAATTTTTAATTCTCAGGATTTAGCATATTAAAACATTTTTTCAAGACCTTCCCAACGTACATCCCACTTACCATCTTTAGGGAAACCCGGATTTTTTTCGGTAGTGCCATCCCATCCGGCACACATCATGGCTACTGCCGTAAGGATTCCCCCATTTCCCGGTAAGTAAATAGGCAAACGACCTTCTTGGTAATTGTGTCCGTTGACCAAATACGTATTGGTTTGAACATTCATAAACAAAGCATCAACCGCTTTTTCAGGCATTCCTAAACGAGCCGCAGTCATAGCCGTCATCGGGAAATCCCAACCCCAGGTTTCTTTCCATGACCAGGTTTTCCAAATCAAATCGAAGGTATTCTTCATGATGTTTTTGTCCAATAAAGTCGTTTCCGGTAACATTCCGTATGTTCCAAATACCGAAGGATGGTCGGTTTTGTATTCCGGATTGGTATAAGAATCGGTAGCACTTTCAGTAGCTAAATACACATTTTCCTGAACAGGCAGCTTGGATAATTGAGCAACAACATCCTTCCATTTGGTTACTTCCGGTTCTCCAACTCGTTTTTTCCATTCTAAGGCCGTATTTAAAGCCCAATTCCAATAAGCCAACTCGTAAGTAGGATTAAAAGTTTCTTCGGCTTTAAAGCGCTCCTGTGCCGGAATTATCCCCGGTCCCAGTATGTATCTGTTTTTCTCTTTATCGAAATAAGCAAATGAAGCCATAAAATCGGCAGTGGCAAAAACACGTTTTTTGTATAAATCTAAAGTGGCTTTGTCTTTATGATCGCGGTACATTAATTCGGCATAGGTAATAAAATGAGGTTGTTGCCAAATTAAAGCGGCTCCAATAGAAGAAGGCGCTTCGTTACCGTCAGGATCGGTCATCTTTTGCCATCTTACTCCGTCAAAACCTTGTCTTTCGGCAATTTTTTTAGCGTTATCATAGACTTTGTTGTACCAAGGCAGGCTTTTTTCCAGTAAATTAGCTCTTCCCCATAGCGGATAATGAACCCCATGCCACCAGTGCATTTCTAAATGCGGTTTTCCATACCAACTATTGTACGTTAATCCTGTTTCTTGCGGCGGTTCGTTACCTGCACATTGTAATTTAGTCAAGTATTGAGAGAGAATAATTCTTCGTTCCAATTCAAAAGCGCGTTCATCAGTACATTGTGAAAAATCAACGGCAGCCCCGCTTTTCCAGAATTTTTCCCAGCCGGAAATACTGCTGGTTTGTATTGCAGCTACATCAGGAATGTTTAATTTTCCTTTATATGCCGGTGCAAATTGACAGCTGAAAGCAAATTCACTATTCTTTGATGGAGTCAGGAGATAATAATGAGGTTCTTTTTGGGTAATGGCTGCATTTCCTTTCCATTTCAGACCAATGTTGTAGGTAATCGAATCCATTTTATGTTTGATAATGGCTTCGTTTTTTCCGTTGTTTGAAAGCGTACTGGTATAAGCAAAATCGGCTTTCCATAAATTTCCGTTGTCGCCCCATTTCATCGTAGGGAAAGGAATACGCAGGCGGATTTTTAATTGGCCTTTTTTAATCAAATCCGAAACTACTTTAACACCAATAGCGTCTTTTTCCTGATGCGAAGCCGTCCAGACTTTTACAGCAGTACCATCAAAAGTAAACGAACTTTCAATTTCTCCAGTCCAAACATTCAAAACTTGTTTGATGTTTTTAATGTCTGAAGGCTGTGCTAAAGCACCGTTTTTTTTATACAATTCAAAACCTAAATTCCCTAATTGCAGTCGGTGTGCATTGGCACGGAAATATTCCACGGCTTTTGCAGCATGCTCCGGTGTTTTTTGTTGCATCGAATAGGAAACGGGTCTGCCGTGTTGTTCTAAAATTCTAAGTGTTTCTTCAAATTTATAATTTTCGGTATTCGGAACAGCATCCCAGCCCCATTCGGATTGGGTTCCCAGTGGTACTCCCGCCTGATAATAATCGGGGAAAGTTTGTAAACCCGTAGCGTCTACGGTATACGCAAAGGTTCCGTTACCTACTGATAAAGAACCCAGGGTGTCTATTTTAGTAATGTTAACATTGTGTCTTGTTACCAATGCTTTTCGGTCTATTTTTTCCTGTGATTTTGCTGTGGTTAGTAGCAAACATAAAGATAGTGCGATGAATACCTTTTTCATAAATTATAATTTAGTTGATTTTAAAAATAAAAGCCGAAGCAGTTTCATATTTCCCACCTTGTGAGGCAGTAAATAAATAAGTGGGTTTGCCATTTTGAAATAATAGTTGTGGTCTTTCAACCCGACCGTAACGGTTTAAATGTTTTGGAGCCGGTGGTTGTGTAATATATTTACTTAATTCCTGATAGCCAATTAATGGTTTTGACCAATGCTTGCCATCTTTGGATTCCATGTATAATCCTTTGTCAATTCCGTAAACGCCCATGTCTCTGGCGAGCATTTTGAATTTCTTGTCTTCGTACCAAACATAAGCATCTTCACATTGTTGGTTGTTTCCCATATTGTGAAAATCAACAACCGGATTTCCTTCGTATTTGGTGTAAGGTTCTTCCAATGATTTGGCTATAGCCAAACCATATTTTCTGTTGCCTTTAATTTCAAATTTTGGATGAACGTATCCTTCGGTATCCAGTGATTTGTAGTACAACCAATATTCACCATTGGGATGTTTTATAAAGGATGGGTTAGTGGTCAATAAATCGTCCCATTCTCCTTCTTTTCCCGGAAGCAATAATGGCTCATCGGGTCTTGTCCAGGGTCCGTAAAGTGAATCGGCTGTAGCCAGACCAATGCGTTTGGTATCCATTTTTCCGTTAGAATTTCCTAAAAAGAATAAGGCATATTTTCCATCAACAAAATGGATACTCGGGTTGTGGCAGGTGGTCGCATCCCAATAACCGGTACCTCTTGGCGAAAGCACAGTACTCACATATTCGTAAGGACCTTCGGGTTTGTCGGCAACAGCATGGGCAATTTCAGAACTGGAAATCCATCCGCCCATACCTTTGGCTTTTGGCCAACGGGAAAAAAACACATGGATTTTTCCATCCGGTCCTTCAATAGGACTGTTGCACCAAACATAAAAATCTTCAAATTCTAAAGCACGACCTACCGGACTTAGGCTTTTTTCAAAGTCGGAAAGTTCAGGCTGGGTATTTGCAGTTAAAAATTCATGGGCACGCATAGGAAGCATCGTAGCTAACGAAGCCAGAAATGTGGTACCTATAAATTCTTTTCTATTCATCTTATTTCTTGTTTAATGTTAAACTCATAATACCAATAATCACATCATTGGCAACGGCTTTAATTGCTATGTTTTTTAGATTTTTGTTTTTGTCCAACGGTATATCAATAATTGTTCCGGCTCCGCCTTCGATACCAAAATCACTAAAGCCTTTTATCGATTTAAAATCTTTAAAATCTCTAGTAATCGTTCCTGTTTTTAAGTATACCCTTGGCGGTTTTTGCGCATCGGTGGTAAAAGCATATCCATCGGTATAATAATCCTGTTCTATAGGCCACCAGTTTTCAGGATTTTTCAATTCCAGTTTTTCGCTGCTTCCATCGCTGTAAGTTACAATTATTTCGCCATTGGTAAAACGGCTTTGCATCGGATTAGTCGTTCCGGCCATCATCAGGTAAGCATGAGATGCTTTTCCTGAAAGGGGAATCGCTAGTGATTCAGGGAAATTATCCCATTGTGAAACAAAGGCAATATTTTTATCGGCAGTGGAAGAAGTGGCAAACGGTATCCCTTCCGGACTGATAATTTGGTTATTTGTTCCGGCTTTGGCTCTTAATCCTGAATCATTTATTTCAGGTTTTATCAAAGGATAACACCAGTTCCCAATTCCCTGTGTTGGAAGCTGAAGGCTTGGTGATTGCGACCTTGGGCTTAGGTATTTGTTTTCAAAAATATTCGTGATTTTATCATTAAAAAGCTCGTCCAGTTTTACAGTTTCCCATTTTGTTTTAGGATTACTGTTAATATCCCAATTCGTAAAAATCAATTTTGTTTGAGTTCCGGCTTCAAAATTCATTTCAATTTGATTCGTTCCTGAAACAAATTGGTTTAAAGGAATTTCGATGCTGTTTTCTGAATTGGCTTGTAAACTAAACTTCGTTTTCTCTGTTTTTTGATTTGAAATAAGGAAACCGTTTACTGTTTTAGACAAGTTGTTTTTGATAGTTACAATCGCATTTTCCCCTTTTAGCGAATTCGAAACAATTTCAAATTTAGGAGTGATTTTGAGATCAATCGCCTGCCACCAAATCATTTCTTTTTGTTTTAATTTAACAAAGAATGATTTGTTACCGATACCATTCGCCACCGCATTGATTTCATTATTGCTTAAAACAGTTTTTGCCAATGCGTTTTGGGTATCTTTTATTTCCAGAATAGTCGCTTTGTTTGTTGCAATACGAATTTTTTCGCCTTCGCAAATAGAGGAAACCACCGTTGGTTGTTCTAAGGTTTCGTTACTCCATACAATTTCGATTTTGTACGCATCGGCATAAGGGTTTTCTATACTTATTTTTGGACTTCCAATAGTTCCCTCAATCATTTTCCATTGTACTTCTTTTCCATTTACAGTCAGTTTACTGATGCTTTCATGCGTGGCATTGACTACTAATTTCAAGTTCATTTTTGTTGAAAAATGAGGCGTAATTTGATAAATATCGGTATTTTTTGTTCTTTCGAAAGCAAAAGCTACATCAGGAATTTCAAGCGAAGCATGATCCCAGGATTTAGGTAAGCCCGGCTGAATGGTTAAAGTGTTTTTAAGCGCATCAGGTTGAATTCCGAAAAGTCCTTCGACTAATGTTCGTCCTGCCATTCCTACCGGGTCGGCAAAATCGCGATACAATTCGCCACGAATCGCATCCTGAAACAACAATTGTTCAAATCCACCCGGAGAAGCTCCCAGATACATACTTTCGATTAAGCCACTTTCCCAAAGCTGGTATGCTTTTTCCGATTGTCCACCTTGCCAATACGCCAATGCTGTGTGTAAAACTTCGGCAAGAGCTACATTGTTGACAGACCAGGTGTAGGGTTGCCAGTTTGTGGTGGAAATTAATTCCAGATTGTCTCTCTCTAAACCTTCGGCAGCAACAGGAATACGAGGAATTTCATTGTCAATATATTTTAAAGCCTGGTACGCCTGAAAAGGATTCGCAATTTCGCTATCTAAAGCATGATAGACCGTCCAGATTCCTGGCGTATCATGCGTCAATTGATTTCCTAAAAGGTCTTTGTATTCCGCAAAAGTACCTTTATTATTTTTCCATAATTTTTGCTGAATGGCCTGATGAATGTGTGCAGCTTCTTTTGCATAAGAACTTCCGTCTTCGCCCACAATTTGTGCTAATTCGGCAGCCATTTTATTCGCATAATAATTGTATGCCGAAGTATAGGTTACACCTCCTCCGCTGTAGCCTAATCCGTCGCTCGCCCAGATAGCGGCATAAGCATCATACAATCCATCACCATCTACATCATAATTTCTTTTTTCCCAGGCCAAATGCCTCTTGATAACAGGCCACATTTTTTTTAGGAAATCCACATCGCCAGTCCATTTAAAATGGCGGATTAATTGGTCAATAAAAACCAAATTCATATCATAATGATGCGCTACTTTGTTGTTGTTCGGATTGCGGCTGATGTAACCGCTACTGAACATTGAAGTGCCCATTTTCTCCAGTTGACGGGCATAATTTCTGGTAGTGTCAGGAACAACCGGACCTGATTCTGGCTCAATAACTTGAGAATTTCCATAGCTTTCAAAATGCGTTTTGGCTCTGTCATGCCAGCCCAAAGGGTCGGCAACATAGGCGCCACGCCAGGCGTTTAAGTACATTCTCCAGGCAACAGCTCCGTGTAAATAGGCCGGGTTTTCCCAAATGGCATCGGCAGCCATCGCCAATGCACCCCCAAAAGTATTGATGTAAGGATCGGGTGTGTTTACTTTGATTCGGTTAGCCAGAAGTTCGCTTTGAGCAAGGGCTTTTTTGAATTTTTCGGCTATAGCATATTGAGTTGTGTTTTCAATTTTTGCTGTGTTTTCGAATAACCAATAATTTCCGTCTTTAGCAAATTGATTCAATTGTCCAATAATCATTGGAACAGAGTCTGCTTTTGAAGTATAGTTTTCTAAAGGTGTTTTTAAGAAATTGGCACTAGACAAATGGGTATTCGAATCCGGAAAAACAGCGCTGATTACTTGAGTGTTTTCAGTTGCTTTTTTACTGCTTGCAGAACCATAGGAAACACTAAAATTGTTTTTGTTGATTTGGTATTTATTGTTGATGCAATATTCGGGTTGTAAATAAAACACCGATTCCGGATCGCCACCGATGTCTCCATTTCGGGAGAATTTTTTTCCACTGGCACCACCATAAGCCCAAATAAGCGAAGTGTTTTTGGGTACATTATTCCCAATAATTTTTAGAATAAAACCATCGCTGTCCGCCAGAGCTACAATTTGAATGGTTAAAGTTGCATTAGCAAGTAAGGCATCTTTTATTTCGTATTCAACCGTTCCGGGAGTGTATTTTGTATTTATTTTATCGGCTTCGGTAAGCCATTTGCTGTTTTTTCCGTTGATTAATCCCAGTTTGAAATTACCGCCCATTCCAGGCATGTACATCGCAAATTCTGGTAAATCACCTGCTTCGACCCTAAAAGCGGTGTTGGTTCCGTATAAGGCACGATTGAATTTTCGGGTTCCGTTTTTTAAAACAAAACTCCGGCCTTCAGGTGTGTAATGGATTTTTCGTTTTTCTCCATGCCATAAATTTTGACTTTGAGCGGTCAAATTTGGAAGAGAAAAAGAAAGAAGTAGGAGGGAAATAGCGATTTTAGATTTCATTATCAATCGATTACTTTTTAGTATTGTTAGCTGCATTTGAAAAATCTACATTCTTTGAATTTTCAATTTTCAGGGTCGAATGGTCTAAAGCATTTATAGTTACATTGTCTAAAATCCAATTGCTGCTATAGGCAATGTTTCCCGCAGTTTCGGCTGTAATGTGTACGTTTTTCAGGTTTACGTTTTCAACAATGGATTCCTTTAATCCCGCTACCGAAATGGCTTTTTTAGCACCTTTGATATCGATGTTTTTTAAATAAATATTTCTGAAAATAGGAATTCCTCTGGATTCAGGTTCTACCTTGGTCAACATTTTTTTCCAATGTGGAGGCAAAGTTTCTTCGGTATAACCGGCAGGAAGTTTGGAATAGCTGTAAGCAGGATTCCAATTCATCGAAACGGTGATAAAAGTACCGACACTTTCCATTTTTATATTTTCCATGTAAATGTCTTCTACAGTTCCGCCTCGGTTAGTGGCCGATTTTATGTTGAGTCCGTTTTTAGTGCCGTATCCCTGGATGTTAGAAGCGTATACATGACGTATACTTCCCGAAGTTTCGCTGCCTAAAGTGAATAAACCGGCACCCTGACGGGCAATGCAATTGCGTACGACTACATATTCGGTAGGGCGGTTGACTCTTAATCCATCCCAGTCACGCCCTGCTTTTAGGCAGAAATTATCATCGTTGCAGTCGATGTCACAGTTTTGAACCAGAATCCATCTCGATGAATCAATATCCACTCCATCGGTACTTGGACCATGTCCGTCGATGTTGTTTCTTATTTTGATGCCATCAACGGTAATGTATTCCGAATACAATACCTGAACCGTCCAAAATCCTGCTCTTTGGATGTTTAAATCTTTAAGAAATACATTTTTGGAATTCGTGATTAAGATTGTTCTCGGACGTTTGGCATCATAATCTACAATCCATCGCAAATCTTTGGCTTCGTATTCCTTGCGCAAATTCCAATAATAATCCCAATACACTTTTCCTTGCCCATCGATAGTTCCTTCGCCATCCAGAGTTACATTTTTTTGGTCTAAAACATTAATTAAAGCTGCTGGCCATTTCATTTCGATTCCGGCCACACGGGTATCGATTTCCGGGTAATCGGAAATGTTTTCGCTGCCTAAAATAGTTGCTCCTTTCGGGACATTAAAACGCACTCCTTCTTTGATGAATAAAGAACCGCTTAAGTAATTTCCGGGTTTGAAAGTAAGTGTACCACCACCATTTTTACTGCATTCGTCTATGGCTTTTTGGATGTTTTTAGTCGAAAGTGTTTTGCCATCATTTATTGCTCCAAAATCGTTTGCATAATAAATTTTAGATTTAAAAGTGTTTTCTTTAGCGCCTACTTTGTTAATCCACTCAGGTTCAAAATTTGCAGAACTACTGCTCACTTGTGCAGTTTGTTTGCACGAAAAAAGCAAAAAGAATAAGGAACTTAAAATGATGTGGTATTGTTTCATTACAATTGATTTTATCTTCGAAAATCCTTATTTTATATCAAAAAAGTATCCTGTACTTGCCTGATTTTAAACCGAAATTCGATAAATTGATAAAAACGGGATAGTTTTGGATAATTTAGTTTTGATTTTCGGACAAGTTATAGCCGTTTAAGTTTATTTGACTGTCCGCTAAGCGGACTAACAATTGAATAATGGCACACGGATGACACAGATTAGACAGATTTTCGCTGATTATTATAGAAAAATCTGTTTTTATTAGTTTAAATCCTTGTCATCCGTGTACCATTTTCAAAATAGGTACAAGTAACGGATTGTCATATTAATTTATTCTCCGCCTGAATTTACTTCTTTAGAATCTTTTGCAAATTGAACTTCTAAATCTTTTGTTAGTTTATTCGTCACATTAGAATGTGTTAGCACCAGATTTTTTTTCTCTTCAGGATCTTTTTCGATGTTGAAAAGTTCAAAAACAGTCGGGGCATTTTTATGTCTGGTTCGAATTAATTTCCAAGGTTTTTCAGTAATACTTTCCTGTAAATGACCACGAATGTATATGGATTGATTTGGGATAGAATCATTAGTGACAATGGAGTTCCAAATGTTTTTTCCTTCGACTGTTTTAGGCAGCGATTTGGCTCCGGTCAATGATAGAATAGTAGGCATTAAATCGGTTACCGAGATGTAATTTTGATTTAAAGAGCTGTTAATTTTGTTTTTCCAATAGATAATTGCCGGCACTCTTACGGCTCCTTCATAATTTGTCGTTTTCCAGTCTCTCAGCGGATAGTTGCTTCCCAAAACGTCATTTGCTGTATGTCTTCCCTGGTATTGGTTTCCCGGAATCCATTTGTCCATAGCGCCATTGTCGCTCATGAAAATAACAACGGTATTTTTGTCTAAATGCTGTTGTTTTAAAGTTTTTAATATCTGGCCGATGCTGTAATCTAAATGCGACATGGCAGCGGCATAATCTCTTCGGGAGTTGTTTTTAATGGTTTTTAAATAAGGCTTTTTCCATTTGTCTTCTTCCTGTAAAGGAAAGTGCGGAGCGCTATAACTCAGCTGAATGTAGAAATTTTTAGAAGGATCTCTTTTGGTTTTAAGCCAAGTTATGGCTTCGTTTTCGACCAAATCAGTAACGTGTCCTTTTTCGGTAATAAACTGACCGTTTCTGTGCCAACTTGGATCTCCGTTTTTGTATTCGTGACTGTATTGGTCAATTTGCCCATGTAAAAAACCATAGGAATAATCAAATCCATAGACTTTAGGACCACTGGACGGATTTAAGCCCAAATGCCATTTGCCAAACAAAGCTGTTTGATAGTTTTGTTGGTGTAAGGCTTGCGGTAAGGTGGTAACATCACTTGGTAAACTCAGATTACTTTTGTCGCTTATAGGCGCTACAATTCCCATACGACTGGAAGGTCTTCCTGTAAAAAAGCTGGCTCTGGATGGCGAGCAGGTAGGGGCAGCGTACAAGCGGTTGAGTTGCGAGCCATTTTTAGCAAGCCAATCAATATTCGGGGTGTGAATTTCCGAACCATTATAGCCCACATCATTCCAGCCTGCATCATCAGCAACAATAACTACAAAATTAGGTGTAACAGGAGGAACGGCTTTCTTTTCAGTTGCCTGACCAAAAGTTGAACCCCATAAAAATAATGTTGTTATACTGCTGATGACGAGTCTGTTCATAAATTGTATTTTAAATTTATTTACGAGTTTTTAATTGTAAAGAGCTATCGTTGATTTCGAATTCGTTGTTTTTAAGCATCAAAATAATTTCTGACCCCGCTAAAATTACAGGTCCATAACCATGAGCTGCAAAAACATTAATTGGGCGGTAGTAGTAAAAAGCAGGGTCAAATCCCATTCCGGTTCCTACGCAAGTTCCTTCCACTTCTCCTTTGTCGTTTACTTTTGTAGCAACGGCATTCCAGGCTAATAAAGCCGCAGGAGCATAAGCTGCCTTGTCAATATAACCTCTGTTGATAGCGCGGGTGATTGAATAAGCATAAATGGCAGTTGCCGATGTTTCTAAGTAAGTGTCATTGCGGTCAATCAATTGATGCCAGAAACCGGTTCCATCCTGATAAGCAACCAAACCTTTGATATGTGCTCTTAACTGATTTAAAACCATATTGTATCCCGGATGGTCTTTTGGTAAAACTTCTAATAATTCCACCATAGTCATCACCGCCCAACCATTGGCACGAGCCCAATGAAATTGTGGATGTTCTTCCATTGATTGCACCCAGCCGTGCATGTATAAGTTTTTCTGGCTGTTAAACATTCGTTCTGAGAATTGCTTTACTTGTTTAACGGCATCATCATAATATTTAACATCGCCTGTTAATTTACCCATTTGTGCCAAAGCAGGGACAGCCATAAATAAATCGTCCAGCCATAAAGTATTAGGCTGAGGTCTGTTTCTGGCCAGTGTTCCGTCAGTTAAACGAAATTCTTTGCTGCTGATATAGTCCATGAAATGGTCAATTAATGGTCTCAAATTAGTTTTTAAGCCAGCTCTTTGTGCTTTAATCATCGAGGCAGTAACAGCACCGCCATCATCCAAGGCATGTGGCATTAAAAAGCCGTGAACTGGAGAAGGGAATTTACTGTTTTTAGCTAACTCTTTTTTGTAATAAGGAGAAATGTCTGCTATTAATTTTAATCGTTTGTTAGTATAATTGGCATATTTTGTATCACCTGTAGCTTCTGTAGCTAATAACATTCCGGCATAAGTTACTCCCCATTCGTAGCTGGTCAATCTAAAAGTTCCGGGAGCAAATATCGTGTTTTCATTCAGTTTTTTCAGGTCAGTTACTTCCTGTTTTGTTTTGCTGTCTATCAGGCTGGCAGGAGTTGTTTTTTCTAAAAAAGCGTATATTTTATCTATAGTCGCTTTGATTTCCTGCGTAGTTTTTGCTCCATAAGGAGTTGGATAATCCGGTTGTAAAAGATGTAACGGTGCTGTAACATCGTTAGCGGGTTGCTGCGCATTTGCAAGCGTTGGAATTGCCATTATTGCTGCCGCAACGCCTATTTTAATTCCAGTGGTGAATGCTTTGGTTCTCATTTTACTAAAATTTTGGTGGTTAGTTAGATTTTTAATAGCTATCATTTTACGGCCACATCCCAGACTTTTGACAATTGGGAAGTCCCTTTTGGCCCTTGAATTTTTAAAATTACAACATATTTGCCGGCTTCTTTATATTGATGAATTGGATTTTGTTCAGTTGAGGTCGTTTTGTCTCCAAAATCCCAATTCCAGGATTGGATTTCGCCTTCCGATTCATCAACGAAAGCGACTTCTCTTTTGTTTATATTGACAACTTTAAAAGACCATTTGGCTTCGATATCTTTTTTGAATTGTTTTTCCAAAGGCATTAGTTTAAAAGGCAGACTGTAGGAAGCATTTCCATACATTTTGTGCTCTTTTGAAAGATTCCAAAAGCCGTTATTTTCTGTTTTATTGACATCGTCATAATCGATAATTGCCCAGCAAAGACCTATGTTTTTGTTTTCTGTCAATATGGATTCCACCGCTCTTGAAGGATCATTTCCTGCATAATCAAAAGGAGTTATCCAGAATTCCAGGATTAATTTTCCGCCTTGTCCCGGTTTAAAATCATAATGATATGAGGTATTTGCATAAGGCAGATTTTTAATCCAAGGCTGACTGCCCCAAACCATAGTCCAGTCCTTTTCTACGGCAGGAGTGAAAATATGATAGTTTTGCGCATGAACTCCATGATAGGAAAAATAGGCGTCCATGGTGTTTGTCAGAGTTGGATTGGGATGAAAACGATCAATAAACGGTCCGCCAGATTGATCCGCATCGACTATGAGTTCGAAAGTATCGTTATGTAATCCCGGAAGCGAAAAATCCCAATAATCATCATAAGCTTCATAAAGAAAATACAAACGATTGAGTCCTTTTACCCAACCTACTTTTACGCTAACGTCCAGGTTTTTTGGGTCGGATTTGGGTTGTTTTCCGCTGTCGTCCCATAATTGATCCATTCCTACCACGTAGTTTTTAGGGACAATTTGCCAATCTTCGCTATTTCCATCAATTGTTGGTATTTTATTGGCAGGAAATTGAAAAACCTGAAAACTTTTATTGTCCTGAGCATTGGTTTGGATGCCAATGAATAGCAGCAGTAATGCTAAAAAAAAGCCGTGTTTTGCTTTTATTTTAAAATTGAAAAAGGATTTGATTCTAAAAAGCATTGGATATTTCTTTAAGGTTTTTGGTTCAGAATTTGCTAAGTTAAAAAAGCCCCAACAAAAGTTAGGGCTCAAAACTAAAAACTCACTCTGAAACTAAACTAAAAACTAAATTATGGTTATCCATAATGGATTGAATTGCTCTGGTATTGTGAAAAACAGGTACTACTTTTTTATAAAACAAAAAAAATAAACCGAATTAATTTTGTTCTTATTAATACATCAATATTAGAGTTTAAATTTGATATTAGAGTCCTGTACTGTCCTGTTTTTTAAAGGATAAGTCGGTTGGTGATAAAAAAAAACAGCCAACTGTACTAAAAAGTGTGCTGTTGGCTGTTTTAAATGGGGAACTTTTTTTATTAAAAAAAGACTCTTTTTTAGATGTATTGGTTGATGATGTTTTCGAAAAGTTCTTGTTTTCCGCTTTTTAAATCCAATTCACCGTTTTCTAAAGCAATTTTATACAAATCCTCTAATCCTAATTTTCCATTTTCGAAATCTTTACCTTTTCCGGAATCAAAAGAGCTGTATCTTTCGGTTCTTAATTTGTCATAAGGAGAAGAAGAAATGATTTTATCAGCAGTTAATAAGGCTCTTGCAAAAGTATCAGCACCACCAATGTGAGCTAAGAATACATCTTCCATATCTGTTGAATTTCTTCTGATTTTAGCATCAAAATTAACTCCACCACCTTGTAATCCACCTGCTTTTAAGAAAACTAACATTGCTTCAGTAGTTTCCTGAATGTTGTTAGGGAATTGGTCTGTATCCCATCCGTTTTGGTAATCCCCACGGTTAGCATCTAAACTTCCAAGCATTCCAGCATTGGCAGCTACTTCAATTTCGTGTTGGAAAGTGTGTTGTGCTAATGTTGCATGGTTAACTTCAATGTTAATTTTGAAATCATCTTGTAGACCGTATTTGTTCAAGAAACCAATTGCTGTAGCCGAATCAAAATCATATTGATGTTTCATTGGTTCCATTGGTTTTGGCTCAATAAAGAAGTTTCCTTTGAATCCTTGTGCACGTGCATAATCTCTGGCTTTTACTAAAAATTGTCCCATGTGGTCTAGTTCACGTCCCATATCAGTATTTAATAAAGACATATAGCCTTCACGTCCACCCCAGAAAACATAGTTTTCGCCATCTAAAGCAATAGTCGCATCTAAGGCTAATTTTACCTGTCCACCTGCTCTGGCTACTACATTAAAATCAGGATTTGTAGCAGCGCCATTCATATAACGTGCATTTGAAAAACAGTTTGCTGTTCCCCAAAGTAATTTAATTCCTGATTCGGCTTTCTTTTGTTTTAGGTATTCAGTGATAGTAGCTAATCTGCTTTCTGATTCTGCAAATGTTGCTCCTTCCTGAACTAAATCGTAATCGTGAAAACAGAAATAATCAAATCCCATTTTGCTAATGAATTCAAAAGCAGCATCGGCTTTGTCTTTTGCAGCTTGGATTGGGTCGTTTGATTGATCCCAGGCAAAGTTTTGTGTTCCAGGTCCAAATGGATCTGAACCTTGTCCGCAGAAGGTGTGCCAGTAAGCAATTGAAAATTTAAAGTGCTCACGCATTGTTTTTCCTGCTACAATCTGGTCTGGATTGTAATATTTGAATGCTAACGGATTGTCAGATTCTTTTCCTTCAAATTTGATTTCGCCAATACCCTTAAAGTATTCTTTACTTCCTATTATTGCCATTTTTTTGTTTTTAGTTTATTTGTTTATAATAAGTTCTAGTTCTTTTTTCCAATTTTGATATGCGATTAAATAAGGTGTGCTATTTTGTAAAGGCATAAATGTCATTACGTGGTCGTTTTTGATAATATTATCACCAAAAGTCTCATAATCACCATCAATTAAACCGACTGCTCTTGCAGCTCCAACAGCTCCTGTAGTGTTGTAAATTTCTATTTCGTGACCAATTAATGTGGCAACGGTATTCGAAAAAATTTCGGAGCGAAACAAGTTGTCATTTCCTGCTCGAATCACATTTATTTGTGCATTATCAGCTTTCATGATTTCCATTCCATACACAAAAGCAAAGGCAATTCCTTCCAGAGTGGCACGGTACAAATGCCCGTGTCCATGTTTGTTGAGGTTTAGATTCAAGAAATGACTACCAATGTTTTTATTGTTAAACATTCTTTCAGCTCCGTTTCCAAAAGGAATCACAACCACGCCGTCAGAACCTACCGAAACCTCTTCGGCTTTTACATTCATGTTTTCATAAGAATCCATTCCGCAATGATTGCGTAACCAGCGGTACTGAATTCCAGCGCCATTAATACACAATAATTTACCTACCGTAGGTTTTTCGTTGGCATAATTAACATGAACAAAGCTGTTGATTCTGGAAGTCTCTTTTGATTTTAACTGATCAGTTACAGCATATATAACACCTGATGTTCCGCCTGTTGCAGCAACTTCACCTGGTTTTAAAATATTTAATGATAAGGCATTGTTGGGTTGGTCACCCGCACGATACACTACAGGAATGCCAACAGGAAGTCCAGATTCTTTAGCTCCTTTTTCGTTCAGGAAACTTTGGTTTGTGAAATTGTCAACAATTGTTGGGGTTAGTGATGAATCAATTCCATAATATCTCAGTAGCCAATCGGCGACTTCATTTTCTTTGTAATCCCAAAGCATTCCTTCGGAAAGACCGTTTTTGGTAGTATTTATTTCTCCAGTCAATTTGTAAGCTATAAAATCACCAGGCAACATGTATTTGTAAATCTTGTCGTAAATTTCAGGTTCGTTTTCTTTTACCCAGGTTAATTTGGATGCTGTGAAATTTCCCGGTGAATTCAGTAGGTGAGTAGCACATTGCTCTTCTCCTAAATCTTCGAATGCTTTGTCTCCAATTTCTACCGCACGGCTATCGCACCAAATGATAGAATTTCGCAATGATTTCCCTTCTTTGTCAACTACGACTAATCCGTGCATTTGATAAGAAATACCAACGCCGGTTATTTTTGAAGCGTCAATATTGGCTTCTTTGATGGCTCTTTTGCTTGCAATGCAACAATATTCCCACCACATTTCAGGGTCTTGTTCGGCCCAGTCTTTATGGTAGGCTGTAATTGCCATTTCATCGGCTGGTTCATGCAGTGCTATAATTTTTTTTCCTGTAGCTGCTTCAACCAAGGCTACCTTGACTGAGGAGCTTCCTATATCGTATCCTATATAATACATAATTTATAATGATTCTCTTTTTATTAAATTAGTTGGTATGTAAATTTTCATGGGTTCATCTTTGGACACAAACTCTGCTGCTTTTATTCCTAATTGGTTAAAATCAGTTGTAACGACCGAAATGCCTTTGTAGATGAATTTTTTCATTGGGGTTTCATTATAGGATAAAAAGCCAATGTCTTTTCCGGGTTCAAAATTTTTCTCCCGGCATTGTTCTAAAAACATTCCCAGAATTCGATCGCTTACACTAATGTAGGCAGTGTTTTTTTGAAGGTAGAAATCGTTGAGTTTGTAGATGATTTTGTGTTTTAGATTAAAATCAGAACAAAACTTTTTAAAATATTCCAAAGTCTCTTTTGGGTGATAGGTAAAAGGAGGATAGATGAAAATGACTTGTTCGTATTTCTTAAATAAATTTTCTCCTTGTTTTAGGGCATCATAAAAAGCTTTACCAAAATCCTGAAATACAAAATTGTTTTTAGATTTCGAATGGATATTCCAGTCAATCAATAATAACTTTTCGTTTGAAATTGATGTCAAAGTTGAAGCAACTTCTTTATCATCAAAATTCATTACTACATATTTATAGTATTTGCCGATGCTATTATTGATGATGTTTTTGAAATTGTCAATATTATAATGATGAAATTGTACATCTACAATAATATTTTCAGCCAGATTGTCAACGAAAGAATGGTACAGTACTTCTTTATAAGCTTTGAAGGTGTCCAGGACTAAAAGTACTTTTCTGGTTTCTCCGGCTACAAAGTAACCTTTGTTAGGAACGGAGTCAATTAGTTTTTGCTCCTTTAAAATAGAATAGGCTTTAAAAACAGTATCTCTTGATAATTGGTTTTTTTGACAGATACTATTAACAGAAGGCAGTTGTTCTCCTTTGCCTAAAATGTTTTCCGCAATAGCATTGTTAATGGAATTGACTAATTGCTGATATTTAGGAATATCGCTATCGTGATTGATTTTGAAAGTAAATTTCTTTTCCATAACTATACTGTTCTGTTCCGGTATGCAAATATAGATTTATTTTTTAAATTTTAAAGGGATTGAGATTTATTTTTAAATTCTCTGTTGGTTTTTGAGTATAATTATTTGTTATTCAGTTGTTTGTTGTTTTTTGTATCTTTATAAAACTCTTTTATTTATGATGTAAGTTGTTGATTTTGTATTTGTTGCTGTTTTTTGAGGTTTGAAGTGCTTTTTTAACAATTTTTTTTGATTTAGGTTAGCTAAGAGAGTAAGTTTTAAAATTTGGATACAGAGTTTGTTATTGTTTTTAAATGTAAAATTTATGTTAATTTAATATACATGTGTTTTTTACATTTCAAGAACAGGGAAAATAGATGTTGAAGACCAATAAATACAATGGTTTTTCTATTGCTAAAATATTAGTAAATAGAATGCGATATGTATATTTAATAATGAGTTTTTTTAAATATATATAAAAAACAGGATACAGCAGGATAGATGTAATAAGTTGAACCTATAAATTTGAAAAGTTAAATACTAACAAAAAAACAGTTAAAAAAAACACAATTAATTTATTCACCACTTTATAAGCTAACCAATAATGAAGAGAAAAATTAACTATTATTTATTAATCCTACCTCTTCTGGCATTGTTTGCCAGTTGTAGTCGAGACGTATTTGATGAATACTATGCACGTCCAGATTATCTTGAAGACCCCATTTACCAGAGATTGGAAGAGCTAGGTAATTATAAAAATTTCACAGCCTTAATTGAAAAAGCAGGCTACAAGGACATCTTGAGTAAGTCAGGATATTGGACAATGTTTGCGCCTAACGACGCGGCTTTTACAGCTTATTTTCAGGAGAATGGAATCTCAAGTGTAAGTCAAATAGATGAGGCAACAGCATCTAAGATTGTTAGATATGCACTTGTTTATAATGCCTTTAGAGAAGATCAGCTTTCTGATTACCAAAGTGCGCAAGGTTGGGTTAAGGATAATGCCTTTAGAAGAAGAACAGCCTATTATGATGGTTATCAAAATAAAATAGTAAACGGCACTCCAATGGTTGTAGTTGATGCCAATCGTAATGGAGGTTATGCCTTTGCTGATAACAATAATAAGTATGTTACTTATTTTACCGATGAATATTTTACGGCTAAAACCTTGAGTTCTTTTGATTTTAATTATTTCTATCCTGATAAAGAATATACAGGTTTTAATTTATTTGATGGAGGTGTTCAACAAGCTGATATAATTGCTGAGAATGGTATTATTCATGAAGTAGATAAGGTTAGTTTACCTCCATTAAGCATAGGGAAATATTTAGAAGAAGATAATGCTAAAGGAGTAAATAGCAAATACAGTAAATTTTATAAAATGCTTGAGGAACATTTGGTTACCTATGTTTTTAATGAAACAGTAACTACCAGTTACAAAAATTTTACTGGAAAATCAGATAATGTTTTTATTAAGTTTTATAATTCCGGATTATCATTTTCACCAAATAGTGAGAACTATCTTAAAGAGGCAGATAATGATGGTCAAAGTGATGCTTTTACAATGATTGCCCCAGATAATGCTGCTATGGAGCCTTTTGTAAGAGATATTCTTTTAAAACATTTTACAATGGATAATCTTCCTCTGTATGTTTTCCAAGATTTTTTTAATGCTCACATGGTTAAAAATGCTGTATGGCCATCAAAAGCTGCAAGCTATGACAACGGTTTAGGAGAAGATTTACGATTTGATTTTAATACAAATATCATTGATAAAAAAATATTAAGTAATGGTTTCTTTTATGGCTCAAATGTAGTACAGAAATCGAATTTATTTTATAGTGTTTATACATCAGCATACTTAGATCCTGCTTTTACACTTGCCACAAGATTGTATAATAGTACAGAAATCAAACAAATGATTAGTAATATCAGAAATAAATTTGTTTTGTTTTTGCCTTCTGATACTTTGCTTCGTTCTTTAGGTTACAATTATGATATTAATAGTTCTCAATGGGTTTACACCTCTCCAACAACAGGGTTAAGCGTTTCAGGAGGAGCAGCAAGTTCACGTTTGTATCGAATACTTTACAATAGTATAGTTGCTACTCCAAATGGAGAATTAGATGATATATTTACTTCTTCTGGAATTATACGTACCGGAGATTTGGATTTCCCTGGAGAGTATATTAAATGGGATCATGGCAAATTGTATGCTGCAGGTAATGAAGTTGCGGGTACTGTTGTTAATATAGTAGGAGATGGAGATGTTCAACAAAATGGAGTAACTTATTATATAGATAATTTACTTGGATTTACTGATAGACCTCAAGGTTTAGAGATTAAAGAATTGGCCGAAATACCAGGATCTCAATTTTCATCATTTTTTAATTATCTTAAAAATTCCACTCTTTATAACGCAACTACAGGTGCTATTCAAGGGGTTAGTCTAGGAACTTCTTATACTTTTTTAGTTCCTGATAATGCAGCGATTGCTAGGGCTAAATTGGCTGGAGTTTTGCCAGCTTCAGATAATCCAAGTTTACAAGGTGATAAAGATAAAGTAGCTGATTTTATTAGTTATCATATTTTAGTTAATGCTACAGCTTCTGATGATGGCTTGGTAACAGGTCTATTTGAAACCCTTAGAAAAGATAGTTTTGGTGAGAAAACATACGTAAGAGTTGAGAGTACAAATTCGCCAAGGACTTTATCCTTTAAAGATGCAACGACAGATAGTTCAATTGGAGGTAATAATCCAGCTGCAAATTATATTAAAGCTTCAAGTAACAACTTGGCAGACAGGTCTTTGATTCATTTAATAGACAACTATCTTACACTTCCTAAAATTCAGTAATAAAATGAGACAACCAATTATAAATATATTACGCAGTTTTACTTTTGCCTTTTTTATTCTGGCAGTTATGCCTGCATTAGCCCAACAGCCAGCAGCAGCTACTATGTTACGTGGTCAGGTCTTTGATGCTGGGGATAATTTAACGATTCCTGGAGCAACCGTTATTGAGCAGGATGCAGAAAATCGTACCGTAGGATCCACAGTAACCGATTTTGATGGAAATTTTGCTTTACGAATTAAAAATCCAAATAATAAAATAGTAGTTTCTACTATTGGATATAAATCACAGACTATTACTATCAATGGGAGACAATCAATTAAAGTTAAATTGGTTTCTAGTGTTGAATCATTAAAAGAGATTGTTCTTACTGCTTCTAAGTCATCAGATAATGGTTTGATGAGAATTGCGGATCGTGATCGTACTACCAGTTCGGTAAGTATTAATGCGGCCGATTTAGAAAATACACAAGCGGCATCTATCGACGAAGCTTTACAAGGTCGTTTGTCTGGAGTTGATATTGTTGCCAGTAGTGGAGATCCGGGAGCAGGGATGCAAATTCGTATTCGAGGAACTTCTTCAATTACGGGTTCTTCAGATCCTTTAATAGTTGTTGATGGGATGCCTTATGAAACTTCAGTACCTGATGATTTTAATTTTGGATCGGCTGATGATCAGAGTTATGCTGCCCTAATTAATATTGCACCATCCGATATTGAAACCATTACCATTTTAAAAGATGCAGCCGCTACGGCCATATGGGGATCTCGTGCAGCTGCAGGAGTTTTATTAATTACGACTAAGCGTGGATCAGTAGGTGCGCCAAAGATTACTTATACTTACAGAGGGACTTATTCTAAGTTGCCTCCTACTATTCCTATGTTAAGTGGAGATCAATATTCACAATTAATCCCAGAGGCATTTATGAATAGAAATGGTGTGCCTTTGAATACACTTACTGTAAAGGAGTTTCAATATGATCCTCAGGATGTATATTATTTTAATAATTACAGTCAAAATACCAATTGGGTAGATGCAATCACTCAACCCGGTATTACAGGAGATCACAACCTTTCTTTGCAGGGAGGAGGGCAAAAAGCAAGATATTTTACCTCGGTAGGTTATTATAAACAAAAAGGAGTTACTATAGGTACTGGATTAGAAAGAGTAAACGCAAGGTTAAATCTGGATTATGTTGTATCTGACCGTATTAAGTTTAAGACAGATATTTCATATACACATACAGATACGCAACGTAATTATGTTAACTCTAAAGATAGTGAAGACAAATTAAGAGGAGTAGCTTATACCAAAATGCCTAATATGAGTATTTATGAGTATGACGAAGTAGGAAATTTGACTCCAAATTATTTCTCACCAGCATTCAACGTTCAGGGTACTTATGGAGGTACTTATAATCCGCTTGCCATGGCTGAGTTAGCTATAAATGATATAGCAGAAGATCGTATTGTTCCTCACTTCAATTTGAGTGTTAGTATTATTCCTAAGGTATTTATGTCAACTTTTGATTTACAATTTGATTATGCCTCAAGAAAGAATAAATCTTTTTTACCTCAAAATGCAACAGGTCGTCCTTTCACAGAGACAGTTGTTAATAGAGCTTATGATGGTGATTCTGATCAGTCTAGTATTATTACAAAAACAAATTTTATTTACACGCCTAATATAGGAGAAAAACAAACATTTCAAGCTTTATTGTCATTGCAGTCGAATGATTTTCGTTATACTGCACATCAGGCAATGACTTCTAATACGGCTTCTTCTTTATTGACAGACCCCTCAAATCCATCCAGAACACAAACAGGTTCATTATTTACTTCTAATACTCAAGCAAGAAACGTAGGAGCTGTGTTTAGTGCTCAATACGGTTTGTTAGATCGCTATTTGATAAATGTTGGTTTAAGAGCTGATGGAAATTCAAAATTTGCAGATAACAATAAATACGGTTATTTTCCTTCTATATCCACTCGTTGGAGGATTTCAGGAGAGCCATTTATGCAAAATTTTAAAAATATCGATGACTTAAGTATGCGATTGAGTTATGGACATTCAGGAGGAGCACCTAAAGAGGATTATGTTTTCTATAATATTTATAACAATTATCAAACACAGTATTTAGGTCTTAATGGTGTTGTTCCGGGAAATATGCAGTTGAATAATTTGCGTTGGGAGACAAAAATTGGTTCCAATTTAGGATTCAATCTTCAAATGTTTAATAAACGTTTGAGTATAGATGCTGAGATATATAAAACAACTACCAAAGATCTTCGATTTGAAGACCTTGGTGTAAGTGCTGTTTCTGGTTATAGTGTAATATCTGATCAAAACGTAGGAACGTTGGAAAATAGAGGATGGGAAATAGGTCTTAATGCTACTCCTTATAAATCAGGAAAATGGAGGGTAGATTTTAATTTCAATATTGCTGCAAATCAAAATATGATTACTGAAATTTCTGAATTTGTTGCCACTGAAAGTGGAAATACAGATAGAAATGGACAGTTCAAGCGTTTCCTTCAGGTGGATAATCCTTTTGGTTCTTTTTATGGATACCGTTTTAAAGGAGTTTATACTGATCTTGAAGCAACTAAAGCCAGAGATGCCAGAGGTAATGTAATTGTGGGACCAAACGGACAAGATGTGTTTATGCGTTTTAATTATCCATTAACTGATTATACATTTCAACCAGGTGATGCTATTTATGAAGATATTAACAAGGATGGTAATATTGATAGTCGTGATGTGGTGTATTTAGGAAACAGTAATCCTAAACTAGCGGGAGGTTTTGGTCCAAATGTTAGTTTTAACAACCAATGGAAATTAAACCTTTTCTTTACCTATCGTTTGAATTATGATATTATAAACGGTACTGATATGAATACTACAAATATGTATGGATGGAGTAACCAAAGTACTGCAACTTTGGCCAGATGGCGTAATCCGGGAGATGTTACTAATATGCCCAGAGCAGTTTATGGAGCAGGATACAACTGGTTAGGTTCTGATCGTTATGTAGAGGATGCTTCTTTTGTTCGTCTTCGTTCGGTAACTCTTAGTTATAACTGGGGTAAAAATCTATTGAAAAAATTAAATTTAGATGAAGTAAGAATGTATGTGACAGCAGATAACTTATATACATTTACAAAATACAGAGGTCAGGATCCTGAGGTAAGTATGGGAAGAGGAGCTTTTGGAATTTCAATAGATAACGCATCTACACCCCCTACAAAACGTTTCTCATTTGGTCTAACAACCCGTTTTTAAATAAAAAAATATTTGATTTATGCAAACTAAAATAAAAACAATATTAGCAATCTTTATACTTTTCGTATCGACAAGTTCGTGCGATAGCTATTTGGATTTACGTCCTCAGGATGGAATTATACGTGAGGAATTCTGGAAAACCAAAGAAGACATACAGGCAGCGGTAATAGGGATTTATTCTTCGATGTTAAATTCGCCTCCTGGGGTAAATGATTTGCCTTTGTCTCAATATTTATTTATGTATGGAGAATTGAGGGGAGATATGATTGCTCCCGGAGGGAATGTTACCGAAGATCAAAGAGATATTATGAATTCGAATATCATAGCTTCTAATGAATTAACCGATTGGTCTGCTTTTTACAGAACTATCAATTATTGTAATACGGTTATTGATTTAGCCCCAGCAGTTAGAGCAGAGGATCCAACCCTAACCCAAACGCAGTTAAATCATTTTCTTTCAGAAGCTTTGGCTATTAGGGCCTATTTGTACTTTACATTGGCTCGTACCTATAGAGATGTGCCTTTAAAATTAGATGCAACATTAAGTGATGCAGATAATTTTCAATTACCAACTAATACTCAAAGTGAGGTTTTTGCTCAGGTGATAAAAGATTTAGAATTAGCAGAGCAATATGGAGTAGAAGATTACGGAGATAACGCATCAAATAGAGGTCGTATAACTACTTATGCTATTAATGCAATGCAGGCAGATGTTTATTTATGGGTAGAAGATTATGAAAAAGCAGTCATTGCTGCTGATAAGGTAATTGCTTCACCAAGATTTAGATTAATACAAGCTTCTAGCAATTGGTTTACAACTGTGTATGCCCAGGGTAACTCTACAGAGAGTATTTTCGAATTTCAATTTACACCATCTAACTTAAATTCTTTCTATAATATATTTGTTATAAGACCTCAGTTTTTAGGCAGGGAAAGTGTTTTGGAAGATGTTTTTGGTATTGATTTAGAAAATGCTAACAATAGGGATGTACGTGGAGAACGTGCCTCTTTAGTTCCGGGTACTTCTCAAATCTATAAGTATGTAGGCTTGAATTTTAATGATTATAAAGAAGTACAAAATTCAGATACCCATTGGTTTGTTTATCGTTTTGCTGATGTGTTGTTAATGAAAGCCGAAGCACTTACTGAGTTGAATAGAGGTTCAGAGGCAATAGAAATTATTGAAGAAATACGATTAAGACGGAATGCTTTGGAAGTAACCTCACAAGAAGTAGGTTCCGAAAACAAAATCGAAATCATAAATTATTTATTGGCTGAGCGTGCTCGTGAATTTGCTTATGAAGGGAAGAGATGGTTTGATATTCTTCGTAATGCCAAAAGAAATAATTATGAAAGACTTGATATAATACTTGATGCAGGAGTTTCGGGTGCTCTTCCGGAGCAACAACAATCCGTAGTTGCTAAATTAAGAGATCCAAATAGTCATTATTTACCTATAAACACGAATGAACTTTTTGCTAATAAAGCACTTGTGCAAAATCCTTTTTATAAATAAAAAATTTTTAAGTCATGAAAAGATTACTAAGATTACCTAGCCTGTTGAGACTTACTTTAGTTTTTTTAATAGCTTTAGTGTTTCAAAATTGTTCTGAACAAAAAATAAAAGAAACGACCGATGAAACTCTTAATATAACTGAATATCTAAGAGAAAATCCGGATTACTCTATGTTTTTAGAAATTCTGGATATTACTAATTATGCTTCCTTTATGAATACTTATGGAACTTACACCATTTTTATTCCCAATAATGCTGCTGTACAAGCTTATTTGAATGATGTAGGAGCTACTTCATTGAGTCAGGTTCCAATGACTGATTTACAAAATATTGCTATGCTGCATATTTTAGATCAAAAAGTAAATACGACTTCTTTTACTGATGGTAAAATAGCGACGCCTAGTTTGTATGGTCAATATTTAGTAACAGGAGCTTCAAATAAAAACGGAGTTTCTTCTACAACTGTAAATAAAGATGCAAGCATAATAGCTTCTAATATTGAATTAGGAAATGGAGTAGTCCATGTTATTGATAAAGTATTGCGTGTAGCTGATAAAACATTGGCACAAACTATTGAAGCTGATCCCAACCTTTCCTTATTTACAGAGGTTTTAAAGGCAACAGGATGGTTTGAAACATTAAACCAACCTTTGACAGACAAGACTGATATTGATAGTTATTTAACTGTTTTAGCTCAAACTAATGAAGTTTTTGAAGCAGCAGGATATACTACTTTAGATCAACTAAAAAGCAGATACAGTCATTTGAATAATCCGTTGGATTTAAAAGACAGTTTGAATTTGTTTGTTAGCTACCGTGTTTTGCCAAGATTACAGTATCTGGCTGATATTGCTATAACACCTTCTTTAGTTACAAAAGCTCCTTTAGAAGTAATTAGTACAAAGTTGAGTAAAGATACTATATTATTAAATGAAGATATCTTTAATGGAGTATTAGAAAAAGGGGTTGCTATAGATAGAAGTGTAAGTGATGTAACAGCATCTAATGGAGTGTTGCATTATGTAGAAGGGAATATGGCGATTAAAAAACGTGTACCTGCTCCGGTATATTTTGAGTTTACTGATATAGCCGAATTCAGAAGATTAACCGCTTTTTGGAAAAAACCTGGTGCAGCCTATGAAAAACTTACAGTTGACAACGCAGGTATTGATGTTACTTGGGATGGTAAAGCAAGTGATGCAAATGCTTATATAGCCTATAATAAAGCAGCAGATGGTACTGGTATAACAAGTGGTATTGCCGGATGCTGGGGAGCAGATGTTTGTGAAATTTTCCGTTTTAGAGATGCAAATGCTCAGAATGTTGCTTTTAAAACACCAGTTATTATTAAAGGAAGATATAAAATTTGGATTTCATATAGACAGCAAGCCACTAAACTAGGGAATGTGAAAGTGTTTTTTGATGGAATAGAAATGCCTAGACAAGTAAACTTACATGAGGGAGGTAATACTGATACTGCAAACACTCCAGAAACCGTATTGGAATCTCAAGGATATAAGCGTTATGCTTCACCATGGTCAAACAGGGTAAATTGTAGATTAGTAGGTGTAGTAGATGTAACAACTACGGGAAGACATACTTTAATGTTACAAAGTCAAGGGAATTTTTCGGCTCAATCATGGTTTGATATTGCAGAATTCCGTCCTGTAGAAATGAATCAATTGTGGCCAAAATTTGCTGCTGGTAAGAGTACTTTAGTCCAACAACCTTAAAATACATCAATTATAACTTTAATCAAATAGAAATGATTTTAAAAAATAAATATAGGAGGTTATTAGCTAGTGTTTTCGCACTAGCTATAATCTCATGCTCTAATCCTTGGGATGATCGTATAGATAATGGTGATGCTAATCTGGGAATTACGCTTGATGAAGCTATTAGCAAAACATCTGAAACTTCCCAGTTTGCCGAATTGTTGGTTCAAACCGGATACGATGAAATATTAGCTTCATCTAGGACTTTTACTGTTTTTGTTCCTACTAATGCTGCTATGTCTCAGGTAGGTAGTGAGATATTAAACAATCCGGAAGCACTTAAAACATTTGTTGCTAATCATATTACTCTAACTGCTTATTCTTCGGAGAGAACTAATCCGAACGAGAGAATTAAGATGTTTAGCAATAAAAATTTAATATTTAAAGGGAGTACTATGATTGATGATGCAACACTTGTTAGTGCGGATCATTATGCTGCTAATGGTGTTTTTCATATCATAGACAAAGCCTTGACACCAAAATTAAACATTTGGCAGTATGTTAATTCTCAGGTTGACAACTCTGCTATGAGTGCTTATTTGTCAAGTTTAAAAGATTTTAGTATTTATACCTCAGATTTAGCTGCGAAAGTCTTGTCTGAAGAAAGAGGTGCAGGGTACCTATCAGATTCTTTGACCAATTCCTATTTAAGAAATGTCTATAATTTGAATAACGAGAATAATTTGTACACTTTATTTTTAATGGAAGATACAGGTTATACAGATGAAGTAAATAAAATGAAGCCTTATTTGATTAAAACTTCAAATGAACCAACAATCGATTCTACAGCTATTTATGCCCAATATTTTACATTAAGAGATATGGCTTTTGCTAAAAAGTATGAATTGGATGAATTACCAGCCACTTTAACCTCAAGATTTGGAGTTGAAGTACCAATAGACAAAACTCAGATTGCTCAACAAATTCATTTAAGTAATGGTATTGTCTATATCATGAAAAAAGTTGATGTTCCACTTACTAAACGTTTAGTAACTACAAGAATTGAAGGAGAGAAAAATTCAGGTTATATAGGGTCGCGAACCCCTATTCTTTATCGTGATAGAAGAGATCCTTTAGGGATGCTGTTTAACGATATTATGGTGCAAGCACCTACCAGAGGTAAGTTTACGCTCTTATATAATGCAAAGGATATGTATAGTACTACATACAAAGTGTATTGGAGAGCAGTTAATGACAGAACAACAGCTACTCTTTTTCAACAAAAATTAGGGATAGGAGGATCGATAGTGTTAACAGGTAGTACTTATGATGTAGCTAATTTTTTTGAAGCAGTTCCTCTTACGATTATTCCATTTAACAATTATGATGAAATCCTTGTAGGGCAATTTACAAAAACTGATGCGGGTAATATTGACCTCATCTCTTTAATAGGTGGAGCTACAACTGCTACTAGTGGGCTTACTCTTGATTATTTGAAATTTGTTCCTGTTCTTAAATAATATATTCTATAAAAAAATAGTTATGCTAAAAATTATAAAACTAAGCTGTCTTGTTAGCCTATTTTTTGCAGCGGAATTCTATACACCACTGTACGCTCAGGAGGTTCAGGATTCTACTGCTACTGCAACGACAAATTTAAATAAAACAACAAAAGGCATTTTAGTAAAAGGTGTTGTAAAAAGTGCTAAAACCAAATCCGCTTTATCAGGGATAAATGTTGCTGTCGATGGTTTTTCGGCAGCCATTACTCATGATGACGGTAGTTTTGATATTAAAGTTCCTAATTTAGAAGCAGTTCTTAAAATTAGTGGCGAAAATTTTCAAACTAAGGTCTATGCTTTAAGACGACAAGAATCAGGAATTGAAATATTTTTAAGTGAGCCTCATTATGCTCCTGCTTATGAAATGGCCAATTTAGCTGCCGGAGAAAAAATGCAGTACAATAACACCACTGCAGCAAGTGTTGTTGATTTCAAAAATGATCAATGGTCTGCTCCTGTTAATGAATCAGTAGGTGGTTTTCTTCAAGGTAAAGTAGCCGGTTTAAGCACAGTTAGGAATTCAGGAACTCCTGGAGCCGGTACTTATTTGTCTTTACGTGGATTTACTTCTTTGTATGCCACTAACAAACCTTTAATTATTGTTGACGGAATGATTTATGATGACGAAGATTATGGATCAGGTATTTTGCAAAACAATATGTCTTCTCCTTTAAGTAATATTGATGTTAAGGATATTGAAGATGTAACTGTTATAAAAGATGGTTCCTCTCTTTATGGGACTAAAGGAGCTAATGGAGTAATTAAAATTACTACCACTCGTGCAACAGAATTATCTACTAAGATTGATTTTACGATGTATGGAAGTGTTAATCAAACGCCGGATGAGTTACCTTTATTAGATGCTAAAGGGTATCGTACACATTTATCACAATTAGAATTAGGACGTGGTTTATCACCAGTACAGATTTCTAATTTGCCGTATATGAATGATCAAGTAGGTTCAGCGGGATATTATAAATATCATAATAACACAAACTGGCAGGATCAGGTTTTTAAACCTAGCGTAAATCAGAATTATTTTCTTAAGATTCGCGGAGGAGATGAAATAGCTAAGTTTGGTTTATCAGTAGGTTATTTGGATAGCAAAGGTATTATCGATCAGGTGAATACTAAAAGATATAGTACGCGCTTAAATGCCGCTTTAAAATTAACAAACAAATTATCTGTTGATGCTAATTTATCTTTTATCAATAATGTTCAGGAACAATGGGATCAGGGTTTTGCTTATAAAACAAGTCCTTTGTATTTAGCATTGACTAAATCACCATTTTTAGCGGTTAATGATATTAATGATGCAGGAGAAGTTTCTCCTAACCTAGCTGATGTGGATGATTTTAATGTAGGTAATCCGAAAGCTATTTTTACTAATGGATTTGGAAGGAATAATAACTATCGTTTTTTTGGAAATCTTAAATTCAAGTATGTTTTGAATAAGTCTTGGGATATTAATACTATTCTGGGATTAACACTCAATAAAGAAAGAGAATCTTTCTTTATTCCAGATCAAGGCGTTGCTGATGTTGTTCTTCCTACAGCTATTGGTACTAACCGTTCAGGAAGTGAAATTCAAATTTATAATAGTCTCTATACAGATACTTATGCTAATTATTTAAAAAATTTTAATAATGATCATAATCTTGAAGTTCGTTTTGGAGTTAGAACACAAAGAAATAAATCAGAGAGTGACCTAGGTTTAGGGTATAATTCATCAACTGATGATTTTACATCAGTAGGTGCTGGATCTAACTTACTACGTCAGGTGGGGGGAGTTTTAGGCGAATGGAACTGGTTGAATATTTATGCTAATGCTGATTATAATTATCGAAATAAATATTTCCTGACTACAAGTTATGCTGTTGATGGTTCCAGTAGATTTGGAGATAAAGTCAATGGTGCTAATAAGTATGCATTAATGACATCTATAACCGGAGCCTGGTTAGTATCTTCTGAAGGTTTTATGAAGAATGTAAAAGCTATTGATTACTTAAAATTGAGAGCTACTTATGGTCATAGTGGAAATGACGATATAGGAAATTTTACAGCTCAAAAATATTATATCTCTCAAAATTTATTGGGGATGCAAGGTATAGTAAGAGGTAATATTGCTAATCCTAACTTGCAATGGGAAACTGTTAAGAAATTTAATGTTGGTGCCGATTTAGGTATTTTCAACGAAAGACTGAATGCTTCTATCGATGTTTTTTCTAACAGAACAAGGAATATGATTGTCTATGAAACGGTTAGTGATGCAAGTGGTTTTGATTTTGCAGCCTCTAACAATGCTTCAATGCGTACTATAGGAGCTGATTTATCATTAAAAGCTCGTATTGTTAAGTCAACTGATTTTACTTTTGATTTAGGAGTGAATGTGAGCCGTTATAAAAATGAAGTCCAAGGCTTGCCTAATGGTGACATCCTTACTCAATTTGCAGGTGCTACTTATTTAACATCAGTTGGCAATGATGCTAATTTATTCTACGGTTTAAAAGCAGCAGGTGTTTATAGTACTACTGCTGAAGCCAGTGCAGCCGGTTTGAACCGAAGATTAACTAATGGAGAGTTAATTCCTTTTACAGCAGGAGATATGCGATTTGTAGATACTAATAACGATAAAGTTATTGATAACAATGACCGTATGGTAATAGGTAATCCAAATCCGGATGTATTAGGTAGTTTTTCAACTAATTTAACTTATAAACGTTTCAGTCTTCAGGCCTTGTTTAATTTTTCAATTGGTAATGATATCTATAATGGATTGCGTTACAATTTAGAGAAAATGAGTGGATACGAAAATCAAAGTGCCGCAGTAGCTAATCGTTGGAGAGCCGAAGGACAGCAAACGGATATTCCAAAAGCTGCTTGGGGAGATCCAATGGGGAATTCAGAATTTTCAAGCAGATGGATTGAAGATGGTTCTTATCTAAGATTAAAAACTTTGGTATTAGGGTATGATTTTAAAGTAAATGATGCAAATTATGTTAAGTATATCAAGCTTTATGCAACTGCAAATAACCTGATTACCTTTACTAAATACCTTGGATATGATCCTGAGTTTAGTGCAACTTCGTCTATTTTCGGACAAGGAACAGATATTGGTTTAGCACCTCAGTTTACAACAGTTCAACTAGGATTGCGTTTAGGGCTTTAATTATTTACTCTTTATAGAAAGAACATACAGATGATAACAACAATAAAAACAAAAACAACAAAAAGTATCGTGTCGATAGTATCGGTTATGGCACTATTATTTAGTTTTGGCTCATGCCAGGACTATCTGGATGTACAACCTGAAGATAAGCTTGTAGGTGATCAATTATATCGTGATGTTTACGATGCTGATGCTGCCGTAATAGGTATTTATGGTAAGTTTATGGCTCTTGCGGAAAAACACGTTATTCTGAATGAGATGCGTGCCGATTTGATGACTACTACCAGGAATTCAAATCCTTATTTAGAGCAATTATCAGAGCATAATGTTACAGAAGAAAACCCATACATTAGTCCTAAACAATTTTATGAAGTAATTCAAAATTGTAATGATGCCTTAAAGAATTTTGACATCATGTTAGCCGATAAGAAATTTACACAATCACAATATGAACAGCGTTATGCTGATATCGCTTGTATTCGTTCCTGGGTTTATTTACAATTAGGGATTCATTTTGGTAGTGTGCCTTATATTACAGAACCAATTGAAACACTTGAGGACGTTAAAAACATCAATAAATATCCAAGAATTCCTTTTGATCAGCTTTTAGATCAATTGGTCACTTTTACAGAAGCTTTAACTTATAAAAATATTTATGATGGACAAAGTAGTTTGTTGGTAACAGTGGATGGTTATGATACCAGAAAATTCTTTATTAATAAGGAATGTTTATTGGGTGATTTGCAGTTATGGAAAGGGAATTATCAGTTGGCTGCTGCTCATTACAAAAATGTGATGGAAGAAACGCCGGCTGGTGGTGTACAAACCGTAGATAATTACCGTGTAAAATTTGCAGAGGTTATTACTAATGAGGATTTGGCTGTGGGTTATTTAAGAAATTTTGAGACAGATGCAACCACCTTGGTAGATAGTAATACTAAAGGATGGCGTTCTATTTTTGGAAGAACCAGAGATGTCTTGTGGAATTCAGAGTGGATTTGGTCATTGCCTTTTGAGAGTAGTTTTGCTCCTGCAAATCCATTTATTGCTTTCTTTTCTAAAACATCAGGAGATTATTTAGCCAAACCATCTCAACGTGCAATTGATTTATGGAATTCTAATAATCAGGTTTTTGGTTCTGTATTTGGTTATCCTTATGATGCACGTGGTCCAAAGTTTACTTATAGAATGGTAGCTGGAGATCCTGTAATTATGAAGTATATCTATAAATTTGAAGGAGCTGCAGATCAGTTTAAAAGAAACGGAGATTGGTTTTTGTATCGTGCGGCTAAGTTGCATTTGCGTTATGCTGAAGCGGCAAATAGAGATAATCAGCAAAAAATTGCTTATGCTCTTTTAAATCAAGGGATTAAGGCAGCTTATAGTCCTTCAGGTACTATTCCTACAGATGTGACTGATATACAGCAGACTAAAGAGCCCTTTCCGTATGATTTTGATGCTCGACAAGGAGATTTTCCTAACTACAGAGCACCTTGGCATCGTAATACAGGGGTGAGAGGACGTGCTAGATTAGAGTCGGTTGGTGCAATTGGTGATGATGTAATTACTACTGAGAATAATATTATTAATGAGGCTGCTTTAGAGCTAGCTTACGAAGGAAACCGTTGGGAAGATTTAGTGCGTATTGCCAGACGAAGAAATGATCCTTCCTTCTTGGCCGATAAAATCTATGATAAATTGAGCAAAGACGGAAATGCTAAAGCAGACGAAGTGAGAGCTAAATTAATGAATCCTAGTAATTGGTACCTGCCATTTAAATGGTAATATATAGATTGAATAATTTGTAGTGAATTAGCCGTCCCGATAGTCATCGGGACGGCTTTTTTATTCGTGAAAATCAGGTGTTAACTCAACAAAAAAAAACCGCCTCAAAACTTAATTTGAAGCGGTTCTTTGTTTTTGTAAAACGAAAAAACTAAACGTTTTTCAGATTGATAATCTCCTGTTCGGTAAGTAATCTCCAGTTTCCTCTAGGTAAGTTCTTTTTAGTCAAACCTGCAAAAGCAACACGGTCAATACGCAATACATCATATTCGAAATGTTCAAAAATGGCGCGAACTACTTTTACGTTTGAAGTTTTTAATTTCAATCCAATTTCGCTTTTTGCTTCTCCTTCAATGTAGCTTACTTCTTCAACAAAAACACGGTGTCCGTCTAAAACTAATCCTTTGTTGATTTTTTCTAAATCTTCAAATTTCAGGTTTTTGTCAAGAGAAACCTGGTATATTTTAGATGATTTTTGATTAGGTAAGGTAAATTTTCTAATCATGTCGGTATCATTGGTGAACAATAATAATCCAGTGGTATTTTTATCCATGCGTCCTACAGCTGCAATTTTAGCTGTTGTAGAGCCTTTTACCAGTTCCAATACATTTCTGTATTCCTGACCTTCGTCAAGAGCTGTAGTAAAGTTTTTAGGTTTGTTAAGCAAAATGTACACTTTTTTCTCCGGGGTTAATTTTACTCCGTCAAAATTTACATCATCACCGGGTTTTACCAGATAACCCATTTCGGTAACCGGAACGCCGTTTACTTTTACATTTCCTGATTGAATGTAAATATCTGCATCACGACGAGAACAGACACCTGAATTTGAAATGTATTTATTCAAACGAATTTCGTCTTTTGCTTTTGGTCTTTTAGCCGTCGGATTTGGCTTTTTCTCAACTTTATTTGCAGGAGCTTCAGCAGCTTTTGTATTCGGTTTTACTTTTTTAGGGCCTTGCGCTCTTTTTGGCATTGCAGGTTTAGCTCCGCTCCGCTCGGCTCCGCCTCGGGTTGGCTTGTTAGAACTTGGTCTGGAGCTATTAGGTCTGGAACCTCCTCTTTTATTGTTGCCTTCCTTATTATTCATAATATTCTATAATTTACTTCGTCTGTTCGGCCTTTAATGGCCTCGAGTGTGCAAAGATAGTATTTATATAATAGCTAATTGATAAATGCTGATTATAAAACATTAACTAACTCGTTGATAAGTTGTTTCTTCTGATTAGAATTGTAATCAAAAAGAAAGCAACAGCTTTTTTCCGTGCCATAAAACACTTGGATTGATTAGAATAATACAGAAAACTCCTGAAACAATCAGGAATTTAAGTACGTTGTGCAGTAATAAGAATTGAGCTTTAGTATTCGATTTCCATAAATATTTCAAGAAAAACAGCAAGATAATGAGACAGGAATAGAAATAAATATCCATGTAGCCTACATCGTAAATTTCGATTAAAATATAAACAGGGAATAAGGTTAGAAGACTCAGGAAACTGATGATTTTTTTTGAAGTTGTTTCACCATATAAAACCGGGATGGTATGGTAGTTATCGACTAAATCGCCTTTGATGTTCTCTAAATCCTTAATCATTTCCCTGATAAGTAATAATAAAAATAAAAAAGTAGCATGAGCTGAAATCACCACAAATTGACTTTTGTATGTTTCTATTTCATAAAAAGGAAGTTTAGTGTAATAATATAATAATATCGCAAAAAAAGGCATTACTGCTAGGATGGATGCCATAAGATTGCCTATAAGAGCTATTTTTTTGATTTTGTGAGAGTAAAACCAAATTAGGAAAATATAAGCTGAAAAAAATAAAAAAGCCCGCCATGATAGATAGGCTGCTACTAATGCTGCTATAAAGTTAAGTGAAAAATATACTTTAAGTTTGGTGCTTTGACTGACTAATCGATCGAGCATTGACTTAGTAGGACGGTTAATTAAATCTTTTCTACTATCATAAAAATTATTGATAATATAACCCGAAGCAATAGTTACTGTGGAGGCAAAAACAATGAGAAATAAACTAAAATCCAGCAAAACATCTAATGCTCTTATCTCAGGAGCCAAGATAAATATGGCAGATAAATATTGTGCCAAGATAATGATGGGAATGTTGTAACCTCTAACCACAGAGAACAAACTAATGATTTTTAACGCTAAAAGTTTGTTTTTTCTACTAAGCATTTTTTGTTTTCGGTCAGTTTTTAAGTTCTTTATTCAAATTTAAGGGTTTGTTTTTTAAAACAAGCTTATTTGAATTAAAATAACTAAAAAATTAAGCACTTTAGTATCGCAATCAGGAGATTAATTGGTCGTATTTTTTGGGTAAATTGATGGTGAATTTTGTTCCAATGTTGATTTTTGATGTAATTTCGATGGTTCCGTTTAGTGTTTTAATAGCATCTTTTACCAAATAAAGACCTAAACCGGTGCCTTTGTTGTTGTTATTGGTTACAAAAAACATATCGAATATTTTGTTTTGATATTCCGGTTTTATACCAATACCATTATCCGAAATGACAATTTTATTCCCCTGATCGTCTGCATAGGTATTGATGGTAATGTAGCAATTTTCTTTTCCCGAATCCGAATATTTGATGGCATTGGTCAGTAAATTATTGATGATGATTTTTAGTTTTAATTCATCACTGTCAATATTGTCAATATTCAGAGTTTTGTTAATGCTGATTTTTTTGGTTTCCTGTCTGAATTGGTTTTGATTGATTGCTTCTTCTATTGTTTGAATCAGGCTCACTTTTTTGATAGCAAGTTTTGTTTTTTTATTTCTGGAATACTCAATAATGTCTTTTATAAATTGATCTTGTTTATCCAGATTTTGATTCATTAGTGCCAAATAAGCCCTTAATTGGGTCACGTTATTTTCGGTGTTCATGATTTCAATTAATCCTTTTAAAGAAGAAATAGGTGATCTTAAATCATGAGACGCACTGTAAACAAATTGGTCTAATTCTTTGTTGACTATCGTTAAACTCTTGTTGGTTTCTTCGGTTTCTGTCTTAGATCGTTTTAGTTTAGTGACGATTACCCAATAATAAATACTGACACTTCCTATGATAATTAATGAAAAGAAAATATTAATCAGTAAAAGAAGATTTTTAATCGAACGCGATCCCGAACTCAATTTTTCAGAAAATGCTTTTTCGTTTTGGTTGAGCTCTATACTTAATGTGTTGATTTTTTTTAGGATATTTTCTTTGTCGGCACTAGTTAGACTTTTAGCTGTTATTTTCTGATTTACATTTTGTCCCAGAATAGCTAATTTCTCAATTGATAGATCGGCATTTTCCCATTCTTTTATTGCTTCTGCAAAAAAAGAAACGGATCTAAAGTTCTTAAAAAGCCATATTAAATCATCAAAATCCTCGGAGTTATTTCTTCCGGCTCTAAGTCCGGCTTCGATTGTTTCAATAGGAGCATTGTTAATCAAACCTAAACGAGCAATTTTATCTCCTTTAGGAACACTTAATTCTCTTTGAAATGACTGCCATTCGTTACTGTCACTGGTTAAAAGATAGGTCGTTAAATGACGGGTTGCATCTTTTTGTCCTTTTGAATAATGAGATTCACCATTGATGTACGCTCTCGATGCCGATAAAATTTTTATAGTTAGATAATTGCTTGCTATTAAAAGGGTACATGACAGAGCTACTACCAGCAATGGAATAAAAACATTGTCTAATCTAAGTTTTTTGAGAAGAGTATTTTTAAGCATATTGTTCTTATTTAGTTGATAAATAGAAAACGGAGTTTAAAGATACGCTGTTTTTTCTTATCAAAAAGTAGGAATTGGTCAAGTTGTTTACTGAAATAAAAACGCTATAGAATAAGTAAAACCAGTACTTTTCAAGTAAAAGAATAAAGTAAGAAGGAATTAGAATTGATAAACCACTTCTAATTTGTAATCTTTCAATGAAGCTTTAGCACGTTCTATATCTTCAGTAAAACCAAGAATATAACCGCCACCGCCAGAACCGCAAAGTTTTAAATAGTAATCATTTGTTTCAATTCCTTTTTGCCAAATTTCATGAAATTGCTCCGGAATCATAGGTTTAAAATGGTTTAAAACTACTTTAGATAATTTTTTGGTGTTGGTAAATAAGGATTTCATATCACCGTGTAAAAAGTTTTCCACACAGGCATCGGTATATTTTACAAACTGATTTTTCAGCATTGCACGGAAACCTTTGTCTTTTAAGTTTTCCATGAAAATATTGATCATAGGAGCAGTTTCGCCTATAATTCCTGAATCTAATAAGAACACCGCACCTTTACCGTCAAAACTTTGATTTGGGATTCCGGTTGCTTCAATATGATCTTTTGAATTAATCAAAATCGGGATACTCAAATAGCTGTTTAAAGGATCTAATCCGGAGCTTTTTCCATGGAAAAAACTCTCCATTTGAGAAAATATATTTTTTAACTGCAATAATTTTTCACGGGTTAAATTTTCCAGAATAGTGATTTTATTATTGGCATATTTATCGTAAATAGCAGCAACTAACGCTCCGCTACTTCCTACACCATAACCTTGCGGAATACTGGAATCAAAATACATTCCAGTATCAATATCATTTTTTAAAGACTTTAAATCAAAAGAAACTAAATTTGTTTGTTCGTTTTCTAAGGTTTCTAAATAATTAGCAAAACGTTTTAAACTGGCGTTAGAAGCAATGGCTTCGGCAGAAGGATTCTCTTCTTTTTTCAATGCACCATTATAAAAATTATAAGGAATAGACAATCCTTTAGAATCACGAATAATTCCATATTCTCCAAAGAGTAATATTTTTGAGTAAAATAAAGGTCCTTTCATATTTTTATTTTAAGTCTTTCAATTTATTTGGGTTTTGTCTGGTGTCAAAAACAGAAACAATAACAATATGTTTGATGTTGTAATGATAAAACAAACTGGTTTGTTTACTAATAACAACTTTTCTAATTTTTTTATTTATGCTCGAAATTGGAAATAATTCTGGATTTTCAACAATTAATTGTATTGTGGAATTAATCTTATTTGAAAATTTTCTTTTTACTTCATTATTCCATTTTGTTTCCAAGTAGTTAAAAATTTCTTCAACTTCCATTTTAGCTCTAGGAGTAATTACAACCTCCCTTTTCATCTCTAAAGATGTAGTTTTATAAAATCATCAAAAGAAGAAAAATCACCTTTTTTATATTCTTCTAAAGATTCGTTTATTGTATTTTGTTGCTCTTCAGTCAAATCATCCCAAAAATCTTTTTTCTTTGAATTAAAAATGTTTTTAATGGATGCAATAATAGACTCATCATTGGTTTCAGCCAATAATTTTATCAATTCTAACTTTTCTAATTGAATATTCATCATCTAAAATTTTACTAAAGATACAAAAATTACAATTGCATAGCACCTGTTCCAATTTCGTCACAAAGGTACTGCCCATTTTGACAATAGCCAACTAATTCGTCCTTAATAAATTGCAAAACGCTTTCTTTATCTTTATTTGGGTATAAAACATGCACATTAGCACCGGCATCAAGAGTAAAACAAACCGGTATTTGGGTCTCATTTCTGAATTTCCAAATTTTATTGATAATTTCCAATGTATTTGGTTTCATTAAAATAAAATAAGGCATTGATGTCATCATCATGGCGTGTAAAGTCAGGGCTTCACTTTCGACTATTTTAATGAATTCTTCCAGATTACCATTTTCAAAAATTACAATTAATTTGTCCAGATTTTCATGTGCCTGTGCAAATCGTCTTTCGGCAAAAGGATGATTGTGCATCAGGTCGTGACCTACAGTACTCGAAACTTGTTTTTCTCCTTTGTCAACCAGCAAAATAGTATCTTGATAGTTTTTGAAATTTTCGTGAATGTTATATGGAAATTCCACGCCATATAAATCCGAACTCCTTTTAATGTTTCTTTGCTGTCCCCAAGTTACCACTTGACCTTTTACGCTTCGGCAGGCACTTCCTGAACCCAATCGTGCTAATAGCGATGCTTTTTGATAAAAATAATCTTCAGTCATTGCAGGGTTCAAAGCTTTTTCCAGACTCATTAAGTTCATCGCTAAAGCTGCCATACCTGATGCTGAAGAAGCAATTCCTGAACTGTGCGGAAAGGTGTTTTGAGTATCTATTGTAAAATGATAATCTTTCAAAAACGGCAAATAAATTTCGATTCTTTCAAAGAATTTTTGGATTTTTGGCTTGAAATCTTCTTTTGGTTTTCCTTCAAAAAACAAATCGAAAGAGAAATTATCCGTATTCTGTTTTTTGGCGAAAGCCAATTTGGTAATCGTTTTACAGTTGTTCAACGTAAAACTCACCGAAGGATTAGCTGGAATTTGATTCGCTTTTTTCCCCCAATATTTCACCAAAGCAATATTGCTGGGTGCGCTCCATTGAAAATTACCACTTTCTATAGATTCTGAATAGGAAGTTGGAATAAAATCGTTTGCTGTAAACATGAATGATAAAATTTGCGCAAAGATACTTTTTTGAATTATATGCAAGGTGTTCGCTTTTAAAAAAAGTTGGACACGACCCGAGAGATAGCGAATTGGCGAAGCAATTACACCAATTGTCACTAATTCTAATCAAATGATTAAAGTCGAATGACACAAATTTCAATCTGCTTTAATGATTCGTGTAATTAAAATGAGGTATAATTTGTGTTTATTTGTGTAATTTGTGGCAAAAAAAATTAAGTGCTATTGCCTAGGAATATACGTTGATTGTATTATTTGTTCAATCGGTGTAGAGTTTAGTATTTTTGGAAAAAAATAGAATAATGAATAAGATTACTAAAATAATTGTTGCAGTTGCTATTTGTCTAGGCGTAGGATATTCTTCCAGTATTGTTACGAGTTCGGCAATTTTAGATTGGTATCCAACATTAGTGAAACCAAGTTTTAATCCGCCTAATTGGGTTTTTGCTCCTGTTTGGTCTCTGCTATACGTGATGATGGGAGTGGCTGCTGGACTGGTTTGGGACCGAATTGCTTACGAAAGTGAAATTGTTCAGAAAGCTTTGTTGTTTTTTATCATCCAGTTGGGATTGAATGCTTTGTGGTCCTACCTGTTTTTTGGATTGCACAACCCTATGTTAGCCGGGATTGAAATTATTCTTTTGTGGTTGCTAATTTATGAAACCTATATTCAATTTGCTAAAATCAATAAAATAGCTGCTTATTTGTTGATTCCATATTTGGCTTGGGTGAGTTTTGCTGCTGTGTTGAATGCCAGTATTTGGTGGTTGAACAGATAGGTAATTGCAATTGCAAAAATCAATGACAATAACTAAATAATAATTGCAATAGTTTAATGTCAAAAAAACAATAAAAAGATTTATTCCGGAGCGTTGATTTTCTTGAATTCAACGCTTTTTTTGTATAAAAAATCCATTAATTCAAGATTGTTCGAATTTTTGGATAACATTTTTTTGGATTCGGGATCAAAATTGCAAAAAGTAAGGAAGGCTTCCATTTCTTCTTTTTTTAATTGTAAAGTTTCGGTATAGAACTTTTGATCAAAGTTAGCCGCAGCAATTTCTTTGAATGCTTCAGGATTCTCGGCTTTTTCTTTTTTTCCTTTGAATAGGTCACCAAAAATCATTTTTCCTATTTTGACAAAATCCATTCCGTTTTCAATCGTTCCATTATATACGCCCGAATTTTTTAAAGCTTTGGCTTTTTTTTCCATGGCAATTTCATGATTTTTTTCTTTCTCCCATTTTTTATCCAATTTCCAATCAATATTAACCTGATGAACCACTACTTCTTTAAGTTCTTCTGCTTTTCGTGTAATTTCTATTTTAATTTTGGTTGTGTTAAGATCATCGGAGCTTATTTTGATCCCTTTCAATTCATAATCTTTATGGAAAATCAGGATGCTATCGTTGATTTTTGCAGCAATTGAGAATTCACCATTAGCATTGGTAGTTGTGCTTCGTTCTGTAGAAAGGTTGATGATTTCAGCGTCTGGGATGAGTAGATTTTGAGAGAAAACACTACCATTGATTACTTTTCTGGATTGTGAAAAACTAAATTGAACAATCGTAATCAATAAAATGACAGCTAGTTTTTTCATACAAATACTACTTTGAGGTAAAAGTAGTAAAGTTATTGGTCTTAAAAAGTTAAAAATTATGTAAATACTTGTTAATTATGATGATTTAAAATCTGATTTTTAAAAAGTATTAGGGGTGTAATTTTTCTCCTTTTATCACTTTGTTTATAGTATTTGCTATTCGTTCTACTTTGGTTTCATCCTTTTTTGCCGAATAAATCCAATCAATAAATGCTTTTTGTTCACCTTCTTTTAAGTTGATAAAAGTTTCATAAGCCAATGGTTCATCTTTGAGGCAGAGTTCTAGTTCATTTGGAATTTCCAAAGGATTTTCGTCTTTGTATAAAATCACTTTTACATAATCTCCGGCTTGTTTTCCTATTTTTTTTCGAACTGCAGCTTTTAGCGGAAGAAATAATTTTCCGTTTCCCATGGGCATGAGTTTGTAATTTTTTAATTCGTAATCGTCAATACTTCCACGAACTTTTACCCAACCAAAAGGAGTTTTTTTATCTTGTAGTATTTCTGGAATTGCTGCGTATGTCCAACCTCCTTTTCCCGGGAATTTTTCTAAAAGATATTCTTTACTGATTAAAGGTTTTTCCATTATTTGATGTTGGTTATAAGACTTTATTTCTTGAATTTTTCCATATTTTCTTTTACACGAAATGCAACTATTTTTCTGATTAGTTCATAAGGGATAGGCGCATCAAGAGGAAATTGAACAGAACCTTTGCCTTGCTTGTATTTTGATAATGCTTCAGAAAATTGTGTATGTCCTGAAGGAGTTGCATATAAACCAATGTGATTTTTGTAGGCAGCAAAATAGACTAATGGCTTTCCGAATGTTTTGTAAGCCGGCATTCCATAAGAAATTCTTTCAACACAATCCGGAGCTTCATTTTTAATAATGTTTCTTATTTCTTGTGCTATTTTTTGAATTTCAATGGGAAATGTGTTAATATATTCTTCTACTTCTTCCATTTTAAAAGGGATTAGTTATATTTAAGAAATTCCATTCGCCAAAATAAACCCACTGGTCCAGGCATTCTGGAAATTAAATCCACCTGTAATAGCATCAATATTAACGATTTCACCAGCAAAATAAAGATTTTCATGTAATTTGCTTTCCATGGTTTTGAAATTGATTTCTTTTAAATCAATTCCACCTGCAGTTACAAATTCTTCTTTAAAAGTACTTTTTCCATTGACTTGAAAAGTAGCATTGGTTAATTGTTTGGCCAGATTTTGTAATTGAGTTTTCGATAAATCGGCCCACTTGGTTTCGGTGGAAATACCGGAAGCAAGAACTAAGCTTTCCCATAGTCGATTAGTAATTTCAAAAGGAGATTTTTTTGAAACCGTTTTTTTAGCATGTTCCTGTTTTAGGTCTTTCAGGATTTTTTCAGCTTCGCTGGTTTCAATGTCGTTGAGCCAATTCACAAAAATCGTGAATTGATAATTTTTATCGTGTAAAATGCGTGCACCCCAAGCCGATAATTTTAATATAGCCGGTCCGCTCATACCCCAATGAGTGATTAACAAAGGACCGGTTGAAGTGAGTTTAGTGTCTTTTACTTTTACAGAAACCTGTGCCGAAACACCTGGTAATTCCTTAATTCGGGAATCTTTGATATTAAAAGTAAATAGGGAAGGTACAGGACTCACAACGGCATGACCTTTTTGTTGCAGCATTTCCCAAATCTTAGGATTACTGCCTGTTGCCATTACTAATTTTTCGCAAATAAATTGTTGGTTTTGAGTGTCTATTTTCCAGACCGATTCTCCCGAGACTTCGGGACTGAAAATCGATTGTACGCTTTGTCCGGTCAGGACTGTAATTCCTAGTTTTTGGGTTGCCTTCAGAAAACAATCAATAATGGTTTGGGACGAATTAGAAACAGGAAACATTCTGCCGTCCTCTTCGATTTTTAACGCTACTCCATGTTTTTCAAACCATTCTATGGTATCACCAGAACAAAATTGATGAAAAGGACCGCGTAATTCTTTTTCACCACGAGGATAAAATTTTACTAATTCATTAGGTTCAAAACAGGCATGGGTTACATTGCAACGACCACCCCCAGAAATGCGGACTTTTTGCAAAACTTCATTACCGCGCTCCAGAATAGCTACTTTTAATTTGGGGTTTTTTTCGACAATATTTATGGCTGTGAAAAATCCTGCTGCGCCACCGCCAACAATTATGATGTCAAAATTTGAATTCATTTTTAAACCATTAAGGGAGTTAAGAAATATTAAGTTGTTTTGTGTTTTTAAACCATTAAGAGAATTAAGAAATATTGAGTGATTTTTTCTTTTAAAATACTATAATGCTCTTATGGTTTAAAATAAATCCTGTCTGGAAAATCGGAGATGATTCCGTTTACGCTAAAGGATTGCATTTTTTTGATGTCGGCTGTTTCGTTGACTGTCCAGGGATATACTTCAAAGCCGTTTTCCTGTAGTTTTCTTGTGTTTTCAATGTTTAATAATTGAAAATCAGGGTTGATAGCTTTTGCCTGAATTATTTTGGCGAAAGCCAGAGCTTTATCTAAATCCGTTTCGGTAAGTACCGCAATTGGGATTTTGGAATTGACAAAATTAACCTCTTCTAAGGCATCCCAATCGAAGCTGGAAACTAAAAAATCACTGTATTCCCAGTTTTTCTCCCGAATGTATTTTTCGATTAAATCGACTACTTTGGCAGCGGTTTCAAAAGTTTTCAATTCGACATTGATAAAACAACGACGGCGTACTAAGTCAAAAACTTCTTGGAGAGTTGGAATTTTATGTTGGTTTTCAATACAAAAATCTTGCAATTCGGCTTTGGTAAATTGATTGACTTTGCCTTTTCCATTGGTTGTTCTGTCAATGGTTTCATCGTGAATAACCATGAGTTCGTTATCGACGCTTAAATGCACATCGAGTTCAATAGCATCAACTTGTAAGTCAATTGCTTTTTGAAAACTGGCTAAGGTGTTTTCGGCTTCGTAAGCTTTGGCACCGCGATGACCTATTTTAAGCATAGTATTTTTTTAATTACAAAGTTCGCAAAGTTTTTTCAGTTTTATCACAAATATTCGCAAAGTAACTCGGAGAAACACTAAGTTTTCAAAAAGTATAGCGAGCTTTGCGGTAATGAATTTATTCTAATTCCAAAATCAAAGCCGATTTGCCTTCGATAGGAATTGCTTGAGATAAGTCAAAAAATAAATCAGTTAAGATTTCTTTTCCAGTGATATGATTTTTAATGTTTTCCTCGAATCGTTTGGTCATGATTTCTTGATTTTCGGGATTGTTGTTAATCAATACCATTACCGTTTGATTAGTATTGTATCTAAAATAAACGTACACATTATTTTCTGGTATATAATGTGTTGTTTTTCCAAAATGTACGGCAGCATTCGTTTTTCGCCAATGGAATAATTTGGAAGTGAAATCAAAATAGGCTTTTTGACATTCGGAACGAGTTTCGGGAAGGAAAGCATTGTTTTCATCATTTTCCCAACCGCCGGGAAAATCTTTTCGAATATCGGCATCGCCTAGGTTTTGATCACCGGCCATCCCAATTTCGGAACCATAATACAACTGAGGAATTCCGCGCAAAGTAGCGAGCATACACATTGCCATTTTGTATTTTCGAATGTCGTTATTATAAATGTGATTCAGTCGTCTGGTATCGTGATTTTCACCAAAAATCAATAAATTATTCACATTTGGGAACAAAAAATCTTTCGAAAGGATGTCATAAATTCTGGTGATTCCCTGATCCCAGCTGTCATCATCTTCGTTGAAAACACTTTGTAAAGCATCGGATAAGGCAAAATCCATTACGCTGGATAAATGTGAATTAAAGTTTTGGATTTTAGCAATGGGACTGTCTTTTTGCCAATAAGAAAGTAAACCCTGATTGCGCATGGTGATTTCGCCTACCAAATTAAAATTGGGGTATTCATCGGAAATGGCTTTAGTCCATTTTGAGATGTATTCGGGTTCTGAATAATTGTAAGTATCGACTCTAAAACCGTCCAAATTAGCGTATTCAATCCACCAAATGGCATTTTGACAAAGATAATTGAAAACTAGGGGATTGGTGATATTCAAGTCGGGCATTGAGGGAACAAACCAGCCGCTCAAACAAATATTACGGTCAATTTTTGACGCATTAATGTCGCTTATCGTACTTCTTTTGTGATTGGTTTCGGTATAATTTTCAAATTGATGAATCCAGTTTTTTGCAGGCGAATCTTTGAGCATCCAGTGGGCTAATCCCCAATGATTTGTTACATAATCCATAACTAGTTTCATGTTTCTGTTATGGATTTCTTTGGCTAAACGCACATAATCTTCGTTAGTACCAAAACGAGGATCAATTTTGTAAACATCTGATTGGGCATAGCCATGATAAGAGTATTCAGCTTCATTGTCTTCACAAAGTGGCGTACACCAAATAGTGGTAATTCCCAGTGATTGTATGTAATCCAGATTTTGAATTATCCCTTCGATATCGCCGCCATGTCGTCCTCCCGGCAATTCCCTATTGTATTTTTCGGTAGTCTTAGTGTCGTTTTGATTGTTCTTGTTTCCGTTTGCAAAACGATCGGGCATTAAAAGATAAATACTGTCTGAGGAATCAAAACTTTTACGAGTAGCGGAGTTTTTCGTTCGTTTTCTTAATTCATATTTTTGAATAAAACCCGATTTGTCTTTACGTTTGAAGACAAAATCAATTTCGGTAGTGTTTATCTTTTGCGTGTTGATGGTTACAAAAATAAAATTGGGATTTTCGGTGCGTTTTACATTGGTAATAGCATTGCTGTTTTCAATTGTAATTTGGCATTGACTGATATTGGTTCCGTAAAAAAGAATTTGAAGTTCAGGATTGTGCATTCCGGAAAACCAAAATGGTGGTTCGATTCTTTGTATTTGTTTGTTTAACGCAGTACTCATAAAATAGAGAAATTAAAGCATAGCGGTAAAAAACAAAAACGTTATGCTTACTCTTAGTTAACGAATGTAGTAAAAATATAGCGTTTTGATATGAATTTAAATTGAATAATTACTTTTAGAAAAACCAAAAGCTACCCGGTTTATTGAGTAGCTTTTGGTTTTATATAAAAATAAGGTTGAAACTTATAGTTTTCCATTTTTGATTTCTTCCACAATTTCCGGATTTAATAAAGTTGTGGTGTCTCCAAAGTTTGAAAAATCCCCTTCGGCAATCTTACGAAGAATGCGTCGCATGATTTTCCCGGATCGGGTTTTTGGCAATCCGGAAACAAATTGAATTTTGTCTAATTTCGCTATAGGACCAATATGATCTGCGATATGTTGGTTGATTTCTTTAGCCAAATTAGCTTTGTCGCGTTTTTCTCCTGTTTCTTTTAGAATTACAAAACCGTACAAAGCATTTCCTTTGATGTCATGAGGGAAACCTACAATAGCACTTTCGGCAACTGCCGGATGTTCGTTGATGGCATCTTCAATAGGAGCAGTTCCTAAATTGTGTCCTGAAACAATAATTACATCATCCACACGACCTGTGATTCTGTAATAGCCCACTTCATCACGTAAAGCACCGTCACCACTGAAATATTTTCCCGGGAAAGTAGAGAAATACGTTTCTTTATAACGTTTGTGATCACCCCAAATGGTTCTTGCAATTCCAGGCCAAGGGTACTTAATACACAAACTTCCTACTACCTGATTGTCTTCAATCTCGTTGCGTTTTTCGTCCATCAAAACAGCCTGGATTCCCGGAAGAGGGAGAGTGGCATACGTTGGTTTTGTTGGTGTAATGAAAGGAATTGGTGAAATCAAAATTCCTCCGGTTTCAGTTTGCCACCAGGTATCCACAACAGGACAACGTTTTCCGCCCACGTGGTCATTGTACCAGTGCCAAGCCTCTTCGTTGATAGGTTCTCCAACTGAACCAATTACTTTTAACGAACTCAAAGGATATTTTTGTACATAATCTAAACTTTCTTTGGCCAAAGCTCTGATGGCTGTTGGTGCCGTATAGAATTGGTTTACTTTATGTTTTTCGATTACTTCCCAAAAACGACTGAAATCAGGGTAAGAAGGAACGCCTTCAAAAATAACAGTGGTAGCTCCGTTTAATAGCGGACCGTATAAAATATAAGAATGTCCGGTAATCCAGCCAATGTCGGCAGTACACCAGAAAACATCATTCTCTTCGTAGTTAAAAACATTTTGGAAAGTATAAGCAGTATAGACCATATAACCTGCTGTTGTATGTACCATTCCTTTTGGTTTTCCGGTAGAACCCGAAGTATAAAGGATAAACAACGGATCTTCGGCATCCATGATTTCGGCAGCATTATTGTCTGATGCTTTTTCCACTAGAGGAGCTAACCATAAGTCACGTCCTTCTTTCATTTGGATATCCGTATTGGTTCTTTGAGCAACTAAAACCGTTTCTACCGATGGACAGTTAACCAATGCTTCGTCAACAATTCCTTTTAGGTCAATGGTTTTATTTCCACGATAACCACCGTCAGAAGTAATCACCATTTTACATTCGCTATCGTTAATTCGGGCAGCAACAGCCGATGCTGAAAATCCGGCAAAAACTACTGAGTGAATGGCTCCAATACGGGCGCAAGCTAATGTAGTAATGGCTAATTCAGGGATCATAGGCAAATAAATACATACACGATCTCCTTTTTGAATTCCTTGGCTCAATAAAACATTTGCCATTTTGCTTACACGTTGGTGTAATTCATTGTAAGTGATCGATTGTGAAGCTTCGTCAGGATTGTTAGGTTCAAAAATGATAGCTGTTTTGTCTCCTTTTTTAGCTAAATGGCGATCGATACAGTTTTTGGTGATATTTACCTTAGCATCTACAAACCATTTTATTTCGGCTTCTGCCATGTTGAAATCAACTACTTTGTCCCATTCCTGGTACCAGGTAAAGTTTTCAGAGGCAATTTTGTCCCAAAATTTCTTCGGGTCTTTGATTGATTTTTTGTACTCTTTAAAGTATTCTTCGAAATTACTAATCTTGTAACGACTCATGATTTTTGTTTGTATTTAGTTTTGTTAGTTTATTAATTCCTGGGCTTGTTCAACGAGTTTTTTCAGAGAAAAAGGTTTGGTTACGTATAAATTAGCTCCTAATGCGAGTCCTTTTTCAATGTCTTTTTCTTTGTTTTTTGCCGAAATAAAAATCACTTTGCAATGATCCAATCGGGCATCTTGTTTGATTTGTTCCAATGTACTGTAACCGTCAACCATAGGCATCATCACGTCGAGAATAATGATGTCCGGCAATTGGTTCTTTAAAATATCCAATGCCTCTTGTCCGTCGCGGGCTATGAATACCTCAAAATTATTTTTTTTAAAAGTGTATTCCAGTGACATTACAATATTAGGTTCGTCATCTACAATTAATATTTTCTTCATTTTTCAGTAGTATTGTAATTGGGTAATGTAAAAATAATGCTTGTTCCTTTTCCGGTTGAGCTCTCCACCCATATTTTTCCTTTATGATGTTCAATAATTTTTTTGCAAATAGCTAATCCTAAACCGCTTCCTATGGGTTTTTTTAGGTTTTGATTTCTGGATTGATAAAATTTATCAAAAATGGCTTCAAAATCTTCGGGTTTTATTTCTTTTCCATTGTTGTGGATACTAACGGATACAAAATCAGGATTTTCGATTAGTTTAATAGTGATTTTCCCGGCTATGCTTTCGCAGAATTTAATCGCATTCGAAAATAGATTATGCAATACCTGAATGATGCGCTCTTCGTCATAAAAGGCTTTTACTTCCCGGGATTGGTCTTTAAAGTCAACATATATATTTTTGTTGGCTATTAATTGTTGTAGCGATTCAAGGGTGTTGTTGATGGTTTGGCAGATATTGTTTTTAGAAAGATAAATTTTTTGTTTCCCGGTTTCAAATTTTTCTAAATCCAAAATTTTGTCAATCAAACGATTGAGTCTGTCGGATTCGGAGATGATATTTTGCAGAAATTTTTGGCGTACTTCGGCAGGAATATTTTCGTCGTCATGCAGGATTTCGGTAGCGGCACGTATTGCTGTTATGGGCGTTCTTAATTCGTGGGTTACCGTGTCCAGAAATTCATCTTTTTGAATGTCTTTGTTAATGAGTTCTTTATTGGCAATTTGAAGTTGCTCTGATAATATTTTTAGCTCATTCGAACTCTCGGTTAGTTTTTTGTTGATGATGATGTTTTCTTTGGATTCTTCCAGAATTCGCAAAACCTCAGGCAGACTTATTTTGTCTTCTTTGGCTACACTGGAAATGACTATTTTGGCGGAAGCCGTACCTATATGACCTGTGAGTAAATTTTCGGCAAATTTGATAAAACGTGCATCGGCAATCTTATTGTCTTTGTCAATATTGTATTTCAGGTTAAAAATAGTCATGGCGCGTTGGGTTCTTTCGATACCTAAAAAACGCTCTAATATTTTTTGAACATCCGAAATATTGGCTGTTCCTTTCCATACATAAGCATTCTCGTGATTGGTGATGTATCGGTCAATATCAACAAACATTTCAGCATAATTGCGTTCGCGATAATTACCGCTAAAACTTACCGAAACCGCCATATAGCTTAGAAAATTGACTAATAAACTCCAGAAAACTGCCTGTGGAATGGGTTCTAAATAATCCAGTCCAAAAAGCTGAAAAGGTTTTAATAATGCGATTCCCCAAGGGCCTTTCTGTACAAAGGTGCTCGCTGAGTTTGTTGTTCCAAGTGCGTATGGAATTAATAAGGTATAAAAACAAACTAAAAAGCCAAGGATAATGCCGGTTATAGCCCCTTTTTTAGAGCCTCTTCTCCAAAATAAACCTCCGAAAAATGCAGGAGCTAATTGAGCTATAATAACAAAAGAAACTAATCCGATGGAAACTAAAGTGTAATCTAAAATAAAAACACGATAGATAATATAGCCTAGAATGATGAGCGAAAAGATTCCGATTTTTCGACTAAGAACGATTCTTTTGGTGTTTTTTTCTTGAGAAACATTTTCTAATGAACCAATAAAACCATAAGGGATTAAAAGGTTGTTACTAAGCATAGTGGCAAGTGTAATCGAAGAAACAATAATCATCGAAATGGCTGCTGAAAATCCTCCCAGAAATACTAAAACGGTTAAGAAATTATTGTTGAAATATTGCGGAATTAGTAATGAATAAGTATCGGAATTCAAACCCTGAGTTCCAAAAAGAATGTTGCCTCCCCAGGCTATTGGAAATACAAAAACATTAAAAAGTAATAAGTAAAGCGGAAGCAACCAAATGGCAGTTCGAATATGTTTTTCCTGATTGTTTTCGACAATTGCGGTGTGAAATTGTCTTGGTAAAATAAAAATGGCAAACATAGAAATCAGACACAGGAAAAACCAGTTGAGTCCGTTAGTCAAATTGCCGATGGTGTTTTTTTTGTCAAAGTTTTCTAAAACGGATGCTTTGGTATAAATATCGTCAAAACCATCGAAAACAAAATAAGTTACATAGATGCCGATAATCAAAAAGAAGACTAATTTTAAAATCGATTCAATGGCTATGGCGGTTACAATTCCGCGTCTTTTTTCGGAAGCATCAACGTATTTGTTACCGTAATAAGAAGCAAATAGTGCTAAGGCAATGCAAATATAAGTAGTGTTGTCTGTAAAAATATTGGAACTCGCCTGTGTCTTGGTAACAACGTGAAAAGTATCGGATATGGCTTTTAGCTGTAAGGCAATGTAGGGTACAATTCCGAAAATAGAAATTAAAGTAACTAAGGCTCCCAGTGATCGACTGTTGCCGTAACGCAACGAAATAAAATCGGCAATACTGGTTATTTTGTTGACTCTCGAAATTCGGATAATTCTTTTAAGGATGATAATCCAGGTGGGAATAATGATTATTGGGCCTAAATAAATGGGTAAATAATCCAAACCGGTTTGTGCTGCTAAACCAATACTACCGTAATAGGTCCAGGCAGTACAATAAACCGCCAGTGAAAATGAATAAACATAAGGGTTGTTAGTCCATTTAGAATGGCTTCTTTTTTCAGACCAATGTGCAATGTAAAAAAGCATTACTACATAGATGGCTAAGATTAACAACAGCCCCAGACTACTCATAATATTTTTTTACAATTAGGTAGGTGGTGCCAATTGAAAATAAGCAGGCCGAAAAGATGTAGATATAAGTAATAGGGAAACCAAATAAGGGTTTCGAACTATCAAATAATAGAATAAGCGGAATGTTCAATGCTAAAATCATCAGCATTGAAAGGATAATTAATTTTTGTTCATGTCTTTTTTTCATTGAACTAAAAAATACAATAGCCTTAAATGAATAAGGCTATTGCATGTTATTTTTTATAAAGGTAAAAGCTGTTTACCTAATTTTTCATTAATTACAATTGCGGCTGCTTCGTAAAAAGCAAAAAATCCGCATAAAATTCCTTCGTAACCTGCAATGGTATGAATTTGTTCACTTCCTGTAAAACTAGCTGCTGCTAATAGCGCAAATAAAATTACCAGTGAGCCAAAAATCAATTTTCCAACGGTATTACCATTTAGAGTTCCTATAAAAAAAGCAAATGTAAATAATCCCCACATCCCTAAGTAGCATCCCATTGAAGCGCCATCAGGTTTGTTGACACCTATTAAAGGCAGCAGCCATAAAGCAACCAATGATAACCAAAAGAAACCATAAGAAGTAAAGGCTGCCATGGCAAAACCGTTTCCTTTTTTCCATTCCATAATTCCGGCAATAACCTGTTGTGTTCCGCCAAAAAATATTCCCATTCCCATAATCATCGCATTGAGATCAAAGAATCCTGCATTGTGGATGTTTAATAAAATAGTTGTCATTCCGAAGCCGAAGAGTCCCAGTGGAGCTGGATTGGCAGTAGTGTCTTTTAGTACTTGTTCCATAATTGGTTTAAAATTTTAAGGTTGTTTTGGGTTAAATAGGATAGCAAATTCAGTTTTTTTGTTTGTATAAAAAAATAATATATATATAATTGTAAAGAGTATAGTTATTTTTTAAATCGTTCCCATTTGATAAGCATGAATTTATCACCCAGTTCGGTGATAATCATTCCTGCACCTGAGATGGTTTCTTTGTTTTTTATATATTCTACTAGTTCTAAGTGGTTTAGTATTTTGTATGTGGGATGGTAGTTAGTGTTTACCGGTTTTTTTATATTGAAAGATTTTATCCAATTGCTTATGCTTACATGCGAAACGCCAATAATGCGTTCGATTTCTCTGTAACTCAATCCTTCGAGATAAAGTTGTAAGGCTTTGGTAACATAGTAATCGTCTATTTTTTTTCCCAATTTGCTCACAGTGAAAAAATAGTTGCATTTTTTGCATAAATACCTTTGCTTTTGGTTAATAACACCACTTTTTACTATTTTATTTTCCTGGCATTTTGGGCAACTGATATCTTCCATGTATATAAAATTTGCATAAATATACTAAATTAGCAAATATGTTTCAATAAAACGTTATTTGTTATTTTATACTAATGAATTTTGCAAAAAAATGAGCGTCTTACTGTGATTGGGAATAAGGGTTTTAGGTTTTTTTTGTGTGAAATTAAAAAAAAGTTATAATTTAATGAGTATATAATAAAAAAGATGTCCTTTATATAGGAAAGAACTTTTTTGAATGTGATTTTGGTTAGTCATATAGTTGGTAAAAAGAGTTGCTGTTTTATTGGTAACTCTTTTTTAAGATAATAAATAAGTTTTCAGGAATAACAAAATAGTAATTTAAGTAATAAACTTTTGAATTTGAAAAAGCAAATTTTACATAACACAGTTCTTGATGATAACGAACTATGGTTGGAGATGAAAGCCGGGGATGAGAAAGCTTTTTCGACACTTTTTAAGAGGTACTATGGTTATTTGATTCAGTACGGGAATTCATTCTCGTCCTTTTCTGAAAAAATTCAGGATTGTGTTCAGGATGTTTTTACTGATATCTGGGTATATAGAAATAGTTTGAGTGATACAGTAGTGGTAAAAGCCTACTTGCTGTCGAGTGTTCGTAAACGTATTGTGCGTTTACAGCAGCGTGATAAAATTTTCAGCAAAACAACATCGGTGGATGCAGTTGCTTTTTTACTGGATTTTTCGGTAGAGCATCAGTTGATTTCGGATGAATTGACTGCCGGGAAAGTGGCGCATTTGAATAAGTTATTAAATGTTTTACCGGCCAGACAAAAAGAGGCCTTGTATTTAAGGTATCATCATGGTTTGAATGTGGAAGAAGTTGCCGGGATTTTGAATGTTAATTACCAGTCGGCTAATAATTTACTGCATCGTGCCTTGGTAAATATTCGTAAGGAGTGGAAGGGGAATTTAATTTTGATATTAGTTTTTTGGGCTAATTGGATATAAATTAAAGTTAGAAGTTAGTGAGTATGAAAGTTGGATGCTGTCCTTATTAAGACAGAATAATATAGTTTTTTAAATGAAGAATCGTAATCAATATAGTGAAATAGAAGATTTTTTGGCAGATGAGTCATTCCGATTGTGGATGCGGTCAAAAGAAGATTCGAACGGTTGGGAAGAATGGACTTTGGAAAATCCTAAGCGGGCAAAACTGGTAGAAGAAGCCCGTTTGTGGTTGTTAGCTATGGAAGTTCCGGAGGTTAATGTGTCACAGGAACAGCTGGATGCTGCTTTGCAAAATACCTGGATGAAAATTGAAAAAGCAGAACAGGAAAGTAAAATGGAACTCAAGCTAATCCAGTTGTGGAATACTTCTTGGTTTAGAAAAATTGCTGCCATTCTGGTAGTTGGTTTGCTGTCGTTTTATGCTTATGATAATTATTTCAGTACTGAAAGATATGCTGCTAATTACGAACAAATAGTAAGTAATCTGGATGAAGATGGCTTGATTGAGCAAATTAATAATTCAAATAAACCTCAAATTTTGACCTTGTCTGACGGGAGTTCAGTATTGTTGCAACCAAAGAGTAAGTTAAGTTATCCAAAGCTATTTGAAGGTAATGAGCGAAATGTATATTTATCAGGAGAAGCTTTTTTTGAAATTAGCAAAAATCCCAAAAAACCATTTTTTGTTCATGCCAATGAGATTGTTACCAAAGTTGTAGGAACCAGTTTTAGAATCAAAGCTTATGCTGACCAATCGGATGTGGAGGTTGTAGTACGAACAGGAAAGGTAAAAGTAAATGCTGAGAAATTAATTCGAAATTCATCTCAGGAAGAAATCGTGCTGTTGCCTAATGAGGCATTACGATTTGAGAGAAAAAACAAAACTTTTGATAAAATTACTGATATCACTTTGGATAAATCCATCAGTAGTTCGGTAAAAAGTATAGAACAATTGAGTTTCGAGTTTAGTGATATTCCTGTAGCTCAAATTTTTAAAACGATAGAGCAGGCTTATTCTGTGGAGATTGATTACCCAAAACAGCAATTAGAAAAATGCCATTTAACGACTTCTTTGAGTGATCAGCCATTGCCTGAAAAACTAAAGATTATATGCAAGAGTATTGGTGAGAATTCCAGTTATACCATGAACGGAAATCAAATAACTATTGTTTCTAAAGGATGTAATTAGATGAAAAAAACAGCGAAATAAAATATAAAAAACAGCGTCGATATGCTGCAACATCATCGACGCCTAAAGCTTCACCCTCACTCTGCAAAGTGGGGTTGAAATGTTTCTTAGAATACCCACAAATAGTATTAATTAATAAACAAACCAAAATTATGAAAAAAACCGTAGTAAAACAACGATTACTAATCCGACTCATGAAGATGACTTTATACCAATTTGTATTAGCGCTGGTTTTCTCAACTGTGACTATGGCAAATAGCCTGGGACAAGGAAAATTAGATACCAAAGTAACTATTTCTATATCTGATATGAACTTAAATAAAGCATTATCTGAATTAGGAAAATCAGCCGATGTTAAGTTTTCTTATAATTCCAGAATGGTTGCTTTTGATCAAAAAGTGAGTGTTGAAGCGACTAATGAAGTCTTATCAACAGTGCTTTCAAGAGTGCTAAAGCCGCTTAACATTACTTACACTCTTGTTAGTAATCAAATTGTTTTGCAAAAAGCAAAATCAAACGAAGCACCTGGTGTTTCTGCAGTTGAGCAACAACAAAAAGTACTTACAGGGGTAGTTGTAGATGCCAATGGACTTTCGTTGCCGGGTGCAAGTGTTCTTGTAAAAGGAACCACTAACAGTACTTCAACTGATATGGATGGAAAGTTTTCTATTCGTGTGGATGATGCAGCTAAAATATTAGTGATTTCTTTTATTGGTTTTGATACTGTAGAAATCCCGGTAGCAAATAAAACCGATTTTAAAATTACTTTGAAAGAATCATCACAGAGTTTAGAAGAAGTTGTTGTTATTGGGTATGGTACCGTTAAAAAATCAGATTTAACGGGAGCTGTTACTAGAGTTAGTGCAGAAGAATTAAATGATCGACCAGTAAGCAATGCTATGGAGGCTTTACAAGGGAAGGCAGCCGGTGTTGATATTACTACCAGTGAACGCCCAGGGACACTTGGAACGGTTCGTATTCGTGGACGACGTTCATTAGATGCTACCAGCGATCCTCTTTATGTAGTTGATGGAGTACCATTGTTATCTTCTTCAGCTATTGAAACTTTGAATCCTAGAGATATTGAATCTATTGATGTTCTTAAAGATGCCTCTGCTACGGCTATTTATGGTTCTCGTGGTGCAAACGGAGTTATAATTGTTACAACAAAACAAGGGAAATCCGGAAGATTCAATTTGAATTACTCAGCTACATTAACAACTACTAACATTGTAGATCGTTCCCCATCAATGAGTGCAGCTGATTTTATTCAATTCAAACGTTGGGCGGCATATAACTCAAGTATGCTAGATCCAAACTCATTCCAATATGCACACCCAGACTCACCTACCTATGCTAGTGATTTTCAGTTGTTTGCCAGTGGTTTAGACGTTAACGCTACACGAGATAATGTATTGAAAGGTTGGGAAAGCGGAACATGGGATCCCTCAAAGGTAACTAACACCAATTGGACTGACTTTGTAACCCGTACAGGTATCATGAATGAACACGTAATCAGTGGTAGTGGTGGATCTGAAAAAGTAAATAGCTACGTTTCTTTTGGTTACTTAAGCAACAAAGGAACACAAAGAGGGCAAGACTACTCTCGTTATACTACAAAATTGACAACCAACATTACACCTGTAGATTGGTTTAAATTGAATGCTTCATTGAATATTTCATGGAGCGAACAAGATTTCGGTATGTCCACTTTAGGAGGACGTAGTGGATCTGTACCTAATGCAATTTACGGAGCAGCTAAATCTATTTTTAATATGGCTGTTCCTTATGATGCGGATGGCAACTTAATAATTAATCCAGGTGGAGAAAATGGAATCTATACCATAATGGACGAATGGAAAAAAAGCACTCAATTGTCACAAACTATGCGTGCTTTAGGTAATATTTCTGCCACTATTGAAATAGGAAAAATTTGGGAACCTCTAAAAGGATTGAGTTACAAATTTAATTTTGGCCCCGATTTTCGTCATTGGAGAGAAGGGGTTTATATTGACGGTACTTCTTCACACAGAATTAATTCAAATGGTACTCCTGGAAGAAACTTTGCCCGATTGAGAAACGAACGTGATTTCTCTTGGACTTTGGATAACATGATTGTCTATGATCGCACTTTTAGTAAACACAAGGTGGGAGCTACTATAGTACAAAGTGCATCTTCTTGGGATGAAGAATTCTCTTCTTTAGCAGCAAGTAACATTGCTAAACCTTCTTTCTTATGGAATGCTTTAGGCGATATCGATTTAACAAATGCTAATAATGGTGCAAGCATGAGTTCTGGTATTATACAACGTCAAATTTATTCGTATTTAGGTCGTTTTAATTATGGATTTGATGACCGTTATTTATTAACCGTTTCAGGACGTTATGATGCGGTATCTCAATTGTCTGAGGGATACAAATGGGATTTCTTCCCTTCAGCAGCCTTAGCCTGGCGTTTGGATCAAGAGGAATTTATTAAAAACACTGACTGGATTAACAACCTTAAACTTCGTTTGGGATTTGGTACTGTTGGGAACTCTGCTATAGACCCTTATGACACTAAAGGAAATATCAGAAACTTAAATCTCCCATTCAATGGAATAAGTAATCAAGTAGGTTATACTACCAATGAACCTTATTACACAGGCGATTTAACACCAATGGCAAACCCTGCACTGGGTTGGGAAAAGACGACGCAATACAATCTTGGGGTTGATTTTGGTTTTCTTAAAAATAGAATTAGCGGTAGTATAGAATTTTATAGATCCTTTACAAATGATTTAATATTGAACACAGCTTTACCAACATTGACAGGTTACGACAGAACTATTGCTAACATAGGAAAAACCAGTAATAAAGGAGTTGAAGTTACTTTAAATTTCACTCCTATACAAACAGAAAGTGGATTTACATGGGAAAGTAGTTTAAATGCAGCCTGGCAAAAAGATAAAATTGAAGGATTGGCTTATGGTAAAAACGACATGGTGCAGGATACACGCTTCATCGGCCAACAAATCAGTGTTCGATATGGTTTTGACAACTTAGGTTTATGGCAAGACACCCCTGAAGACCAAGCCGAAATGGCATTATGGAAAGCTAACGGCTATAATTTTACACCAGGTAATGTACGTCCAAAAGATCAAAACGGGGACTACGACATGACTATTGAAGACAGAACAATCATAGGTAATAGTGATCCAAATTGGACTATGGGATGGAGTAATACTTTCAATTACAAAGGCTTTGAGTTATCAGCACTATTGTACGGACGTATGGGTTATACAGCCTCCTTAGGTGGAGAAGCGTTGACAGGAACAAGCAACCAACGCCAAGTAGATTACTGGACTCCTGATAATCCAAATGCTGAATTCCAAAAACCATTGTTAGGACAAGCATCTGCCGGATCAAGAGATCCTTATTCAGGACTTCTTGGGTTTACAAAAGCTTCTTTTGTAAAAATCCGTAATATTTCTCTAGGGTATAATTTCCCTAAAGAATACACTTCAGCAATTGGATTAGCTAATTTAAAAATCTATGCTCAGGCAGTGAATCCTGGTAGTATTTATCAATCAGTTGACTGGTATGATTTTGACACTAATTCAACTATCTTCAATCGTAGTTTTGTTATGGGAATTGAAGTTGGATTTTAGTAAAATACGTTATAACGAATCTAACAAAGTAATAATATTAAAATATAGTAAAATGAATAAATTTAAAAATATAGGAATCGGTCTGCTGCTATTAACGGGACTGTCTTTCAGCTCTTGCTCCAAAGACTTTCTGGATGAAGAGCAAACAAATCGCTATTCAACAGATTATTTTGAGACAGCAGAAGGACTTGAAGCTTTAACCCTATCACTTTACGGTAACATCAGATGGCATTTTGGGTTTGAATGGGCTTATGGAATTACACTTTACGGAACGGATGAGTTTACCAATGCGAATGACTTAACCAATCAAATGTGGAATAATTATGATAACCGTTTAGCACCTTTTAGAGCAACTCCTGCTTTAGGAGCTGCAAATAATAACGCAACAGGACCGGAAGCACTTTGGGATCAGATGTATTTTGGTATTGCGTCAGCCAATAGAATCATTGCCAATGCCAATAAAATTTCAGACCTAACAGTTAGGAACCGTTGTTTAGCACATGCTTATTTCCTTCGCGGATACAATTATTATCGTCTTACTGCTCAATATGGAGGTGTAGTATTACAGACTAAACCTGTAGTTGGAATTGTACGTAACTTTACCCGTTCTACTGACGAACAATGTTGGGAGCAAGTAATTTCTGATTTCCGTAATGCTTACAATTTGTTTGAAGGAGAAATTTTTACTTATGGTAAAGGAATTACATGGACAAAGGCTACAGCTGCACATTTCCTAGCAAAAGCCTTATTATTCCGTTCTTCAGAACGAAATGATGCCTGGAACAGCGCTTACAAAGATGCAGATTTGAATGAAGCTATTGATGCTTGTACTTATGCTATTAATGCTCGAGGTCCATTAACGAGCAACTATAGAGATTTGTTCGGAAACTGGACTGGAGTGGATTCGGCTGCTGAGCAACAAAACGAAATTCTTATGGCAGCAGGACACAATGCAGACCCAATTACAGCAGGACGTTTTGGAAACCGTACCTACAATTATTTCGCTCCTCAATTCTCAAATTTTGCAGGAGGTTGGGTTCGCCGTGGGGTATGGATTGGAAGTATGGATTTTCAACGTTGTCGTCCTACTGAGTACAGTTATGCCGTTTATGATCACGTCAATGACTCCCGTATGTGGAAAACATTTAAAACCGTTTATGGTGCCAATACTATTGTAGGAGCAAATCCAAACGGAGTTCAACTTGGCGATCCTGCTATTGTAATGATTTTAAATACAAAAGACGATGCTACTTATAATGGCTATACTTTTGGGTCAACCAACCAAAATCCAACATGGAGAGATGATAATAGTAGATTGCCAGCCTGGACTGTTGGTTCTCGTCAAACAGCTACTTCCGGATCTTTAACTACCAAAGTAGGACACTATTCTCCGAACTCATTAGTATTGTATAAAAATGGAACTTATGTAGCTCCAACATTCGGGACAGGTACTAGTTTCAGTAACTTCTTTGCAGGTATCAACAAAACCGAAGATGGATCTCGCCAGGCAGAAAGAGGAGATTCACGACGTGATGTAACTATGGCACGTTTGGGAGAGACTTATCTTGTTAGAGCTGAATGTTATGCACGTTTAGGACAATATGCTGAAGCAATGGGAGATATTAATATCATTCGTGCCCGAGCCCAATGGAAAAATGGAGAAAATAGATCATATTATAGAGATGGTTCACAAGCGTTTGAAACGAATGGATTAAATACAGGGACAAATGCAACCAATTATATCAATTCTAATTTGAATATGAATACGTATTATTTGTCTAATCCTACTCTTGCTGTCACTACAGCTGCGTCTAATTTACAATTAACTTCATTTCCGGCTAATTTACCTGCTGAAGATGAAGCTGTAATGACTAAGGTTGGAGCAAGTTCTAATTACCAGCGTGCCTTACACTTTATATTAAACGAGCGTACTCGTGAATTATTAGGAGAATGGCAACGTTGGGAAACTTTATCGCGTACTGGAACCTTAATCACCCGTGCTAAAGCGTTTAACACAGAAGCAGCTCCTAATATTACTGCTAACAAACATGAATTACGTCCTATACCGCAATCTTTTATAGATGGCTTACGAAATGATGATGGTTCTAATTTAACTGAAGCACAGGCAAGAGCTTGGCAAAACCCAGGATACATAACGAATTAAGATTTTTCTTGTTTTTAAATTACCCTCAAATTGTATTTTACTTTTTGAGGGTATTTTTTTTATAATTATTTAAGCTTGAATTAATAAATGTTTTTTTTACATTTGTTAATTCGGACTTCTTGTTAAAAAAAACAGGACAAGTTAATTTTATAAAGAATAAAACCAATGAAAAATAAAATGAAACTGAGTATTGTTGCATTTATAATGAGTTTTGTAATGGTCTTACCAACTTTTGCAAACAACAATATAAAGTTAGCCCATCCGGGTTCAGTATATTTATTTGCCTATACTCCGGAAAATTTATCGGGTAGAACAGGATTACAGTTTGCCTGGAGTGTCGACAGAAAAAATTGGTATTCGGTAGGGCAGAATTATAATTTTTTATATTCCGATTATGGAAGATGGGGTTCTCAAAAAAAGATGATAGCGCCTTATCTTTTTAAGGCTGTTGACGGAATGTGGCATTGTGTGTGGAGTTTGAATGATAAAGATGGAACTTTTGCGCATGCGGCTTCTAAAGATTTGATTAGCTGGGGACGTCAGTCGTATCCTGTGGTCATGAAAGATAATAATTGCCTGAAACCGATAGTTTCTCAAAATAACGGAATTTTTGCGATATCATGGAAGAGTTCGGCTAATGCCACAAATGGATTATTTGCTGTAACTACAACGGATTTTGTAAAATATGCTGCTACAAAAACAATTCAGGAATCAGAGCGTGTCGATTTAAGGGAAGCTGTTGCCATTGCTGGGATTGTTCAAAACGGAACCGTAAACAAAGTTTCCTGGGATGTGGTGAATGATTTAATTAAGGCTGAACAACTAGTAGCTTATAAAAATCAATTGAATGGGGAAACTTCAAAAACCGATGCTAGTCGTTTTGCTTCACTTAAAACACTAAATGCGACCATTACTGTAGAAGCTTCTCAAAGTAAAAAAATAAGCAACATGCTCACGGGGGTGTTTTTCGAAGATATCAATTATGCTGCTGATGGAGGATTGTATGCTGAGTTGATTCAGAATCGTGATTTTGAATATGCTTTGAGTGACAAGGAAGGTCACGATAAATCATGGAATAGTTCTAAATCCTGGACTATTGAAGGAACTCAAAATACATTTAATATCGATTCAATTTCGCCAATTCATGAAAATAATAAGCATTATGCTGTTTTAAAAATCGCTGAGGTTGGAAAAGGATTTATCAACGAAGGTTTTGATGGGATTGCTTTGAAAGCGGGTGAGAAATATGATTTTTCGGTTTTTGTTAGCAATTTGGCTGGAGCCAATACAAAATTACTGGTTCGTTTAGTAGGTGAAAATGGAGAAAAATATGCCGAAACGACTATTAATTCGAACAGCGTAAATTGGAAAAAATATAATGCTGTTTTGGTTTCCAATAAAACAATAGCCGATGCAAAATTGGAGATTGTTCCTCAAAATATAGGAAGTATTGCCTTGGATATGATTTCGTTGTTTCCACAAAAAACATTCAAAGGGCGTAAAAATGGCCTTCGTGCCGATTTGGCTCAAACTATTGCTGACATTCAGCCAAAATTCATGCGTTTTCCGGGTGGATGTGTAGCTCATGGTGATGGATTGGGGAATATTTACCATTGGAAAAACACCATTGGTCCATTAGAATCCAGAAAACCACAACGCAATCTTTGGGGTTACCACCAGTCGATGGGATTGGGTTATTTTGAGTATTTTCAGTTTTGTGAAGATATGGGAGCAGCTCCTTTACCGGTTGTAGCTGCTGGAGTTCCTTGCCAAAATTCAGGAACAGGCGGAGCCGGACAACAAGGCGGAATCCCGATGAGTGAAATGGACGAATATGTTCAGGATGTTTTAGATTTAATCGAATATGCCAATGGTGATGTGAATACCAAATGGGGAAAGAAAAGAGCCGAAGCAGGACATCCCAAACCATTCAATCTTAAATATGTTGGTGTAGGAAATGAAGATTTGATAACGGATATTTTTGAAGAGCGTTTTACGATGATTTTTAATGCTGTAAAAGCAAAATATCCCGAAATTACCGTTATTGGTACGGTTGGACCTTTTTATGAAGGAACGGATTATAACGAAGGTTGGGCTCTTGCCGATAAATTGAATATTCCAATGGTGGACGAACATTATTACGAATCAGTGGGATGGTTTATCAATAATCAGGATTTTTATGATAAATACGATCGTTCGAAATCAAAAGTATATCTTGGGGAATATGCTGCTTTTTTACAGGGACGTCCTAATAATATCGAAACAGCTTTGGCGGAAGCCTTATATTTAACGTCAATTGAACGCAATGGAGATGTGGTAAGTATGGCTTCTATTGCGCCAATGCTTGCCAAAGAAGGTCACACACAATGGAATCCGGATATTATTTATTTCAATAATTCGGAAGTGAAACCAACAGTGGGTTATCAGGTTCAAAAAATGTACGGAAACAATGCAGGAGATGTTTATTTCTCTAATGATATTAGTATTTCTGATACCAGTGAATCGGTTAGAAAACGCATTGGAGTTTCGGTTGTGCGCGATAGTAAAAGCAATGATTTAATTGTAAAATTGGTTAACATGCTTCCGGTTTCGGTAAATACACAATTGAATTTGAAAAATCTTGGAGTAGTGGCTTCCAATGCAAGTCGTACGTTGTTAACTGGAGCACCAGATAGTAAAACGGCTTTGCCAAAAACAGATACTATTGCAGTAAACGAGGAGTTTTCAAGTGAACTGCCAGCGTATTCATTTTCGCTTATTCGAATAAAAACCAAAAAATAATTAGAAATAAATCAAGGAGGAATTTATTTTCTATAATCCAACTAAAACCAAAATTATGATATTAAAAAATGTAAAAAACAATCTATGGTCGGTTGTTTTGATTACGCTGAGTGCTACTGCTTATAGTCAGTCAGCACAATTGCAGTCTTTTCCGTTAATTTCTGTTCGTTTGTTAGAAAGTCCTTTTCAAAAGGCGCAGCAAACCGATATGAAATATATTTTAGAACTCGATGCCGATAGGCTGCTGGCACCTTATTTAAAAGAAGCCGGAATCACGCCTCTAAAGGATAATTATGGCAATTGGGAAAATACAGGATTGGATGGTCACATTGGTGGACATTATCTTTCGGCTTTATCGGAGATGTATGCCGCAACTGGAAATCAGCAAATAAAAGAACGTTTAGATTATGTGCTGGATTGGCTGGAAAAATGCCAATTAAAAAATGGAGACGGTTATATAGGCGGTGTTCCTGGAAGTAAGGCATTGTGGGCTGATATTGCTAAAGGCAAGATTGATGCGGGTGGTTTTTCGTTAAACGGAAAATGGGTGCCTTGGTATAATGTTCATAAGGTTTACGCGGGTCTTGTGGATGCTTACAAACTAACGGGGAATGAAAAAGCTAAAAAGATGCTAATTCAATTGTCCGATTGGTGTTTGAAATTAGTGGCTAATCTTTCGGATGAGCAAATCCAATTAATGCTAAAAAGCGAGCATGGCGGAATGAACGAAGTTTTTGCGGATGTTGCCGCAATTACAGGAGATAAAAAATATTTAGTTTTGGCTGAAAAATTTTCGCACAAGACCATTTTGAATCCTTTGTTAAAAGATGAAGACAAGCTGAATGGTATTCATGCCAATACACAAATTCCAAAAGTAATCGGTTTTATGCGTGTAGCCGAAGTAGGTGGTGATACAAAATGGGCTGATGCGGCTAACTTTTTTTGGAAAACAGTAGTCGAAAATAGAACCATTTCCATAGGAGGAAATAGTGTGAGAGAACATTTTAATCCTTCGAATGATTTTTCGTCCATGCTTGAATCCAGAGAAGGTCCTGAAACCTGCAACAGTTACAACATGCTTAAATTGAGTAAGCATTTGTTTCTGGCACATCCTGAGGCTAAATACATGGATTATTACGAGCGTACCACTTACAATCATATTTTATCATCGCAGCATCCTGAAGGAGGATTTGTTTATTTTACGCCTATTCGTCCGCGTCATTACCGTGTGTATTCGGAGTCACAGGAATCTTTTTGGTGTTGTGTGGGTTCTGGTTTAGAAAATCACGGAAAATATGGCGAAATGATTTACGCTCATGATGCTACCAATTTGTACGTGAATCTTTTTATTCCTTCCACTTTAGAATGGAAAGAAAAAGGATTGAGGCTGACACAAAATACCAAATTTCCTTTCGAAGAACAATCAGTCTTTACATTGGATTTGAAAAAAGCGCAAAAGTTTGCGGTTAAGTTCAGATATCCTTCCTGGATAACGAACGAAGAAATGAAAATTAAGGTAAATGGCAAAGAAGTAGCGATTGAAAAAGATGCGAATTCTTATGTTTCTATTAATCGAAAATGGAAATCAGGAGATGTTATTTCAATAGTGCTGCCAATGCACAATAGCGCAGAACAACTTCCGGACAAATCGGCTTGGGTTTCATTTGTGCATGGACCAATAGTTCTGGCTGCTGTTACAGGTGAGACTGATTTAATAGGCTTAAGAGCCGATGGAAGCCGAATGGGGCATATTGCAAACGGACCAATTTATCCAATTGAAGAAGCGCCAATGTTGGTTTCAAATTCGACTGATTTAGCACAGTCAATAACAGCAGTAAAAAACAAACCTTTTACGTATTCGATTTCAGATATTACGTATCAGGATCAGTTTAAGAATCTACAATTGGTACCTTTCTTCCAAATTCACGATGCCAGATATATGTTGTATTGGCCTTTTACCACAAAGGAAAAATTACCTGAGTTGCAAGCTGCAATGAAAGAAAGAGAAGATGCGAAAATGAAATTGGAAGCTGTAACAGTAGATTTAGTTACGGCTGGAGAGCAGCAACCTGAAAACGATCATAATTTTAAAGGAGAGAAAACTGATACCGGAATTTATAAAGAACGTCATTATAGAAACGGAACGGGATTCTTTAGCTATGATTTGAAAAACCCAAAAGCGGAAGCACGTAAGTTGAGAATCACTTATTTTGGTTCGGATAAAAACAGAAAATTTGATGTTTATCTGAACTCCGTTTTAGTTGCTTCGATTGCGATGGATGGAAAAGAAGGCAATCAGTTTATTGATAAAATAATTGAAATTCCGGCCGAAATTTTAAAATCAAATGCAAAGTTGCTGGAAGTGAAATTTCAAGCCAAACCGAATTCGTCTATTACAGGTATTTACGAAGTACGCTTGATGAAATAGACTCAAAAATAATAATTAGAAAACCTTTTGGAAACAAAAGGTTTTCTAATTTAGTGCCACAATTGTAACAGACAGAAAATCTTAACAAGAAAATATGTTAGCAAAAATAATCAGTACAAACAATTCTAAAACCATAATACTCATTCGTTTAATTGTGGGGGCAGTATTTTTATCAGAAGGTATTCAAAAGTTTTTATTTCCGGCACTTCGGGGAGCAGGAAGGTTTGAAAAAATAGGTTTGCCATCGCCTGAATTCTTAGGCAGTTTTGTTGGTGCGTTTGAAATTATTTGCGGTTTGTTGCTCTTAATCGGGTTGTTTTCAAGGTTGGCAAGTATTCCTTTGATTGTAATTATGCTTGTGGCATTGGCAATAACAAAATCAGAAGTTTATTTAGAGGAAGGATTATGGGAATTGATCCACGAAAGCAGAACTGATTGGGCAATGCTTTTAGGGAGTTTCTTTTTATTAATTGAAGGTAGTGGCGGTTACTCATTTGACAAAATGATAATAAGGAATGGTAGATAAAGCAGAATTAAAAGATTTAGCAAAGCTTTTTTTAAAACTCGGTATAATTGGTTTTGGCGGTCCTGCGGCTCATATTGCAATGATGCGGGAAGAAGTAGTTGTAAGGCGAAAGTGGTTAACGGAGCAACATTTTTTAGATTTAATAGGTGCGACCAATTTGATTCCGGGGCCTAATAGCACCGAAATGGCTATTCATGTTGGACATGAAAAAGCAGGCTGGAAAGGTTTATTGATTGCGGGACTTTGTTTTATTTTACCTGCGGTTTTTATAACAGGAATTTTTGCCTGGCTTTACAAGCAATTCGGGCAGCTTCCTCGGGTGCAGCCTTTTGTTTACGGAATAAAACCTGCAATAATTGCTGTGATTCTGGGGGCTATTTTTCCATTGGCAAAAAAATCATTAAAATCATTCGAATTGCTCATCGTTGGTCTTCTGGTTTTAAGTTGTTCTTTGCTGGGTATTAATGAAATTTACCTGATGTTTGGAGCAGGATTTCTTGCTTTGTTTTTGGATTCTATTCGAAATAAATCCTTGAGAAATACCAATAGTGTTTTCCCTTTAGCTTTTTTGCCGATAACCAAGACCGTTTTTCTTTCGGTAACCAACTCAAATCTATTTTTGATTTTTTTAAAAATAGGCGCCATACTTTATGGAAGTGGTTATGTATTGTTTGCTTTTTTAGATACTGAGCTGGTCGCAACGGGATTTTTGTCAAGAGCTCAACTTATTGACGCTATCGCTGTTGGGCAATTTACACCGGGACCGGTTTTTTCTTCGGTAACATTTATTGGTTATCAAATTAATGGACTATCCGGAGCTGTTGTTGCTACTATTGGGGTTTTTCTGCCGTCTTTTGTTTTTGTTGTCTTACTGAATCCATTGGTTAAGAAAATGCGGAATTCAAATAGCTTTGCTGTATTTTTAGATGCCGTAAATGTGGCTTCGGTGGCAATTATTGTTGCTGTTTGTGTGCTAATGACCAAAGAAACCATCACAGACTGGCGTACTATTTTAATTGCGGTTTTGAGTATTGGAGTAAGTTTTGGTTACAAAAAACTAAATAGTGCGTTTGTTGTTTTGGGAGGTTCTTTAATGGGGTATTTGTTGGCGTTGCTGTAATTTTTTTGAGATAGTTTGCTTGTTCTTTTTCTAAAAGATAAAAGCGAATAACCTAAAAAATCCGTTTTTATTTGCTGAATCAGTGTCATCCGTGTTCCAAATTGTTACAAAAACAAAAAACCCGAACTCTAAGAATTCGGGTTTTGTGGTACCTCCAGGGATCGAACCAGGGACACATGGATTTTCAGTCCATTGCTCTACCATCTGAGCTAAGGTACCGTGCTTGTTGCGGGTGCAAATATAGAACCATTTTTAATATAACCAAAACATTTTTATGAAAAAATCTATTCGTACATTCGCTAAACCAAAAATCAAAATATGATATTAACTGTTGATGTGGGGAATACCCAAATTAAAGCGGCTGTTTTTGAGGGTGATACCATTTTGGAGCGTTTTGTTTTTGATAAAAAAGCCCTTGAGAAAAAGATAGAAAAAATTTTAGAAAAATTTGAAACAATAGCTCATTTGGTGGTTTCTTCGGTAGCATATGTCGAAAAACAATCTTTTTTAGCATTCGAAGATAAGGTTAAGGTTCATTTTGTTTCAAATGAAGATTCTTTTCCGTTTTCCAATAATTATGGGACTCCAAAAACTTTAGGAATTGACCGTATGGTACTTGCTGCAGGAGCTACTTTGTTATATCCCAATCAAAACAGATTGATAATCGATGCAGGAACCTGTGTTACCTATGATTTTGTCGATGAAAATAATGTATATCAGGGCGGTGCCATTGCGCCGGGATTGCGGTTGCGATATGAATCTTTGAATCAGTTTACGGCAAAACTTCCGTTGTTGACTTTGCAAAGTCCAGAAAGCTATATCGGAAAATCAACAGCTGAATCCATACATTCGGGTGTGGTTAACGGATTGGTCTATGAGATTGACGGTTTCATAGATGAATATAAGGCAGCTTGTACAAAAATTATCATAATTTTAACGGGTGGTGATGCAGATTTTTTGGCTAAACGATTAAAAAATACCATATTTGCCAATTCAAATTTCCTTTTGGAAAGTTTGAGCCAAACATTTCAATACAAAATCAAAAATGATTAGAAAAATTATAACAAGCTTTTGCTTGCTTTTATCACTGCTGTCTTTTGCTCAGGAGGGGACTTCTTCACCTTATTCTTTTTACGGAATTGGAGATGTACGATTTAAAGGAACTATTGAAAGTCGTTCGATGGCTGGAGTGCAGGTGGAACAGGATAGTATTCACATCAATTTAGATAATCCGGCGAGTTATTCTAATCTAAAATTGACCACTTTTACGGTGGGTGGAACTTATAACCAAACAACGTTGAAAAATACTACTGCTTCTGAACGGGCTAAGAGAACTACTTTTGATTATTTGGCAGTAGGGTTGCCTATGGGGAAATTAGGTGTGGGATTTGGTTTGATACCTTATTCTTCTGTGGGTTTTAAAATTACGAATACTTCTGATGTGGCAGATGGACAAAATACTCGTGATTTTGGAACGGGTGGAGTAAATAAAGCTTTTTTTGCTGCTTCTTATAAAATACTTCCTAATTTTAGTATAGGTGCTAATGTGGATTATAATTTTGGACGAATTGAAACAACTAATTTGCAATATATTAATGGAGTTGTTTTAGGAAGCAGGGAATTGAACAGAGCTGATTTATCAGGTGTAAACTTCAATTTTGGAGCTTTGTATCAGGCAAAATTGACTAAGAAACTGAGTTTGTACAGCAGTTTGAGTTATAGATTAGAAAGCAAATTGGCTTCTGATAATACCCGAAACAGAGATGTTGTGAGTCTGACATCTGATTTTGATGTGACTTCAGTAGAAGCATTGGATGAGGAAAAAGATTCAGAAAACCTGACTTTGCCAAGTGAATTAAGAATTGGTCTTGGAATAGGAGAATCTAAAAAATGGTTAATTGGGGCGCAAATTATTTCGGCAAGTCAGGGAGATTTAGCAAATACTTATAATAATTTGCCTAATGTGTCTTACGAAAAAGCAATGAAGTATAGTTTAGGAGGTTATTTTATTCCTAACTATAGTTCTTTTTCAAACTATGCTAAAAGAATTGTTTACCGAGCAGGGATTAGATATGAAGAGACAGGTTTGGTTGTTAATTCGCAATCAATCAAAGATCAGGGTCTTAGTTTAGGTGTAGGTTTGCCTATTACAGGAAGTTTTTCTAATATAAACTTAGGTTTTGAATTTGGGAAAAGAGGCACTACTTCTGCATCTTTAATTCAGGAAAACTATGTTAAACTTAGTGTTGGACTTTCGTTCAATGACAGATGGTTTGTAAAGAGAAAGTTTGATTAATAATTGCTTTAAGGAAATTTTGCTTAGTTTCACTTTGCTTGTTTAAAACTATGTTTTTATTTAAAAAAAATAAAATGTTTATGGTAGTCACGGCCTTAGCTGTGACTCTGTTTTTTGGGTGCGAAAGTAATTTTAAAAAAGTACAAAAAATTAATTTTACCGAATTTACTCCCTCAGGTGACGCCGACAATGTTCATCTAAAATACACCGATTCGGGTTTGATAAAAGCAGTTTTGCTTAGTTCAAAAATGCTGGATTATGCTACTGTGGATTTTCCTTTTACCGAATTTCCTAAAGGAGTTGATGTTACTTTGTATGATAAAAAAGCAAAAAAAACCCGGGTAACATCTAATTATGCAGTTTCATACAAGCAAACCAATATTATTGATTTGCAGGGAAAAGTAAAAATTGTTTCCCAGGACGGACAAATGTTAGAGACCGAACAATTGTATTATGATCAAAAAAACGAATGGTTTTTTACCGAGAAAAAGTTTAAATTTACTGATTTAAAAGGCGCTTCAAACGGTCAGGGAATTGATTTTAGCAAAGATTTTAAAGTAATTAATTCACAAAGAATAACAGGCGAAGTTTTAACAGCCGAATAATCATTAAATTTTTATACTATGAGTTTTTTAAAATATACTCCTTATGTTTATCTTATCCTGGCAGCTTTCTTTATTTATGATGCTATCGAAAAATGGAATGTAGCCGATGCAACGCCTGTGTTGAGTCTTTTAATGGCGGGCTTAGGGATTTTTATGTTTTTCTTTAGAAGAAGATTTGCAAAAAAAATGCAAGACCGTAACGGTAAATCATAGTTTATGGAAATTAGTATTATAATTCTATGTCTAATACTATCTGCATTTTTTTCAGGGATGGAAATTGCGTTCATCTCTTCCAATAAAATTTATCTTGAACTTGAGAAAAAACAAGACGGTTTTATCTCCAAAATCCTCACTAAACTTACTGAAAAACCATCTAAGTTTATAGCTGCAATGCTTATTGGGAACAATATAGCATTAGTAGTTTATGGTTTTTTTATGGGAGATCTCATTATGAAATGGGTAACTTCTTTTAGTTATCATTTTTCAGATTTTCTGAGTTTGTTTATTCAAATAGTGATTTCTACGGTGATTGTTTTGATTACAGCCGAGTTTTTGCCAAAGGTTTTTTTTCAAATTTATTCCAATAGTTTAATCAAGTTTTTTGCCGTTCCGGCTTATGGTTTCTATTTGCTTTTCTATTTTATTTCGACATTTTTAATTTGGGTTTCCGATTTTATTTTGAAGAAATTCTTTCGAACCGAAGGAGATCAGGTTCAATTGTATTTTTCGAAAGTAGAATTAGGGAATTATATCACTGAGCAAATGAGTACGGTGGAAGATGACGAAGAAGTGGATTCGGAGATTCAGATTTTTCAAAATGCACTGGAATTTTCGGGAGTAAAAGCGCGTGATATTATGACGCCAAGAACCGAAATTGTGGCTGTAGATTTGTATGATTCGGTGGCTGAACTCAAAGATTTATTTGTGCAAACCGGTTATTCTAAAATTGTGGTTTATGAGAATTCATTAGACGAAATTGTAGGTTATGTGCATTCGTTTGATTTGTTTAAAAAACCCAAACATATCAAATCAGTGGTTATTGCTGTCGAATATGTTCCTGAAACCATTTATATTAAAGATGTCATGGATTTGCTTACTAAAAAGCGAAAAAGTGTGGCCGTGGTTTTGGACGAATACGGAGGGACTTCAGGTATTATTACGGTGGAAGATATTGTTGAAGAGCTTTTTGGCGAAATTGAAGACGAACATGATTTAGACGAAGAATTAATCGAAAAAGAATTAGAAGAAGGCGTTTATCTTTTTTCGACCCGATTTGATGTAGAATATTTAAATCAGACCTATAAATTTCAGATTCCTGAGAGTGATTCCTACGGAACTTTGGGGGGATTTATTGTCGATTTTACAAAAGAAATTCCTCAAAAAGGCGATGTTATTGCCATTGAGAACTATCATTTTGTGATTGAAGAGGCAACAAATAAAAAAATTGAATTAGTAAAAATGACGGTAAAAGAGTAATTTTTTTAGAAAAGTGAAAAATCTTTTAAAATAAAACGTTACTTGTATTGTTATTAGCGAGATAATTGTATTTTCGCAAACTGAATATAAAATTAACAACAATAAAAATGGCAGTTTTATCAAAAATTAGACAACGATCCGCTTTAATGATTGCAGTAATTGCACTGGCTTTATTTGCATTTCTAATAGGTGATTTGTTTCAGAGTGGTACATTTAGCAGTACTTCAAAAGATGTAGGAAGCATCAATGGAAAAGATATTTCATTTGAGGATTTTAGACTTAAAGTTAGTGAGGTTGAAAAAAGTGGTCAAGGAATCACTCCTACAGCTGCAGCTAACAGAGTTTGGGAACAAGAAGTTTCTGTGGCTTTGCTAACTTCTGAATTTGATAAATTAGGATTGAGAGTGGGTGAAAAACACATCATCGAAATTTTAAAAGCTGACCAGAATATCGGTCAAAATCCAATGTTCCAGAATGCTGCGGGTATGTTTGATTTGGCTAAATTTAAGGATTACTTTAAAGCAAATCCTGCACAGGCAGAATATTTGAAACAAAGAGAAAAAGATGCTGTACTTAATGCAAAATACCAAATTTACAGCACTTTGGTACAATCTGCTTCTTATACAACTAAGGCTGAAGGAAAATTGAAATATAGAATGGAAGCTGATAAGGCTAATTTCTCTTATGTTGGAGCTTTATTTTCGTCAATCAAAGACAGTGAAGTAAAAGTAACTGATGCTGAGATTTTAGAATACATGAAGAAAAACGAAAAAAGATACAAAGCAGAAGAATCCCGTTCAGTAGAATATGTTTTGATAGAAGACAAACCATCTGCAGCAGACGTGGCTGAGGTAAAAGCCAGAGTTAACGCTTTATTGACAGGAAGTGTGGTTTACAATCAGGCTACTGCTAAGAATGATACTTTAGCCGGATTTAGAACAGCTGCAAATGTTATTGAATATGTAAACTCAAATTCGGATATCCCTTATGATTCGACTTATGTTGCTAAAAAAGATTTGCCGGCTGTAGATGCTGACAGATTATTTAATTTAGCTCCGGGCGAAGTTTACGGACCTTATGTTTATGGAGATTATTATTGTATTTCAAAATCTTTGGGTAAAAAATTAGGTGTTAATGCTAAGGCAAGTCATATCTTAATTAGTTACGAAGGAGCGCAGGTTCCTAATCAAAGAGAAAAGAGAACTAAAGAAGAGGCAAAAGCTAAGGCTGAAGAGGTTTTAGCTCAGGTTAATGCTAATCCGGAAAGTTTTATGATGTTAGCTTTCCAGTATTCTGATGATTCATCTGCACAACAAGGTGGTGATTTGGGGTATTTTGGGCCTAACCAAATGGTGAAACCTTTTAATGATTTTGTATTCAGTAGTAGTATTGGTAAAATCGGTTTAGTAGAAACTAATTTCGGATTCCACATTATAAAAGTTACTGATAAGCAAGACGGAATTCGTTTGGCTACTGTAGCTCAAAAATTAGAAGCTTCTGAGGCTACTTCAGATGAAATCTTTGCAAAAGCTACTCAATTCGAAATGGATGCAGCTGATAAAGATTTTAATAAATTAGCAAAAGATATGAAACTTAAGGTAGCTCCTGCGGTTTCTGTAAAAGCAATGGATGAGACTTTTGGTTCTTTAGGAAACCAAAGAAATATTATTAGATGGGCTTTTGAAGACGGTACTAAAGTGGGTTCAGTAAAACGTTTTGAAGTTGCTAATTTAGGTAACGTAATTGCAACAGTTAAAAATATTGATGATTCCGGATTTGCACCAATTGATCAGGTAAGACCATTTGTTGAAACTAAATTAAAGAATGCTAAAAAAGCCGAATTGTTAAAAGCTAAAATGAATGGAAGTTCACTTGAAGCTATTGCTAAGGCTACAGGTAGCAAAGTAGAGCAAGCGGTTAATGTAACCTTGGATAACCCAGTATTGAACGGTGGTGTTGGTCAGGAGCCAAGAGTAGTAGGAAACGCATTTGCTTTAGCAGCTAACAAAATATCAGCTCCTATTGAAGGTAACACAGGAGTTTATGTAGTGAAAACTACAAGTATTATCAAAGCTCCGGCAGTAAAAGATGTTTCTCCTTATGTTGCAAAAGTAAAAGCGCAATCAGCAGGAGATGTAAACAGAGTGTTGCCTGCTCTTAAAGATATTGCTGATATTAAAGACAACAGAAAACTGTTTAATTACTAGTTTGATCTGGTTAGATTAATTTTAATTTCACATAAAAAAAACCGATGTAATTCAAACTTACATCGGTTTTTTTTGTGTCTTTTCGGTTGTAAATTGCAGTGTTTTTTATGACAACACCTAGACAATTGAAGCGTGATTTAGATTGCTTTTTTGGTAAAAAAATTTAGTTCGAAATGGCGTTATTAGCTAACTATTTCTTCTTTTTGGTCTTTTTTGTTTGCTCTAAGCCAAAATCAGGTAAGGCAGTCAATTCGGCAATTTTTACAATTACTTCTACGGCTTTTTGCATACTTTCTACAGGAACATATTCGTATTTTCCATGAAAATTATGTCCGCCGGCAAAAATGTTAGGACAAGGTAATCCCATGTACGATAATTGCGAACCGTCAGTTCCGCCACGAATGGGTTTGATGATGGGTTTGATATTTAGTTCTCTCATTGCTTTTTCGGCAATATCCACAATATGTTTTACAGGAAGTACTTTTTCTTTCATATTGTAATATTGATCTTTAATCTCGGCAATAACAATATCTTCTCCAAATTGCTTAGCAAATTTCCTGTTGATTTTGCGCGCTATTTTTTGGATTTTTTCTTTTCTCTTTTCAAATTTTTTCAGGTTGTGGTCTCTGATAATCAATTCAACAATCGTTTCTTCGATGTTTCCGTTGAGGTGATGTACATGATAAAAACCCTGATAACCTTTCGTCTTTTCAGGAACTTCTTCTGAAGGTAATTCATTAATAAAGGCATTTGCAATTAACATGGAGTTAATCATTTTTCCTTTGGCATAGCCCGGATGGACGCTTTTTCCTTTGAAAGTTATTTTGGCGGAAGCCGCATTAAAATTTTCATATTCTAATTCGCCTATCTGACTTCCGTCCATGGTGTAAGCCCATTGTGCTCCAAATTTTTCCACGTCAAAAAAGTGTGCCCCACGACCAATTTCTTCATCAGGGGTGAATCCAATTCTTATTTTTCCGTGTTTGATTTCCGGGTTTTTAATAAGGAATTCCATGGCGGTAACAATTTCGGTAATTCCGGCTTTGTCATCTGCACCTAATAGAGTTGTTCCGTCAGTGGTAATTAAGGTTTGACCTTTGTATTGCAATAAATCTTTGAAATAATCTGGTGATAAAATAATGTTTTGTTTCGCATTCAAAACAATGTCTTTTCCATCATAATCAGTTACAATTTGTGGTTTTACATTAGCTCCGCAAAAATCAGGCGAGGTGTCAAAATGTGATACAAATCCTATTGTAGGTACTTCGTGCTCAACATTACTTGGCAAAGTTGCCATGATGTATGCTTTGTTGTTTATAGTAACGTCTTGCATTCCAATAGCTTTTAGTTCTTCGACTAATTTATTGGCTAAAACCCATTGTTTTTCTGTGCTTGGAGTTGTTTTTGAATCAGGATTGGATTCGGTATCAATAGTTACGTAACTGATAAAACGATCAATAATATTTTGCATAAAATAATTTTTTATTGGAGTCCAAAGATAAGATTAATTTGCAGCATAGTAAATCCAACTTTATTTCATATTTTCCAGCATTTGGATTATTTTATCTAATTTTTCTACATCAATAGAGTTGAGTTTTGTTGCCAAAGCTTCGATTTCAAGTTTTGCTTCTTTATTGGTGTCATAATCTTCCTGAGCCTGGATGCGATCCCTTTCGTTTTGACGGTTTTGTGACATCATGATTATAGGTGCAGCATAAGCCGCCTGAGTAGAAAATAAAAGGTTGAGCAAGATAAAAGGATAGGCATCCCAATGCTTAAAATAAGCAATAAGATTCAATCCCATCCAAATGATTACAAATACTGTTTGAATGATTATAAATCGCCAAGAACCCATTCCTTTGGCTACTGAATCGGCAATACGGCTCCCGAATTCCAGGCTATCATAATGTTGCTGATGCCAGTTTTTATTGATATTCATATGCGGTGTTTTTTATTTAAAAGTAAAGAATGTTTATAAAAAAAACTGCAAATTCAACAATTGCTGAATTTGCAGTTAATTTTAGGATTATTTAATTTCTCAATTTGCTTAATTTTTCTTCTTCTTTGACAAGATCTGCGTTGAGTTTGTTTATCTTAATTTGTTGTTTGCTGATTTTGATATTTTCTTTTTCTATATCAGTAGAACTTAGTTTGCCTTTTGATTTTTTACTATCTAATTTTTCTTTGTTTCGGGTCAAACTTTTTTCTTCATTAGCAATTTTAGTTTTTAACTTATTGACTGATTTTTCGCCTGACAAAATTTTGTTTTGCTGTTTTTCAAAAGCTTTTTGTTCTTTTTCAAAATCTTTTTGCTCTTGTTCTAATTTTTTAGCCTCTTTTAATGCCTTTTTTTCTTCCTTCATTTTGGCCTGAAGCATTTTTTCTTCTTTTTTTAATGCCTCTTTGTCCGGGATAGTTGCAGCTGCTTCGGGAACTACTTTTATAATGGTGTCTTTAACGGTGGTGACTGTAGTTATAGTCGTTTTTTTTACGGATTTTATAGTGTCGTTTGTGATTTCCTGTGCTAAGAAAACTTGAAAACTAGCAAGTAATACAGCGGTAAAAATAAATTGTAGTTTCATGATAATGTGTTTTAAGTTAATAATAAAAATGAGTCATAATTATTAATTTCTCTAATACAATATAAGAAAAATCTTTTCGAAAAGCCATGTTTTTTGGATTTTATATAAGTTAATGAATTGTTTTCTGGAGTAAATAGCTGTTTTTTAGTTGTTTCTGATTTGTTTTTGTGCTTTGTTTAACTAATGTTTAGCTCATTTGTAGGTTCTTTCAGTATGTGAACTCAATTCTTGTGTTATAATTTTTTTATCCATTAGATAATTCTATTTTTGCAGACAAATTAAAATCCTATGTATAAACAGTTTATCCGACCGCTATTTTTTTGTTTTGATCCTGAAAAAATACATCATTTTACGTTTTCGTTAGTTCGCGTTACTTCTAAAATACCTGGTTTTTCAGCTCTTTACAGATCGCTTTATTTGGTAAATGACAAAAGATTAGAAACGGAAGTTTTTGGGTTGAAATTTAAAAATCCTGTTGGTTTAGCTGCCGGTTTTGATAAGGATGCCAAATTGTACAAGGAGTTGTCTAATTTTGGTTTTGGTTTCATCGAAATAGGGACTTTAACACCAAAAGGGCAGGAAGGAAATCCTAAAACACGTTTGTTTCGTCTTAGAGAGGATTCGGCAATTATTAATCGAATGGGATTTAATAATGGTGGTGTGATGGAAGCTGTTGAAAGACTGAAATCGAATCCCGGAGTTTTAATTGGAGGAAATATAGGTAAAAATAAAGTAACTCCTAACGAGGAAGCAACTTCGGATTACGAAATTTGTTTTGATGCTCTATACGATTATGTGGATTATTTTGTGGTGAATGTGAGTTCGCCAAATACGCCAAATTTACGCGCTTTGCAGGATAAAGAGCCGTTGACGCAGTTGTTGCAAACTTTGCAGAATAAAAATTTGGCTAAGCCAAAACAAAAACCAATTCTGTTAAAAATTGCTCCTGATTTGACTGACGAGCAATTGTTAGATATTATCGATATTGTGAATGAAACCAAAATTGCAGGTGTAATTGCTACTAATACTACCATTTCGCGTGAAGGTTTACAATCGGCAAATAAAACTGAAATGGGCGGATTATCAGGAAAACCGTTGACGAAACGTTCTACTGAGGTGATTCGTTTTCTTTCACAAAAAAGCAATAAGGCTTTCCCGATTATAGGGGTAGGAGGAATTCATTCTGCCGATGATGCTATCGAAAAATTAGAAGCGGGAGCCAGTTTGGTACAATTGTACACCGGTTTTATTTATGAAGGTCCAGCCTTAGTAAAAGCCATCAATAAAAAGATTTTAAGTCGTTTGTAATATTTCGCAAAGGTTCACAAAGAAGGGACTAAGATTCGCTAAGTTTTTTTACTTAAAAACAGATTGTTTTTAACTCTGTGCACTTTGCGAATACTTTTTCCAAACTTTTGGGATTAAACTTTTTAAATTTCTTTGTGTAGCTGTGTGTTTTCTTTGTGAATCTTTGTAAAACAAAAGGCCGTTTTTTTGTTTATTCTAAATTTTGCCGCTTTCCAAGTTTTAGTATCTTTGAAATCTATGGAGCCAATCAAAATTATAGAATGTCCGCGCGATGCCATGCAAGGCATTAAAACATTTATTCCTACCGAAAGGAAAGTGTCGTACATTCAGTCTTTGTTGCGGGTAGGATTTGATACTATCGATTTTGGCAGTTTTGTTTCGCCAAGAGCAGTTCCGCAAATGCAAGATACAGCTGCTGTTCTAGACCAATTGGATTTATCTAAAACCACAAGTAAATTATTAGCTATTATTGCTAATACTCAGGGAGCGAAAACAGCTTCTGAATTCGAGCCCATTCAGTATTTGGGTTTTCCTTTTTCAATTTCTGAAAATTTTCAAATGCGTAATACGCATAAAACCATTGCAGAATCGATTATTAGTTTGGAGGAAATTCTGGAAATTGCCGATAAAAATAATAAAGAAGTGGTAGCTTATTTGTCTATGGGCTTTGGTAATCCTTATGGAGATCCTTGGAATGTGGATATTGTGGGCGAGTGGACTGAAAAATTAGCGGCAATGGGAGTGAAAATACTTTCACTTTCGGATACCATCGGGAGTTCTACGCCGGAAGTGATTCAATACTTATTTTCGAATTTGATTCCAAAATATCCTCAGATTGAGTTTGGAGCACATTTGCATACTACTTATGATAAATGGTTCGAAAAAATAGAAGCAGCCCATCAGGCGGGTTGCCGTCGATATGATGGTGCCATTCAGGGATTTGGTGGTTGCCCAATGGCAAAAGACGAGTTGACAGGAAATATGCCAACTGAGAAGTTGCTGTCTTATTTTACAGTCAATAAAGAGAATTTAAAATTGAATCCGTTGAGTTTTGAAAGTGCTTACAATGAGGCTTCTAAGTTATTTGGAACTTTTTATTAGTTGTTGTAATTGTAATAAATGTTTATTATTATTCGTTTGCTTAAATTGAAATTTGTGATCAACAAAAGATGAGAAAATATCATTTTATAAGAGTATTGAGTCTGGCACTTTTTTTAATGTGCTCTTTCTCCTGTTCCAGTGATTTGAATTTTGATCAGGCCAACGATTTGAAATTAACTCCGGTTATTGAGGGAAATTTAAGTTATTTTGATGTTCCCGCAACAGCTTTTGTAGCCGATGATGGTTCAGCCTATCATTGGGATTCTGATGATCAAAACTTTGATGTTTTTAGAGACAAGTATTTTAATAGTTATTTGCAAAAAGCAGATTTCCATTTTGAAATTACCAATACAATTAGCCGAGCTTTTTTGTTGAGTATTGTTTTGTTAGATGATAATAGTAATGCGTTGACAACTATAGCTTTTGATATTCCGGCTTATTCAGCTTCAGCTAATAATGTGGTTACACGAACTGAAGTATTTGAAAATGTCAGACTGGATTTGCTTAAAAGAGCCAGAAAAATGAGATTTTTAGTTGTAATGAAGTCTGGAACAGCTTTAAACCAAAATAGTACAGGAAACTTAGTGTTGCGTTCGAGTGCTACTGTTTATTTGGAAATATAATGAGAAAAAGGCTTTTATTTTTGTTGGTTTTTATCTCTGTTGGTTGTTTTTCTCAAAACAAGCAAATTCTGTATAATTTAACTTCTGTGCCTCAGTCTTTAATGCTGAATCCCGGAGCCGATTTTAAGTACAAATATTATTTTGGCGTTCCTTTGCTTTCCGGAATGTCCTTTAAAGTAGGTTCGACCGGATTTTCAGTTTATGATTTGTTTGCAAATGACGGAGTCGATTTCAATCAGAAGTTGCGAAATGTGGTTTATTCTACAAGCCGAAACGATCATGGAGCTATAAATGAGCAAATCGAGATCTTTAATGGCGGAATTAAACTGGGCGATTGGCTTGAAGACAAAGGGTATCTTTCATTCGGAATGTATCAGGAGTTTGATTTGTTTGCTTATATGCCAAGAGATTTGGCGATTTTAGCCTTAGATGGAAATCAAAATTACATAGGTAAGTCTTTTAACTTAGGCGATTTGAGTATGAAATCCGAATTGGTTTCGGTTTTGCATCTGGGCTATCACAAAAATATTTCCGAAAAGCTGATAGTAGGAGCCAGAGGAAAAATTTATTTCAGTGGATTTAATGCTACTTCTACAAATAATTCAGGTTCGATAATTACTACCAATTCCAATACCACTGTTTATAATCAGGAAATTAATTCCAATTTATCCTTAAATACTTCCGGGATTTCTAAATATATCGACGAAAATTATAATGGAGATGTAGCGACTGATGTTAGAAAACAACTGTTGCTTGGAGGCGATATGGGTTTGGGGTTTGACATTGGATTCACTTATTATCCTAAAAAAAATATCCAGATTACAGGGAGCATTTTAGATGTTGGTTTTATAAATCATGCTAAAGATGTAGAGAATTTTACCTGGAAAGGTTATTATAAATACGAAGGAACCAATCCGAATTTTTCAGGAACAGATGATCCTGATGGTGTTTATGATGATTTTAGAGAAGCCATTCCGTTAGATACTTTGTATAACAAATACACTACCTGGCGACCTGTAAAATTAAATGCTTCCTATCAATATTCGTTTGGAACTTCTACCGATGAAGATTGTGTGTGTACAGCAACCGAAAAGCGTTATAAAAATGCTGTAGGAGCACAGTTTTTTATGATGAGTACACCAAGACTTCCCATAACAGCTTTGACGGGTTTTTATCAAAGAAATGTTTCGGATAAATTGCAACTAAAGGCAACCTATACATTGGATTCTTATTCTTATACTAATGTAGGATTGGGATTATCGGCAAATCTCGGGAAGTTCAATATGTATTTTATGGCTGATAATTTATTGGAATACCGCGATGTTTCTAAAGCCAATAGTCTTTCGTTTCAGTTTGGATTTAATTTTATTTTCGCAGATAGCAATGAGCCGCCTTATTGAGCTTTAAATTAATTGGATTCCGAATTATAGCAAATTCAAAATAATTTGCTATATTTGCACGCAATTCAACTAGAAATTGCAACATGATAGCACACAACTCCAAGATTATCGGCGAAGGTTTAACTTACGATGATGTATTATTAGTTCCTAACTACTCGCAGGTGCTTCCTCGCGAAGTGAGTATCAAAACAAAATTCTCAAGAAACATTACACTTAACGTTCCTATTGTATCTGCTGCTATGGATACAGTTACCGAAAGTTCTATGGCAATTGCTATGGCGCAAGAAGGTGGAATTGGTGTTTTACATAAAAATATGACTATTGAGCAGCAAGCTGCTAAAGTAAGAAAAGTAAAACGTGCCGAATCAGGTATGATTATCGATCCGGTTACTTTGCCTCTTAATGCGACTGTTGCTGATGCTAAAGCGGCAATGAAAGAATTTGGTATTGGCGGAATTCCGGTTGTTGATGAAAATCAAACCTTGAAAGGAATTGTTACTAACCGTGATTTGCGTTTTGAAAAAAATACTACAAGACCTATCATTGAAGTAATGACTAAGGACAACTTAGTTACTGTTGCCGAAGGTACTTCCTTAGAGCAGGCTGAAGTGGTTTTGCAAGGTCATAAAATCGAAAAACTTCCTGTAATTGATAAAGACAATAAATTAGTAGGTTTGATTACATTTAGAGATATTACTAAATTGAATCAAAAACCAAATGCTAACAAAGATAAATACGGGCGTTTGCGCGTAGCTGCTGCCTTAGGAGTTACTGCCGATGCAGTTGAAAGAGCTACGGCTTTAGTAAATGCAGGTGTTGACGCTGTAATTATTGATACTGCTCATGGACATACCAAAGGAGTAGTTGATGTTTTAAAATTAGTTAAGGCACAATTTCCTGACTTAGATGTAATTGTTGGAAATATTGCAACTCCTGAAGCAGCTCAATATTTAGTTCAAAATGGAGCTGACGGAGTAAAAGTAGGAATCGGACCTGGTTCTATTTGTACTACCCGTATTGTGGCTGGTGTTGGATTTCCACAGTTTTCAGCGGTTTTAGAAGTGGCTGCTGCTATCAAAGGTTCAGGTGTTCCTGTAATTGCCGATGGTGGAATTCGTTACACAGGAGATATTCCTAAAGCGATTGCTGCAGGTGCTGATTGTGTGATGTTAGGATCTCTTTTAGCAGGAACTAAAGAATCTCCAGGAGAAACTATCATTTTCGAAGGAAGAAAATTCAAATCATACAGAGGAATGGGTTCTGTTGAAGCAATGCAAACAGGTTCTAAAGATCGTTATTTCCAAGATGTAGAAGATGATGTAAAGAAATTAGTTCCGGAAGGAATCGTTGGTCGTGTGCCTTACAAAGGAGAGTTAAACGAAAGTATGTTACAATTTGTTGGCGGACTTCGTGCCGGAATGGGATACTGTGGTGCTAAAGATATTGCTACTTTGCAGGAAACAGGACGTTTTGTACGTTTGACTTCAAGTGGAATTTCTGAAAGTCATCCTCATAATGTTACGATAACTAAAGAAGCACCAAATTATTCCAGATAATTGGTAGTGTCTCACTAACTGTGTAAGTTGAAAAGTTATTCTGAAAAATATTTGAGCTCCTTTAAAAAGCTCAAAAATATTTTTCGGAAATAACTTTTTGTTATTTTTAACCTTACATAATTATGATTGACAAAGACGACTTATTAAACAACAAGGATTTCTATAAATCCTTCAAGAATGCAGAAGATTTAACCTCATTCTTTCAAACGATGCACAAACGAGCTGTTGAACATATGCTCGAAGCCGAACTTGATGCTCATTTAGACAATGAAAAACACGATAAAACCACTAAGGGTAATTATCGCAACGGACACGGAACTAAAAAAATAAAGACCTCTTTTGGTCAACAAGAAATCAAAGTTCCTCGTGACAGAGATTCTTCCTTTAATCCCCTGCTTGTTCCTAAAAGAGAAAATATAGCCCAAGGTATTGAAAATGTCATCATCTCACTTTATGCTAAAGGCATGAGTGTTAGTGATATTGAAGAACAGATCAAGGAGGTATATGATTTTGAAGTGTCTTCTTCGACTATATCACGTATTACCAACACAATTACAAATGAAGTAGTTACTTGGCAAAACAGGCCACTAGAAGAGCTTTATTTAATTGTTTGGATGGATGGTATTGTTTTTAAGGTTAGAGAAGGTTCGAAAGTTATCAATAAAACTATTTATTTAGCTGTAGGGCTTAACAGAGATGGTAAAAAAGATGTTTTAGGAATGTGGCTTGGTAAGAATGAAAGCAGTAGCTTTTGGATGAGTGTTTTGACTGATTTAAAAGCCCGTGGCGTTGAAGATATACTTATTACAGCTACCGATAATTTAAATGGATTTACTCAAACAATCCGAAGTGTTTTCCCTGAATCTCAAACACAAATCTGCGTGGTTCATCAAATTAGAAATGCTTGTAAATATGTCGTTTGGAAGGATCGAAAACAATTTACTGCCGATATGAAACATATTTATAACGCTCCAACAAAACAAGCAGCAGAGTTGGCTTTAAACGATTTTGCAGACAAATGGGAATCCAAATATTCTTATGCAATTAAATCCTGGCGAGATAACTGGGATGAATTGACCGTATTTTTTGATTTTCCAATTGAAATTAGAAAAATCATTTATACAACAAATTTAATCGAGAACTTAAACGGAAAAATTAGAAAATACACTAAAAATAAAATGTCGTTCCCAACAGATGATGCTGTATTAAAATCGGTATTTTTGGCTTTAAGAGAAGCGACCAAAAAATGGTCAATGCCTATTCAAAATTGGGGAATTGTTTTAAACCAATTTACCCTTATATTTGAAAAAAGGCTCCGATTATAAAAACGAAGCCTTAACTTTTCAACTTACACACTTTTTGGGATAGTGTCAGATAATTTTTAAGCTAAAATCATTATAAAAGGGCTGTCTTGAATTAAACTCAGGACAGCCCTTTTTAGTTTTTTAGCAATCTTTTTATTTTAGTACATGAGTAGCTAAAACATTGTGGACATCATATACATTAACCGATTTGTTGAATTGTTTTTTAATGCTGGGATGTTGTTCGCTGGAAATCCAGATTTTCAATTCGGCTTCCAAATCAAAAGTTCCGGCGGTTTCTATGCTAAATCGGGAAATGTTTTTATACGAAATAGATTGGTACTCAATTTTATTGCCTGTCAGCCCCTGTTTGTCAACCAGAATAAGCCTTTTATTGGTAAAAATAAACGTATCTCTAATTAGTTTAAAACCTAATTCAATTTCTTCGCCATTAATCAATAGCTTTCCGTAATCTTTTTGTAAATCTTCCTGGCTAACCGTTCCGGCGTTTCCAAGTAATGCTGAAAATAATCCCATGATATTTTTTAGTTGTTAATTTATTTGAAAATTTATTTTTTAGTTTTTTTTTGGTTTTTCTTTCGCTTTTAGTCCAACAGGGATTTTTAAATCACCTGTATCATACATATTGATATATATGTCGAGTGTGTCTTTACTACCAATTTCAGTTATTCTGTACCTGTCAAGCATGCCGATATTGCTAAAGCCATTTGGTGTTTTAAATGCACAACAACTCCCAGCTCTGTAGTAGGTCATCTTTTTATCATTTGGGCCAAATAAGGCGTTTAAAAATCTTCTTTCGTTTCTGGGGCCGCTGTTTTCCCGTGCACCACCCACTTTTATGGGGTTTGATTTGTCATATCCGTATGTTTTGTCAACAGCTGTTTCGGTTAATAAATAGGTATCATCATTGATGTATTCGACTGTTTTTGTTCGGGTGTCTCCAATACCTTTATCTGTGTCTACTGTGTTTAGCTGTTTTTTTGTTGTGCATCCTATTAACGCAAACATTCCTAAAATAATTATTTTTTTCATGTTAAAAGATTATTTTGTTTGAATTGGTTTAAAAGAACTACAGCTAGGGTTTTCAAATATAATAAAATAGTTATTTTAGAGTAGGAAAAGTTTTTGTTTTTATTTGAAACCTTAGAGCATAAAAAAACCTCGTTTCTACTCATAATGAGAAAAACGAGGTTTGTTATTTTAAAAGATTGAGGTTTTAAGATTTCAATCTTTTTTTAGAATATTATAAATCATATTTCAAAACAGCGCCATTACTGGCATTAGTAACTAAGGAACGGTATTGTCCTAACCATTTTGAATTTAATTCTTTTTTTAGCGGAACAAATTCTGCTTTTCTTTTTGCGATTTCTTCGTCTGTTAAATTTACAGATAAGATGTATTGATCTACGTCGATATGGATTTCGTCTCCGTCTTTTAGTAAACCAATCATTCCACCTTCGGCAGCTTCAGGAGATACGTGACCGATAGATGCTCCTCTGGTAGCACCACTAAAACGACCGTCAGTAATTAATGCTACTGAATTCCCTAGTCCCATTCCCATAATTAATGAAGTTGGTGCCAGCATTTCCTGCATTCCCGGGCCTCCTTTTGGACCTTCGTAACGTATAACAACTACATTACCTGCTTTTACTTTTCCGCCCAGAATTCCTTCTATAGCTTCCGGCTGTCCGTCAAAACAAACTGCCTTACCAGTAAATACTCGGTCTCCTGTAATTCCAGCCGTTTTAATAACTGCACCTTGCTCGGCTAAATTACCATATAAAACAGCTAAACCACCTACTTGAGAATATGGATTGTCAATTGTGTGGATAATATTAGTGTCTTTGATATAAGCGTCTTTGATTTTTTCTAAGACGGTTTCTCCGGTAATAGTCAGGTTGTCTAACAAAATATCATCACCTCTTTTAGTCATTTCTTTCATCACTGCATTTACACCACCGGCAGTATTAATATCTTCCATATGAACGGTTGATAAACTTGGAGAAATTTTAGCAATATGAGAAACTCTTTTGGAAATTTTATTGATGTCTTCCAAGTTAAAATCAACATCAGCTTCTTTAGCAATAGCAAGCATGTGTAAAACCGTATTCGAACTTCCTCCCATTGCCATATCTACAGCAAAAGCATTTCTTACGGCATTTTCGTTAAGGATATTTCTCAGTTTGAATTTTTCAGTTTTAGCGCTGTCTTTTGCAATTTCGCAGATTCTTCTAGCCGCTTGTCTGTACAATTCTTCACGTTCTTTAGTCAAAGCTAGGATCGTTCCGTTTCCTGGAAGTGCAATTCCCATAGCTTCCATTAAGGTATTCATGGAGTTTGCTGTAAACATTCCGGAACAACTTCCTCCACTAGGACAGGCATTGCACTCGATGTCTTTTAATTCCTCATCGGTTATTTCTCCTAATTCGTGTTTTCCAACTGCTTCAAAAGCTGTAGCCAAATCGATAGGCACACCATCTTTAGTATGTCCTTTTTTCATTGGTCCACCACTTACAAAAATGGTTGGAACATCTACTCTCAAAGCTCCCATAATCATTCCGGGAACAATTTTATCACAGTTAGGAATAGCAATCATAGCGTCTAACTTATGCGCATTCATTACTGTTTCGATAGAGTTTGCAATGATTTCTCTTGAAGGCAAAGAAAAAAGCATTCCATCGTGACCCATTGCAATACCGTCATCTACACCAATTGTATTGAATTCAAATGGTACACAACCATTGGCTTTGATTTCTTCTTTGATCACTCTGGAAACTCTGTCCAAAAAAAAGTGTCCCGGAATAATTTCGATATAAGAATTGGCAACACCAATAAATGGTTTGTCAAAATCCTCGTCAACTAATCCTGTTGCTCTAAATAATGATCTATGCGGGGTTCTTTGATGTCCTTTTTTTACTTCATCACTTCTCATGCTATGTCTTTTTGTGTAATTATTTTTTTTTCGGGCTCAAAGATAGCTATTCTTATACTTTATTAAAAAAGTATCTTGGATTATATCGGATATGAAATGGTAACTTTGATGGTTGTTTTAATGATTCGTTGACTGAAATTGTTTTTAATGCTTTCTGCCAATGTTGTGTTATTCTAATATCATGTCTTTATACGGAATAATCGTGCTAAAGCCTTTAGATGTAAAATAAGTAACAGGACTTACTTCAGAAACTACCATGATAAAATCGCCGCCCCAGGCACCTAAGCTTTTTATTTCGCCCATAAAATCAGAAAAGAGATTTTCTTTGACAGTTACCGTTTCTAAAATGTGACTCATTGTAGCTTCATGTTTAGCCATAGCATGAGCCAATGCCGTTTCGGTCTTAGCATGAATAATTTCATGAGTTAGTTTGTCTATTTTAGCAACATCTTTTTCTATATCACTAGATTTGTTGTTTTGGTATTTGGCTATAGCTGTTTTGCTGCTTTGTTTTTTGTTCAAATACACAAAGTAAATATTGTCCTTAAAATTGGGGTTAAAACTGATGGTTTCCACCTTTGGTTTGCCGTGTTTTAATTGGTATGTAATTGGGCTGTTATTTTGTGCACAGGCAATGTCATAACCGCTTCCTCCAAAACTATTATTCAATAATTCGAAAGCATCAATTTTGAGCCATTGCGCCATATTGTTGATAAGGGTAGAAGAAGTACCTAACCCCCATTTTTTTGGAAAAGTTAATTCGGTGCTTATTTTGTATCCTTTTTCCTGATTTAGAAACACAGGATTTAAAAGGTAGGCCTGATGTAGAATTTGGATTAAAGTGTTTTTTATAGATTCAATTTCGATATTTTTTGGCTCTTTTATTTCTGAAAAAAGAATTTCTTCTTCAAACCAAATGCTTCCATCTGCATCATAACTGGTCCATTTTATTTCCTGATAGTCGCCTTCTTCAATAATTAAATTTTGTCCAAATTTAGTTGGTAATGCTAATGCTTTAGCGCCGTCTAATACTAAATATTCAGCGGTAATTAATAATTTTCCGTTGCTGTAAAATGTTTTTTTTGTATCCATTTTCGAATTGAATTAAAATCGCTGTGCTATTGTTTTCTGATACTTTCAATAAAATTGACGACTCCGCTGTGCGATACCACATGATTTTTAAAGTGTTTTTGTACCAAATGACGTTCTTCGGCGGTGGCTTCAAATTGGTTCAAAATATTATTCAGATGCATTTTCATATGTCCATCCTGAATTCCTGTTGTAGTTAACGAACGTAATGCAGCAAAATTTTGAGCCAATCCTGCAACAGCAACAATTTCCATTAATTCTCCGGCAGATGGATTTTCGAGCATTTCCAATGAAAGTTTAACCAAAGGATGCAAACTCGTTAATCCTCCTACAGTTCCTAAAGCTAATGGAACTTCTAGCCAAAAACTAAAAATTCCGTTTTCTATTTTAGCGTGTGATAAACTGCTGTATTGACCATTTTTAGCTGCATAAGCATGAACTCCGGCTTCTACGGCTCTAAAGTCATTTCCGGTGGCAAGGATTACGGCGTCAATTCCGTTCATGATGCCTTTGTTGTGTGTTACAGCGCGAAAAGGTTCGACTTCGGCAATTTGAACTGCCTGAACAAAACGTTCTGCAAAAGCTTGTGGATTATCGATGTGTTTTTCGGCTAAGTCTTCTATTGGACAAGAAACTTCGGCTCTCACGATACAATTTGGAACATAGTTCGAAAGAATACTCATCACTACTTCGATATTTTTCTCTTCCTCGGTAAAGATTTCGTATGCCTGAGCTTCTGATTTTAAGATATTGGCAAACTGCTCTAAGCAGGAGTTGATAAAATTAGCTCCCATGCTGTCTTTAGTTTCAAAAGTAGCATGAAGTTGGAAATAATTGGACAATAAAGCGGTTTTGTCTTCCAGTGTAATGTTTAGAATTCCACCGCCACGTTGTTGCATATTTTTGGTCAAATGTTCTGTTTCTGAGAAAAATTTAGCTTTGGTTTGAACAAAAAATAATTCCAGTTTAGAAACATCTCCTTTGTACATAAAATGTACCTGACCGATTTTTTCGGTATTGATTACCGTAGTTCTAAAACCGCCTCTACTTGCCCAAAATTTAGCCGATTTAGAAGCAGCAGCAACAACAGAGCTTTCTTCGATAGCCATTGGAATTGTATGGTATTTTCCGTTGATAAGGAAATTAGGAGCAACACCCAGTGGAATATAGAAATTACTAATAGTGTTTTCTATAAATTCATCGTGTAGTTTTTGGAGTTTTTCGTCGCTGTTCCAGTATTTTTTTAATAATTGGATGGCATTTTCCGGATTTGAAAAATAGGCTGAGGCTATCCAGTTTATTTTTTCTTCTTTCGATAATTTAGAGAATCCTGCTACGGCTTTGTTCATTTTCAGTGGATTATAGTGTAATGAGGCGCAAAGATACGTTTTCAGCTTTTTATTTGCCATTAATTTAGTGTCAATAATAAGATATATTGTTAATTTACCAACTGCATTTAGATGAATTAAATGTGAGATAATTGTGATTTTTTTATTAACATTGAATGTGTTTAATTTAGTCTTTGAATTATGAATTATAAGTTGCTGCCTTTGGTTTTGTTTTTGTTGACACTGAGTGTTTCTGGACAACAAAAAATAACAGTTGAATCTATTTATCGCGGAATGTTTCGAACTCAGGATATGGATGAGTTGCATTCGTTAAAAAAAACCAATCAATATGCGGTTTTGAATTACAATCAGGCGGCACAGTCCACACATATTGATTTGTTTGATTTTGCTACTTTGCAAAAAACAGCCACCATTATCGATACTAAAGATCATAAAGACATGCCAACGATTGACAGTTATACTTTTGACTCGAATGAAAAAATGCTTTTATTGGCTTGCAATTCTTCCCCTATTTACCGTCGTTCCTCAACTGCTGATTATTATTTGTATGATATTTCGAAAAAAGAATTGACACTATTATTCGACTTCCAAATTCAGGAAGCTACTTTTTCACCTGATGGAGCGAAGATTGCTTTTGTCCGAGAAAATAATTTATATGTATATGATATAGCATCAAAAACAACAAGCCAGATTACGACTGATGGGAAGAAAAATGTCATTATTAACGGAATTTGTGATTGGGTTTATGAGGAAGAATTTGAATTTGTACGCGCTTTTGATTGGTCTGCTGACAGCAAAAAGATAGCTTACATTCGATTTGACGAATCACAAGTGCCTGAATTTTCAATGAATATTTTTGGTCAACAATTGTATCCTGTTAATCAGACTTTTAAATATCCAAAAGCAGGGGAGAAAAATTCGGAAGTGTCTTTGCATATTTTTGATGTAGTTTCGAAAGATTTCAAAACGGTGGATTTGAGCAATTATTCCGATTTTTATATTGCCCGAATGCAATGGACTAATGATGCCAATGTGTTGTCAGCTCAGATTTTAAATCGTCATCAGGATAATTTAGACTTACTTTTTATTGATGGAAATTCAGCTGCTAAAAAAGTGGTTTTGAATGAAAAAGACAAAGCTTATGTTGGCATAACTAATAACCTTACTTTTCTAAAAGACAACAGTTTTATCTGGACTAGTGAAAAAGATGGATTCAATCATATTTACTATTATGATAAAACGGGGAAATTAAAAAATCAAGTAACCAAAGGGAATTGGGAAGTGACTGCTTTTTATGGTTTGGACGAAAAAAACAATACTGTTTTTTATCAATCAACCGAAAATGGTTCTATTAACCGAGGTGTTTATAAAATAGGATTGAAAGGCAATAACAAAGTGGCATTGTCTAATCAATTAGGAACTAATGAAGCGACTTTCAGTCCAAATTTTGATTACTATATTCGGACTTTTTCCAGTGCGAGCCAGCCCACAACTTACACTTTAAACGAAGTAAAATCAGCAAAAGAATTAAAAGTGATTGAAAATAATGCTGCTTTATCCAATTCTTTAAAAGGATTTAATTTACCAACCAAAGAGTTTTTTGTTCTAAAAACAGAGAAAGGCAACGAATTGAATGCCTGGATTATCAAGCCGAAAGATTTTGACGCTTCTAGAAAGTATCCTGTTTTTATGACGCAATATTCCGGGCCGGGTTCACAACAAGTGGCTAATAAATGGAATTCTCTGGATGATTATTGGTGTTTAATGCTTTCGCAAGAGGGTTACATCATCGTTTGTGTGGACGGTAGAGGAACCGGTTATAAAGGTGCCGAATTTAAGAAAGTAACGCAATTACAACTAGGGAAATACGAAGTGGAAGATCAGATTGATGCGGCAAAAGTTATTGGGAATTATCCTTATGTTGACAAATCCAGAATTGGAATTTTTGGTTGGTCTTATGGCGGATTTATGGCTTCAAATTGTATTTTGAAAGGAAATGACATTTTTAAAATGGCAATTGCCGTAGCTCCGGTTACCAATTGGCGCTTTTATGATTCGGTTTATACCGAAAGATATATGCACACTCCACAGGAAAATGCTAGTGGTTATGATGATAATTCGCCAATTAATTTTGCAAATCGCTTAAAGGGAAAATACCTTTTGATTCATGGTAGTGCCGATGATAATGTGCACGTTCAAAATTCGATGGAAATGATGAATGCCTTGATTAAGTCCAATAAACAATTTGATTCCCAAATTTATCCCGATTGCAATCACGGGATTTACGGTGGAATGACCCGAATTCAATTGTTTAATAAGATGACTAATTTTATAAAGGAAAATCTATAATTCAAATAAAGAAGTTAGAATTTTAGAAGTATATTTGGATTAGAATTTTTAATTCCCCAAAATTACCATTAGAAATACCAACCCACTAACATCTCATTTATGAATCAGGATACTCAAGATAATTTTTTTAAAAGCACCGTTTTAGGACATCCTGCGGGATTATTTGTATTGTTTTTTACTGAAATGTGGGAACGGTTTTCATTCTACGGAATGCGGGTATTGTTGATTTTGTTTTTGACAGCTTCTGTTTCAGGAGTAAATCCGGGTTGGGGATGGAATGCCGAAAACGCAGGAGCTTTGTATGGAACTTACGCTTTGCTTTTATATATCACTCCTATTTTTGGAGGAATTATAGCTGATAGGTACATTGGTTACAGTTGGGCTGTTGTTGTGGGTTCTATTATCATGACTTTAGGACATGTTGCTATGTTTCTGGATACTCCTTTTATGTTGTATTTAGGTTTGGGATTGTTAGTAATTGGAACCGGTTTTTTTAAACCCAATATGACTTCGATATTATCCGAAATGTATAAAGCTTTTCCAGAGAAAAAAGATGGTGCTTATACTATTTTTTATATGGGAGTCAATGCTGGAGCTTTTTTTGGAATGATGCTTTGTGGTTATTTGGCTTCTAATTTAGGTTGGCGCTGGGGATTTGGTTTAGCAGGTGTTTTTATGCTTTTAGGAACTTTACAGTTTTGGATGGCAAAGCCATTATTTGGAGGTATTGGTGATGTTCCTTCGAAAGAAAAAAGAGAAGCAGCTGTGGCGAAATCAAGACTTTTGAATGATCCTGAAGACAAACCAAATCCTTTTACAACTATAGATTATGCTTTAATAGTATTTTCTACTGTAATTGGTTTGTTGTATGCTTTTAATGATCCGCTTTCTAAAATTGGTGGAATCAATTTGTTTCCTTTTACAGTGAATGGACTTGATGGTTCTATTTTTGTAATTCTTGTTGGCTTATTATTGTTTTTATATTTAGTTATCTCGCGTTTGTTGCGCTATACCACAGTTGTTAGAGACCGAATGATTGCCGTGATTGTTTTTGCATTCTTTACTATCTTTTTCTGGATGTCTTTTGAACAGGCAGCATCTTCTTTAGTGCTTTTTGCAAGAGACAATGTGGATAGAAGTTTAGAAGGAACTTCTTTGACGGTTTTTAATTCCATCAATACTTTGTTAACTGTAGTTCCGTTAATTATTATTTCGGTGGTTCTATTTTTATTGGCTAAGCAAACCTGGAAAAAGATAACCATATCTAACATTGTATTAGCGATTACTTTTTTAATGGTTTGGGGTATTTCGATTTGGATGCTGAATAATGAATTTAGCAAAGAAGCTTCTGAGATTGACCCGAGTTGGTTCTCGATTTTGAATTCCTTTTTTATTATTGCTTTGGCATCTACCGTTTCTAAACTTTGGGATAGTAAGTACAATCCACCAGCTTCGGCTAAGTATGGTTTGGGATTAATTATTATGGCTATTGGATTTGGATTGTTGGCTTATGGATCTTATGGGATAAGTACGGGTGTAAAAGTATCGATGATTTGGTTGGTGTTGGCTTATTTATTTCATACTATTGGGGAATTGTTTTTATCTCCTGTAGGATTGTCGTATGTTTCTAAATTAGTTCCTGCCCGTATGGTTGCTTTTATGTTTGGTATGTGGTATTTGGCCATTGCAATAGGTAGTAAATTGGCAGCAGTTTTGGGAGGACAAATCGAGAATATTACTAATACTTATTCGTTGTCAACTTTCTTTTTAATATTTACTATAGTGCCTGCTGTTGCAGGAATAATAGTGATAGCATTAAATCCTCTTATGAAAAAGTTAATGCACGGTGTGAAATAAAATTTAGGTATTATATTTGTTGTGAATTCGATAAAAAATAAAAATGAGAAAAATATATTTAATTGCCATTTTCTGTTTAGGTCTGGTTTCAATGCAAGCTCAGGAGCTCAAATGGCATACTGATGTTAAAGAAGCTATGGCAATTGGAATTAAAGAAAAAAAACCTTTGTTGTTGTTTTTTACAGGAAGCGACTGGTGCGGTTGGTGTATTCGTTTGCAAAAAGAAGTACTGAAAACCGCGGAGTTTACTAAATGGGCAAAAGAAAAAGTAATATTAGTAGAATTAGATTATCCTAGATCTGTACCACAAACACAAGAGCTCAAACAGCAAAACTACGGATTACAAAATGCTTTCGGAGTACAAGGATATCCAACGGTTTGGTTTGCTACACCTCAGTTTAAAGATGGGAAACCAAGTTTTGGCGGTTTAGGAAAAACAGGTTATGTAGCTGGTGGTCCGGTGGCCTGGCTGGAAGTAGCTAACGGAATTTTGAATCAGAAATAAAAATACAACTTAGTTTAATTGGAAGAATCCCTTTTCGGCAGTAGCGTGAAAAGGGATTTTTTGTTTTTCACAACTCGCTTCCCATTGTTTTAAAAAGCTTTTGTAATTAGAACCATCAGCAATAACTATTTTAGGTTTTAAGGATAAAAGCATTCGGTCTAAGTTAATTTTAGGGGATTGAGTAAGTAATACAATATCCGGTTTGATGTTTTTTGGAAAAATACCCATGCTGTCCAAAAGCAAGATTTTATTTCCCTTAAAATAAGTCAGGTGACTTAGTGCTTTTTGTTTTTTTATCTGGCTAAAATTACCAAGTAAGTAAGAGTGTAGCATTTTGTTTTTTGCGGAAGCGCTATTATTCGAATATAGATGAACGTCATTTCCTTGACGTTGTACAATTAGTGTTTTCTTTTTTTGATTAAAAACAATCCATTCTTCCTGATTTTGAATCTTCCATTGATTGAATAAATAGGCTGATTGCAAGCCGATAATTGCACATAAAACAAATACAAGTTTGTTAAAATCCGGTTTTTTTAGCCAAATGATTATTGCTAAAATGAAAAGATAAGAAGTTGTAAGTAATACAAAGTTAAAGGGAATGTCTTTGATGATGAATTGTTCGAAAGAAGCAATAGTATTGATGATTTTGTTGAGTAAAATAATACTCCATTCCAAAGGTTTTGTCAGCCAAAATGCGGTAAGTCCTATTGCAGCAAAAGACATGACGACAACACCCCAAAACATAATGATACTAACCAGTGGAATCACTGCCAAATTAGTAATAAAAAACAATCCGGGGAATTGATGGAAATAATACAAACTTAATGGTAAAGTGCCTATTTGTGCCGCAAATGAAACCGTGATAATATCCCAGCTGTATTTTAATATTCTGTTTTTGGGTTGCCAAATTTTGGATAGAATGGGCTGAAACCAAACTATGAAAAACACAGCCAAATAACTGAGTTGAAAACCAACATCAAATAAAAAATAAGCCTGAAAAAGCAATATTAGCAACATGGATACTAACAAAGTGTGATAGATATTCACGCTTCTTCGAAGGTGTAATCCAATGGCAACAAAGGAAAACATAACAACCGAACGTATAATGGAAGGAGACAAACCAGCAATTAACGCAAAGAGAAATAAGCTTAGTAAAGTTGTTGTTAATTTTATAAAAGACCCTTTTCGGGTATTAGGAATTGGGCTTAACAGGAATTTGATTAACAGAAAAATAAACCCCACATGTAAACCCGAAACCGATAAAATATGTACCGCTCCTGCATATTGATAATCCTGAATAATTTCGGGAGCAATGTCTTGCCTTTGACCTAAAATCAATGCAGAAGCGACGGCTAAAGCAGTTTTGTCAAAATGCGATTCTTCTAAATTATGGCTAATTCGCGAATTGAGTTGAGCAACATAAAACCAAATGTCTTTTTTGACTTCAGTACTCACTTTGATATTTGACGGAATCGCATAGAGTTGGGCATAAATTTGTTTGTTATTGAGATAGTTGCCGTAGTCAAATTGATTAGGGTTGTCGGGCTTTTTGTTTTGTTGTAAATGCCCTTTGATATTGAGTATTGTCCCAATTTCAAATGTAGTCGATAGATTTTTTGGAATGTTTAATAAAATTCTTCCGCTGTAATTTTTATTGTCGATTTTTTGAACTAATGCAATGTAACGTTGGTTGTATTTTGTATTTTTTAATTTTTCTCTCAGAATGAGCGTAATGCTATGCTCTTTTTCAAAAACAGTGTTGTGATTACTGTAGTTGTTCTCCCGGAAAGAATCCGTTTGTACAATCAAACTGCTCATTCCGATTAAAAGGGAAATAAAGTAGCTAAGGATAGAGAAATAATTCTTTGTGCTTTGGTTGGTTTTTGTTCGAGAAAACAAAACAGATAGCAAGAGTAGGAATACAACAAGAAGTCCGAAAATCCATTTCGGATTTAGAGGAAAATAGAATGCAATCAGAATTCCCAGCAGGAAAGCTAGTGTGATTTTTGCCAAAGGAAATTCGAATACTTTCATTACTCTAAAGTACGAATTTTCTATTGTATTGTGTTTTTTTATGGCAAAATTCTATTCAGTTGGGCAAAAGTTTTGTCGTAGTAAGATTCTTTGGTTGAGGAAATTATAACACCTCTGGAAGTAGAGGAATGAATAAATTCCAGTTCGTCGTCTTTGGCATTGGTTACAATACCCACATGGTTGATTTGGTTTCGATTATTGGTTTTAAAAAAGATTAAATCCCCTTTTTGTGCTTTCGAAATATTTTTTCCTAAATCAATTCCCACTTTAGATTGCTCGGCTGAACTTCGAGGCAGTTTGATATCGTATTGATTAAAGGTCGAAAAAACCAATCCCGAACAATCAAAACCGGATTTTGTTGTTCCGGCATATTTATAAGGCACACCCAAATTTTCGGATGCTGTATTGATTATTTTTTGAGCCAGATTAGCAGATGATTTACTGGTTGTTCCTGATGTCGATTTACAAGAAGTAAAAAAAATTGCAATCAGGATTAGAAAAAAGTACGGTTTTAAAAGAGTTGTTTCACGCATTCAAATCGGCAATAATTAATTGAGCTGTTTTTTTACTGGCACCATTTCCGCCCAGTTTTTGTTCTAAAGCATCGTATTGAGCTAACAAATTCTTGCGGTATTCCGGATCCAGTATTTTAGTTAACTCTTTTTTGATGTTTTTAGTATTGCAATCGTCCTGAATTAATTCGGTTACCACTTCTTTATCCATAATTAAATTAACTAATGAGATGTATTTTAAAGTAATAATGCGTTTTGCAATTTGGTACGAAATGGAATTCCCTTTGTAGCAAACTACTTCCGGGACTTTAAAAAGTGCCGTTTCTAAGGTGGCAGTTCCCGAAGTGACTAAGGCAGCGTGAGCAATTTTTAATAAATCATAGGTTTTGTTAGAAATGAATTTAATGTTTTTATTGCTGATAAAAGTCTCGTAAAAAGCAAATTCCTGACTCGGTGCTCCAGCAATTACAAACTGATAATCCGGAAAATCATCCACCACGCTAAGCATTACCGAAAGCATTTTGGTAATTTCCTGTTTTCTGCTTCCCGGAAGTAAGGCAATAATAGGTTTTTCATCTAAATTATTTTCGGTTTTAAAATCGGCTGCATCAATTGGTTTTTGATTTTGAATAGCATCAATCAATGGATGTCCCACAAATTCTACCGGAAAATGATGTTTGTCTTCGTAAAAGTTTTTCTCGAAAGGCAATATCACATACATTTTATCGACATCTCTTTTGATAGCTTTGATTCGGCTTTCTTTCCAGGCCCAAATTTGTGGCGAAATGTAATAATGTGTTTTAATTCCAATTTCCTTAGCCCATTTGGCAATGCGCATATTAAAACCGGGATAATCTATAAAAATAATCACATCAGGTTGAAACTGACTAATATCCTCTTTGCAGATTTTGATATTGTTTAAAATGGTTTTCAAATTAAAAAGTACTTCTACAAAACCCATGAAAGCCAAATCGCGGTAATGTTTGACCAAAGTTCCACCTACAGCCTGCATTAAATCGCCTCCCCAAAAACGAATTTCAGCATTAGAATCTTGCTCCAAAAGTGATTTCATCAAATTAGAACCATGTAAATCACCTGATGCCTCTCCGGCTATAATGTAGTATTTCATTGTATGCAGTTTCTTTTTAAAACGGAAATCAAAATTAACTATTCCATCCTGAGGAATCAAATAAAGCTGTTCTTTTAAATTATTCGTTCCAATTCCAGGTATTGAGTTGCTGTGTGGCGTGATAAGCAGTCAAATCAAATTGCACAGGAACGATAGAAATATATCCGTTATTTAATGCCCATTCGTCTGTATCTTCGCCTTGATCCTGGTTTACAAATTCGCCCGATAACCAGTAATAATCGCGACCTTGAGGCGTTTTTCTTTTATGAAATTTTTCCATCCAAAGTGCTTTTGCCTGACGGCAAATTTTAATTCCTCTGATTTCTTCTTGCTTTAATTTTGGAAAATTAACATTTAAAACCACGTCCTGTGGTAATTTCTTTTTTAAAGTTTCGGCGGTTATTTTTCGAATAAAAGGTTTGATAGCTTCAAAATCAGCATTCCAGTCAAAGTCTAAAAGTGAAAATCCAATGGCAGGAATTCCCTCGATTCCGGCTTCAATAGCCGCACTCATCGTTCCGGAATATATCACGTTTATCGAAGAATTCGAACCGTGATTCACACCCGAAACGCATAAGTCAGGTTTTCTTTTCAGAACTTCATTAGTGGCAATTTTAACACAGTCGGCAGGAGTTCCTGAGCAACTGTAAATGCTAATAGCATCATTTTCGGTTGAAATTTTATTGAGATATAAAGTTTCATTAGTGGTGATGGCGTGTCCCATTCCGCTTTGTGGTTTGTCCGGAGCTACCACTATAATTTCTCCAATTTCGGACATCACTTCAATTAAGGCTTTGATTCCGGGAGCCGAAACACCATCGTCATTAGTAACTAGAATTAAGGGTTTGTTGTTGTTCATTGGAAGTTGATTAGCTGATTTTTTTGGACTTTAAAAAAGAATAAAATACTACTTTTTTCAACAAAGTAAACAAATTTTATTTAGTTGCATGATTATTGTTATTAAGAAAAAAACAATTTTATATCTTTAACAAAAAATTATGGAAGCCTTATCATTGTTGGCTTGGTTTTTCCTGTAACTTAGTTTAAAAAATTAGATGAATACTATTATTAGTCTTATGAAGAGAAATTATAAAATACTTCTTGTCGTTGCTTTTTTATCAGTAACATTGTTTGCTTTTAAAATAAATTCGGCTTCTGAAACCAATCCTGATAAAGATAAATTACTTTTAGAATTACTGACTTTTGTTATTGAGAAAGGACATTATAGTCCATCGGCTATAGATGATACTTTTTCTAAAGGAGTTTATAAAGATTATATTCAGGCATTAGATCCATCAAAAAGGTTCTTTTTACAATCAGATATTGAAGAGTTTTCTAAGTACGAATTAGAACTTGACGATGAATTGATGAATAAAGATTTAACTTTTTTTACATTAACTTACGATTGTTTGATGCAAAGAATGAAGGAAAGTCAGGGGTTTTACAAGGAAATCTTGAAGAATCCTTTCGATTATACGATAGATGAGAGTTTCAATACGGATTACGAGAAAGCACCTTATGCTAAAACGGATGCTGAATTAAAAGAACGTTGGAGAAAACAGTTAAAGTTAACTACGCTTTCGTCATTGACCGATCGTTTAAAAATGCAGGAAAACAAAGGAAAGCTTTCTAAAGAAGAAGCGGCTATTCTTTCTAACCCTTTGGAAAATCCGGAGGATGTTGTTCAGGAAGTAAAAAAAGAAGTTTTGCCAGCTGATAGTAAACCAAAATCTTTTGAAGAATTGGAAAAAGAAACCAGAGAAAGTACTTCAAAATCTTTGGATGAATATTTTGGATTTATGAAAGATTTAGACCGTAACGATTGGTTTTCGGTTTATATTAATTCTATTACCGCTCGTTTTGATCCGCATACTAATTATTTTGCTCCGGAAGAAAAAGAACGTTTTGATGTTAGTATCAGTGGAACATTAGAAGGTATTGGTGCGCGTTTGCAAAAGAAAAATGAATACACTGAAATTTCTGAATTGATTTCGGGAGGACCAGCCTGGAGAGGAAAACAATTAGAAGCAGGTGATATTGTGATGAAAGTTGCGCAAGGCGAAGGTCAGCCGGTAGATGTAGTAGGGATGCGTCTGGATGATGTGGTGAAGAAAATTAAAGGGCCAAAAGGTACCGAAGTACGTTTGACTATCAAAAAAGTAGATGGAACTATTAAGGTGATTTCGATTATTAGAGATATTGTTGAAATCGAAGAAACCTATGCTAAATCAAGTATCGTTAACAAAAACGGATTGAAATATGGGGTGATTTATTTGCCTAAATTCTATATCAATTTCGAAAATAAAGACGGAAGAGATGCAGGAAAAGATATTGCTCAGGAAGTAGCTCGATTAAAAGAAGCTAAGGTTGATGGTATTGTTTTAGATGTTCGTGATGATGGTGGTGGTTCTTTATCTACCGTTGTTGATATTGCCGGATTATTTATTGAGCAAGGACCAATTGTTCAAATAAAATCGGCTGGTAGAAAGAAAGAAGTTTTGTATGATAAAGACAAAAAAATAGAGTGGGATGGACCATTGGTAATTATGGTGAATAGCTTCTCGGCTTCAGCTTCTGAGATTTTAGCAGCGGCTATTCAGGATTACAAACGTGGCGTTATTATAGGCAGTAAGCAAACTTACGGAAAAGGAACGGTTCAAAATGTGATTGATTTGAATCAGTTTGTGCGCAGTAATGAGTTAGGTGATTTAGGTGCGCTTAAAACCACTACTCAAAAATTTTACAGAATCAATGGAGGTTCTACACAATTAGAAGGTGTAAGTAGTGATATTGTAATGCCGGATCGTTATTCTTATTTAAAAATGGGTGAGCGCGATGTTGAAAATGCTATGCCTTGGGATAAAATTGATGCCGCTGATTATACTGTTTGGAATAACAACAGTAATTTTGCTAAAGCTATTTTGCACAGTAAAGAACGTATTGCAGCTAATCCACAATTTAAGTTAATTGAGGAAAATGCAAAATGGATTGATACTCGTAGTGACGAAAATGAATACAGTCTGAATATTGATAAATTCAGAAAAGCGCAAACGGCTATCGAGGAAAAGGCGAAGAAATTCAAGCCTATTTCTGATTATAAAAACAATTTAAAATTTACTTCTTTGCCTTATGAAACGGAACAAATGGGTAAAGACAATATTTTAAAAGAAAAGAGAGATCGTTGGCATGAAAGTTTGGCTAAAGATATTTATGTAGAAGAAGCATTAAATGTTTTAGATGATTTGCAAACGAAAGTGAATTTGAAAAAATCTATAGCCCCTGCTACTACTAATACTATGAAGAAGCAAAAATTAGCTAAAACGTATTAATTTAGTAATATTAAAAAAGAATTTGCTCTGGAAATTAGTTTGATTTTCAGAGCTTTTTTATTTAAAATAAGCGGTATGAATTTTAGGTTTTTTTACGGAATCATTTTGTTAGCTGGTGTATTTTGGACTTCTCAGCAATATGGTATTCAACAAAAGACAGCATTGTCTAAATCCGGCGATTTGAATTTCTATTTGCCAAAATCAACAACTTCTCAAATTGTAAAGCATCAATATTATACATTATCGTATAGTGAAAAAGCAGAACAAGCTGAATGGGTTGCTTATGAATTAAAGAAAAATAACATTAAGAAAAGCGATTTTAAACGCCCTTTTTTTATTGAAGATCCTAAGGTGAAAACACAATCAGCTGATTGGAGAAATTATAAAAAATCAGGTTATGATAAAGGGCATTTGTGTCCTGCTGCCGATATGGAATTTGATATAAATGCCTATAATGATACTTTTTTTACATCCAATATTAGTCCTCAAAATCATGCTTTTAATTCAGGAATTTGGAACCGGTTAGAACAGAAAGTACGTTTTTGGGCTGTAAAGAATGATGGTCTTTTTGTTATTACCGGAGGAGTTTTGAAAGGGAATTTAAAAGCAATAGGTAAAGAAAAGGTATTTGTTCCTAACTATTTTTACAAGATTTTGTTGTGTAATTCAAAAGGGAAATATAAGGTGCTTGCTTTTTTAGTTCCCAATGAAAAAAGCAGTCAATCAATATACAATTATGTGGTTTCTATTGACAAACTGGAATCAGTTACAGGTATAGATTTCTTTCCTAAACTGGATGATGAGTTAGAAAATAATTTGGAAAAAAATGTTGATTTGAATCTATGGCTTGCCAAATAGATTTGTTTAGCCTACCATTCATTAACCTTATTAGCATCCATTTTAAGGAAGATAAAAAGTAAAATAGTAAATCCCCATAAACCGGAACCTCCATAAGAAAAGAAAGGCAGCGGAACTCCAATAGTTGGAAAAATCCCAATCACCATGGCGATATTTACAAAAAAGTGGATAAATAAAATCCCTGCGCAGCAGTAACCATAGACTCTGCTGAATTTAGTTTTTTGTCTTTCGGCGAGATAAATGATTCTTAGAAATAAGGTCGCAAATAAGCCAACTACTACCAATGAACCAATAAAACCCCATTCTTCACCTACTGTAGTAAAGATGTAATCAGTGTGTTGTTCGGGTACAAAACCACCTTTGGTTTGTGTTCCTTCGAGAAAACCTTTTCCAAACAAACCGCCTGATCCAATGGCAATTTCGGATTGGTTGGTATTGTATCCAATTCCTTTTAAATCGACTGTTTTTCCAAGTAAGATATTAAAACGGTCTCTGTGGTGTTGTTTAAAAACATTTTCGAAAACATAATTTACTGAGAATACAAAACCGGAAATAAGTACAAAAACAATACTACTTGCCACAATGTTTCTATCGGCTAATCGTGATCTCCAATAAACGATTAGTATGGTTATTAAAGCCATTAAGATGACATATTGTGGCTCGAAAATTAAGGTGAAAACAAATAAAACGATAGCTATGAAGCCTGTCCAGATATACCATGCAGGTAAGCCCTCACGATACAAAACAATTAAGAAAATACTATAGATAAGTGCACTTCCCGGGTCAGGTTGAGGTAAAATAAGCAATACAGGGAAAAATACAATAGCTAAAGCTTGTACTTGTCGGTTAATGTCTTTTAAATTAATTTGGGAATCACTAAGATATTTGGCTAAAGCCAATGAAGTTGCGGCTTTTGCAAACTCAGAGGGTTGTAGTGTAAAACTTCCTATGGCATACCAACAGCGTTGTCCAGCAATGGTTTTTCCAAAGACAAATAATCCCATTAAAGATAATAATGAAATCCCAAAAATGATAGTTGCATATTTTTCGTAGAATTTACCATCTACGGCAAGAATCATAAAAATCAAAGGAATGGTTAAAGAGATAAAAATTAATTGTTTTTGGTAGGTATCTTCAATAGACGACAGCGATGAAGAATAGATATTTAGCCATCCTAAAATTACTAATGCACTATAGATAATAACGCATATCCAGTCAATATTTTTCTTAACACTTTGATTTTTCATCAGTAAATGAATGGCTTAATTAATTTTTTTGGTTGTATCAGTTGCCGTGTTTGTTTTTGCTTCCTTATATTTTTGGATTGTATCTTTAGGGGTACTTTCAATAGCATTGGCTTCTTTCATTCCTCCTAAAATTGCATATCGGTCTCTCAAACTTCTTTCCAGAATTCTTTTTTCTAAATCAGTTCGGGTGATTTTTTTTCTCAAATATTTTTCAATCATCAAACTCGCGATTGGTCCTGCAATAGTGGCTCCATATCCTCCGTTTTCAACCATAACCGCAATGGCAATTTTTGGATTGTCTTTTGGAGCAAAGGCCACAAATATAGAGTGGTCTTCAAGTTTGACTCTTTTACCGTCTATTTTTGCAAAGTTTTCTGCGGTACCTGTTTTTCCGCAAATATCAATTCCATCTACTCTAAGTCCTCTGGCTGTTCCTAAGTTATAAACATCGAATAATCCATTTATTATAGGAGTGTAATATTCTTTGTTAATAGTGGTTTCGTGCTTAACCTTGAATTTAGGATCAATATTTTCGCCCTTAATTTTCTTAATGATATGAGGGGTGTAGTAATAACCCTGGTTTGCAACGGTTGCCATCATATTGGCCAGTTGAATAGGAGTCATTAATACTTCACCTTGTCCAATAGCATTAGAAACGATAGCGGTACTTCTCCATCCTCCGTTAGGATAAATACGTTTGTAGGTTTTAGAAGAAGGAATGTTTCCTCTTCTTCCAGTTGGTAAGTCATAGCCCATGAATTGTCCTAGTCCAAAACTTTTAACGTGATTACTCCAAACATCAACGGCATAAGAAGGTTTTACGTATTTGTTGATGGTTTTCATATAAGCTGTCCCGAAATAAGCATTACAGGATTCGTAGATTCCGCGATGCAGTTGTAATGCGCCTCCATGACAGTGACATCTCATAAAACGTCCTCTGGCATAACTAAAACCATGTCGGCAAAAAACCGTAAATTGTTCGTCAATAACTCCTTCCTGAAGTGCCACGAGTCCCGTTAAAATTTTAAATGGCGAACCGGGTGGGTATTCGGCCAATAGACCTCTGTCGTATAATGGTTTTGCAATAGAATCATGATACAAAAGGGTATAGTTTTTAGAACGTTGACGACCCACTAGAATTGAAGGGTCGTAAGAAGGAGCTGTAACCAATGCTAATATTTCACCAGTTTTAGGTTCTATAGCTACAATTCCACCTCTTTTATTAACCATCAGTTGTTCCCCATAACGTTGGATTTCGGCATCAATGGTCAGGTTGATGTCTTCTCCTTGTACAGCTATGGTATCGTATTTTCCGTTTTTATAAGAGCCAATTAGGCGATTGTATTTGTCTTTTTGAAAATACTTAACCCCTTTTATTCCTCTTAGAATTTCTTCGTAGTATTCTTCAACTCCCTGTTTTCCTATTAAGTCACCACTTTTATAGTATGGATTTTTTTTGATGACTTGGTCATTTACCTGAACTATAGAACCAAATATATTGGCTCCAAAATCAACTTCATAGTCTCGAAGTGATCGCTTTTGAACATAAAAACCTTCAAATTTTCTAATTTTTTCCTGAAAAGCGGCATATTCACTTTTGTTTAATTGAGGTAGGAAAACAGAAGGCAATCTAGGACTGTAAACTTTAGCCTTTTCTATTTTTTTGATGAAATCTTCTTTGGTAATATCTAAGAGTTGGCAGAATTCCAAAGTATCAATATTTTTAATTTCCCTTGGAATTACCATGATATCATAAGAAGCCTGATTGGCAACTAAAAGTTTCCCGTTTCGGTCGTAAATATAGCCTCGTTCAGGATATTCGTATTGTATTTTAATAGCGTTGTTTTCTGATTTTAATTTGAAAGTATCATTGATTACCTGCAAATAAAAAATCCGAATTAGTAGCAAAGATGCTGCGACAATAATGATAGAAGGCAGCAGAAGTTTTCTCATCGTTTGTTAGGCTTAATAAGATATATTATTATAATACAACTAATGATTGTAAATATGGTACTGAGCAGGGATCGAATTAAAATATCTAAAATAAAACTGACCTGAAAGGCTTCTAATATAAATAGCGTTAAATGGTGTAGTACCACGGCTAAAAGTATGAATGAAAATCGTTCCGGAGTTAAGGATTCGTTTAATTTTATGGTTTGGTATTCGTAACTAACCCCAAATGCAAACTTAAATAAATAAGGTCTGTAATAAGCCAAAATTAAGCAAGCAGCTGTATGAATTCCACCTGAATTTGAAAATAAATCCATAATGATTCCAAGTGCAAAACTACTAAGTATTAAAGCTGATCTGTTAGCGTTTACAGGATATAATATAATGAATAGGATATAAGGTAGTGGCATTATAAAACCTAAAAACGTCATATTGTTGAATATGAGAATTTGAAGGGCTAATAATAAAATAAACCTTAAAATATTGACTAACAAACTGCTATTCATCTTTTTTGTTTCCTTTTTCTAAATTAGTAACTTCCTCTTTATCTCTGCTTTTGATGATATACACATGACCTAAATTGGTCATGTCATTAAATAATTTTATGTTTAAAACGTAATAATTAGTTTCTTCCTGTATATAAACTTTGTCAATTGTTCCAATGTTGATGTTTTCTGGGAAAATTACCGATTGTCCTCCGGTAACAATAGTGTCTCCTTTTCTAACTGAGGCTAATCTTGGAACGTCAATTAATTGTACAAAACCAGTGTTTTTTCCATCCCAGGTTAATGAACCAAAATGATTGGATTTTTTGATTTTAGCATTAATCTGCGATTTTGTATTTAAAATACTCACTACAGTAGCATATCTTGGCGATGTTCGGTCAACAATACCCACAATTCCTAAGCTGTTAATAACCCCCATATCGGCTTTAACGCCATCGTTTGCTCCTGAATTTAAGGTAAGGAAGTTTTCGTGAGAGTTGTAAGTATTATGAATTACTTTTGAAACTATAATATCATTTGGCCCTACATTCTTAAGGTTTTCGGGTTTTTTTATAGTTGTGGTGTCTTTAGTATTGAAAAGGATGCTTTTAAGTCTGGCGTTTTCAAGTGCCAGTGCCTCATTTTCAGTTTTCAGATTTAAGTATTCGGTAATGTTGTTGATTTCTTCATAAACACCTCCTGTGAAAAAATTAGCCGAACTAATAATTCTGCTTTTATGGTAAGAATGAGACTGTATCGTAAGTAAAAACGAAATGCTTAATAACAGCAAAAACAGTATTCTATTACTGTTTTTGAATATAAAATTAAATATTTGCTGCATTCTCTAGTTTGATTATTAATTTCAGGATATGCGAATAATGTATTTCAATTTGTAAAGTGCTATAACTTATAGGCTACAGCACTTTAGCACTTTTATTTTATTAAAATACTTTTGAATTTTCCAATATTTTTCAAGGCCATTCCTGTTCCTCTAACTACGGCTCTTAATGGGTCTTCAGCAATGTAAACCGGTAAATCTGTTTTTTGAGAAATACGTTTGTCTAATCCTCTAAGCATAGAACCTCCACCTGCAAGGTAAATTCCTGTGTTGTAGATGTCGGCAGCTAATTCAGGGGGAGTTTGAGACAGGGTTTCCATTACGGCATCTTCAATTCGTTGGATTGATTTATCTAAAGCTTTGGCAATTTCTCTATAAGAAACATCTACTTGTTTTGGTTTTCCGGTTAGCAAATCTCTACCTTGAACAGACATGTCTTCGGGAGGAGTTTCTAAATCTTCGATAGAAGCACCAATTTGTATTTTTATTTTTTCAGCTGTACTTTCTCCAACAAATAAGTTGTGTTGGGTACGCATATAATAAACAATATCATTTGTGAAAACGTCACCGGCAATTTTAACCGATTTGTCGCATACAATTCCACCTAGAGCAATTACAGCAATTTCAGTTGTACCACCTCCAATATCCACAATCATGTTTCCCTTTGGTTGCATAATGTCAATACCGATACCGATTGCTGCTGCCATTGGTTCGTGAATTAAATAAACTTCTTTTCCGTTTACACGCTCACAAGACTCTTTTACGGCTCTCATTTCTACTTCAGTAATTCCGGATGGAATACAAACCACCATTCTTAAAGCCGGAGTAAACATTCTTTTTTTCAATGCAGGTATGCTTTTGATAAACATACTAATCATCTTTTCAGAAGCATCAAAATCAGCGATTACACCGTCCTTCAAAGGTCTTATCGTTTTAATGTTTTCATGTGTTTTACCTTGCATTAAGTTGGCTTCTTTACCAACTGCAATGATTTTGCCGGAAATTCTATCACGGGCAACAATTGACGGGCTATCAATAACTACCTTGTCATTGTGAATGATTAGTGTGTTTGCGGTACCAAGGTCTATCGCAATATCCTCGGTCATGAAATCAAAAAATCCCATAAGTTTTTTAAGGGTTTATAAGTTAAAAATTAGGAGCGTACAAAGTTAGTCAAATTAATGTTTGAAATGACGTGTTCCGGTAAATACCATTGCCAAATTATTTTCATTGCAATAGTCAATGCTTAATTGGTCTTTAATCGATCCTCCTGGTTGGATTACAGCTGTAATTCCTGCTTCTTTAGCAAGGGCAACACAGTCAGGAAAAGGGAAGAAAGCATCACTTGCCATCGAAGCTCCTGTTAAGTCAAATCCAAAGTGTTTTGCTTTTTCAACAGCTTGTTGTAATGCATCTACTCTTGAAGTCTGACCTGTTCCTGATGAGATTAAAGTTCCGTTTTTAGCAAAAACAATTGTGTTTGATTTGGTGTTTTTACAAATTTTAGAAGCAAAAATTAAATCTTCAATTTCTTGCTCCGTTGGACTTGTAATGGTAACGGTAGTTAAATCTTTTTTATTGTCTGTGATGTTGTTTCTGTCTTGAATTAACAATCCGTTAAGACAAGTACGAACTTGTTTTTGTGGTAATTCAACATCATTTTGAACTAAAATAATTCTGTTTTTCTTTTCCTGTAAAATAGTTACAGCCTCAGCATCATAAGCTGGAGCAATTACTACTTCACAGAATAATTGGTTGATTTCTGTAGCTGTTGCTACGTCAATTGTAGTATTCGAAATTAAAACACCTCCAAAAGCTGATGTAGGATCGCAAGCTAAAGCGGCTAAGTAAGCTTCGCTAATGGTTTTTCTTGAAGCTAATCCGCAAGCATTGTTGTGTTTTAATATAGCAAATGTAGGGCCGTCAGTTTTGAATTCGTTAATTAAATTTACTGCAGCATCAACATCTAATAAATTGTTGTATGATAATTCTTTTCCGTGTAATTTTTTGAACATTGCGTCAAAATCTCCAAAGAAGAATCCTTTTTGGTGTGGATTTTCTCCGTAGCGCAATACCTGGCCATTAGCAATACTTGCTTTGTAGATAGTTTCGTCAGTATTGAAGTAGCTAAAAATAGCTCCGTCGTAATGAGAAGATACATGGAATGCTTTAGTAGCTAATAATTTTCTGTCTTCAAGAGTTGTTGCTCCGTTTTGTTTAGTAATCATATCTAAGAACAAAGCATATTCGTTCATAGATGGAACGATAACGGTATCTTTGAAGTTTTTAGCAGCGGCACGAATCAAAGAAATTCCGCCAATGTCAATTTTTTCAATAATATCTTGTTCGCTAGCTCCAGAAGCTACCGTTTTTTCGAATGGATATAAATCTACAATTACTAAGTCAATCTGAGGGATATTGAATTCCTTCATTTGTTGAACATCACTCTCATTGTCTTGACGGTTCAAAATTCCTCCAAAAATTTTTGGATGTAGCGTTTTTACACGTCCACCTAAAATTTCAGGAAAAGCAGTAATGTCTTCAACAGCAACTACAGGAATGCCTAAATTTTTTATAAAGTCTTCAGTTCCTCCTGTTGAATAAAGAGTAACATTTTGACTGTGTAATAATTTAACAATAGGCTCAAGACCTTCTTTCGAAAAAACCGAAATTAATGCAGACTGAATTGTTTTAGATGTGCTCATGTATAGTTTTAATTATAAAGTGCAAAAATAGTTTTTTAATGTGAAAATTAAGCTATCTTAAAATGAGATAATTTGTATTTAATTGTGCTTTTTTAAGAAGATGACGAAATAGCTGGATTTTATTGTGTTAAAAGAAATTTATATTAGGATTTTGAATATTATTTACAGAATTTTACCTTATTAAAAATAGATTTTATGTTGTTATATCTTCGATTATTGAAAGAAAGTTTTGCTTTTGCGTTAAATGCACTGCGAAATAATAAGTTAAGAACACTTCTTTCTTTGCTTGGAGTAACTATTGGAATTTTTTCCATCATAGCTGTTTTGGCCGCTGTAGATTCTTTGGATAGAAAAATTAGCAGTGATTTAAGTGGTTTGGATAAGAATACGATTTACCTGATGAAATTTTCTTTTGGACCTACAGATATTCCAAATTGGAAGAGGGAGCAATTTCCGAATGTAAAATACGATGAATATATTTATTTGAAAGGAGCAATGAACAATACCGCTGAATTGGGATATCAGATCTTTACTAAAGGGGAGACTATAAAATACGATTCTAAGCTGGTGAGCGACGTAAATATTGTTCCGGTTTCTCATGAATTTATAGATATTCAGGGACTTGAGTTTCAGGATGGTCGATTTTATACTGAATCGGAGGCTAATTCGGGAGCTAAGGTTATTGTTTTAGGAAACGAAATTGCAACTTCTTTGTTTGAAGATGCTAATCCTATTGGGAAAGATGTACGGCTTTATGGTCAGCGTTTTACAGTAATTGGGGTTTTGAAGAAAAAAGGAGCAGGACTTTTTGGAGATAGTAATGATTCGGCGGTGTTTATTCCGGTTAATTTTGTTCGACAAAAATTTGGAGATAATAATACTTCGCTAACTAATGTTATCATTTTCAAACCGGTAGATGGGGTAGATATGGAGGAATATAAGGCGGAAATATCGCAAAAACTACGTGCTTATCGCGGAATTAAAGCCGGCGAAATTGACAATTTTTTCATCAATGTTTTTTCCGGATTTACTGATTTTATTGATGGGATTATTGGTAGTATGAAATTAGGAGGTTGGGTGATAAGCGGTTTCTCACTTTTGGTAGGTGGTTTCGGAATTGCCAATATTATGTTTGTTTCGGTAAAAGAGCGTACCCATTTAATAGGGATTCAGAAATCATTAGGAGCTAAAAACCGATTTATACTGTTTCAGTTTTTGTTTGAAGCCATAATTTTATCGGTTATCGGTGGTTTGATAGGTTTGTTAATGGTTTGGGGAATCGCCTTTGGTTTGACTAAAGCTTTGGATTTCGAATTTGTATTAGGATTAGATAATATTCTTTTAGGTGCTGGTTTAGCGGGGATTATTGGATTGATTTCCGGAATTTTACCAGCTATTTCGGCTTCAAGGCTAGATCCTGTGGAGGCCATTAGGACGGGGATGTGATTTTAGATTGTAGAATGCAGATTTTAGATTTTAGATTTTTCCGCATAGTCATTGCGAGGAACGAAGCAATCTCATGATTTAATTTCGTCCTATTTCGAGAGATTTGTATGTTGGTATGGGGTGTTTTTTATTTATAAAATTTGATTTTAGTTTTATCCCATTTGATGCTATCTGAAAAATAATATTCATTGTTTTTCTTGTATTTTAGAACAGTATCTTCTTCTTGTGTCGTTCTCCTTATTTTAAAAGCGTCTATTTTACTTGATAGGGAATTGTTTAAAAATGTTAATATTTTATTGAAATTCATATTGTTAATAGTGTCTTTTTCAGATGCGATAATAATTTGTCTTTGACGTTCCGCCTTGTTGGAAATGTTTAGTTTAATAAAGTCTACGCAGCTATTATTAGGTATTTTGATGATTTCAATGGGTTTGAGATTAATAAAGTCAGGAATTGTGTCTGTTTCTGATTCGATGCAATGCCACGGGATAGCTTCTTTTTGATAAAAATAGAAATCGCCATTTTTATCTATAATTATTTGATTATGAAAATAAAATTCAGGTAAGGGTGGAGGTATATTTTGTTTTTGTAAATGAGTCAAAAACTTTTTGTCTTTTTCAGAAATTATATAAAGTATGTTTACTTCTTTATTCTCTTTCTTTTTATTGCAATTCCAAAAAAGCAAACAAATCATAAAGCCTATAATTATTCTTTTCATATTCGAAGATTTGAATTAAAGATAAAAAAAATCCCATCCCGATAGCAATCGGGATGGGATTTTGTATTTATAGCAATTCGAAAATTATCTAATTTCGTTGTTTTGAATCAAATCAATATACAAGTTAATCTTGTCTTTTAATTCTTTTCTTGGCGTGATAAAGTCAAGGAAACCGTGTTCTAAAAGGAATTCAGCAGTTTGGAAACCTTCCGGTAAATCTTTACCTGTGGTATCTTTAACAACACGAGGTCCGGCAAATCCAATTAAGGCACCAGGTTCAGCAATGTTAATGTCTCCTAACATAGCGTAAGAAGCCGTTGTTCCTCCTGTAGTTGGATCAGTACACAAAGAAATGTAAGGTAATTTTGCTTCAGAAAGCTGAGCCAATTTTACCGATGTTTTAGCCAATTGCATTAATGAATAGGCAGCTTCCATCATTCTGGCTCCTCCTGATTTTGATATCATCACAAAAGGTAATTTGTGTTTGATAGCATAATCAATTCCTCTGGCAATTTTTTCACCTACTACAGCTCCCATAGATCCTCCGATAAAGGCAAAATCCATACAACAGATTACTACATCTTTCCCTTTGGATTTACCAACTCCGGTACGCACAGCATCTTTCAGTTTGGTTTTTTCCATTACATCTTTCAAACGATCTGCATATTTCTTTGTGTCCACAAAGTTCAAAGGATCTTTAGAAGTAATGTTTGGGTCTAATTCAGTAAACTCATTGTTGTCGAATAAGATTTCGAAATAAGTAGCACTACTTATTCTTACGTGAAAACCATCTTCAGGGCTTACAAATAAGTTACGTTCCAGTTCTTCGGCATCAATAATCTTTCCTGTTGGAGATTTGTACCAAAGTCCCTTTGGAACGTCCATTTTCTGTTCGGTAGGAGTTGTGATTCCTTTTTCGTGTCTTTTAAACCAAGCCATAATTTTTTAATTTTGGTTTGAAGCTAGGAGTTGGAAGCTGGAAGATTACTCCCAACTTCTAACTTCTAACTTCCAACTTATAGTGTGTTAACGTTGTTCAAGTCAGCAAAAGCCTGCTCTAGTCTTGCGTTGAAAGTTACTTCTCCTTCGCGCAACCATTTTCTTGGGTCGTAATATTTTTTGTTTGGAGCATCAGCACCTGTTGGGTTACCGATTTGAGTTTTTAAGTAATCAATATTGTTTACCATAAAATCACGAATTCCTTCAGTGAAAGCAAATTGTAAATCAGTATCAATGTTCATTTTGATAACTCCGTAGCTAATTCCTTCTCTGATTTCTTCAAGAGTAGAACCTGATCCACCGTGGAAAACAAAATCAACCGGGTTATGTCCTGTGTTGAATTTTGACTGAACGAAATCCTGAGAATTTTTTAAGATTTTTGGAGTTAATTTTACGTTTCCTGGTTTGTAAACACCGTGAACGTTTCCAAAAGCAGCAGCGATAGTGAATTTTGGACTTACTTTAGATAATTCTTCGTAAGCATAAGCTACTTCTTCCGGTTGAGTGTATAATTTTGAACTGTCAACATCAGAGTTGTCAACACCATCTTCTTCACCACCTGTAATTCCAAGTTCGATTTCTAATGTCATCCCGATTTTGCTCATTCTTTCTAAGTAAGTTTTGCAAATTTCGATGTTTTCTTCGATTGGCTCTTCAGATAAATCAATCATGTGCGAACTGAATAATGATTTTCCAGTTGCAGCAAAATGTTCTTCTGAAGCGTCTAATAAACCGTCAATCCAAGGCAATAATTTTTTTGCGCAGTGGTCAGTATGTAAAATTACAGTTGCTCCGTAAGCTTCTGCTAATGTGTGGATGCTTTTTGCTCCGGCAATTGCTCCGGCGATAGCTGCTTTTTCTCCCGCATTAGAAAGTCCTTTTCCCGCATTAAATTGCGCTCCACCGTTTGAGAATTGGATGATAACTGGTGCGTTTAATTTTGCAGCAGTTTCAAGTACACCATTAATTGTGTTAGATCCTGTAACGTTTACAGCAGGAAGTGCAAATCCTTTTTCTTTGGCATAATTAAATATTTCTTGTACTTGGTCACCAGTTGCTACACCAGGCTTAATGTTGTGTCCCATTTTGTTTTTTGTTTTTAGTTAGATTTTTTGTTTTTAGATTAAGACCGCAAAAATAAGAATTTATTAGGATTAGAACGGATAATTTATTCCAAAATTTAAAACGGAGTGGGCAAAGTTGTAATCTCTAAACCATTTTTTTGCAGTTTCTTCAGCTGGGTTATAGGTTTTAAAACCAAAATCAAAGCGAACGACAAAGAAGTTTAAATCATATCTAAGACCGAATCCTGAGCCCAATGCGATGTCTTTTAAACTTGAAAAATTCTTAAAAGTTGATTTTTCATCAGTTACATTGTCAAAAACATTCCAGATGTTTCCGGCATCGGCAAATAAAGCTCCTTTTAAATCGCCCAGAATTTTAAATCTATATTCGGCACTTATGGCAATTTTCATGTTGGCTTCGTTAAAATCATTTGTTGCGCCACTACTTCCTGGGCCGAGACTATAAGGTTGCCAGGCTCTATTGTCATTAGAACCTCCTGAGAAATAACTTCGGGAAAACGGAATATAATCAGAATTTCCAAATGGGATTGCAATACCAAAGAAGCTTCGTACTGCTATAACTCGTTCATGATTTAAGTCCCAGTGTTTGATGTAGTCAAATTCGGTTTTAATGTATTCAGAATATTCCAGATTGAATAATTCGCGGTTTCCATTTTGATTTCTCTTTAGGTTTGTAGCATTTCCAATTAAGGATAATAAAGAACCTGCCGATTCGATTTTGGTTTTAAAAAGATAAAAATTGTTGTCGGCTAAATCTGTTTTTGTTGTTTTGCTAAAACTAAAGTTGGTTGCAAGAATAAAATCGTTTTCGGTTAATCGCACTCTTCTTTCTTCGATGCCTTTTACTTCATTAAAATCATTTGTAGGTAAATTTGTTACTCCTGTTAAAACATCGTTGATAAAACCATTAGTTCCTGATTCAATTTTTAAGTTATTGTTGTTGTCAACATAGTCAGGGTTGGTGTTGTATGTTTTTCCAATTTCATTTAGTGCATCATAAGACGAACCATAGACATTAAAGTAATTTGGAGAATTTAAGTTACGGACATACTGAATATTGAAAAGATCAAAACGGGCTGTATTATTTCTCTTCGGATTCCAATTGTATGAAAAAGTTCCTGTGAAATTCTCTTTGTCTAATCCAATATTCCTTTGTGTAGCATAACCAAGACCTATTAAGGTAGACGGAATCATGCTTTTTGGGATAATTTTCTCGGTAGGAAAAGGCAAAAATATTCTTGGAAAATTCAGTTTGAAATCGACTCCATATTCTGACACGTTGAAGAATTGGTTATTAGGATTAGCTAAATCTCTTGAGGAACCAATATTGGCACGGACTGAGACTTCTAATGTTTCGGCACCGTTAAAAATATTTCTAATAGTTAATGATGGACTAAATGAGATTCCTATATCCTGAATGTTTGAGTGCATGATATCTACAGATGATCCAAAGCTATATTTTTTTCTGGGTGTTAAATAAATTTTTGCAATAAGCGAATTGTGAAGTGTGTCTTTTTTATCTACTTCATATTGTATGCTCGGAGCATTGAAAACTTTAAGATTATTAAGGTATCTGGATGTTAGTACTGTTTTGTAATCGGCAAAAGAAGTTCCTTTAGTGATAAAAATAGCATCTGTTATGGCGTGCGGTTTGTAGCGTAGTTTCCCTCGGCTGTAAATATTAAAGTTTTGATGGGAAATACTGTCGGTAATGTTTTGTTTGCTGGTGTTAGGTAAATAATCGGTGTAGATGTCAACACTGCTTATTTTGTATAATTTAAAAGATTCTGTTTTTGTTGAATCTTTGTCCTGATAGCTGTAGTCGCTGATGTTTATAGTTACATCGGCTTTGTTTTTTTTACCAATAGTATCAATGTCAAAAACAACAGCTGTGGGTTGAAAATAATAAGCTCCGTGATTTCTAAAATAGCTGGCAATACGATTTTTTTCATTCGAAAAATCGATTGTCTTGTATTGATTCCCAGATTTAATAAGTGCGTTTTGCTTACTGTTATTGTACAAAGAGTCCAGGTCGGGCGAACTGATATTGGTTTTTATCGAATCTAAAATATAGGCTTTGTTAGTGGTAATGTTGTATTTTATCCGACCTCTTTTTAAGCTTAGGGTATCATGTTCAAAGTTAGCTTCGACATTAAAAAAACCATTATTGAAATAATAATATTGAAGTCTAGAAAGCGATTTTTGTGTTTTAACAGAATCAATAATTACAGGAGCTTCTCCAGTTTTTTTTAAAAAATCATGAATTCCGTGATGCCAAAAAGATTGTCCGAGCCGATCAACTTGTTTTGCCGAAAGCCATTTTGCTTTTCGCTCGTATTTTCCCGGATTATTGGTAAATTTTGCCTGGTAGGTCGAGTCAGGATTTAGATTCGCTAAATTGTATAAATTCAATCGCAAACGATAACCAAGTAAGGTACTATTAGGTTTTTGGTACAATTGGTTTGATACGTCTTCGTCGTTGGTTTTTTTGCCATTTACTAAAATTTGATTGCTCGTAAGTAGTTGTTTGCCGTCAGGAACTCTTTTTTCGGCGTTACAGGCAGATATAATTATTCCTATTAGAATAAATAGTGATATTTTTGTTGAAATTTTTTTCAAGAGGTCTAAAATATTTAATTCAAAAGTACATATTTTTATGGTTAGTAAAAACCAAATAAAACTTATAACTAGTTTACAGCAAAAAAAGTATCGAATTAACAATCAATTATTTTTTGCTGAAGGTGTAAAAGTAATTCAGGAGCTTTTGCAGTCTAATTTTGAATTAGAGCATTTATATACTACCCAGTTTGATTTTGAAGAAGTTCCCGCTGCTAAAAAATCATTAATCCATGAAAATGATTTGAAAAAAATTAGCGCACTAGCAACTCCTAACAGTTGTTTGGCTGTTTTTAAAATCCCTCAGCAAAAAGAAATTAGTAATTCGGGCTTAATTATAGCATTAGATGATATAAGAGACCCGGGCAATTTAGGAACTATTTTGCGTTTGTGCGATTGGTTTGGAATCAAACAAGTTGTTTGTTCGAAAGAAACAGTGGATATTTATAATCCTAAAGTAGTTCAGGCAACTATGGGGTCTATAACCAGAGTAAATGTGAGTTATGTTGATTTAGCCGAATATATTACTCAAACCCAATTGCCTGTTTTTGGGACTTTTATGGATGGTGAAAATATTTATAAGAACATTTTGCCTCAGGAAGGAATCATTATTATGGGAAATGAAGCCAATGGTATTTCGGAAGAAATTGAAAAAATAATCAAAAACCGACTTTCGATTCCTCGTTTTGGCGATTTACAAAAAACAGAAAGTTTGAATGTAGCTACTGCAACTGCAATTATTTTAAGTGAATTTAAACGAAATTTAGCTTAGCAATTTTAATGAAAAGTAAAGTTAATAAAGATGGCTCTGCTTTTAAGTGATTCGATATTTCCTGTCCACGGACTATTAGGATTGTTGTCTCTAATGAGTTCGTCTTTAAGGCTAAAACAGCCACGAATAGAGGGTGAGAATATAAAATATTCCGAGAAAAAATCAATGCCAAATCCTAATTCATAATTGGTACTCCAGGGTTTTACTCTAAATTTTTGTTGTTCATTATCGTCTATGGATTTTGAATTTCCTGATAAATTGAGCGTGGTTGATACTCCGCCCACAAGGTATGGTCGGATGTTTCCTGTGCGCAATGCTGAAAATTTTAATAACAAAGGAAAATGAATATAGGTGCTGTTTACTTCTCTAAGGGCATCAAGTTCTGTTGTGAAATTAGGATAATGTAGTGTTCTTTTAGTATAATATAAGCCGGGTTCAAAACGAAGATTGATATATTCCTGAAGTTTTAAATCGGCAACAACGCCTACATTGAATCCGGTAGATTTTTCTACCTGAATGTCAGGGGCTACTGTTTTATAATCTATTTTAAAATCGAATGAGTTAAAGCCTAAATAGTAGCCAAAATACAAACGTTGTTTTTGAAAATTTTCTAAATTGATAATCGGGTCTTTACTAAACATACCTTTAGACTGCGAATATCCGTTTAAACACAGTATGAGTAATAAGTTAAAGACGGCGATTTTTCTCATTTTCAATTCAACTTAGGTTATTGTTTAGATGCAAGATAAATGGTAGCGACTCCAAAAGTTTGCGGCATTGCTTTTACATCTATAAACCCAATTTTTCTTAAAATATTGTTTAGAACTTCACCATAAGGAAAAGCAGCTGCAGACTCTGATAAATAACCGTAAGCAACATTATCTTTTGAGAATAATTTACCTATAATAGGAAGGATATTGTTGCTGTAAAAATGATAACCCTGTTTGTAAGGAGTTTTGTCCGGTACTGATGTTTCCAGGATCACAAAAGTTCCTCCGGGCTTTAATACACGTAATATTTCGGCTAATCCTTTTTCCAGATTTTCAAAATTTCGTACCCCAAAAGCAACGGTAATGGCATCAAAATGATTGTCTTCAAAAGGTATGTTTTCAGAGTCGCCTAAAATCATTTCGATAGTGTTGGATAGGTTTTTTTGAGCAATTTTTTTTACTCCTACTTCCAGCATTCCTGCCGAGATGTCTAATCCAGTGATTTTTTTAGCGCTGGTATTTGCCATTAAAATAGCTAAATCGCCAGTTCCTGTGGCTATATCTAATATAGTTTCAGGATTTGTATTAGCAACTATTTTTAAAACTTTTTTTCTCCATTTAACGTCAATGCCAAAAGAAATAACACGATTCAGATTGTCGTAGTTTCCGGAAATAGTATCAAACATTTTTGCAACCTGTTCTTTTTTTCCTAATTCAGAGTCTTTATAAGGGGTGATGTTTTTTGACATTTTTTAAATTTTGACAAATATACTATAATGGTGTTTAAGTTGAAACTGAAATTAATTTTCAATTGTAATTGCCGTGTTTTTTGTGTGTTTTTAATTCAAAAAATCACGGAAAGTGGGTATTGTGATGTAAGATTATTATTCTCAATTTTACCAAATGAATTTACTTGCAATGGATAATAAGGAATTGACGGTTCAACTCAGATGGTTGTTTTTTGCGTTGGCAATATCATTTGTTCTTGTAATTTGTTTTGACGGTGCTGTTTTGTTTAAAGGCAGTACTTTAAAAGAAGCGCAAAATACGTTCTTAGGATTCAATTTATTTTTGGAAATTTTAATTTTCATTTCCTTTACTACCTTTGTGGTATTTGGTATTAAAGGTTTTTTTGAGATGTTTTCTCGAAAGATTGCAAATTTGATTATTCTCGTTTCGGGAATGAGTTTATTATTTGCTAATTTGGTGTTGGTCTGTCAAATTATTTTTCAAGATTAGAGCTGTTTCCTTATTGTTGTTGCAAATTAAAAGCACTAAAAAAGCCATTCATTCGAATGGCTTTAGTTTTTATAAGAATAATGGATACTTACAATCCAAATGCTGTTTTAATTTGGTCAACATAGTCTAGTTTTTCCCATGTAAACAATTCTACAGTTACTGTTTTTTCTTCTCCTCCAGGAGCTGAGAAAGTTTTTGTAACTACTTCAGGAGTACGTCCCATGTGTCCGTAAGCAGCAGTTTCGCTATAGATAGGGTTTCTTAATTTTAAACGTTGTTCGATAAAATACGGACGCATATCAAAAATAGCTTCTACTTTTTTAGCAATTTCACCATCAGTTAGGTTTACTTTTGCTTTGCCATAAGTGTTGATAAAAATTCCCATTGGTTGAGCTACACCAATAGCATAAGAAACCTGAACTAAAATTTCGTCAGCTACACCCGCAGCAACTAAGTTTTTAGCAATATGACGGGTAGCATAAGCAGCACTTCTGTCAACTTTACTTGGGTCTTTTCCTGAGAAAGCACCACCACCGTGAGCTCCTTTTCCTCCGTAAGTATCAACAATAATTTTTCTACCAGTAAGTCCGGTATCACCGTGAGGTCCGCCAATTACAAATTTCCCTGTTGGGTTGATGTGGTAGTTAATTTTATCGTTAAACAAGTGAGCGTGCTCTGGGTTTTTAGTAATAATTCTAGGAATCAAAATTTCAACAATGTCTTTTTTGATTTTAGCAAGCATCGTAGCTTCTTCATCAAAATCGTCGTGTTGTGTAGAAATTACAATCGCGTCAATACGAATTGGTGTATTGTCGTCACTGTATTCAAGGGTAACCTGAGATTTTGCATCCGGACGTAAATAAGTGATTTCGTTGTTTTCACGTCTTAAAATTGCAAGCTCAATTAAAAGTTTGTGAGACAAATCAAGTGCCAATGGCATGTAGTTTTCAGTTTCGTTAGTAGCATAACCAAACATCATTCCCTGGTCTCCCGCACCTTGCTCTTCCGGGCTTTTTCTGTCAACACCCTGATTGATATCGGCTGATTGTTCGTGAATAGCCGAAAGAATTCCGCATGAATTAGCTTCAAACATATATTCACTCTTAGTGTATCCAATTTTTTTGATTACATCACGAGCAATTTGTTGAACATCTAAATAAGTATTCGATTTTACTTCTCCTGCTAAAATAACCTGACCGGTAGTTACTAAAGTCTCGCAAGCTACTTTTGAGTCAGCATCAAATGCCAGGAAATTATCAATTAATGCATCTGAAATTTGATCTGCAATTTTGTCTGGATGTCCTTCGCTCACAGATTCTGACGTAAATAAATAGGCCATAATATATAATTTATTTAAAATTAAGCGAGGAAAAATAATTGCAAAAAGGACTAAAGGAGGGTTTCTGCTTTAGCATTTTTTTCTACTGAAATTTTTCAGTATTCATAATGGCTTTGTGTCATTATGAAGAGGTTGCAATCAGTTCAAATTTTTCCTCTTGTATTTTGAGCCGCAAAGGTATGAAACCATTTTTGAATTGTAAATTAATTATGGACTAATTTTTTAATTAAAAAACAGGGGGATTTGACTAACTTGAGTTGGTTTGAAATTAGTCAATTAAAAAATCAAATGGTCTGTTTAATGGAGTAGGTGTTTTTTGGAAATATTATAATGACTTTAATTTAAAGTAGAGTTAACATTGGATTTGGATTTCGGTTGTATCTTTGGCATATCAAATCAGAAGGGCGGAATGGAGTTAATTTTTTAAATTATCTTGGAGAAAAGGCTCTTTTTTGATTTGTTTTTTTAGTCTGAGTCAAAAAATGATGTTAAAAAACATAATTAATTGTTAATTAATGTAATTGGCGGAATTTTTTTCAAAATAATAATGAGTCATAAATATTAATTTGTATATTTGTGACTCTAAATAAAAACAAGAAATGAATTTTATTATTTGTAAAAAATCGATGGTTAAAGCGAAGGAAATCGGCGGGAGTGCGATAGCTTAATTTTTTTATTCAAAATAAGATTAAAAATATAGCAAAAGCCTCCCGAGAAATCAGGAGGCTTTTTTGTTAGAAAACAAATAATTAAAATAAGATTCAATTACAATAAGAATTACAATGATTACTATTAATATTAAGAAAAATAAACAGTTTACAACAGTCTCTATGTCTTGCGCAAAGTTACTGGTCTGTTGATTTCCAAAAGTATCGTTTATAATAATATAAACCCTTTTGGTAAATACTCCAAAAGGGTTTTTTTTATAGAAAAAAGTAAAACAAAATAACAACAAACAATAAAGTTAAATTAATTAAATTAAAACATCATGAGCACAAAAAGAATGATTACAAGGGCGTTAGAACTTATAAGGAATATAAGGAGTACTAACATTGAGAAAAAAGAAAATAGAGTAGAATTGACAAATGCCAGATTTGGGATTAATTTGGATCCAAATTTTAAAGACCAAAAGAAAGTCGCCAATTCATTAACGTTTATGATGTATTCTAAAGAAAATGAAACACTGTTCATCTAAGTATAGTTTTGTAAATATAGGTTTCAAACGCAGGTGATTTCTGGATTTTGTGTTCAGTGATGACTTGCGTTTGTTTGTTATGTTAATGCTGGTTTGAATCTATAATCAGCAAAATTTGTTTGTTTGAAAAAATAGTGGTTACTTTGCCACTTTAAAGTTCGTAAGCATATTGAAATGTTATAAAGAAAGGACGAGGGATTAGACCCGATGATGCCTTAGCAACCCTTCGATTGTCGAAGAAGGTGCTACATTCTATCCGCCATGGCGGAAAAGATAACAATGAAAATCTTCTGGTTTATTTGAGCTTTCTTTTTAATGTTTCCATAATCAATCCTATTTAAAGATTTGAAATTGGAAAATAAACCCAATCACATTATAATTCAAAATTTCACTACCGAGAGTGGTGTATTATACCCTGTTTTAAATTTAAGTTACCAGTCTTTTGGTCCTGAATTGAATACAGCACCTGTTGTTTTAGTCAATCACGCCTTGACCGGAAATTCTCAGGTTATTGGTTCAGCGGGATGGTGGAATGATTTAATTGGAGAAAATAAAACTATTGATACCAATAAATACAGCATTTTAGCTTTTAATGTTCCCGGAAATGGATTTGATGGTACTATTGTAGAAAATTATTTGGATTTTAATGCCAGAGATGTTGCAAAGCTTTTTATCGAAGGAGTTAAGCAACTTAAAATTCAGCAATTGTACGCCATTATTGGAGGCTCTGTAGGTGGCGGAATTGCCTGGGAGATGATTGCCTTAGAGCCTAAGTTGGCCTTGCATTTAATTCCTATTGCAACCGATTGGAAATCGACTGATTGGTTGATTGCAAATTGCTTTTTGCAAGAGCAAATTTTGAAAAATTCGTCTAATCCAATTGAAGATGCCAGGATTCACGCCATGTTGTGTTATAGAACTCCGGAATCTTTCAAGATGAAATTTGACAGAACCATTAATGAAGAATTAGCTATATTTAATATTGAGAGTTGGTTGTTGCATCATGGTAAGAAATTACAAAAACGCTTTCAGCTGGCTTCTTATAAAATGATGAATCAATTGCTTAAAACGATTGATGTAACCAGAAATAGCGATTCTTTTGAAGAATTTGCCTCTAAAATAGAAGCTACAATTCATATCATAGGTATAAATTCAGATTTGTTTTTTACCGCAAGAGAGAATAAAGAAACCTACCAGGAATTAAAAAAGTATAATGTCAATGTTTCTTATAACGAAATAGAATCCATTCACGGACATGATGCATTCCTGATAGAATATGAACAATTAAACAACTTGCTTGCTCCTGTTTTTTAGTAGCAACACAAAATAGAATTACATGAAAATATTAAAATTTGGAGGTAAATCTTTATCGAACGGTGAAGGAATCAATAAAGTTGTTTCTATTATTACAGATAAAGTAAATCAAGGAGAAGAAATAGCCATCGTTGTTTCGGCACGTGGGAATGCTACCGATGAGTTAGAAGAAATATTAACAGTTGCATCTAAAAATGCCGATTATAAAACCTTACTTGAAGAGTTTAAGAAATACCAGCAAGATGAATATGCAACAGTAGATTTGTCTGAGGAATTTGCTGTTTTAGATAAATTATTCGAAGGAGTAAGCCTGATAGGAGATTATAGTTCTAAAATTAAAGATCAAATTCTTTCGATTGGAGAGTTGCTTTCGGCTAAATTATTAACGGCAATTTTAATCGAAAAAGGAATCAACGCCCGATTTGCTGATTCTAGAATTTTCCTAAAAACGGATTCTAAATTTGGAGATGCGCAACCGCTGGAACAAATTTCGAAGAAAAATGTAATTCAGTATTTTAAAGAAAATGCAGGTTCAGTAGTTAATGTTGTAACTGGTTTTATTGGTTCTAACAATAATAATGTTACTACTACTTTAGGTCGTAACGGAAGTAATTATACAGCTTCTTTATTGGCTAATTATTTGAATGCTAAAGAACTTCAGAATTATACTCACGTCGATGGTATTTACACTGCTAATCCGGATTTGGTTTCTGATGCTAAAAAAATAGACCATTTGACTTTTAATGAGGCGAATGAGTTGGCTAATTTTGGAGCAACTATTTTGCACGCCAAAACGATAATTCCTTTGTTAGAGAAAAATATTCCATTGCGAATATTGAATACTTTCAATCATGAAAACGAAGGAACTTTAATTACGGCAACTTCTAAAAATGCAGGAATTAAAACACTTTCGGTTTTAGAAGATGTAGCTTTAGTTAATCTTGAAGGTAGAGGTTTACTAGGGAAAACAGGAGTTGATGCCCGTATTTTTAAAGTAATGGGTGATAATAATATTAGTGTGAGTATTATTTCGCAGGGTTCTTCTGAAAGAGGAATCGGATTAGTAGTTGCGGAATCTCAGGCTACAAAAGCAATGATTGAATTAGAAAAAGAATTCGAAAATGATTTCTATTCTAAAGACGTTAATAAAATTTCGGTAACCGATGATGTTTCGGTAATTTCGATTATTGGACAAGATTTAAGTACTTTTTATAAGCCTTACACGGCTTTAATTAAAAACAAAATTGTTCCTATTCTTTTCAATAATACGGTTACTGGGAAAAATGTGAGTTTGGTAGTTAAGAAATCAGAACTGAATAAAGCATTAAATGTTATTCATGGGGAGATTTTTGGAGTTTCTAAAAAAATCAACATTGCCGTTTTTGGTCATGGATTAGTAGGAGGAACTTTGATTAATCAAATTTTAGAATCGGCGGTTGCTATTGAGAAAAGAAAAGACATCAAATTGAATGTTTTTGCCATTGCAAATTCTAAAAGTGTTTTACTGAATAAAGACGGAGTAACGCCAAATTGGATTAACGAAATTCAAACTAACGGATTCTCTTATACTATTGATGATATTATTGCTTACGCCAATGAGCATCATTTAGAGAATTTAATTGCGGTGGATAATACGGCTAGTGCAACATTTGTTGAAAATTATATTCCTTTGGTTGAAAATGGTTTTGATTTAATTTCTTCGAATAAAGTAGCCAATACTTTGAGTTATGGTTTTTACAAACAATTGCGTAGTGTATTGGCTGAAAATCAAAAGAGTTATTTGTATGAAACCAATGTTGGTGCAGGTTTACCATTAATTGATACAATAAAATTATTGCATCTTTCGGGTGAAAATATCACTAAGATTAAAGGGGTTTTCTCAGGAACATTGAGTTATTTATTTAATAATTTTTCGGCAAAAGATGTTCCGTTTAGTGATATTTTGAAAGAAGCGATTGATAACGGATATACTGAACCGGATCCAAGAGAGGATTTATGTGGAAACGACGTAGGTAGAAAATTGTTGATTTTAGCGAGAGAATTGGATTTGCAAAATGAATTTGAAGAAATTGCAATTCAGAATCTAATTCCGGAACATTTACGTGAAGGAAATGCTGCTGATTTCTTGACAAAATTAAAAGAGTTCGACCCAATTTATGATAAGATAAAGAACGAGCAACAACCAAATCACGTTTTGCGTTACATAGGCGAATTGTCTGGTGATTTGCAAAATGACAAAGGAATATTAGAAGTGAAATTAGTTTCTGTTCCTTCAGATACAGCATTAGGTGGATTAAAAGGTTCAGATTCTTTCTTCGAAATTTACACTGAATCTTACGGAGACAGACCAATTGTTATTCAGGGGGCCGGAGCTGGATCGGCAGTAACGGCAAGAGGGGTTTTTGGAGATATTTTGAGATTATCTGACAAAGGATAAGTCATTGCGAGGAACGAAGCAATCTTACTTCGCAAAGTATTCAGTATTCAGTTTTTGAGTGTTCAGATTTCAGATTAAAAAAAATAAAAATCCGCGTTTGAAATCCGTTTCATCCGCGTTCCATAAATAAATAGTATTATGAAAATAACATTAGAAAGAGTAAACGAAAACTTCCATTTTCAATTAAAAAATGAAAGAGGACATATTGTAAATGTAGATGCGCGTCCGGATTTTGGAGGAAATGATATGGGGCCAAGCCCAATGGAATTAGTCTTGATGGGTGTTGCAGGATGTAGCGGAATTGATATGATTTCGATTCTAAAAAAACAACGTCAGGAAATCACTTCTTTCAAAGCTGAGGTTGAAGGAGAGCGTGTACAAGTAGGAGAAGCAAAACCGTTTAAAGATATTCATGTGGTTTTTTCTTTGGAAGGAAATATTAAAGAAGACAAAGCGGCTAAAGCAGCGCAATTGTCTTTCGAAAAATATTGCTCAGTTTCTAAAACAGTAGAACCTACAGCTACAATTCATTATAAAGTGATTTTGAACGGAGTAGAATTAGCGAAAATTTAAAACTAATAATATAATAATTAAGCCTTTTCAGGGAGAAAGAGAAAGAAAAACTTTGTGATTCTCTGCGTTTTCTTTGTGAATCTTTGTGAAATAGCTTTAAAATAATAAAAAATGGACGAACAAGAATTTGGTTTTGAAACTCAAGCCATACGTACACATATAGATAGAACACATTATCAGGAACATTCAACGCCTTTGTTCTTGTCTTCAAGCTTTGTTTTTGAAGATGCTGAAGATATGAGAGCTTCTTTTACGGAAGAAAAAGAACGTAATATTTACAGTCGTTTTTCTAATCCCAATACAACTGAGTTTGTAGATAAGGTTTGTGCTATGGAAGGTGCTCAGGCAGGTTATGCTTTTGCAACCGGTATGGCGGCAATTTATTCAACTTTTGCAGCTCTGTTGGGTTCGGGAGATCATATTGTGTCTGCCGGAAGTGTTTTTGGTTCTACGCATGCGTTGTTTATGACTTATTTTCCAAAATGGAATATTACCACTTCTTATTTTGATATTAATAAGCCGGAAACAATTGAAAGTTTTATTCAGCCAAATTCTAAAATTTTATATGTAGAAACACCAACTAACCCTGGTGTTGATGTGATTGATTTAGAATTGTTAGGGAATATTGCTAAAAAGCACAATTTGATTTTGATTGTGGATAACTGTTTTGCAACGCCTTATATTCAACAACCTATAAAATATGGTGCTCATATTGTAGTGCATTCTGCAACTAAGCTGATGGATGGTCAGGGAAGAGTTTTAGGAGGAGTTGCTGTTGGACAAGCCGATTTGATTCGTCAGATTTATCTTTTCTCAAGAAACACAGGTCCGGCAATGTCGCCATTTAATGCCTGGGTTTTGTCTAAGAGTTTAGAAACTTTATCTCTTCGTGTAGACAGACATTGCGAAAATGCCTTGAAAGTAGCTGAGTTTTTAGAAAGTCACCCTAATGTAAATAGTGTGAAATATCCTTTCCTGAAATCGCATCCTAAATATGAAGTAGCTAAAAAGCAAATGCTTTTAGGTGGTAATATTATTGCTTTTGAAATCAAAGGAGGTATTGATGCAGGTCGTGCTTTCCTGGATAAAATAAAATTATGTTCGCTTTCTGCTAATATTGGTGATGCTAAAACTATTGTTACGCATCCGGCTTCAACAACTCATAGTAAATTATCTGTTGAAGAGAAATTGGCAGTTGGGATTACCGAAGGTTTGGTGCGTGTTTCTGTTGGTTTAGAAACTGTAAAAGATGTTATTGCCGATTTAGAGCAGGCACTTTCTTAAAGATTTCAGAATAAAGATTAACGATTTTTGATTGCAGATTTTCTGTAAATCAAAAATCGTTTTTTTATGTTTATTAGGTCAAATAATATATTTTTGTCATTATTAAGTGTGTTTTAGTTTTTTATAAATCAAAAATCATCAATCGTTAATCATCAATCAAAAATCATAATGCTTTCAAAGAAAACAAAATACGGAATTAAAGCATTGACTTTTTTGGCGCGCCAGGAAGATCAAACGCCTGTTGCTATTGCTGATATTGCTAAAAGCGAAAATATTTCGATTAAGTTTCTGGAAAGTATTTTGTTGTTGCTTCGCAATTCGGGATTTTTAGGTGCCAAAAAAGGAAAAGGAGGAGGTTATTATCTGATTAAAGATCCTAAAGAGATTAGTATGGCAAAAGTGTATCGTATTCTCGAAGGACCAATTGCTTTGCTGCCTTGTGCGAGTCATAATTTTTATGAAAGATGCGATGATTGTGAAGACGAAAAGACTTGTGCAGCGCGTCGTTTGATGACTGAGATTAGAGATAATACCTTGATGGTTTTAGAGAATAATTCTTTGGCTGATATTGCTTTCTAATTTTTTTGACAGTCATATTTAAAAAGCCCCTTTCGTTGAATGAACAATGAAAGGGGCTTTTAATATTTTTTATTTTGTTGTCTTTAGAAGATCAAATTGTATCCTACAAAAAACAACATTACCGCAATTGCATTTCTAAGGAATAAATCAGGTACTTTACCACTCAACATACTTCCCATATAAATTCCCGGAAGAGATCCCATTAATAATTGACCCAATAAGGCTAAGTCTAAGTTTCCCATTGAAGCATGTCCTAATCCTGCTACGAGTGTTAGTGGAACTGCATGCGCAATTTCGGTTCCTACAAGTCTTGGAGTTGGCAGAAGTGGGTAAAGGAAGAATAATGTCACCGTACCCAATGCTCCGGCACCAATCGAAGTAAGTGTTACAGTAGCTCCCAGTAAAACTCCTATAGCAATAGTGAGCATGTTTTGAGTTTTGCTTTGGCTGTGGAATTTATCTCCGGCATGTTTTTGAGAAAAGTCCAGTAATTTCTTTTTGAATAGAATGGCTACCGAGGTAAATAATAATGCCCAGCCTAAACTATATTTTATTACGGCATTAATTGCAGTAACATCAGCTTTTATATTGTGTAGAATCCATAAAGTTAATAGGGCTGCCGGAATACTGCCTAATGAAAGCCAGCCTGTTATAACCCAATTGACATTGCTTTTTTTATTATGTACAAGGATTCCCCCGGTTTTTGTGAATGCAGCATATAATAAATCGGTACCTACAGCCTTTGTTGGCGGAATACCAAAGTATAATAAAATAGGAGTCATTAATGAACCGCCTCCTACACCTGTCATACCTACTACAAAACCAACAAATAAACCTGCGACTATAAGCCCTATTTCAAAATCCATAAAAATATTTTTTTGCAAAAGTACAATTGTTTTACAATAATCCTATGGATATAGTAGAATTTGTTTTTTGCCTTGAATGATTTTGTTCTTAATTAGATGCTAAGATTCTGAAATTTAAAAGTTTGTAAAATGGATTTGCTTTACAGGAAATGGTTTTAGGTTTTTTAAAAATGCTTTTGAGTAGCTTTTTACTGATTTTTAATGTTTTAAAGTTTTGTTTTTGATTCTTTTAACTATAAAAACAGTAAAATATGTTTTGAAATTTAGAAATAAGTAGTATTTTTGCGGAGTAATCTACTAAACCGATAGGGTAATGGATTTTAAAAGAATAAAATTTTAATTTTTTTTCTTGTCAAGGAATAAGATTGTTTAATGTTAAAATAAAAATGAGTTTGGATTCAAAAAAGAATAATGAGGTTACAAAATCAGAATTTGATTTAAAAGATCGATTGTGGGTTATTGTTCCGGTTGCATTATTAATTGGACTTATTTGTGTTTTGATATACAAGCATCACGATGCGTTTTCCTGGGATGGATTTATTGGAGGATTTAATCAGGAGTTTTTAGTGTTTTTTGCAATTGGTGTTTTTGCACAATTAGTGGATGGAACATTAGGAATGGGATATGGGGCAACTTCAACTTCATTTTTGTTGTCTTATGGGATTCCGCCGGCAATAAGCAGTGCCGGAGTACACGTGGCTGAAATGTTTACCACCGGAGCTTCTGCACTTTCGCATCATAGATTTGGAAATATTAATAAAAAATTATTGAAAAATCTTTTAATTCCCGGTGTGATAGGTTCAATTACCGGAGCTTATTTGTTATCGGATGTGATTGATGGCGATGTGATTAAGCCTTATATTTCGGTTTATATGATGATTTTAGCGGTTGTTATTATTGCAAAAGCATTAAAGAAAAATATAACAAAAAAGAAGACTAAAAAATTAGGATTTCTAGCTACCTTTGGCGGTTTTATGGATTCTATTGGCGGCGGTGGTTGGGGGCCTATTGTAACCTCTACTTTATTAGGTCGTGGAAGGAATCCCCGTTATACTATTGGGTCGGTGAATGCAGCTGAATTTGCAGTAGCATTTGCAAGCGGAATTACATTTATGATTTTTGGAGGGGTAGAAGGATGGCAGTTGATTATTGGATTGATTTTAGGTGGTGTAATTGCAGCGCCAATTGCTGCCTATTTAGTTAATAAGATTCAACGAAAACCAATGATGATTTTTGTTGGAATTTTAATTATAATATTGAGTTTAAAAACTTTGTGGAAGTTTTTGTAAAATAATAAAATAAAGACTTTCCTCTTTTTTGGGAAGTTGAGTTAAAAATAGAATAATGAGTGAAGCAATAGTAAAAGATTTATTAGAAAAAACAGCAGGATTTTCGATTGAGGAAACACTGGTTTTTTTGGCTGATGAATACAAAGATAAAGTAGTTTTTTCTACGTCATTTGGTCAGGAAGATCAGGTGATTACTGATTTAATTAATAAAAGCAATGCGGCTGTAACCATATTTACTTTGGATACAGGACGTTTGTTTCAGGAGACTTACGATGTTTTTCACAGGACACAAAAGAAATACAAAACATCTATAAAAGTGTATTTTCCTGAAGCTAAGGCGGTGGAGGAATTATTGGAGAAAAAAGGACCTAATAGTTTCTTTGAATCTGTTGAAAACAGAAAAGAATGTTGTTTTATTCGTAAAGTAGTGCCGCTTAAAAAAGCTTTGGCCGGGAATAAGCTTTGGATAACAGGTTTAAGAGCGGAGCAATCAGAAAACAGAAGCGATTTGCATTTGTTTGAATATGATGCTAATTTTGACCTCGTAAAATTCAATCCGTTGTTGAGATGGACATTGGAAGAAGTACAAAAATATATTGACGATCATAATGTGCCACAAAACAGTTTGCACAAAAAAGGATTCGTAAGTATTGGTTGTGCCCCTTGTACCAGAGCCATTGTAGAAGGAGAAGATATTAGAGCAGGAAGATGGTATTGGGAACAAAGCCATAAAGAATGTGGTTTACACGGGAAATAATTAAGAAAAAAAGTTAATTCAATAGATTTAAATAAAAAAAATGAGTTCAGTTTTAAAAACAAATGCTTTAGAGAGCGAAGCGATTTACATATTCAGAGAAGTAATTTCTCAATTTGATAAGCCTGTGTTGCTTTTTTCAGGTGGTAAAGATTCGATTACTTTGGTAAGATTAGCGCAAAAAGCGTTTTTTCCAGCTAAGATTCCTTTTCCATTGTTGCACGTAGATACAGGACATAACTTTCCTGAGACTATCGAATTTAGAGATAAATTAGTTGCTGAATTAGGTTTAGAGTTAATCGTTCGTAATGTACAGGATGCTATTGATGAAGGAAAAGTAGTTGAAGAAACAGGTAAATATGCTAGTAGAAACAGTTTGCAAACTACTACGCTTTTAGATGCTATTGACGAATTCAAATTTGATGCTTGTATTGGTGGAGCGCGTAGAGATGAGGAAAAAGCAAGAGCTAAGGAACGTATTTTTTCAGTTCGTGACGATTTTGGTCAATGGGATGAGAAAAATCAACGTCCTGAATTGTTCGATTTGTTAAATGGAAAAATTGAAATGGGTCAAAACGTACGTGTGTTCCCAATTTCAAACTGGACAGAATTAGATGTTTGGAGTTATATCGAACAAGAACAAATTGAAATTCCATCTATTTATTTCTCTCACAAACGTAAAGTTTTTGTTAGAGATGGTATGATTTGGTCACATTCTCCTTTTGTTTACCAAGATGAAGATGAAGAAGTTGAAGAAAGAATTGTTCGTTTTAGAACTGTTGGAGATATGAGTTGTACTGCTGCGGTAGAATCTTATGCAGGAACAATTGCTGAGGTAGTAGGCGAAATCAGAGCTTCTACTATTTCTGAGCGTGGTGCACGTATTGACGACAAACGTTCGGAAGCAGCAATGGAGAAAAGAAAACAACAAGGATACTTTTAATAGTTGATCGTTTTTCGTTTATAATATAAACCACAAACAAACAACTACAAAATAATAAACAAAACAAGAATGGAAGTTTTAAAAATAGCAACAGCAGGAAGTGTAGATGACGGAAAGAGTACATTAATAGGTAGATTATTGTATGATACACAATCATTGACTACAGATAAATTAGAAGCAATTGAAAAAAGCAGTAAGCAAAAAGGATATGATTATTTAGATTTCTCTTTGGCTACTGACGGATTAGTTGCAGAGCGTGAGCAAGGAATCACTATTGACGTAGCTCATATTTATTTTTCAACAGCTAAGAAAAGTTATATTATTGCCGATACTCCAGGGCACATAGAATATACGCGTAACATGGTTACAGGAGCTTCAACTTCTCAGGTATCTATCATTTTGATTGACGCCCGTAAAGGAGTAATTGAACAAACATACCGTCACTTTTTTATCAATAATTTATTGAGAGTAAAAGATGTGATTGTTGCTGTAAACAAAATGGATTTAGTTGATTATTCAGAAGAAGTTTTCAATAAAATCAAAGCTGATTTCCAGGCATTGAATGCTAAGAGTTCATATAAAGAACAAAATGTAAGTTATATTCCATTGAGTGCTTTAACAGGAGATAACGTTGTAGAATCATTAGGAAAAATGCCTTGGTATACCGGGCAAACTATTTTACAGCATTTAGAAGCTTTAGAGTCAAAAGATATTTATGATACAGGAAAAGCTCGTTTCCCGGTTCAAACGGTAATCCGTCCTAAAACTGAAGAATATCACGATTTTAGAGGGTATGCCGGAAAATTATACGGAAATAACATTAAGGTAGGAGATGCTGTAACAGTATTACCATCTTTAACAGAATCTAAAGTGACTAATATTCATTTCTTTGATCAACAATTTGATGAAGCTGCTGCAGGTTCTTCAATCACAATTGAATTAGAAAATGATATCAATGTAACCAGAGGAGATATGATTGTAAAATCGAATGAATTGCCTAGAGTTGAGAAAGACATCACTACGACAGTTTGTTGGATGGATAGCAAGAAATTAGTTGCGGGAACTAAATATTTAATTCAACACAATACTAACAGAGTGTTGGCAAAAGTAGATAGTGTCAAAAATGTTATTGCAACTGATTATTCAGGAACAACTCCTGCATCTCAATTAGCAATTAATGAAATTGGAGAGGTAACAATTAAATTGAGTAAGCCATTGTATTTTGATGCTTATAATGATAACAAATCAAATGGAGCGTTTATTTTAATTGATGCTTCAACAAATACAACGGCAGGAGTAGGGTTTATTAGATAGCCTTTGGCTTTTAGCCTTATGCAAAATAAATAAGATATAACCATTACAAGCTGTTAGCTGATAACTAATAGCAAAAAGCAAAAAAAAAGATGCAAAGTTTTAGAACAGAAATAGAGGATCCGATTGTCCAAAAAGAGATTATCGATTTAGAAAAAAAGATACACGCATTCCGTGGTGGAAAAATTGACGATGAGCGTTTTCGTAGTCTTCGTTTAGCGCGTGGTATTTACGGTCAACGTCAGGAAGGTGTTCAGATGATTCGTATCAAATTACCTTATGGTAAAGTGACCAGCGAGCAATTGAAAAGAATTACTGAAGTTTCAGATAAATATTCAACAGGACGTTTACATATTACAACACGTCAGGATATCCAAATTCACTATGTGAGTTTAGATAGAACTCCAGAACTTTGGGCTGATTTAGCTAAAGATGATATTACTTTAAGAGAGGCTTGTGGAAACACAGTTCGTAATATTACAGGAAGCGAATTAGCAGGTGTGGATGTTGATGAGCCATTTGATGTGACTCCTTATGCACACGGTTTGTTTCAATATTTGTTGCGTAACCCAATCTGTCAGGAAATGGGACGTAAATTTAAAATTTCATTCTCTTCATCAGAGAAAGATTCTGCTTTGAGTTATTTACACGATTTAGGATTTATTCCTAAAATTGTAGATGGACAAAAAGGTTTCAAAGTAATGTTAGGTGGTGGATTAGGTTCTCAGCCTTCTCACGCCGAATTGCTTTCAGAATTTATTCCGGTTAACCAAATTATTCCAACTGCAGAAGGAGTAATCAGAATTTTTGACCGTTACGGTGAAAGAGCTAAACGTTTAAAAGCTCGTTTGAAATTCTTAATCAAAGATTTAGGTCGTGACGAATTCTTGCGTTTAGTAGACGAAGAGAAAAAAGCATTGCCTTTCCATAGTTATGAAATTGACACTACTGCTTTTGAAGGACCAATCGCTGAGCCTTTATTAGAAGTACCAACAGTTACTATCGAAGATGTTGCTGCTTATGAAGCCTGGAAAAAAGCAAATGTTATTGCTCAAAAACAAGCGGGTTATGTAGCTATTGGAGTAAAAGTTCTTTTAGGAGATTTTTATACTGATAAAGCCAGATTATTAGCTGATTTGATAAAAAATTACGGAGCTAATGAATTGCGTTTTTCATTACGTCAAAACATTGTGATTCGTAATATTAAAGAAGAAAATTTACCATTCTTCTACCAGGAGTTAGCAAAACTGGATATGGTTTCTTTAGGTTACAATACTATTGGAGATATCACGGCTTGTCCGGGTACTGATACTTGTAACTTAGGTATCGCAAGTAGTACAGGTATTGCTGACGAATTAGAAAGAGTGTTAAAAACTGAATATCCTCAATTTGCAAACAACCAGGAAATTGCAATCAAAATTAGTGGTTGTATGAATGCTTGTGGTCAACACAACATGGCTGAAATTGGTTTCCAGGGAATGTCAATCAATTCAGGGAAATTAGTTGCTCCGGCATTACAAGTATTATTAGGTGGTGGAATTTTAGGAAACGGAAACGGTCGTTTTGCCGATAAAGTTATCAAAATCCCTAGCCGTCGTGGACCTGAGGCTTTGCGTTTAATCTTAAATGATTTTGAAGCAAATGCTAACGGAGCTAAATTCTTGGATTACTATGATGCTAACGGAGAGAAATATTTTTACGAATTCTTAAAACCGTTGGCTGATGTTACCAACCTTACAGAAGCTGATTTTGTTGACTGGGGTAATGCTGATAACTATGTGAAAGCAGTAGGTGTTGGAGAATGTGCCGGTGTTGTAATCGACTTAGTTGCTACTTTGTTATTCGAAGCTAAAGACAAAATAACTTCTGCTCAGGAATTATTAGAGGAGCAAAAATGGTCAGATGCAATTTACTTAGCTTACGCAGGATTTGTTAACGGTGCTAAAGCATTGTTATTGGCTGAGAAAGAAAAAACAAATACACACGCAGGAATTATCGATTCTTTCGATACTGTTTTTGTTGAAGGAAACAAAATTGAATTAGGAACTTCTTTCAGAGAATTAGTTTACCAAATCAATAAAAATGAGCCTTCTGAAGCTTTTGCAAAACAATATATTGAAGAAGCGGTTTCTTTTTTCGCAAAATTAGAAGCTTACAGAGAGCAAGATTTAGCTAAAGCATAATTCAAAAAAGATGAGTGAAATTAAAGATATAGCAGGAAAGGATTCAAATAGCCAGGAGCGTAACGAATTGTATCCGATTTTTTTAAAGCTGCATAACCTTAGTGTGCTTATTGTAGGCGGAGGAAATGTGGGGTTAGAAAAGCTGTCTTTTTTGCTCAAATCGAGTCCCAATGCAAAAGTTGAGGTTGTTGCAACGCGTTTTATTGATGAATTAGTCACTTTGGCCGAAAGTCATCCTACGGTAAAACTGACTAACAAAAAGTTCAAGAAAAAAATGCTGAAAAAGCGCAACATGGTAATTGCCTGTACAGATGATTTGAAGGTCAACAAACGTGTATACGAATTATCCCGAAAAAGGTATTTGATATGCAATATTGCTGACACACCTGATTTGTGTGATTACTATTTAGGAGGAATTGTAACCAAAGGAAATGTAAAAATTGCTATTTCCACCAATGGAAAATCCCCTACAACCGCTAAACGATTGAGAGAGTTTTTTGAGGAAGTAATACCTGAAGATATTAATCAAATGGTTCAAAACCTCAATGATTATCGCAATACTTTAAAAGGGGACTTTGAAGCTAAGGTTCAAAAAATGAATGAGATTACTCAATCATTAAAAAATAAAGAATAAAAATGTAATTCGCGGAAAACGAATGACAGAAATCATGTGGTAAATATGATTTTTTTCGTTTCTTTGCAGTTATTAAGAATGATTATAAATAAATAAAAAATGATAGAAACAGATATCCTTATAATAGGAGCCGGTCCAACTGGTTTATTTGCCGTTTTTGAAGCAGGATTATTGAAATTAAAATGTCACATCTTAGACGCTTTGCCTCAACCAGGAGGACAATTAGCTGAGTTGTATCCAAAAAAACCAATCTATGATATCCCTGGATTCCCAGAAGTATTGGCAGGAGATTTAGTAGATAACTTAATGGAGCAAATTAAGCAATTCGAGCCAGGTTTTACACTTGGAGAGCGTGCTGAAACTATTGTAAAACAAGAGGACGGAAGTTTTATTGTAACTTCTAACGAAGGGACTGAATTCCATGCTAAAGTAATTGCTATTGCTGGAGGATTAGGAAGTTTCGAGCCTAGAAAACCTTTAATCGAGGATATTGAGTTTTACGAGAATAAAGGAGTAAAATACTTTATTAAAAACCCTGAAGAATTCAGAAACAAGCGTGTGGTTATAGCAGGTGGTGGAGATTCAGCTTTAGACTGGAGTATTTTCTTGTCTAATGTTGCTTCTGAAGTGACTTTGGTACACCGTCGTAATGAATTCCGTGGTGCTTTGGATTCAGTAGAAAAAGTACAGGAATTAAAAGATGCCGGGAAAATCCACATGATTACTCCTGCTGAGGTAGTTGGAATCAACGGAGCTGAGCACGTAGAATCTATTGATTTGGACGAAAACGGAGCACACCGTAATATTCCTTGTGATTATTTCATTCCACTTTTTGGGTTAACACCAAAATTAGGACCTATTGGAAACTGGGGATTAGAAATCGAGAAAAACGCTATCAAAGTAAACAATGCTTTGGATTACCAAACTAACATTCCTGGAATCTTTGCTATTGGAGATATCAATACATACCCAGGGAAATTGAAGTTGATTCTTTGTGGTTTCCACGAAGCGACTTTAATGTGTCAGGCGGCATACCAAATCATCAATCCAGGAAAACGTTATGTATTGAAATACACAACTGTATCAGGAGTTGACGGATTTGACGGAACCCGTAAAGAAGCGCCAAAAGCAGTCGTAAAAGCGATAAACTAAAACACTCAGTTGTTTACAATTATAAATAGCCTTATCACTTGCAAGTGGTAAGGCTATTGCTTTACTTTGCATTTCCTAAAATATAAAATATCAGGAGCACAGCATTAGGTGTTTTTAAGGGAATTAGTTCCCGTCATTCGCTGTATCTTGTGGGGCATAAACGCCCGCCCCACAAGGATGTCGCTACTGCCGGGGCTAGAGAGTTACAGTAGTGATTTTAAGGAAATAAATAAAAAACAAAAGCTAGTGCCTTAGTGCCTTAGCGGCAAAAAAATAAGTTATGCCAAGCATTCAAGAAGAAATCAAAAAAAGAATACTCGTTCTCGATGGAGCCATGGGAACCATGTTGCAACGCTATAATTTTTCGGAAGAAGATTTTAGAGGCGAACGCTTCAAGGATTTTCCCCATTCTCTAAAAGGGAATAACGATTTGTTGTCACTGACCCAACCTAAAGCCATTGCCGAAGTGCATGCCGCTTATTTTGAGGCTGGAGCTGATATTGTGGAAACCAATACCTTCTCAGGAACAACCATCGGTATGGCCGATTATCATATGGAGGATTTGGTTTACGAATTGAACTATGAGTCGGCAAAAATTGCCCGTCAGGTAGCCGATGAGTTTACTGCTAAAAATCCGGACAAACCTCGTTTTGTTGCCGGTTCAATCGGGCCAACAAACAGAACAGCAAGTATGTCTCCTGATGTGAATGATCCGGGATACAGAGCCGTAACTTTTGATGATTTGCGTATTGCTTACAAACAACAGGTAGAAGCTTTAATGGATGGTGGTTGTGATTTGCTTTTAGTGGAAACTATTTTTGATACGCTAAATGCTAAAGCAGCACTTTTTGCTATTGAGGAAGTAAAAGACGAACGCAATATTGATATTCCAATCATGGTTTCAGGAACAATTACTGATGCTTCTGGAAGAACACTTTCGGGACAAACGGTAGAGGCGTTCTTGATTTCGGTATCGCATATTCCATTATTGAGCGTAGGATTCAATTGTGCTTTAGGAGCCGATTTATTGAAACCGTATTTACAGACTTTGTCGCATAATACTTCTTTCAATGTGTCAGCACATCCTAATGCCGGATTGCCTAATGCTTTTGGGGAATATGATGAAACACCAGAGCAAATGCAAGCTTTTATCAAAGAATATTTAGACGATAATCTCGTAAACATCATTGGCGGTTGTTGTGGTACAACTCCAGATCATATCCGTATGATTGCAGAAGCTGCGGCAAAGTATAAGCCGAGAGTTTCAACGGCGAGTTTGTAACTTGAAAGAATTGGAATGGGCACGGATTGCAAATCCGCGCTATCTGGTTTAGCAAGATGTTTTATAGTTTTTTTAGAGATAATAATAATTTTATGGAAAATCATTTTTTTGAATTACCTATTTATAGATGTTCTGAAGAGAAATATTCTAAAGAATTGGATGAACTCAGTAAAAAAATTGATTTAAACATTCCATATTTAAAAGGACAAGAAAAAGAAACAGAAAAAATTAAAACAGATTTGTTTTGTCGTTTTTCACATGGATACGTATACAATGAAGTTATTGGGTGGATTCAACTATATGTTTTAGGAAATCAAATAAGAGGCAAATATTATTTTGAAGTAAATCCTTACGATAAGAGAACGATAAAAAAACGGTTGGATAAATGTATAAGAAAAAAGCAATTCGAATGTATAGGGAAAGCTTTTGAGTTTTCCGTTTATGAGAATGATAGTTCAGATGAAATTTATTTAAAAATAATTAACCAAATTAATTATTTGAAAGAAGAGAAACCATTTAAAGGGAGAATTATAGATATTAGTAAGTTAGAAAAAATCTCTACGTTTGTTGATTGGAAAAGACTTTTAAAAGATTTGAATCCTTATAATAATAAATTTTGAAATAGACTAGATAGCGGATTTGTAATCCTTGCCCGCAAAGAGAATAAAAATATAATAGTCTAGTTTTGTCATTCCGACGAAGGAGGAATCACATAACGGATATAACATGATGAGATTCCTCCTTCGTCGGAATGACAAAAATGAGGATATAGATATTGAGATTGCTTCGTTCCACTCGCAATGACTTGGACGAATAAAAATATAAAAAGAAAAATGGCAGTAGTAGAACCAAGAAGAAATTTAGTTTTATCGGGATTAGAACCTTTGATTATTACGCCCGAAAGCGTTTTTGTAAACGTTGGGGAGCGTACTAATGTTACGGGATCTAGAAAATTTCTTCGATTGATTAAAGAGGAAAAATACGACGAAGCTTTGAGTATTGCTAAAGAGCAGGTAGAAGGAGGAGCGCAAATCATCGATATTAATATGGATGAGGGAATGCTGGATGGCGAATACGCAATGGTGAAATTCCTGAACCTGATTGCTGCCGAACCGGATATTGCCCGTGTGCCTATTATGATTGATAGTTCGAAATGGCACATTATCGAAGCAGGATTGAAAGTGGTGCAAGGGAAATGTGTGGTAAACTCGATTTCGTTAAAAGAAGGCGAAGAACAGTTTATTCATCACGCAAAATTGATCAAGCGTTACGGTGCTGCGGCGATTGTTATGGCTTTTGACGAAGTAGGTCAGGCAGATAATTACGATCGTAGAGTAGAGATTTGCCAGCGTTCGTATGATATTTTGGTGAATAAAGTAGGTTTCCCACCTCAGGATATTATTTTCGATTTGAATATATTTCCAGTGGCAACCGGAATGGAAGAACACCGATTGAATGCTCTTGATTTCTTTAGGGGAACCGAATGGGTGAGAGCTAATTTACCACATGCGCATATTAGTGGTGGGGTGAGTAACGTATCCTTTTCTTTCCGTGGAAATGATGTGGTACGTGAAGCGATGCACTCGGTTTTTCTGTATCATGCTATCAAAGCGGGTATGACAATGGGAATTGTAAATCCGGAGATGTTGACTATTTATGATGACATTCCGAAGGATTTGTTAGAATATGTAGAGGATGTAATTTTAGATAGAAGAGACGATGCAACGGAGCGTTTATTAGATTTTGCCGAAAGCGTAAAAGGTGAAGGGAAAGCCACTGAAAAAGCGGTGCAGGAATGGCGAAATGGTAGTTTCCAAGATCGTATTACTCATGCCTTGGTAAAAGGAATTGACCAATTTATTGAGGAAGATGTTGAGGAAGCCAGATTAGCTGCAACTAAGCCAATTGAAGTAATCGAAATCAACCTGATGGCGGGTATGAATGTGGTTGGGGATTTATTCGGAAGCGGAAAAATGTTCTTGCCGCAGGTAGTTAAATCGGCACGTGTAATGAAAAAAGCCGTTGCTTATTTGTTGCCATTTATTGAAGCTTCAAAACAGGCGGGAGATAAGGAAGGAAACGGAAAAATATTGATGGCAACCGTAAAAGGGGATGTGCATGATATTGGAAAAAATATTGTTTCGGTGGTATTGGCTTGTAATAATTACGAAATCATTGACCTTGGGGTGATGGTTCCGCCAGAAAAAATTATTGCAGCTGCATTGGAACACGACGTAGATATTATTGGATTGAGTGGTTTGATTACGCCTTCGCTGGACGAAATGGTGTTTTTGGCCAAAGAATTGGATAGAAGAAATCTAACAATTCCTGTGATGATTGGTGGAGCAACCACTTCGCGTGCACATACCGCTGTGAAAATTGCACCGCAATATCGTGCAACTGCAATTCACGTAAATGATGCTTCGAGAGCGGTTACTGTGGCTGGAAATTTATTAGATCAGAATAAAGAATCTTACATGAACGGCATTCGAGAAGAGTATGATGCTTTTAGAGAATCGTTCCTGAATCGTTCGAGAGATAAAAGTTTCCTGTCTATTGAAGATGCCCGTAAGAATAAATTACAGTTGGATTGGGCCAATTATACGCCTAAGAAACCTAATTTTATCGGGACAAAAAGTTTAGAAGTAGATTTGGATGTTTTAGTTCCTTATATTGACTGGACTCCGTTTTTTCAAACATGGGAATTGTATGGGAAATATCCGGCTATCCTGACCGATGAAGTGGTAGGGGAGCAAGCTTCTTCGGTGTTTAAAGATGCACAAGAGATGTTGGAAGTGATTTTGAAAGAAAAGAAATTCACAGCTAAAGGGATTTATGGAGTTTTTCCAGCCAATCAGGTGAATGATGATGATATTCAATTGTATGATGAAAGCGGGAAAGAATTGGAAAAATTCCTGACTTTACGTCAGCAATCACAAAAAACTAAAGGTGCACCTAACATTGCATTAGCCGATTTTATTGCGCCAAAAGACAATGAAGTGATTGATTACATGGGAGCTTTTTGTGTGACAACCGGTTTTGGTGTTGATGAATGGGCTGATGAATATCGTGATAATTTAGACGATTATAACTCGATTATGGTTAAGGCATTAGGGGATCGTTTGGCTGAAGCTTTTGCCGAATATTTACATGAAAAAGTACGAAAAGAATTTTGGGGTTATGATGCCGATGAATCTTTGTCAAATGAAGAATTAATCAAAGAAAATTACAAAGGAATTCGTCCCGCCCCCGGATATCCGGCCTGTCCTGACCATTTGGAAAAACCAACGATTTGGAAATTGTTAAAAGTAGAAGAGGAAATTGGAGTAACTTTGACCGAGAGTATGGCTATGTGGCCGGCGGCATCGGTTTCAGGATATTATTTTGCAAATCCTGAAAGCAGGTATTTCGGACTTGGAAAAATAAAAGAAGATCAGGTAATTGATTACGCTAAACGAAGAAGTATTTCAACAGACAAAGCCATGAAATGGTTGAGTCCTAATATAGCAGATTAAAAAGATCGTTTTTGTTTGTTGGTTTGTCGTTTATGGTTTTAGACCAGAACGAAAACAACAAACAATAAACAACAAACAATACACATGAAAGTAACAGAGCACTTAGAGAAAGCAAAAGGGAAACCTTTATTCTCATTTGAAATTGTCCCGCCACAAAAAGGGAGTAATATCAACGAATTGTATGTAAACATCGATCCATTGATGGAGTTTAAACCGCCTTTTATAGACGTTACTACTTCCAGAGAAGAGTATGTTTATATCGAGAAAGACGGCCTTTTTGATCGAAGAATTACCCGTATGCGTCCGGGAACGGTTGGGATTTGTGCTTCTATTCAACATAAGTATGGTGTTGACGCTATTCCTCATGTTTTGTGTGGTGGTTTTACCAAAGAAGAAACCGAATATTTATTGGTAGATTGCCAATATTTAGGAATTGATAATTTGGTTGCACTTCGTGGTGATCCTATGAAAGGGGAGAAATATTTCGAACCAACTATTGGAGGGAATCATTATGCAGTGGATTTGGTTAAACAAATTAAAGCGATGAATGCAGGGAAGTTTTTGCACGGTGAATTGCCTATTCAAAACGCACCTGATTTTTGTGTAGGTGTAGCCGGATATCCGGAAAAGCATATCGAAGCTCCAAGTCTTGAGGCTGATTTGAAAAGACTGAAAGAAAAAGTAGATGCCGGAGCTGATTATATTGTGACGCAAATGTTTTTTGATAACCAACGTTATTTTAAATTCGTTGAAGCTGCCCGTGCTATAGGTATTACGGTGCCAATTATTCCGGGAATCAAACCGGTAGCTGTAAAGCGCCATTTGCAATTATTGCCACAGGTTTTTTGGTTGGATATGCCTGAAAGTTTGATTAGTGCTATTGAAAACGCTAAAGACAATGCAGCAGTTCGTCAGATTGGAGTAGAGTTTGCGGTTCAACAGTCTAAAGAGTTGATTGAATTTGGAGTGCCTTGTGTACATTATTATTCGATGGGTAAATCAGATAATATTCATCAAATAGCAAGTCAGCTGTTTTAAATAAATATAAAACTCGTGTGAATAAAATTACACGAGTTTTTTTACGCCCTTTTAATTTGTTTTAATTTAGAATAAATAAAAATAATTTTGTAGCTTTCTTTTTATTTTATAGTTTTGCGGCTTATTAATTAAAAAATAATTAGAATGAATTGTATTTGTGTATATAAGTCGAGAAAAAATAATATTTGGTTTAGTTTTTTGCTAATTTTTTTCATGTCAATTGGATATTCGCAAACTAATAATGGTGTAGTTTCTGGTGTTGTAAAAGATGTTACAGGTAAACCAATAGAAGCTGTAATAGTTGTGCTTAAAAAAACGAATAAAAGAGTACAAACCGATGAGAATGGTGTTTTTAAGTTGAGTAACGTATCAATCGGGCAAACTGTTTTTGTGATTAGGAGATTAGGTTATTTAACAATAGAAAAAAATGTCCAAGTTAAAACAGAAGGAATTACCGTTATAGATGATATTGTTTTGACGGAAGATTTGACTCAATTGAATGAAGTAAGTATTTATGGCAATAAAAATAAATTTGCAAAAAAAGAAACTAAATCTATAGCTCGTTTACCGCTTAAAAACCTCGAAAACCCACAAGTTTATAATGTAGTGGGTAAAGATTTGATGAAAGAACAAATTGTTTTAGAACGTACTGATATTTATAGAAATGTTCCGGGTGCTGTTCCTAATTATTCGGCAGGTGGTTCTCAGGGATTAACGATGCGAGGGTTTTCGAATACAAGTGGAATGCTCAATGGTATGAATACTAGTCCGGTTTATCCATTAAATCCAGCAATTTTGGAAAGTATTGAGTTTATTAAGGGACCTTCAGGTACTCTGTTTGGAGGGACTAGGAATACTTCTTTTGGCGGGGTTTATAATTATGTGACTAAAAAACCTTTTGGGGTTTTTGGAGGAGAAGTTAGTTTTGTTGCAGGAAGTTTTAATTTCACTAGAGTTGCTGCAGATGTAAATACTCCGTTAAATAAAGAAAGAACGGCTTTATTAAGATTAAATGTTGCAGGGCAATCTGAAGGTTCTTTTCAAGATCAGGGCTATGCTAAAAACTATGTTTTTGCTCCCTCTTTTTCATATCAGGTAACTGATCGATTAAAGTTCTCTGTTGATTTAGATATTACAAAAAGCACTTATACTATGACTACCATTTCAATAGGTTCTTTAACTAATGTTTTAGCAAGAAGTTTTGAGGATTTGGAATTTGATTATAATCGTTCTTATACAAATAATGATGTAGATGCAGAAATAGGAGTAAATAATTTAGGAGCACAAATAGATTATAAAATATCAGATCAATGGAAATCAGAAACAAAATTTTTAAGTTCAGTGGGATACTACAAACACTTGCTTTGGACAAATTTGAATGTTTTGACTGATTCTACAGCAACCAGGGTTATTAGAAATCAAACTCCAGAAACATTTGGGAATATTCATTTACAACAGAATTTCATAGGAGATTTTAAAATAGGGTCTCTTAGAAATAGAATGTTAATTGGGTTGGATTATAATAATGCTTATAATGAATTAAATCGAGTTGTTGGTATAAATTATGATGTGATCAATGTGAATCAGCCTTTAAATGATTTTAATGCAGAAAAAATAAGAGATTTGTCATATGCCAAAGGTTTTAGTGCTAGTAATACAAAAGCTGAGACTTATGGATTTTATATTTCGGATGTTGTTAATTTAACCCCATCTTTAATGGCAATGTTAAGTTTGCGTGTAGATAGATTTTCTACCAAAGGGACTTATAATGTTTCAACAGGGATTTACGCACCTAATACCGCATATCAACAAACTTCTCTAGCGCCAAAATTTGGATTGGTCTATCAACCTGTTGAAGGAAAGATTTCTGTATTTGCAAACTATATGAATGGTTTTACAAATTTAGCTCCGGTTGTTCAGCCCGATAATAGTGTATTGAAATTAGATTCTCAATATGGTACACAATGGGAAACGGGTATTAAAGTAGATATTTTAGATAATAAACTCAGCGGATCGATTAGTTACTATGATATAAAAGTCACTAATTCTAATTATAAAGATGCAGTAACAAATTATACTATTCAGGACGGAACCCAAAGTAGTAAGGGAGTTGATGTTGAACTTATAGCTAATCCAATTCCAGGTTTGAATATAGTAGCCGGATATGCTTATAATGAAAATAAATATACAAGAGCGAGTACCGCATTATTAGGGAAGTCACTTGCGGCCAGCCCTAAAAATGTAGCTAATATTTGGGCAAGTTATGCTGTTCCAGAGGGGGGAATTAAAGGTTTAGGAATTGGAGTAGGTGGGAATTATGTTAGTGATTCTTGGTTTGAAACAACTAATACATTTGTTCTGCCATCATACACTTTGTTGAATGCAGCATTATTTTATGATCAGCCAAAATATAGAATATCATTAAAAGGAAATAATCTTTTAAATGAAAAATATTGGAATGCTACAGGAATGCCACAAAAAACTATAAATCTTCTTGTTGGCCTTGCTATTAAATTCTAATTTTTTTTCATCATAAACTGAAAAAGCATCGTTTCAAAATAGAGATGATGCTTTTTTGTTTATTCTTTAGTTATAATAATTTCGCTAAGTCATTAGGGTTTCTGAGATTGTTCCAAAAAACATGTAGTGCAATGTTTTTTGGAACAATGTTAATGCTGTAATATAAAGTAGTTTGTTTTGAAATTACAGAGCTATAAACATTACTATTTTTATTGTATGTGCCTATTTCTGGGTTTTTAGATAATCTTAGTATGGATTATGTTGAAAAATAATCGGTATAAATTGGGATGGTAATGTTTTGATTTTTAGCTGTTAAAATGGTATATTTGAGTTCACTGTAAAAGTATTTTCAAGATGAAACATTTTTATTATACATTTTTAGCAACTGTTATAACTTTTACTTCTTGTAAAAATGATGACATTAAGAAAGCACAAGTAACGAATGGGACTATAGTGCCTTTTACACAGCAAACTACTATAGCTAAAAGTTCGCAAACTCCAGTAGCTGAAAAGCATAATTTGTTTCGTGAAAATAATGTTGTTACGGCTTCCTCTGCATCTGTTGTAGGAGCTGTTAATCCTGCACATGGTCAGCCTAATCACCGTTGTGATATCCCTGTTGGTGCTCCTTTAAATAGTCCTTCAAATAAAAGTGCTGCTGCTGTTAGTCAAACGAATGTTCAGCCTCAGGCTACTCAGACAATAACCTCTAAAATGTCCACACCTAAAGTAGTAACTGCTGAAGGAATGAATCCTCCACATGGGGAAAAAGGGCATCGTTGTGATATAGCTGTAGGTACACCATTAAATTCTAAGCCGGCTGTAAATGCTGCTGTTTCAGATGTTCAGTCTACACCAAATACTAATGTTCAGCATCCTGTTCCTGCTTTGTTGTCTACAAAAGCTGCAGGAACGAAAACTCTTGAAGAAGCGAAAACTACCGGAGGGGAGTAAATCCTCCTTATGAAAAAAGGACAGTGCTGAGATATTGCGGTTGGTGTCCTTTTTGTATAGATTTTTTTTTAATTATTTGGTAATCTCTCTGAATACGGCTTCCAGATTTTTATTTTTCTGATTAAGTTGTAAAGTCTTTAGACCGTTGTCATGAGCAAAGTCAAAAACCGCAGGACGCATATCCTTGTCGGCTATAAATGTGAGTTCCCAGGAGAAATCATGAGTGTTTTTGTATGATTTTAAATGTGGAATTCTGGCAATAGCTTGTTCTTCGATTTGGTAATCAAATTCCACTTCGATAATTTGTTCTTTATCTGCAGAGATTAAATTGTTTAGTTTTTTATCGGTGACAATTTTTCCCTGGTTGATAATGATGACACGGTCGCAAATAGCTTCTACTTCCTGCATGATGTGAGTAGAAAGAAAAACGGTTTTGTCTTTTCCTGCGTTTTTAATTACGTTGCGTATTTCTAAAAGTTGGTTTGGGTCTAACCCTGTAGTTGGTTCGTCCAGAATCAATACGTCTGGATTATGAAGTAAAGCATTAGCCAGTCCTACACGTTGACGGTAACCTTTAGAAAGTTGGCTTATTTTTTTGTGACTTTCGGTGTTTAATCCGGTGAGTTCGATTACTTCTTCAATTCTTGATTTGGATATTTTGTAAACATCGGCGTTAAAAGCGAGATATTCTCTCACGTACAAATCTAAATACAATGGATTGTGTTCCGGTAAATAACCAATAGAAAGTTGAACTGCTTTTGGATTAGTGCTGATGTCTTGTCCGTTTACTAAGGCTGTACCCTCGTCGGCAGCAAGGTAAGTTGTCAATATTTTCATTAAGGTCGATTTTCCTGCTCCATTTGGTCCCAGGAAACCAACGATTTCTCCTTTTTGTATAGAAAACGAAATGTTGTCCAATGCCTTTTGGTCACCATAACTTTTGGATATATTTTTTACTTCTATTGACATGTTTCTTTGATATTTGAAGCAAAAATAAACAGAAAAAGTATTGCTTTATTTTTTTTGTACAAAATGCAAAATATTTTTTGCTGAATTAAAAATAAATTCTACATTTGCAAAGTAAAAAAAAATATTTACAGCAAATTATATCAAAATGTCAAATAACCGTTTCTATTTTAGTACTTCTTTTTATTTCTTTAGCGAGAGATAAGGATTGTGCTATGGTAATTTGAAAATATAAGATAAACAAATAAAACTAATATACAATCCTGATGAAAATCAGGATTTTTTTTTGAATAAATGGAAACAAAAATTGCGATACAAGGTATAGTTGGTTCTTTTCATCATCAGGTGGCTCAGGAATATTATGATCAAGATGTGGTTGTAGATGAGTGTTTGTCTTTTGATGAATTGGTAGATAGTCTTTTGTCAGGAAAATCAAGTCAGGCAGTAATGGCTATCGAGAATTCTATTGCAGGTCCTATTATTCCAAACTATGCGTTAATTGATAAGAATGATTTACATATTATCGGGGAGCATTATTTGAGGATTCATCAAAATTTGATGGCATTAAAAGGACAAAGTATTGCCGATATAAAAGAAGTTTATTCGCATCCAATGGCATTGTTGCAATGTATGGATTTCTTGAAGCAATATCCGCACATCAAATTGGTTGAAGATAAGGATACGGCTGAAACGGCTCGTAGAATTCAGGAAAATCAACTTACAGGAGTTGCGGCAATTGCCAGTAAAGTAGCTGCTGAAATGTATGGTTTAGAGATTTTGGCTCCCAAAATTCAAACGATTAAAAATAACATGACCCGTTTTGTTATTATTAATAAAGAGAATTCATTTGTTCCTGAAAATGAAATAAACAGAGCTTCTTTAAAATTTGAATTGGATCATAAACGTGGAAGCTTAGCAGCGGTTTTGAATGTGATGAGCGATTGTAAAATGAATTTGACTAAAATTCAATCATTGCCAAAAATTGAAACACCTTGGAAATATTCTTTTTTCGTGGATGTTACTTTCGAAAAATATGAAGATTACGCCAAAGCAAAATCGTTATTAGAGATTATGGCAGAATATTTTAAAGTATTGGGAGAATACAGAAATACCAAGCCTTTAATAAATGAAGATTAAAAAAGAGTAAAAAATATAAGCAGATTGTCAATTCGAGCAAAGTCGAGAATAGTTCAAAAGCAAAGAATAAAATGATTACAACAGCAAATAGATTAAATACAGTTGAGGAATACTACTTTTCATCAAAATTGAGAGAAGTGAGACAATTGGCATCAGAAGGAAAACCTATCATTAATATGGGAATTGGAAGCCCTGATTTGGCACCATCGAAAGCTGTTATTGATGCTGTTGCATTGGCTATTCAAGACGAAAATGCACATGGATATCAAAGTTATCAGGGATTGCCGGAATTGAGAAGTAGTATGGCGGCTTTCTATAAGAACAATTTTCAGGTAGAATTAAATTCAAATACGGAGATTTTGCCTTTGATGGGTTCTAAAGAAGGAATCATGCACATTTCATTGGCATTTTTGAACGAAGGAGATCAGGTTTTAATTCCTAATCCGGGATATCCAACTTATACTTCGGTTACGAATTTAGTAGGAGCAGAAGCTGTTTATTATGATTTGGCAGAAGCTAATAATTGGGAACCTGATTTTGAAGCTTTAGAAAAATTAGATTTATCGAAAGTAAAATTAATGTGGATAGGTTATCCGCACATGCCAACAGGAGCCAGAGGAAGTTTAGAGTTATTTAAAAATTTAGTGGCTTTCGCCAAAAAACACCAAATACTGTTAGTGAATGACAATCCATACAGTTTTGTTTTGAATGACAATCCTATGAGTTTGTTGCAGGTGGAAGGAGCTAAAGATGTGGCTTTAGAGTTGAATTCATTGAGTAAGACTTTTAACATGGCGGGATGGCGAGTAGGAATGGTTTCAGGAAACGCTGACCTTATCGATGCTGTTTTAAGAGTGAAAAGTAATATGGATAGCGGAATGTTTTTTGGAATCCAAAAAGGAGCTATCGAAGCATTAAAGAGTGATCAATCATGGTTTGATTCCATGAATGAAATATATAAAAGACGCCGCGTTTTAACGGAGCAATTAGCCGAAAAATTAGGTTGTAAAGTTTATAAGGAAGGAGTAGGTTTATTTGTTTGGGCTAAATTACCTGAGGGAATACAATCAGCAGAAAAGTTCATTGATCAGATATTGCACGAAAAATATATTTTTATTGCGCCGGGAACTATTTTCGGTTCTAATGGAGAAGGATATATTCGATTTGCATTATGTGTGAAAGAAGAGAAAGTTCAGGAAGCAATAGATAGATTTTAACAAAATGAAAGTATTTGTAATAGGTATAGGATTAATAGGTGGTTCGATGGTTTTAGACATCAAAGCACTTTATCCGGAAGCTACTATTTACGGAATAGACAATAACGACAAACATTTGCAGCAAGCATTAGAGTTAGGAGTTATTGATGTTGCGGCTACAATGGAAGATTTGCAGGAAGCAGATTTTGTAATTGTGTCGGTTCCTGTAAATGTTGCCATTAGTTTATTGCCTAAAGTACTGGATTTAGTTGGAGAAAATGCCATTGTTTTAGAAGTAGGTTCGACTAAGAATCCAATTTGTAAAGCGGTAGCGAATCATCCTAAAAGAAGAAATTTTATTGCCACTCATCCTATTGCCGGAACGGAATTTTCGGGGCCTTCGGCAGCTTTGAGAAATTTGTTTAGAGATAAAACAAATATCATTTGCGAAGTAGAAAAAACGGCTTTCAAATTACAGGAAAAAGCCTTGGAAGTGTTTAAAGCTATGGGAATGCGTATTCGTTATATGGATCCAAAATCGCATGATAAACACATTGCTTATGTTTCGCATTTATCGCACATTAGTTCCTTTATGTTAGGAAAAACAGTGATTAATAAAGAAAAACACGAGCAGGATATTTTTGATATGGCGGGTTCCGGTTTTGAAAGTACGGTGCGTTTAGCTAAAAGTTCACCAGCGATGTGGACGCCAATTTTCGAACAGAATAAAGCACAGGTTTTAGAATCATTAGAAGAATATATTTCGAATCTGACTCAGTTTAGAGATTTATTAGTACAGGATGATTACAATGCAATTTATGAAGAAATGGCAAGCGTAAATAAAATCAGAGAAATACTAAACGGAATAAGCGTTAAAAAATAGAAGAATAATAACAACACATAATTAAAAGAATAAATAACTAAAAAGATGGAAAACACAAAAGAAATGAGAAATTGGTTGGATGCTTTCAAATTGAATCATCCATTTGTGATAGCAGGACCTTGTAGTGCTGAAACTGAAGAGCAAGTATTAAAAATTGCTCACGAATTGAAAAATTCTGATGTAAGCGTATTTAGAGCAGGAATTTGGAAACCAAGAACTCGTCCGGGAGGATTTGAAGGAATTGGAGAGATAGGATTAAAATGGTTGAAAAAAGCTAAAGAAGAAACAGGATTGTTGATGGGAACTGAGGTTGCTACAGCGGCTCACTGTAAATTAGCTTTAGAATATGATATCGATGTATTATGGGTTGGAGCTCGTACAACGGCTAATCCATTTGCAGTTCAGGAAATTGCTGATACATTGGCAGGAACTGATAAAATTGTTTTGGTTAAAAACCCGGTAAACCCTGATATGGCTTTATGGCTTGGTGGTGTTGAGCGTTTACACATGGCTGGTATCAAGAATTTAGGAGTAATCCACAGAGGTTTCTCTACTTATGAGAAAACTAAATACAGAAATATTCCAGAATGGCAAATTGCTATCGAATTGCAAAATAAATTCCCTGATTTACCATTAATCATCGATCCATCTCACATTACAGGAAACCGTAATATGATTCTTGAAGTAACTCAGGAAGCTTTAGATTTGAACTATGATGGTATGATTATCGAAACGCATATTGACCCGGATAATGCTTGGTCTGATGCTGCTCAACAAGTTACTCCAGATGCGTTAAAACAAATCCTGAAAGACTTAAAAGTGAGAAAAGTGAGCGGTGATACTGCTGATTTCGAACAAAAAATGACGAAATTAAGAGCTAATATCGATGTTTTGGATGCTAACTTATTAGAGCTTTTAGGAAAAAGAATGAAAGTTGCTGACGAAATTGGTCAGGTGAAAAAAGAAAACAATGTAGCTGTTCTGCAAAACACTCGTTGGAATGAAATCCAGGAGAAAATGGTGGCAGAAGGAGCTAAGAAAGGATTGTCTGCTGAATTTATCACCAAATTATTCAAATCAATTCACCAAGAGAGTATTGAGCACCAAGAGAAAATTATCAACGGATAATTGACTTGAAATATAAAATCGAAATCCCTTTGGCTTTACAAAAGCTGAAGGGATTTTTTTTAGCATATAAAAACCTCTCTTTTTTCAATAGTATACCAAAAACAATCATTTATCTTTGCAAAGGTTTTAGATTAATTTAAAATCTGGAATCTGATATCTAAAATCTGAAAATGACAGGAATCGTTTATAAATCAACAGGAAGCTGGTACACGGTAAAATCCGATGAAGGGAATTTTGTAGAGTGTAGAATAAAAGGAAAGTTTAGGATGAAAGGTATTAAAAGTACTAATCCTATCGCTGTAGGCGACCGTGTTGATTTTGAATTAGAAGAATCAAATGCCCAGATAACAGGTGTGATTAATACTATTCAGGACAGGAAAAATTATATTGTCAGAAAATCGGTTAATCTTTCCAAACAAACCCATATCATTGCTTCTAATATTGATATTGTTTTCTTGTTGGTAACGATTAATAATCCGCCAACTACCACCAGTTTTATTGATCGTTTTTTGGTGACTGCTGAGGCTTATGGCATCGAAGCTATTTTAGTGTTTAATAAGATTGATACTTTTGATGAAGCAGCCTTGGATGAGCAGTTGTTCCTGCAATATACTTATGAAAATATCGGTTACCAATGTTTGCGTGTTTCCGCACAAGAGCGTAAAGGTCTGGATAAGCTGATTGATTTGATGAAAGATAAGGTAAGTATGTTTTCGGGGCATTCGGGAGTTGGAAAATCAACTTTGGTGAATGCTATAGAACCTACTTTGAATTTAAAGACTAAACAAATATCTGAATCTCATTCGCAAGGACAGCATACCACTACTTTTGCCGAAATGTTTGATCTTTCTTTTGGAGCTAAAATTATTGATACTCCCGGAATTCGTGGTTTTGGAGTGGTAGATATGGAAAAAGAAGAAATTAGTGGATATTTTCCAGAGTTCTTTAAGTTGAAAGATAAATGTAAGTTTAATAATTGCCTTCATAAGGAAGAACCTAAATGTGCTATAAAAGAAGCTTTAGAGAAAGAAGAAATTTCGTGGTCGCGTTACAATAGTTATCTTAAATTGTTAGAAGGAGATGACGAACATTACCGTACCGATATTTATGACGAGGACAGAAAGAATAGTGATAAATCCAGAGGTTAATGAGAGTTGTAATTCAAAGAGTTTCGTCGGCATCGGTTACTATAGATAATAAAATTGTTGCTGAAATAAATAAAGGTTTATTGGTTCTTGTTGGTGTTGAAGATGCCGATACACAAGAAGATATTGATTGGTTAATTGCTAAAATTGCTAAAATTCGCATTTTTGGTGATGAAAGCAATGTGATGAATCTATCAGTCCAAGATGTTGATGGAGATATTATTGTAGTGAGTCAATTTACACTTCATGCTGGCACTAAAAAAGGAAACAGACCTTCTTATATAAAAGCGTCCAAACCTGAAATTGCGATTCCGCTTTATGAAAATTTTGTTCGAAAATTAGAATCAGAAATTGGTAAAAAAGTTCAAACCGGTGAATTTGGTGCTGATATGAAAGTAGCCCTACTTAATGATGGTCCTGTAACTATATGGATCGATAGTAAAAACAGGGAATAAACTTGGTTTAAAGCTCAACTCCTTCATGAGTTATCCTTTTTTTGTTATATTTGATTATGTACACCTTATGTGTAAATCACGGTAAATCAATGCTATTTTGCCCCGAATAGTTTTGTGTTAATTTTTCAGTATGCCTATTTGGTAACCTGAAAAAAAATATTTATACGAAATTATTTATTAATTATTTTAATATTTGATGGTTTGGCAAAAATTAAACACACTAACACTTATGATGTAGTCGATCATATTTTTACTGCAGCTAAAGAAAAAGGAATTATGCATATTAATTCTGAAGAGCAAAGTTTTAATGGCGAAAAATTTACTATTAAAGGACGTGAATTAGTGAATTTTGGTACCTGTGGTTATTTAGGATTAGAAAAACACCCCAAAATATTAGCTAAAAGTCATGAATTATTGGATAAATACGGGTCGCATTTTTCAATTTCCAGAACTTTTATAAAAGCACCTTATCTTGAAGAATTAGAGAATTTAGTTAGTAGAATCTTTGATAATCGCCCTGTTATTATTTATACGTCAACTTCTGTTGCTCATCAATCTATTATTGGGACTATAGTTGAATCAAATGATTTGATTATTCTGGATCAACAAGTGCATTATAGTGTTCAATATCCTTCTCAATTTGCAAAATTGCAAGGAACTATGGTAAAGATGATTCGGCATAATAATATGGAAATGTTGGAGGATTTCATTAAACGAGGTTATAATCAATACAATAAAATTTGGTATATGGCTGATGGGGTTTATTCAATGTATGGGGATTTGCCGCATAAGAAAGAATTACTTTATTTATTAGAAAAATATCCAAAATTACATTTGTATTTTGATGACGCACACGGGGTAGGCTGGACTGGGAATAAAGGATGTGGTACAGTGTTCGGGAGTTTTAAGTATAATGAAAGAGTAGTTTTGATTAGTACTTTAGCAAAAGGTTTTGGGAGTATAGGTGGTATTGCTATTTTTAATGATAAAGAAATGTATCGGAAAATAAACATATATGGAGGAGTTTTGGCATATACGCATCCTTTATCTCCTGCCAATGTTGGGGCTGCTATTGGTTCGGCAGAAATCTTACTTTCGGATGAAATAGATGAGTATCAAAATGAGTTGAAAGAGTTAATTAAGTATTTAAATATTAAATTGGCGGAGTTTAATTTGACTAATACTTCTTCAGAGGAAACTCCTATTTATTTTATTGGTACAGGTTCGGCAAAAGTGACACATAATTTAATTCAGAAAGTTCTGGCTGATGGTTTTTATGTAAATACGGCAACATATCCAGTTGTACCCAATGATAAAACAGGATTGCGTTTTACATTAACTAGGCATAATACTAAAAAAGATATTGATCAATTAGTTTCTTCAATAAATAAAAATTTTCATTTAGCTGTTGAAGAGGAAAATGAGGATTTAGAGAAAATTTATAAAGTGTTCAATATTCCTTTTAAAGGAAAACTAATAGAAAAGATTATTGAGGAGAAGAATGTTTTTGTTGAGAAATATAAAAGTATCAGTGAAATAGAGCCTTGTTTATGGGATCGTTTTTTTAGTGATAAAGGAAATTATTCTTATAACGGTTTGAAGTGTATTGAAGAAATTTTTTCAAATAATGATAAAGTAGAAGAGAACTGGAGTTTTCATTATGTAATCATTAAAGATAAAGATGGAAATGTTGTATTAGCTACTTTTTTTACAGGAGCTATTTATAAGGATGATATGTTGTCTCATACTAATGTGTCCAGACAGATAGAGGAAGAACGTAAACATAATCCTTATTATCTTTGTTCGCAAACATTAGCAATGGGATGTTTATTTACCGAAGGGACACATTTGTATATAGATGCAGAACACGTTTTGGTAAATCAGGCATTAAACAGTTTTTTTGTTGAAGTTGAAAAAATAAAAAATGAAACTAATTCTAAAGTAGTTATTTTGAGAGATTTTCAATCCGATTTTAAATTTCAACAAGTATTTGAAAATGAAGGTTATGTAAGAGTGAGTATGCCTAATACTAATATTGTTTCGCTTCCAAAATGGAATACAAAAGATGAGTTGTTGTCATTTTTGAGTTCTAAAAATAGTATAAACAATATAAAACGTTATGTTTTTAAATATGAAGATCAATATGATATTTCGATTAAAAAAACATTGACAGATGCTGAAGCTGAAAAACATTATCAATTGTTTACCAATATTAAAAAAGCAAATTATGCGTTTAATTTCTTTTCATATCCTAACAAAATAGCCAAAATTTTATCTCAATATGAAGACTGGGAATTTATAGAATTCCGTATTAAAGATTCTGAAGAATTGATTGGTTGTATATGGCATTTTGTAGGTAAAAATCATTCCTGTCCTCTTGTTGTTGGTTTGAATTATGATTATGTTAAGTCTCATCATTTGTACAAACAAGTGATGTATTATATGGTAAAAAGAGGTAATGATTTAGGGAAATCAAAAACATATTTAGGAATAACATCTGATTATGAAAAACAAAAGTATGCTGCAGTTAGTATGCCAACTTTTGCTTATATTAGAATTCAGGATACATACAATTCAGAGATTATTAATTCTTATTCAAATATGTAAAAAAAATGGAAATGGTAGAAAATGAATATGCGCGATTTTGGTTTGAAAATGGAGTGTTATAAATGAACTTAAAGAACCTATTGAAATTGATTTAAAAATTATGTCTAAATTAATAGAATTAAGGCATGAAATTTCGAAAAATACGAATCAATATTGGTGTATGGATGGTGCAAAAATAGTTTCCCTCAATAAAGAAGCAAGAGATTATACGGAAAAATATGGTCAAGATTTTATTCATGCAAATGCAATGATGGTTGATTCACATGTTACAAAATTTATATATAATATGTATGTGAAATTAAAATCACCTGGTTTTCCTTTTCAGGTATTTACCGATAGAGAAAAAGCAGTTAAATGGTTGTTGGAAATAAAGTCAGAAAATGAAAAAAAATGAGACATGAAAGAAGCCGAAAATGATTTTATTAAATTTTGGATAGAAGATGGAATCCTGTATTCTCAATTTAAAAAAGTAACGGAAGGCACTATCGAAACTTTAAAATCAATAATTGACCTGCGAACTGAAATATCAGCTGGTGAAAAGCAATATTGGTGTTATGATTTTAACGGAATTAAATCCTATAATAAAGAGGCTCGTGATTATGCTGATCAATATGGACAAGATCATCTTTATGCCTGTGCAGTAGTGTTGAATTCCCATGTTGTCAAATATATTCTTAATACTTTTATGCTCTTAAAGAATAGTACAGTTCCTTTAAAGGGTTTTACTAAAAAAGATGATGCAGTCAATTGGTTGAAAGAATTAAAAAAGAAAGAGAAACACTAATAGTGGATAAAGTGTAAATTACTATATATTTAGCGTTTTATAGATAAATAATAATACATAAGTTGGTTTCAATAAGTAGAAAATCATGAAAGATAGTTCAGTTAAAAATGATTATATAGAGTTTTGGTTAGAGAATGGGATAATGTTTTCAAGATTCCGTGAAGGAGTAGAAGTTGATCTTGAGAGGATGAAAGGTGTTGTCAGGCTTAGAGAAGAAATTTCAGAAGGGAAAAATCAATATTGGTTATATGATTTAAGCAATGTGAAAAACATTACTAAAGAAGCTCGAGATTATGCTGATCAGTATGGTCAAAATTGTTTACATGCTGTGGCGGTATTAGTGAATTCTCATATAACAAAGTTTATTTATAACACTTATATCAAATTAAAAAAACCTATTATGCCCTTTTTAGTTTTTACAAATAAAGAGAAGGCATTAGCTTGGTTATTAGAAGTTAAAGAACAGAGTTAAATAATATAATGTAATATTTTTTTTAATTTAACAATGTTGGTTGTGTTTTTTAAAAGATATTTCTTATATTTATTTTTTAAATACGTAATAATAGTTTTACTTTTTCGTTAATGTAAAAAATGTTATCCTATTCAATATTGAATGTAAAAGAATTAGATGTCTAAACTGGAAAAAATATTAGCCCTGGTGCGCTCCATAAACCAAGATGAGTTTCAGGAGCAACTAACTCATGGAGATAGTTTAGATGATGTTTATGAGGAATTGTTGTTTTTGGCTGAGAAAATTGATTCCAAAAAGAAAAGAACTGCTGTTATTGTTGAGCAAATATCCAATTGTTTTGCAGGAGATTTTTTCAATTATTTGCCCATTTCAGATGCGCATGATGAGCTGGATGTATTTTGCATGGGGTTCAATACTTATATTGAAGAGCTAAAAGCAGCTATGGTTTCTAAAAAATTAGTAGAAACTATAAATGAAAAATTGGTTGAAGAAAAAGAGCGTACCGAAAAATTAACATTGTCAAGAGATCAATTTTTGTCTAATATTAGTCACGAAATACGTACTCCGCTTAACGGGATTTTAGGATTTACCGATTTATTATTAAATAGTCCGGTATTAGGTTCAGAGGAGAAGAGTCAATTAGAATACATCAGGATGTCGGGAGATATTTTGTTAGTAATTATCAATGATATTCTGGATTTAGCTAAAATGGAGGCAAAACAGACTGTTTTTTCAAATAAACCATTTCAAATAAGTCAATTAACCAGAGTAGTGCAGGAAACTTTTTTGACAAAGTTCCAGCAAAAGCAAATAGATTTTAAAATATCCATCGATGAAGAGTTACCAACGGTTTTAAATGGCGATTCGGTTAGAATTACTCAAATTTTATTTAATTTAATCAATAATTCCATCAAGCTTACGCCTGAAAAAGGGAAAATCAGATTAAAAATTAAGTTTAAGGATGAGGAGGATGATTTTTATGTGGTAAAGTTTGTTATTAGTGATTCCGGAAAGGGAATAGCCGAGGATAAATTAGCCGAAGTTTTTAATCCTTTTGTTCAGCTGAGTGATGATGCTGATTCGGGTCTTGGTTTAACCATTGTCAGAAAGATTGTTTATTTAATGAAAGGCGATATTCAGGTAAAGAGTCAGCCGGCTAACGGAACTAAATTTATTATAACACTTCCTTTTTCAAAAAATGATTATTATTTCTCGGTGTCTAAATCTTTTATAGACAAAAAACCGTCTGATAAAAAAACAAATACTAAAGACCGGAGTACCAGAATACTTTTGGCCGAAGACAATCGCATTAATCAGGTTTTAGTGCAAAAACTGTTGTCAAAATTTAACATGGAATGTGTAGTAGTTGCTAATGGGCAATTAGCCGTTGATGCTGTTATTGCAGAAGATTTTGATGTCATCATAATGGATTTGATGATGCCGGTTATGAATGGTTACGAAGCGGCTTCGGCAATCCGAAATTTAAAAAACCATACTAAAAAAAACATCCCAATTGTTGCCCTCTCTGCCGTAGTTACCAGTACGGTTACTAATGCCTGTAAAGCAGTAGGGATTAACCAATATATTTCCAAGCCTTTTGATTCGGCTGAATTGCATGCTGTTATTGTAGCGCTTATTGGGAATGAGTAATTGGGTTGATTTGCAATTTATTTTTACTTTTCGTAACTGCGTATAGTTTTTTGCAAAATATTTTTTACTACTCCATAGATTTATTTCAAAGTTGTTTTTAAAGCTAATTTGTTTATTTTTAAATGTTTGTTTTGAAAATTAGCATAAACAACAATTTTTTTAGTGTATTTTAGAGAGGAATTCTGCTGTGGTTATTTCTTGTTAAATAAAATAAAAATAATTGATTGTATTTTGTATGATTTGTTTTATTTTTGGTGATAATCGATAGTTGGGAAAGAAAAAATAAAAGCATTTTATTTAGGTGTCTTTCCCTCGATTTAATCATTATTTATATTCTCAAAATTTATATGAAAATCAAGAAAATACAATTTGCAATAATCTCAATGTTTTTTGCATTTCAACTTCAGGCACAAAAAAGCGAGTATCCTCTATTACTTATTGCTGATAGTTTAAAAGAAAATGCGAATGCTGTTATTCGACTAAATCAAATAGATGTTGTTATTTCTTCGCAAAGAAGTATGAATATTAAAACTAAAAGAGTAATCACTGTTTTTAATGAAAGTGGTTTGTCTTCAATAGATGCTTATGAAAATTATGACAAAAAAAGCTCAGTAAAAGCTATTGAAGTAAAAGTTGTTGATGTCTTTGGTAATGAAATCAAGAAAATAAGGAGAAAGGAATTTAAAGATGTAAGTGCCATAAGTGGCAGTACTCTTTTTTCAGACAACAGGTATATTTACCTGGATTATACGCCTACACAATATCCTTTTACAGTAATTTACGAAAGTGAAATAGAGACCTCAAATACGGCTTTTATACCTAGTTGGTTTCCGGTTCAGGATTATCTTGTAGGAGTGGAAGAGAGTGTTTTAAATGTTACTTATCCCAGTATTCTTGGTTTTAAAAAGAAAGAATTTAATTTCTCGGGTTTTAATATTCAAAAAACTACTGATACTAATACACAGCTGAGTTATAAAGCCACCGGAATTTTAGCTCAAAAACAAGAACCTTATTGTGCTACTGCTGTTATTTTTCCAAGATTAATGATGGGGTTAGAGTACTTTAATCTGGAAGGAGAAGATGGAACGGCAACCTCTTGGGAGGAATTTGGTAAATGGTATTATGACGAAATTTTGACAGGGACCACTCAATTATCTCCTGAAACTGTCAATAAAATAAAAACTCTTGTTGGAAATGAAACAGAACCTGTTAAGAAAGCTAAGTTGATTTATGATTATGTTCAAAAAAAATCAAGATATGTTAGTATTCAAGTAGGTATAGGAGGATGGAAACCAATGTTAGCTGATGATGTTGATCGATTAGGTTATGGTGATTGTAAAGCATTGACTAATTACACCAGAGCACTTTTGGATATTGTTGGAGTACCGTCTTACAACACAATTTTATATGGCGATACTCAAAAAAAGGATATTGTTTCGGATTTTGTTTCTATACAGGGGAATCACATGATATTAGCAATTCCTGTTGAGAATGATTATGTGTGGTTAGAGTGTACCAGTCAGGATGATCCTTTTGGATACCAGGGTAAATTTACTGATGACAGAACTGTATTGGTAATAAAACCAACTGGGGGAGAAATTGTTCATACTAAAATTTATGAGGATAAAGCTAATCTGCAAAATAGCAAAGGAACTTATACCATTGATGAAAAAGGAAATTTATCAGGAAACATAATTATTGCTTCAGAAGGTTCTCAATACAGTAACAAAGCAAGTTTAGAACATAGTCAGCCAAACGATAAGGAAACGCATTATAAGGAATATTGGAGTAATATTAATAATCTTAAATTAAATAAAATTAATTTTTCTAATAATAAAGAAAAGATAGTATTTGTAGAGGATGTGGTTGTAGATGCGGTTAATTATGCTGCTGTTTCGGGAGCAAAAATGATTTTTACGCTCAATGCTTACAATCAATTTACGGGTTCCGTGAAGCGAATTAGAAACCGTAAAAATCCATTCGAAATTCAGCGTGGGTATGTAGATGTTGATGAGGTTGAAGTTGCAATGCCTTTGAATTATGCTATTGAATTTCTTCCGTCTAATTTTGAATTGAGTTCAAAGTTTGGAGAATATAAGACTGAAATTATAAAAAAAGATGCTACTCACTTAGTTTATAAAAGAACTTTATTTATCCATAAAGGGTTTTATCCTAATACCGAATACGATCAATACCGTCTCTTCATGGAGCAGGTTTCCAGAAATGACAATGCTAAAATTATCTTAACCAAAATTTAAACCAAATGAAGTGCAAAATTTTAATAGCAACAGTTTTATTTTCTTTTATAAATTTTAATTCTAACGCGCAAGATTTTAGATTAGGAAAAGTTTCGATTGAAGAATTAAAACAAAAAGTGCATCCTAAAGACTCATCGGCTGTTGCGGCAGTGCTTTTTGAAAAAGCAGAAAATAAAATGGTGTTTAGTCAGAGCAATGGTTTTGAGACAGAATTAGTAGTTAGAGCCAGAATTAAAATATATAAGAAAGAAGGTTATGAATGGGCTAATAAAAAAGTTCGTTATTACTTAGATAGTAATTTAAGAGAAAGGGTTTCGTTTGCCGAAGTGGCAACTTACAATTTAGTTGATGGAAAGATAGAAAAAACAAAATTAAAGAGTGATGGAGAATTTGATGAAGAAGTAAATAAGTATTGGGGGCAAAAAAAAATAGTAATGCCTAATGTAAAAGAAGGTGCTGTTATTGAATATCAATATACTTTGTATTCGCCTAGTATAGGAAATCCCAGGGATTGGTATTTTCAGTCTGATATTCCGGTAAATTATTCAGAATACATTAGTTGTGTTCCGGAATATTTTGTTTTTAATACGAATGTAAAAGGATTTATAAGACCTAAAATAACGGTTGAAAAAGCAAATAAGGTGATAAATATGGATTCAAAAGAAAGAATAGTTGGTTTTATGGGGCGTGTTACTACTAATCATAATACGGATAACATTTCTTATGTAGAAACAAGAACAATTTATTTAGCCGAAAATATGCCAGCCATTAAAGAAGAGGCATTTGTTAATAATGTTAGAAATTATACAACGAGTTTGGAACAGGAATTATCGATGACTAAGTATCCTAATGCTATGCCTAAAATGTTTTCAACTAATTGGGAGGCTGTAGTAAAAACAATATATGAGTATGATGATTTTGGTTCTGAATTAAACAAAACAGGATATTTTGAAGATGATTTGAAAGTTGTACTTGCAGGATTAAATACCCAGGATGAAAAAATTAATGCCATATTGAAATTTGTAAAATCAGCTGTAAAATGGAATGATTACTACGGTTATTCCTGTAATGATGGAGTAAGAAAAGCCTATAAAGATAAAACAGGAAATATTGCCGAAATCAATTTGATGCTTACTGCAATGCTTCGTTACGCAGGTTTAAATGCAAATCCGGTTTTGGTGAGTACAAGGTCAAATGGAATTTCATTTTTTCCCAATAGAACTGCTTTTAATTACGTTATTGCAGCAGTTGAAAATGGAGATGATATGATTTTGTTAGATGGCTCAGATCCTTTTTCAGTGCCTAATGTTTTGCCTTTTAGAGCTTTAAATTGGTTAGGGAGGTTAGTGCGTAAAGATGGGACTTCTGCTTCAGTAGATTTAATGCCTAAAAAAGCTTCAGTAGAACTAAATGCTTTGAATTATTCTATTAATGATAAAGGCGAAGTTTTAGGAAAGTTAAGATGTCAGAAAACAGCACATAATGCTATGCTTTTTAGAGAAGAAATAAAAGGAGTTAAAGAAGATACTTATCTTGAGAAATTGGAAAATGCAAACAATAAGATTGAAATAAATGAATATTCATTGCAAAATGAGAAAGATTTTAGTTTACCGGTAATAGAAACTTATTCTTTTGTAGGGAATAATTTGAGCGAATTGATAGGAGGGAAAATCTATGTCAATCCTATGTTGTTTTTCACTAAAAAACAAAATCCGTTCAAGCAGGAAAATAGAGAGTATCCAGTAGATTATGGATTTCCTTTTCAGGATAAATACGCAATAAATATTCAAATTCCCGAAGGATACAAGGTGGAGAATTTACCTCAATCTATTACATTAACAATGAATGGGAATTTAGGTGTTTTTAGATATTTAACTAGTTCCAATGGTAATTCAATTCAGATTTCAATTTCTAATCAAATTAACTCATCTATAGTTCTTTCGGAGGATTATGTAGCTTTAAAATCATATTATCAAAAGATGATTGAAAAACAGAACGAGAAGATTATTCTAACTAAAATATAAAAGCCAAATGAAAAATAGGTTTTTAATAACAATATTGATGCTTTTTTTGATTGCTTTTAATTCTAATGCACAGGAATTTCGATTGGGAAAAGTGTCAATCGAAGAATTAAAAGAAAAAGTACATCCTAAAGATTCATCGGCTGCTGCGGCAATTTTGTATAAAAAAGGGAGAACTTACTTTGATTATGATTTTAAGAAAGGTTTTGTAGCCAATCATGAAATCCAAATCAGAATTAAAATCTATAAAAAAGAAGGTTTGGATTGGGCTAATTTTGAAGTTCCTTATTATATAGGTTATCAAAATATAAGCGATGAGACCGTTAGTTTCTCTGACGGAATTACCTATAATATTGAGAATGGAAGTATTGTAAAAACGAAATTAAATAGTGAAGGGACATTTAAAGAAAATGTAAATGAAAATTGGAAAAAAGCTACTGTAACAATGCCTGCCGTAAAAGTAGGTTCGGTTATTGAATTAAAATACACAATCAAATCAGAGAATTTAACCAAATTTCCGGTATTCCAAATTCAATATTCCGTTCCGGTAAATCATGTGGAGTATTGTAGTGAAATCCCGGAGTATTTTATTTATAAACAGCTGCTTACCGGGTATGTTGATGTTAAATCAGATTCGAAGTTAGAACAAACTTCAAAAAACTATGATAATGAATACAGACAAACAAATTCTATCATTTATCAGCAAATAAAATCTACGTTTGTGGCAGATAATGTGCCTCAGCTGGTTAAAGAAAGTTATGTTGATAATATCAATAATTATAAGTCTTCATTGCAATATGAATTAGAAACAACAAGATATCCTAATCAGCCTGTAAAAGATTATTCTCAAACCTGGAATGGAGTTGCCAAAACTATTTATGATGATAAGAATTTTGGTAAGGAGCTTCAGGAACGGTTGTATCTTTTAAATGACCTCAAAAAAATCATAAGCAATCTTGGAGAAACGGTAACGGATTCAGACAAATTGAACGTTATTTTTAAGTTTATCCAAAGTAAAATGAATTGGAATGGGGAATATGGTTATTATACCGAAAAAGGAGTGAAACAAGCTTATCTTGATCAAACAGGAAATGTTGCCGAAGTCAATTTTAACTTGATTAATATGTTGAATTTGGCAGGGATTTCGGCTTATCCGGTATTAGTTAGTACCAGAGAACATGGAATTCCTGTTTTTCCCAATAGAACCGTTTTTAATTATACTATTGTTGCTGTCGAAATTAATGGAGAAAGAATTTTGTTAGATGCCGTTAATAAACATACTGCTCCTAATATATTGCCTTTAAATGTGTTAAATTGGAATGGGAGGCTTGTTAGGCAAGATGGAACATCTGAGGAAATTAATTTAGTGCCTAATAAACCATCTAAACAGCTTTATAATTTAAGTGTTGTTGTTGCTAATAATGGAAATATTTCGGGTAAGTATTTAGTTCAAAAAACGGATTATGAAGCACTGATTTTTAGAGAAAGAGAAGCTGATGTAAAAAAAGAAAACTATTTGGAGAAAAAAGAAAATGAATTTAATGGAATTGAAATTAGTGACTACACGGTTGAAAATAAGAGTGCTGATTTATCAAAAGCTGTTATTGAAAAATTTACTTTTGCAAGCAACAATCATTGCGAGATGATAGGTGGTAAGATGTTTATAAATCCACTATTGTTTTTTACAATGGAGAAGAATCCTTTTGTTCAGGAAAAAAGGAAAATGCCTGTTTATTTTGGATACCCAAGACAAGAGAAATATAATTTTAATTTTGAAATTCCCGAAGGTTATCAGGTAGAGTCGATTCCTAAAGCGATGAGAATTGCAACAGATGATAAAATGCTGGTGTTTTCTGTGAATAGTTTACTAAGTGGTAATAATATCCAAATTTCAGTTGCAAAAGAAATAAATACAGGAATGGCTTCAGCAGATATTTATGATGGTTTAAAAGAATTCTATCAAAAAATGATTGAAAAGCAGCACGAAAAAATTGTACTTAAAAAAATATAAGAATGAATCTAAAAAACGCTCAATTAGACGTAGATACCTGGATAAAGGAACACGGTGTTCGTTATTTTAATGAATTGACAAATATGGCTCAGCTTACTGAAGAAGTAGGTGAGGTAGCTCGAATAATTGCACGTCGTTATGGAGAGCAATCAGAGAAAGAGAGTGATAAAAACAAAGATTTAGGTGAAGAACTAGCCGATGTGGTTTTTGTGGTTTTATGTTTGGCTAATCAAACCGGAATCGATTTACAAGCCGCTTTTGATAAAAAAATGGATTTAAAATCAGTTCGTGATAAAGACCGTCATAAAAACAACGAAAAATTAAAATAATTATCAGTTGTGGATTATGAATTGTGAATTGTGAGTGGTAAATTGCGCCCTCAAATTATTTAAGTTAAAGCTCATAGGCAATAACTAATAATTCACAACTAATAATTAAAAAAATGAATTTACTACTACAAACAACACATTCTAACTTAAATGCCCAAATAGCAGTTACAGGATCTAAAAGTGAAACGAATAGATTGTTGCTGCTAAAAGCGTTATTTCCTAATATTACTTTGGCTAATACTTCTAATTCTGATGATAGCGAAGTAATGCAAATGGCATTGAGCGGAAATGAAGAGGTAGTAGATATTCATCATGCAGGAACAGCAATGCGTTTTCTTACTGCTTATTTTGCTGTAAAAGAAGGTCGCGAAGTGGTGTTAACCGGTTCTAGCCGTATGCAGGAACGGCCGGTTAAAATTTTAGTAGAAGCATTACGTCAGTTAGGAGCTGATATTTCTTTCTTGAAAGAAGAAGGATATCCGCCAATTAAAATTAAAGGACAAAAAATCACCAATTCTAAAGTTACTATGGCTGCTAACGTAAGTAGCCAGTATATTTCGGCTTTATTATTGGTTGCACCAAAATTAGAAAACGGTATCGAATTGACATTGGAAGGAGAAATTACTTCGATTCCTTATATCAAAATGACTTTGGCTTTGCTGAATGATTTGGATATTAAAACTAGTTTTGAAGGTAATGTAATCAAGGTTTACCCAAAACAAGAGGTTGAATCTAAAGTGATGACCGTAGAGTCCGATTGGAGTTCTGCTTCTTACTTTTTCAGTTTAGCGGCTTTGTCTGATGAGGCTAGTATTTCATTGACTAGTTACAAAGAATCAAGTTTGCAGGGAGATTCAGCTTTGGTTTCTATTTATAAAGAAATGGGTGTTGAAACCCAATTTAATGGAGATACGATTACCTTAACTAAAACTAAGAAATTCAACTATCAGGATGTAACTTTCGATTTGAATAACACACCTGATATTGCTCAAACTATTGTAGTTACTTGCCTTGGTCTAGGAATTGGTTGTCATCTTACAGGTTTACATACTTTAAAAATTAAAGAAACGGACAGATTAGAAGCCTTAAGAATTGAACTAAGTAAACTGGGGGCGAATATCTCTGTTACGAATGATAGCCTAACTCTTGTGGCTAGTTCAGAAATTAATTCGAATGTAAAAATCGGAACGTATAATGACCACCGAATGGCGATGGCTTTTGCTCCATTAGCATTAAAAGTGCCAATTATTATCGAAAATGCCGATGTAGTTTCTAAATCTTATCCTGATTTTTGGGATGATATGGGAAAATTAGGTTATAAAGTCTCCGATTTAGTAGGTTAAAAGTTTTAGTCACATCCTTAAAACATTGACTCTTTGAGGTTTTGTTGTTTTAATTCTAAATTAAACGGCAAAACACTTGACAACGCCTATTTCACAATCGTATATTTGCAACCGATTATAATATTAAGAATCAAAACTTAAGACTTATAACTCATAAACTTATAACTTTTTTGAATGAAATTATCACATTTTAATTTTGACTTACCAAAAGAACTTTTAGCTGAATTTCCAGCCGAAAACAGAGACGAAGCTCGCTTAATGGTTATTGATCGTAAAAAACAAACAATCGAACATAAAATGTTCAAAGATGTTATCGATTATTTTGACGATGGAGATGTAATGATTTTGAATAATACCAAAGTTTTTCCTGCTCGTTTATACGGTAACAAGGAAAAAACAGGAGCCAGAATCGAAGTGTTTTTGCTTAGAGAATTAAATGCTGAGCAACGCCTTTGGGACGTACTTGTTGATCCGGCTCGTAAAATCAGAATTGGAAATAAATTATATTTCGGTGATGACGATTCGTTAGTTGCTGAGGTAATTGATAACACCACTTCTCGTGGTAGAACTTTGCGTTTTCTTTACGATGGTTCTTACGAAGAATTCAGAAATAAATTAACTGAACTTGGAGAAACTCCAATTCCTAAATACATCAACAGAGAGGTTACTCCTGAAGATGCCGAGCGTTACCAAACAATTTATGCTAAAGAAGAAGGAGCTGTTGCAGCACCAACTGCAGGATTACACTTCTCTAAACATTTATTGAAACGATTGGAAATAAAAGGAGTAAATTTTGCCGAAGTTACACTTCACGTAGGTTTAGGTACTTTTAACCCTGTTGAGGTAGAAGATTTGTCTAAACATAAAATGGATTCTGAGGAATTAAAAATTACTCAGGAAGCCTGCGATATTGTTAATGAAGCTAAAGGAAAAAGAAAACGTGTTTGTGCTGTAGGAACTACTTCTATGCGTGCTATTGAAAGTTCGGTTTCTTCTGCAAATACATTGAATCCTTACGAAGGATGGACTAATAAGTTTATTTTTCCTCCACATGATTTTAGTGTGGCTAATTGTATGATTACAAATTTCCATACACCAAAATCGACTTTATTAATGATGATTTCAGCTTTTTGTGGACACGATTTAATGAAGAAGGCTTATGATGAAGCTATCAAAGAAAAATATAAATTCTATTCTTACGGTGATGCAATGTTAATTCTTTAATCACCATCAAAGGTTAATTCACTTAAGAAAACTCGTCAGCAATGGCGAGTTTTTTTATGCTTTGTTTAGAAATAGCAGTTAGAAAAGATGTTTAGTCGAAGCCTTTTTTAAATAAAAATGATTGTCAGTAGTTTTTTTGAATGGCATAAGGTAAAAATAAAATCTAAGTGGTAAAGAACTACATTGAGGTTTTTAGTTATTTTTACTAAACAAAATTTAGCTTATGATTTTCGAAAACACTAAAGAATTTGCCCAACAGCTCGATTCTCAGGATAGTTTAAATCAATACCGTGACGAATTTCATTTTCCAAAAGTGAACGGTAAAGAGGTGGTTTATTTTACCGGAAATTCATTAGGCTTACAGCCTAAGAGGGCTAAGGCTTATGTTGATGAAATCATGAATGACTGGGCTAATCTGGCTGTTGAAGGTCATTTTTATGCCGAAAAACCTTGGTGGGATTACCAAGAGCGTTTTGCAAAACCATTGAGTAAGATTGTTGGGGCAAAACCGCTTGAAGTTACTGTCATGAATACGCTTACGGTGAATCTTCATTTATTGATGGTTTCTTTTTACCGGCCTACAAAAACAAGGTTCAAAATTATTTGCGAAGAAAAAGCCTTTCCTTCAGATCAATATATGTTTCAAAGCCAGGTCAATTTTCACGGTCTAAAACCCGAAGAAGTAATTGTTGAGGTCAAAAGACGTGAAGGCGAACATAATATTCGAACAGAAGATATTTTGGCAAAAATCAAAGAAGTAGGCAATGAGTTGGCTTTGGTCTTAATAGGCGGAGTGAATTATTACACAGGTCAGGTTTTTGATATGAAAACTATTACTGCTGCGGGACACAAAGCAGGAGCTTATGTGGGTTGGGATTTGGCTCATGCAGCAGGAAATATAAAATTGGAACTGCACGATTGGAATGTGGATTTTGCTGCCTGGTGCAGTTATAAATACATGAATTCCGGGCCGGGAAATGCTTCTGGTTGTTTTGTGCACGAAAAACATCATAATAATCCGGAGTTACCAAGATTTGCAGGATGGTGGGGACATAACAAAGAACGCCGATTTAAAATGGAACCTGCTTTTGATCCTATTCAAGGTGCTGATGGTTGGCAAATTAGTAATTTACCCGTTTTGTCTTTAGCTCCTTATCTGGCTTCGGTAGAAATGTTTGACGAAATAGGTATGGATACATTGATAGAAAAAAGAGATCGAATTACGGCTTATTTGGAATTTATTCTTCGTGAAATTGACAAAGAAGTAAGTAGTAGTTTCGAAATTATTACGCCTTCCAATCCTTCGGAAAGAGCTTGTCAGTTATCTGTTTTTTTGCATGGAGAAGGTCGCAGTTTATTTGATTACTTAATGAAAAACGGTGTGATTGTGGATTGGAGAGAACCCAATGTTATCCGACTGGCACCGGTTCCGTTGTATTGCTCTTTTGAAGATATGTACAATTTTGGACAAATTTTAAAAAGAGGAATTTTAGAAAAATAATTTTTTAGCCACGAATTTCACAAATAATCACAAATGATAATGAAATAAAATATTACACAAATTCATTGTTGTTTATGCATTTGTGTAATTGTTAAGAAGGTGAAATTCGTGGGTAGTGTCTCACTAACTGTGTAAGTTGAAAAGTTATTCTGAAAAATATTTGAGCTCCTTTAAAAAGCTCAAAAATATTTTTCGGAAATAACTTTTTGTTATTTTTAACCTTACATAATTATGATTGACAAAGACGACTTATTAAACAACAAGGATTTCTATAAATCCTTCAAGAATGCAGAAGATTTAACCTCATTCTTTCAAACGATGCACAAACGAGCTGTTGAACATATGCTCGAAGCCGAACTTGATGCTCATTTAGACAATGAAAAACACGATAAAACCACTAAGGGTAATTATCGCAACGGACACGGAACTAAAAAAATAAAGACCTCTTTTGGTCAACAAGAAATCAAAGTTCCTCGTGACAGAGATTCTTCCTTTAATCCCCTGCTTGTTCCTAAAAGAGAAAATATAGCCCAAGGTATTGAAAATGTCATCATCTCACTTTATGCTAAAGGCATGAGTGTTAGTAATATTGAAGAACAGATCAAGGAGGTATATGATTTTGAAGTGTCTTCTTCGACTATATCACGTATTACCAACACAATTACAAATGAAGTAGTTACTTGGCAAAACAGGCCACTAGAAGAGCTTTATTTAATTGTTTGGATGGATGGTATTGTTTTTAAGGTTAGAGAAGGTTCGAAAGTTATCAATAAAACTATTTATTTAGCTGTAGGGCTTAACAGAGATGGTAAAAAAGATGTTTTAGGAATGTGGCTTGGTAAGAATGAAAGCAGTAGCTTTTGGATGAGTGTTTTGACTGATTTAAAAGCCCGTGGCGTTGAAGATATACTTATTACAGCTACCGATAATTTAAATGGATTTACTCAAACAATCCGAAGTGTTTTCCCTGAATCTCAAACACAAATCTGCGTGGTTCATCAAATTAGAAATGCTTGTAAATATGTCGTTTGGAAGGATCGAAAACAATTTACTGCCGATATGAAACATATTTATAACGCTCCAACAAAACAAGCAGCAGAGTTGGCTTTAAACGATTTTGCAGACAAATGGGAATCCAAATATTCTTATGCAATTAAATCCTGGCGAGATAACTGGGATGAATTGACCGTATTTTTTGATTTTCCAATTGAAATTAGAAAAATCATTTATACAACAAATTTAATCGAGAACTTAAACGGAAAAATTAGAAAATACACTAAAAATAAAATGTCGTTCCCAACAGATGATGCTGTATTAAAATCGGTATTTTTGGCTTTAAGAGAAGCGACCAAAAAATGGTCAATGCCTATTCAAAATTGGGGAATTGTTTTAAACCAATTTACCCTTATATTTGAAAAAAGGCTCCGATTATAAAAACGAAGCCTTAACTTTTCAACTTACACACTTTTTGGGATAGTGTCAATTCGTGGCTATTTTTTAGTTTAAGCTACTTCTAATTTTGGAATTTCAATGTTAAATAATTCGTTTTTATAACTATTAAGCCGATTTAAAACTTCATTTTTTATAGTTTCAAAATTAGGAATGGTCGAAAATAAATTTTGATAATATTCAATTCCTTCCAAAAGATTGCTTTTAAACGATTCTAATTTTTTGGTTTTAGCAGTATTGATTTCTTCAGTAATGGACTGGATATCATTTTTTAAATAATCAATATACATTTTTAGTTCTTTTACAAATAAATTCGGTCGGGTTGTATCTCTGAGAACCGTTGCATTTCCATAAATATGCTGAATCATTTTTGCTAGAGAAACTTCCTGATCAAAATACGCAATATTAGGTCCGGGACAAATCACTACGCCTTGGTCTTGTCCTTTTATTTTAATGTTGTTTTCTAAATAAGAAGCATTGGCTAATCCTACGCAAAGACAAGATTTCTCGGTAATTTGTTGCTTGGCTTTTTCATAATTTTCAATTGAAATCGTATTTCTTTTCTCTTCTAATTCCTCGAGTTTTCCATCCTGATATTTTTTGGATGCGGTACAAATTCCTTTGCCTTCAGCATCTTTATTAAGTGCCAGGAATTTTTTCGGGCAGGAACTTCCAGCCTTGTTTTCCTGAATTCGTTTTTGTTTTAATTTTTCGTTAGTAGTTCCTCTCAAAGTGTTGAAAGGAACTCCCAATGGCGAAATATGACTTAAATACAAATCTTCTTCCTTGGCATTGATCAATAAATTTCGGGTTGCCTGATCTACCGAAGTAGCTTCGGGAACTAATAAAAAAGGCGAACCCCAGCCCACAGAATCTACATTGTAATATTCCAATAGAAATTCATGCTCTTCCGAAGTTCCTACGCCACCCTGAACTGTGATTTTTAAATCCAAAGGAGTTTGAGGAATTGCCATTCCTTTTTGCTCTAATGCTTTTATCATTAAATCATGGGCCGATTGAACAAGTTGTTCTTTCTTTTGTTTGAATTCCTCCATGATAGGTCCTAATAAAAGGCCGTCGGTTGCAAAGGCATGTCCTCCACAATTCAGTCCTGATTCAATTCTATATTCAGAAACCCAAAGTCCTTTTTTAGCTAAAAAATTTCCCTGAATCATTGCCGATCGGAAGTCGCTTACTTTTAAGGTGATTTTCTTTTTTAGCTGGTTGTTTTCGTCAGGATAAAAGTCGGCGAAGTTTTCAAAATAACTGTACAATCTCGGATTCATTCCAGCCGAAAGAACAATCGAAGAGTTCACAGTACTATTTGCAAAACCTCTTAATGCGGCGTGTGCGTCATTATAGATAATAGGCAACTGTTCATTTTTGTCAAAATTATCTTTGTCTAATTTGGTCATGATATTAACATCAATTGCACCGGCTGATAAATGTTTTTCAACATAATTTTTGATGTTTTCTTTCCAATGAAATCCTTCTTCAACTAAGTTTTGTAGACCTTTTTTAATTTCAGATTTATTTGGTAAAAGGTCAATGTAGTTTTCTAAAGCTTCTTTGCTTTCGGCTAATTCGTTTTTAAAATTCTCGAATTTTTCTTTAACAATTTTGTCAACTAAATTTAAGTACGAAGTGATTCTTTTAGCTCTGTAATCAGCTACTTTTTGTGATATTTCCTGATAGGGAAGATTGAATTTTTGATGATAAAAAGCATTCATTTTCTCAATCAGTTCGTCATCGGCAATTGAAATCACCGAAGAAATTCCATATTGAGCCACACGAATAGGACTGTCTATAGTGTAAGCTAATCCCATAACCGGGATATGGAAGCTATGTAATGGTTTTGGATTTTCTGTCATGTTGATACATTCATTATAATTTGTGCAAAGTTTGTGAAATACATTGGCTTAAAAACTGATAAATATCATGTGTACTTTGATGTTAGCTACTATTTTGTTGAAATAAATAAAATGTTGTTTTTGAAAATCAGTGATTTACAGAATTTTGATAAGCAACAAATCAGCAATTTTGAATCCGGTTCAAACAATAAATCAGTAATTTTGTTTAAATCTTTACAGGATAATTATGCAAACTCCTAAAAAAATAGCGATTGTAGGTTCCGGTTTAGTGGGTTCACTATTAGCTATTTATTTAAAAAAAGCAGGACATACTGTTCATATTTATGATAGGAGCCCGGATATTAGAAAAATACAATTTTCAGGGCGATCGATTAATTTAGCAATGTCAACTCGTGGTTGGAAGGCCTTAGATGGAGTAGGTGTGGGCGAAGCTGTGCGGCAAATTGCAATTCCAATGGATAAACGCGCTATTCATTTGGTAGATGCTCTTAAATTTCAAAATTACGGTCAGGAAGGAGAATCTATATATTCGATTTCCAGAGGGACTTTGAATCGGAAAATGATTGATCTTGCCGAAGAAGCTGGTGCCGAATTTTTCTTTGAGCATAAAGTTTGGGACGTGACTTTGGCTGAAGCTACCATACATATCGGTGAAACCGAAAGAGGCGAGTGGGAAGAAAGGAAATACGATATGGTTTTTGGGGCCGATGGTGCTTTTTCAAGAATTCGCCATCGTATGCAACGTCAGAGTATGTTTAATTATTCACAGGAGTTCTTAAATATTGGATATAAAGAATTGAATATTCCGGCAAATAAGGATGATTCTCATAAATTAGATAAGAATTCATTCCATATTTGGCCAAGAGGCGAATATATGTTAATTGCTTTGCCTAATCTTGATGGTAGTTTTACCTGTACTTTATTTATGCCTTTTGAAGGTGAAAATTCGTTTGGTTCATTAAAGGATAGAAAAGAAGTGGAAGCTTTTTTTGAAAAGAATTTTCCTGATTCTGTTGAGGTAATTCCTGATTTGGCAGAAGATTATTTTAAAAATCCTACTAGTACTTTGGTAACTATGAAATGTTTTCCATGGACTTATAGTAATAAGGTAGCTTTGATTGGCGATGCTTGTCATGCGATTGTGCCTTTTTATGGACAGGGAATGAATGCCGGTTTTGAAGATATAACGATACTTCATGAAATGATTTTAAAGTACGGTGAAGATTGGGAAACTATTTTTTCTGAATATCAAAAATCACGTAAACCTAATGCCGATGCTATTGCAGAACTTTCGTATCGGAATTTTATGGAAATGAGTTCTAAAACCGCAGATGATAAATTTTTGTTGCAAAAGAAAATTGAGAAATGGTTTTCAGGAAAGCATCCTGATAAATGGATACCTTTATATAGTAGAGTAACTTTTAGTGATCGTCCTTATGTGGAAGCTTTGGCAATTGGTGATTTTCAAAATGCAATTATGGAAGAAGTTTTGAAAATGGATAATATCGAGAATATTTGGAATTTTCCAGAAGTAGAAAATAAAATTTTAGAATTATTGTTGTGTCAATAACAATTTTAAAAATTAATATCAATGGCAATTTCAAATTTGAGATTGATTTTTTGAGATTGATTTTTTGATATTGCCATTGATATTGCTATTGTTTTATTTTTTTAAGAATTTAGAAAGAATTCCAAAAGCACCACGAATAAAAGTAGCACTGGTAAGTACTTTTAAAACCGATTTTCCAACTACTTCTGAAGTGCTTGGTTGGTTAGAAGTTTGGGTTTGTTTGGTTTCGTTTTGCTCTTCTTCTTTTTTAGCGTTTTCGTCTTCGATAGCGGTAATTTTTTTGTTCAGCATTTCGTAGGCGCTTTCACGATCAATGTTTTCGCTGTATTTTTTTACCAACTTCGATTTATTGTTGATTTCCTGAATTTCACTTTCGGTCAGGATATCCATTCTGCTCATTGGTGCCCGAAGCATCGTAGCAGCTAATGGAGTAGGAGTTCCTTTTTCGCTCAATGCCGTTACCAGAGCTTCTCCAATTCCAAGACTTGTTAACAGTTCGCTGGTGTTATAGAATTCAGAGCTTGGGTAATTATCTGCGGTTTGTTTTATGGCTTGTCTGTCATTAGCGGTAAAAGCTCTCAAGGCATGTTGAATTTTTAAACCCAATTGAGCCAATATTCCGCTAGGAACATCCATCGGGTTTTGGGTAATGAAATAAATTCCAATTCCTTTAGAACGGATTAGTTTTACAATGGTTTCTATTTGTTCCAAAAGTGCTTTGCTGGCTTCTTTGAAAATTAAATGCGCTTCATCAATAAAAATGATTAATTCCGGTTGGTCGGCATCTCCTTTTTCAGGCATTTGCTGGTAGATTTCGGCTAATAAACTCAACATGAAAGTCGAGAATAGTTTCGGTTTGTCCTGAATGTCGGTTAAACGAAGAATGTTGACGTATCCTTTGCCGTTTTCATCAATGCGCATTAAATCATCAATATCAAAAGACATTTCTCCAAAAAACAGTTCGCCTCCCTGTTGTTCTAATTCAATAATTTTTCTCAGAATAATTCCTGTGGTCGAAGTTGATATCTTGCCATAGTTTTCGGTAATTTCATCTTTGCCTTCTTCGGTAATGTAATTGATTACTTTTTTAAAGTCTTTTAAATCGAGTAATGGCATTTTGTTGTCATCACAATATTTGAATATAATGGCAACTACTCCGGCTTGAGTGTCGTTTAAATCTAATATTCGCGAAAATAAGACCGGACCAAATTCAGATACAGTTGCTCTTAAGCGAACGCCACTTTGTTCTGATAAACTTAATAGCTCTACGGGGAAACTGCCGGTTTGATAAGGGATATTGATTTTAGTATGTCTTTCGGTGATGAAAGATTTCTCTTCTCCTTCTTTGGCAATACCGCTAAAATCTCCCTTGATATCCATCATTAACACAGGAATTCCAAAAGATGATAATTGCTCAGACAGAACTTGAATCGTCTTTGTTTTACCGGTTCCGGTTGCTCCGGCAATGAGTCCGTGTCTGTTTAATGTTTTTAAAGGGATTTTTACATGAGCATTTTCTAAGGTTTCTCCTTCTAAAATTGCTCCGCCCAGTATGATGCTTTGCCCTTTGGATTGGTATCCAAGGTTGATTTGTTCGCTAAATAGTTTGCTCTTATCCATGAAAATAGAATTGTTTTTTAGATTTTCTAATTATGTTGTAAATGTTTTTAAGTTGTGTTTATTTAGTGGTTACTGTAATTTTAAGCCTTTTTTTTTGTTAAATATTTAAAAAATATGTTTTTTCTGTTTTGGAATTAGATGTTGAAATATTACCTTGTAAAGTAACAAATTAATAAATTATTTTGTCAAAATCTTTGAATTTTAATGGCGAAATTGATAATAAAACAATAATTATATTTTTTAAAGTTCAATTTACAAATGATTAATTTGAATATAACGAAAAAAAATTTTTTTATTTGAACGAAACGTATAAATTTGCGGGACTACAAGTTAATTATAACTCAAATAAAATTATTTAAAACTATTAAAATTTAAAAAAAATGGCAAACGTTAAAAAAGAAAGCAGTTCAAAAGGAGGAGGAATGATTTCAGGAATCATTATTTTATTATGTGTGGCGGTAGGAGCTGTAATTTGGAAATTCATCATGGGGTCTCCTGCTAACTTCGAGGGTGGAAATCCAGAAACAGGTCACCCAATTAATACTTTAGGACAAGTTTATAAAGGAGGATTTATTGTACCTATTTTGTTAGGTATGTTATTAATGGTTATTGTATTCTCTATTGAGAGATTCTTTGTAATTACTAAAGCTGCTGGAAAAGGAAACTTAGATGTTTTCATGACAAAAGTACAATCTAGTATCAAAGGTGGTCATATTGAAGAAGCTATTGCAGCTTGTGATAAACAACAAGGTTCAGTTGCAAATGCAATTAAATCAGCATTAGTAAAATATCAGGATGTTAAGAAAGAAGGATTCAACAGTGAAGAAGCTTCTGAAACTATCCATAAAGAAATCGAAGAGGTTACTTCTCTTGAAATGCCAATGTTAGAGAAAAACATGACTATCATTTCTTCTTTAGTATCTTTAGGAACTCTTGGAGGTTTATTAGGAACTGTATCGGGGATGATTAAAGCGTTTGGTGCGTTAGCTTCTGCTGGTACTCCGGATCAGGCTGCACTTGCAACAGGTATCTCTGAGGCACTTATTAATACTGCAACAGGTATCTCTACATCTATCTTGGCTATTGTTGCTTACAACTTCTTTACTTCAAAAATTGATGATTTAACTTATTCAATTGACGAAGCAGGAACAACAATTGTAAATACTTACAGAAAGTTCAGAGGAAGTTTGAAACAATAATCATTTTTGATATATTTTATAATATCAAAATAAAAAACAAAAAGAATGGCTAAAATAAAAATGAAAAAGAAGTCAACATCGACAGATATGACTGCCATGTGTGATGTTGCGTTCCTTTTGCTTACCTTCTTTATTTTGACAGCTACAGCTAAAGTGCCAGAGGCAATGCCTGTTGATACGCCTGCATCAACTGTACAAGTAAAATTGCCGGATTCTGATTTGGCTACTATTACAGTTGGTAATGTTGACGGTAAGGATAAAGTGTTCTTTGATTTGAAAGGAAAAGATATTCGTAAGAGAACATTAGAGTTGATGTCAGATAAATTCGGAGTGACTTTTTCTGATGAAGACAAAGAAAAATTTGCTTTGATGACTGATTTTGGTGTGCCAATTACAAGTCTTAAGCAGATAATTGATATGAAGGCTTCTGATCGTGTAAAAGCGAATCAACCTGGAATCCCAATGGATTCATTGGATAATCAATTAAAAGAGTGGATTTATAATGCTCGTATTGCAAATAATGAATACAATAATTCTATTGGAAGCAAGCAAGAATTACAAATTGCCATTAAAGGAGATGCTAAAGAGGAGTATCCGGTTATTAAAAAAGTAATGGATATTTTGCAAGATCAGCATATCAATTCTTTTAGTTTAGTAACAGGATTGAGAGGAAAAGATTTTTAATTAAAAAAAATATACTAAAATGGCTGAATTAAATACCGACAGTGGTGGTGATAAAGGCGGCAAGGTAAGAAGTAAAAAGCAAAACTCGAAGGTAGATTTAACTGCCATGGTGGATTTAGCGTTCTTACTTATTACATTCTTTATGCTTACTACTTCGTTGTCAAAACCTCAAGCAATGAGTTTAGGCTTGCCAGATAAAGATCCGAAGAATAAAGTTGAGGATATGAAAGTTGATGAGAATCGAACAATGACTGTGTTGTTGGGAGATAATGACAAGATGTATTATTACATGGGGATCATCAACACTCCTATGGCTCCTAAGGATATTGCTTATGGTAAAGATGGAATTCGAAAAGAATTATTGAAAAGGAAAAAAGAAGTGGCTGCTTATACAGCTGCAAAAGGAAAGCCTGAACAAGGGATGATTGTTATTATCAAACCGGGTAAAAAATCAACCTATAAAAATGTAGTTGATATTTTAGATGAAATGGCTATTTCTTCGATTCCTACCTATACAATCGTTAATGATTTTTTACCTGAGGAACAAAAATTGTTAGAAGGGAAATAAGAGACATCTTATTTTCTTAATAACCTAATAATTAAGAAAAATGAAATTAGATATATTAAAAAACCAATGGGTTGAAATTGTTTTCGAAGGTCGTAATAAGCTTTATGGAGCTTATGATTTGAGAAAATCTAACCGAAAGACTACTACTAAAGCGCTGCTTATAGGTGCTTTCTTTTTTAGTCTGGCTGTTAGTGCGCCTCTTATCATTAGTTTGATTCCTAAAGCGACAGATGAAGAAGATAATTCAATCAAGGATATTAAACTTACAAATGTTAAGTTGCCTCCAAAGAAAGTGGAACCGCCAAAATTAAACGCTCCACCACCGCCACCACCGCCACCGGCAGTAGATCAGGTAAAATTTGTTAAACCTGTTGTGGCTAAAGCGGATGAAGTTGTTGAGGAACCACCTAAGATTGAAGAAATCAAGGAGAAAAAAACAGGTACTGAAACAATCAAAGGAGATCCTGATGCAGTATTAACTGTAGCGCCAGCAGGTACTGGTCCTAAAACCAGCCAGGTTGTTGAAGAATCAGATGATCAGGTTTATAGTACAGCTGGTATTGAAGTAAAACCAGATTTTCCTGGAGGTATGGAGAAATTTTATGGCTTTGTTAGTAAAAATTATCGTATGCCTGAAGAAGATGGTTTAAAAGGAAAGGTTTATGTTTCTTTTGTAGTTGAAAAAGATGGTTCGTTAACTGATATTAAAGTATTAAGAGATATTGGTTATGGAACAGGAAAAGAAGCGATAAGAGTTTTACAAAAATCTCCTAAATGGAATCCTGGTATTCAAAACGGAAAACCGGTAAGGGTTCAATATTCGTTACCAATTTCACTTGTACAACAAGAATAATGTTGAGAAATATTATAACCAATATTAAGAAGAAATCGCTTAAAGAGCGATTTCTTCTCGTTATAGCCATTTTGTTTTTCCTGATTTATTTGATTTTAGGTTTAATGGTTTTGTTTATGACGAGTCTGCCGTTGAGTCTGCCAACGAATTACAGAATAGCTTTTGGGCTTCTTTTGATTGTTTATGCAATTATTCGTTGTGTGAGAATTATTAATGATAATAAGGAAGAGTAAGTTAATATTAGCAAGATTGTTAGTGTGCTTAGTCAATAATAAAAAATGTCTATGAAGAAAATAAAATTTTTATTGTATCCTTTTTTCTTTTTTGTAGCTGTTTTGTTTGTTTCATGCAAGCAATCTGAAGCTAAAAAAAGCAAAGAAACTATTATTAAAGGGAAAACAGTTTTGTTAGTTGATGAGACTATAAAACCATTAATTGAGGATCAAATAGCGGTTTTTGAAAATACTTATGATGCAAAAATTATTCTTGAAGCAAAATCAGAAAAAGAATTGATGCAGGCTTTTCTTAAAGATACATCTCGAATAGTAGTTTTGTCCAGACAATTGAGTGTTGATGAAGCTAAGTTTTTTGAACAACTAAACATCAAGCCCAGAGTAACAAAAATAGCAACGGATGCTATTGCTTTGATTTCGAATAAAAAAGATGCGGATACTTTGATTGCTATGAAAGATGTCGTTGCTTTTTTGAAAGGTAGCGCAGGAACTAAGATCAAAGGTTTGGTATTTGATAATCCAAATTCAAGTACGGTAAGGTTTATGACCACTCTTGCAGGACTAAAGGAGGTTTCTCATAAAGGAGTTTATTCTTTTAAGTCTAATGAAGAAGTGGTTAAGTTTGTTTCTGAAAATGATGGTATGATTGGTGTAATTGGTGTGAACTGGTTATTGCAGCCTACGGTAAATATTAAAGATTATTTAACTAATATTAACGTTTTAAGCGTACAGGGATTAAATAAAAATTCTTATTTTGCACCAACCCAAAATAATCTGGCAGAAGGAACTTATCCTTTGGCACGTGATTTGTTTATTATCAATTGTCAGGGATATTCAGGTTTAGGAATGGGATTTGCCTCATTTTTAGCCGGTGAGATTGGACAAAGAATAGTGTTGAAATCAGGGATGTTACCAACGAAAATGCCCGGTAGAAAGATTTTGATAAAAAGCAGAATAAAATAATTGAGGGAGAGAATTAGAAAATGAATAAATTAAATATAATCACAATGAACAAGTTTACAATTTTAAGTGTTGCACTTTTTGCTTCGGCTTCTGTGTTACATGCGCAGGATATTAATGAAGTGAAAAAACAGATTGATGCAGAACAATTTCAAAAAGCAAAAACATCTTTAAAATCGATTATAAAATCAAATCCTTCTGAGGGTAAAGCTTTTTTTCTTTTGGGAAATATTTATTTGAATCAAAGTGTAATAGATTCTGCAAAGATTACTTATGATGAAGGTTTGAAAGCCAAAGATAATGCTCATTTTAATTCTATTGGATTAGGTCAGATTGATTTAGAAAAGAAAGATTTAGCAGCTGCAAAAGCAAAATTTGATGCAGCAAAAGCAGGAATGCGTAAAAAAGATTTCGAAGAATATATTTATATCGCTAAGGCATATATGGATAATTCTTATCCTGATTATAAGGCAGCATTAGCTGTTTTAGCTCAGGCAAAAGAGAAAAATCCAACTGAACCACAAATTTTATTGGCTTTAGGAGATGCTTTTTACGGAGATAAAAATCAAAATGAGGCATTTACATCATACCGTAGTGCTTTCCAGGCTGATAACACTTTGATTAGAGCTAAAATGCAATTAGGGGTTTTGTTAAAAGGAGCGAAAGCATATCAGGAAGCTGTAGCTGCTTACAATGAAGTAATTGCTTTAAGTCCTAATTATGGTCCGGTTTACAGAGAGTTAGCACAAACTTATTACTATTGGGCACTTAATGTTCCTGGTCGTTATGACCAATACATCAAGCAGGCTTTGACTTTTTATGAAAAGTATATGACGCTTACTGATTATTCATTGGCTTCCCGTATGCGTCATGCAGATTTCTTGATTTTGGCAAAAGATTACAAAGCTTTAGAGATTGAAGCTAACAAAATGAAAGAATTGGATAATGTAAATCCAAGAATCTTCAGATACTTAGGATATGCAGCTTATGAAAATGGTCATATTGACGAAGCTATTTCTTCTTTAGAGCAGTATATTAATAATCCGGCTAATAAGGTTATTTCATTAGACTATTTATACTTAGGTCAGGCTAAAATCAAAAAAGGAACTAATGCTGATGAAACTGCTGTAGATCCTGTTTTGTATGCTGATGGTATTGCTCTTATTAAAAAAGGAGTTGAACTTGAGCCTTCGGTAGCTGATGGTTTAGGGGATTTAGGAAAAAAATATTATGAGAAAAAAATGTTTGCTGAGGCAGCTACCATTTTAGAAATTGCAACTTCTTACAAAGAAAGCAAGTCATTCTTGATTGATAATTTTTACTTAGGAAACGCTATTTATTTTGCTAATGCAGGGAAACCGGTAGCTGAAAGAAACATGGAGGCATTAAAGAAAGCTGATACAGCTTACGCAAATGTATTAGAAGCTTCTCCTGATACTGTTGATGCTTATATTTCTCGTGCAAGAACAAATAGTTTGTTAGAAGATGATCAGGCAATGATTAAATATTACCAAGAGTATGTAGATCGTGTTACTGCTAAAGGAGCTGAGGAATTAGCTAAACAATCTGTAAAAACTAAATTAATTGAGGCTTATAATACTATGGCTGCAGGATATGCAAACTTTGACAAGCCAAAAGCAATTGAGCATTTTAATAAAACGCTTGCTTTGGATCCAGCTAATAAATATGCTACTCAATCATTGAAAACACTTCAATAATTTTATTTTAAAATAGGAAAGCCGGTAGAAATACTGGCTTTTTTTATGCACATTTGTTAACCTATTGATAAATTAAGTAATCTCTTTACAAATTCGTTATCTTTGCACCCTAAATTATCAAAATGCTATCAAAAGAAATTCAATTAGAAGTGAACAAAGGTGCTATGTTGCCTTTGATGGAGGAATTTTATACCATTCAGGGAGAAGGATTTCATACTGGAACAGCAGCTTATTTTATTAGAATCGGTGGATGTGATGTTGGCTGTCATTGGTGCGATGTTAAAGAAAGTTGGAATGCCGAATTGCATCCTCCTACAAGTATTGATCACATAGTTGATAATGCCAGTAAATATGCTGACACCGTTGTTATAACAGGGGGAGAACCTTTAACTTGGGATATGTCTTTATTGACTTCAAGGTTGAAAGATAAAAATTTGAAAGTACACATTGAAACTTCTGGAGCTTATCCGCTTTCGGGAACTTGGGATTGGATTTGTCTTTCGCCAAAGAAAAATAAATTACCAACAGAAACTGTTTACAATGCTGCTCATGAATTGAAGGTGATTATTCACAACAAGCATGATTTTATTTTTGCAGAAGAGCAAGCAGAATTAGTAAATCATAAGGCTATTTTGTTTTTACAGCCTGAATGGAGTAAAAAAGAAGAAATGACGCCGCTAATTGTAGAGTATGTAATGAATAATCCAAAATGGAGGGTTTCGTTGCAAACACATAAATATTTGAATATTCCTTAAATAAAGACAAAGCCGACAGTTATTAGCTGTCGGCTTTGTCTTTATATTGAAAGTCTGGCCAGATAGTCATAATGTTCGCCTTCTATAATTAGTTCACATTGCAGTCCGTTATCATTTGCTGCATTTTGCAAAGTATTGTAGTCAAGATAAAGCCAAGGAAAAGAATCTTCTTTTTCGCCTTTATAGCTAACGGTAAATTCTAATTCACCATAATAAGTATTCGCTGGAACTTCGTATGCGCCGTCTTCATCTTCGTCAAACATATAAATGATGTCCGAACTGTCAATCAAAATTTGTCCTCCGGGATTTAATAAGGATTTTAATTTTTGAAGAAACTTAGGAGTATTTTTTAAAGTGCCAAAAATACCTGTGCCATTCATAAGTAGCAAAATAGTATCGTATTTTTCATTTTCTAAAGTCAAAATGTCTTGAACCAAAGCTTTTTTGAGACCGCGAAGTTGGCAAGTTTTAATAGCATTTGCTGAAATGTCAATTGCAGTTATGTCTAAATTCCTTTCGTTTTGTAAATACAAACTATGGCTTCCGGCGCCGGCACCAACATCAAGTGTTTTTCCTTTGGCTAATTGCAATGCTTTTTGTTCGATAGTAGGCATTGCTTCGAAATTTCGGAATAAATAAGTAACACTCATTTCATCTTCTTCCGAAATAGTGGTTTCAGTAATTAAATCTTCTGGAGAATTATTCGTTTGGTGGTCAAGAATGGCTTTTCCAAATAGGTCTTTCATAATAGTTTTATTGGGTAATGTGATAAATTGTTTGTCGATTTGAGTAATTTTGGAGCGTTGTTTTTAAATAAACGAAAAATCAAATTTGCAAATGCTCAAACCTTCTTTAAACGATCTCGGAAAACTAGCCAAAGATAAGCAACTTGAAAACAAAAAGTATTTTGATAAGCTTAAAAAGAAAACGCCTAAGAATTTAGATTATGTGATGCAGGATTTACACGATGCTGAATTTAAGAAAACGGATTGTTTAGAGTGTGCTAATTGTTGTAAAACGACTGGACCATTATTTACTTCTGCCGATATTGAACGAATTTCAAAACATCTAAGGCAAAAACCACAGCAGTTTATTGATCAATACCTTCGCATAGATGAAGATAAAGATTATGTTCTGCAAACTGTTCCTTGTGCTTTTCTGGATTCGGATAATACTTGTTTTATTTATGATGTGCGCCCTAAAGCTTGTCGTGAATTTCCGCATACCGATAGAAAGAAGTTTCAGCAGATAACCGATATTACTTTAAAGAACATACCGATTTGTCCGGCGGCTTATAATATTGTAGAGGAAATGAAAAAGAAAATGCCTCTTTAATATTTGTGTTGTTAACGTATGGATTCGGTATATAATATGGTTAGATTAGCGAATGGCTAAGAATAAAGCTGTATTTTTGAACATCAATTTTGAAAACAAATCACTTGAATTTAGAATATTTCATTGCCAAAAGACTTATTACTGCTAAAGATAATAAAAGTAGCATATCTGCGCCTATTATAAAAATTGCAATTTCGGCTATTGCTATCGGAATGATTATGATGATTGTGTCGGTGGCAACAGGAATTGGACTTCAGCAAAAGATTCGCGAAAAAATTTCCGCATTCAACGGACATATTATTATTGCTAATTTTGATAATAATAAATCTGATGCTACTTTGGTTCCGGTTTCTAAAAATCAAAAATTTTATCCTAAATTTAGTTCAGTGCCCGAAGTAAGTCATGTTCAGGCTGTAGCTAGCAAGGCGGGAATTATAAGAACAGCCGAAGCTTTTGAAGGAATTGTTTTTAAAGGTGTTGGTACAGATTACAAATGGGATAATATAAAGGAATACCTGGTTTCGGGTAGATTGCCTAATTTATCGGCAAGTCTAAATTCGGAAGTATTGATTTCTCAATTTTTGGCTAATAGGTTAAAGCTTAAAGTAGATGATGAATTCAATACCTTCTTTATGAGAGAAGGGCAAAATAAATTACCTAATATAAGGAGGTTTAAAATCGTTGGGATTTTTAATTCAGGTTTTCAGGAATTTGATGCAACTTACGTATTGGGTGATATTCGACATATTCAGCGAATTAATAAATGGAAACCAGATCAGGTTGGTGCTTTTGAGGTTTTTGTAAATGATTTTGATAATATAGAGACTGTCGGAGAACAGGTTTACGAGCATACTGGTTCAACTTTGGATTCACAGACTATAGTTGAGAAATACAGTTATATTTTTGAATGGCTTCAATTGTTTGATTTCAATATTGTAGTTATACTTATTGTAATGATATTAGTTGCGACCATCAATATGGTTGTAGCATTGTTGGTTTTGATTTTGGAGCGAACACAAATGATAGGGATTTTAAAAGCAATAGGTGCTAGCAACTGGACAATCCGAAAAATGTTTTTGTATAACGCTTCCTATTTAATATTCCAAGGATTGTTTTGGGGGAATCTAATAGGTATTGCGATTCTCTTAATCCAAAAGTATTTCGGAATCGTTGAGCTTAATCCAGAGAATTACTATGTAAATCAAGCGCCTGTTTATATAAATGTCGTTTATATTATACTATTAAATGTATTAACGGTTGGGGTTTGTTTCTTGGTCTTGCTAATTCCGTCTTATATTATTACTAAAATAACCCCGGTAAAAGCAATTCGATTCGATTAATTAAGTGTTGATTCATTATATAAAGAGACTAAAATGGTATTGCATTGCTGTTTTAGTCTTTTTTATTAGTAGCTATTTCCCGCTATCCGCTATATCTCTTGTGTCCGCTGTCGCTACCACAAGAGGATGCCGCTGCTATCGGGGCTAGGGTTGTGCGGTTAAAATGATATTGGTTGCTATAATTGTTAGATAAAGCTCTTAGCGAATCTCCGTGTTTTCTTTGAGTATCTCTGCGAAACAGCTTTTAGGTAACTCTAAAACCTTACAAAACGCTAAAAAAGTTAAAAAATAAAAACCACGTTTTCAGAGTGTTAAAAAATACTTTCAAAATAGTTTCGAAAAGCTATTGTCAAAACGAATAAAGGTTCTACTTTTGCACCCGCAACAACGCAGACGTTCATTAAAATACTGACAAACACTAAATCTAAATTATAGATTTATTTCTAAAAAAAAAGGTTTAAAAAAGTTTGTGAGATTTAAAAACAGATGTTACATTTGCACCCCGCAAAAGCGACAAGTTATTTGAAAAGCTGGTAAGAAATTGAGAAGCGAAGAAGAGTAAAATTTTCTAAAAAAAAACTTTAAAAATTTCTTGCGAGATTAAAAAGAAGTTGTACTTTTGCACCCGCTTCGAGAGACACGCTACGGTGTGAAAAACGAAGAGAAAAAATAAGAAGAACACGTTCCTAGACATATTGAATTGACAGCCGTCCCGATTAATCGGGACAAAAGAATAAGAGTAATAGAATCGAGAGATTAGAATAAAACCACTAGAATTTCAGTCAGATAATAAATAGTCTGCCACGGCGGACAAACAATATACGATGAAGAGTTTGATCCTGGCTCAGGATGAACGCTAGCGGCAGGCTTAACACATGCAAGTCGAGGGGTATAGTTTTTCGGAACTAGAGACCGGCGCACGGGTGCGTAACGCGTATGCAATCTACCTTTCACAGAGGGATAGCCCAGAGAAATTTGGATTAATACCTCATAGTATAGCAGTTTCGCATGAAACCACTATTAAAGTCACAACGGTGAAAGATGAGCATGCGTCCCATTAGCTTGTTGGTAAGGTAACGGCTTACCAAGGCTACGATGGGTAGGGGTCCTGAGAGGGAGATCCCCCACACTGGTACTGAGACACGGACCAGACTCCTACGGGAGGCAGCAGTGAGGAATATTGGTCAATGGACGCAAGTCTGAACCAGCCATGCCGCGTGCAGGATGACGGTCCTATGGATTGTAAACTGCTTTTGTACAGGAAGAAACACTCCTTCGTGAAGGAACTTGACGGTACTGTAAGAATAAGGATCGGCTAACTCCGTGCCAGCAGCCGCGGTAATACGGAGGATCCAAGCGTTATCCGGAATCATTGGGTTTAAAGGGTCCGTAGGCGGTTTAGTAAGTCAGTGGTGAAAGCCCATCGCTCAACGGTGGAACGGCCATTGATACTGCTAGACTTGAATTACTAGGAAGTAACTAGAATATGTAGTGTAGCGGTGAAATGCTTAGAGATTACATGGAATACCAATTGCGAAGGCAGGTTACTACTAGTTTATTGACGCTGATGGACGAAAGCGTGGGTAGCGAACAGGATTAGATACCCTGGTAGTCCACGCCGTAAACGATGGATACTAGCTGTTGGGAGCAATTTCAGTGGCTAAGCGAAAGTGATAAGTATCCCACCTGGGGAGTACGGGCGCAAGCCTGAAACTCAAAGGAATTGACGGGGGCCCGCACAAGCGGTGGAGCATGTGGTTTAATTCGATGATACGCGAGGAACCTTACCAAGGCTTAAATGTAGATTGACCGGTTTGGAAACAGACTTTTCGCAAGACAATTTACAAGGTGCTGCATGGTTGTCGTCAGCTCGTGCCGTGAGGTGTCAGGTTAAGTCCTATAACGAGCGCAACCCCTGTTGTTAGTTGCCATCGAGTCATGTCGGGAACTCTAACGAGACTGCCAGTGCAAACTGTGAGGAAGGTGGGGATGACGTCAAATCATCACGGCCCTTACGCCTTGGGCTACACACGTGCTACAATGGCCGGTACAGAGAGCAGCCACTGGGTGACCAGGAGCGAATCTACAAAGCCGGTCACAGTTCGGATCGGAGTCTGCAACTCGACTCCGTGAAGCTGGAATCGCTAGTAATCGGATATCAGCCATGATCCGGTGAATACGTTCCCGGGCCTTGTACACACCGCCCGTCAAGCCATGGAAGCTGGGGGTGCCTGAAGTCGGTGACCGCAAGGAGCTGCCTAGGGTAAAACTGGTAACTAGGGCTAAGTCGTAACAAGGTAGCCGTACCGGAAGGTGCGGCTGGAACACCTCCTTTCTAGAGCCTTAGTGTTAGCTATATGCACGCTAAGGAAAAAGACGAAAAGAACTATTGGTCATTAATATTGACATTTTATTACTCTTGCTGTTAATTTAAAAAAAAAGAATAAGAATTTAAGTAAAAAACAGAGTCTCGTAGCTCAGCTGGTTAGAGTACTACACTGATAATGTAGGGGTCGGCAGTTCGAGTCTGCCCGGGACTACTTTTTAAGACAAAAACTTAAAAAGACTGTAAAAAACTTAAAAGGAAATTTTAGAAGTTGAGTTGCACTATTAGTGACGAACCGTATAGGACTGTTAACTAAAAACTGTTAACTGTACACTAAAACCGGGGGATTAGCTCAGCTGGCTAGAGCGCCTGCCTTGCACGCAGGAGGTCAACGGTTCGACTCCGTTATTCTCCACAAAAAAGTACAAAGATATAAGTACAAAGTATCAAGACAATGTCTTAATACTTAATACAAAAATCTTAATACTTATTAAAGTTCATTGACATATTGAGATAAAAAATATTAAAAAGTAGAAAGCGTTTTCTATTATTTATAATAGGAAACAAACAAAACGGTCTTGTTTTAATTAACAAGATTGGTACAATAAGCAAAATAAGGGCGTATGGGGGATGCCTAGGCTCTCAGAGGCGATGAAAGGCGTGATAAGCTGCGAAAAGCTACGGGGATCTGCACACAAGATTTGATCCGTAGATACCTGAATGGGGCAACCCACTATGTTGAAGACATAGTACACCGATAGGTGGGCAAACCCGCTGAACTGAAACATCTAAGTAGGCGGAGGAGAAGAAAACAAAAGTGATTCCGTAAGTAGTGGCGAGCGAACGCGGATTAGCCCAAACCAATGTTGTTACGGCAATGTTGGGGTTGTAGGACCACGAGATTTTATGCATGAAGAATTAGAATCTACTGGAAAGTAGAGCCAAAGAGAGTGATAGCCTCGTATAAGTAATGATTGTAATAGATAGTGGTATCCTGAGTAGGGCGGGGCACGTGAAACCCTGTCTGAATTTGGCGGGACCATCCGCTAAGGCTAAATACTCCTGAGAGACCGATAGTGAACCAGTACTGTGAAGGAAAGGTGAAAAGAACCGTGAATAACGGAGTGAAATAGATCCTGAAACCATACGCTTACAAGCGGTCGGAGCCCTTTTGTGGGGTGACGGCGTGCCTTTTGCATAATGAGCCTACGAGTTAACGTTGCTGGCAAGGATAAGTACTTCAGGTATGGATCCGTAGCGAAAGCGAGTCTGAATAGGGCGCTTTAGTCAGTAGTGTTAGACGCGAAACCGTGTGATCTACCCATGGGCAGGTTGAAGCTGTGGTAACACACAGTGGAGGACCGAACCGGTTGACGTTGAAAAGTCTTCGGATGACCTGTGGGTAGGGGTGAAAGGCCAATCAAACTCGGAAATAGCTCGTACTCCCCGAAATGCATTTAGGTGCAGCGCTAGATATAAGTTATATAGAGGTAGAGCTACTGATTGGATGCGGGGGCTTCACCGCCTACCAATTCCTGACAAACTCCGAATGCTATATAATGTTCTCTAGCAGTGAGGGCTTGGGTGCTAAGGTCCAAGTCCGAGAGGGAAAGAACCCAGACCATCAGCTAAGGTCCCCAAATATATGTTAAGTTGAAAGAACGCGGTTTGTCTGCCCAGACAGCTAGGATGTTGGCTTGGAAGCAGCCATTCATTTAAAGAGTGCGTAACAGCTCACTAGTCGAGCGGACGAGCATGGATAATAATCGGGCATAAACATATTACCGAAGCTATGGATTTTGCGTAAGCAAAGTGGTAGGGGAGCATTCCAGCAGGGTTGAAGGTGTATCGTAAGGTATGCTGGACTGGCTGGAAAAGAAAATGTAGGCATAAGTAACGATAATGCGGGCGAGAAACCCGCACACCGAAAGACTAAGGTTTCCACAGCTATGCTAATCAGCTGTGGGTTAGTCGGGACCTAAGGCGAACCCGAAAGGGACAGTCGATGGACCACGGGTTAATATTCCCGTACTACTGTTAACTGTGATGGGGTGACGGAGTGATGAAAGCGCCGCGAACTGACGGAATAGTTCGTTAAAGTACCTAGCTATATTCTCTATAGGCAAATCCGTAGAGAATGGTGAAATACGATAGTACACGGAGACTTCGGTTGAAGTGATAGTGCGCCTAAGGGCTTCCAAGAAAAACCTCTAAACTTCAGGTTAATAGTACCCGTACCGCAAACCGACACAGGTAGTCGAGATGAGAATTCTAAGGTGCTCGAGAGATTCATGGCTAAGGAATTAGGCAAAATAGACCCGTAACTTCGGGAGAAGGGTCGCCCGCCGTAAGGCGGGCCGCAGTGAAGAGGTCCAGGCGACTGTTTATCAAAAACACAGGGCTCTGCAAAATCGTAAGATGAAGTATAGGGCCTGACACCTGCCCGGTGCTGGAAGGTTAAGAGGAGATGTTATCTTCGGAGAAGCATTGAATTGAAGCCCCAGTAAACGGCGGCCGTAACTATAACGGTCCTAAGGTAGCGAAATTCCTTGTCGGGTAAGTTCCGACCTGCACGAATGGTGTAACGATCTGGACACTGTCTCAGCCATGAGCTCGGTGAAATTGTAGTAACGGTGAAGATGCCGTTTACCCGCAGTGGGACGAAAAGACCCTGTGCACCTTTACTATAGCTTAGTATTGACCTTGGATAAATGATGTGTAGGATAGGTTGGAGACTGTGAAGTGGCGTCGCCAGGCGTTGTGGAGTCATTGTTGAAATACAACCCTTTGTTTATCTGAGGCCTAACCCCCAACCGGGGGGACATTGCTTGGTGGGTAGTTTGACTGGGGTGGTCGCCTCCAAAAGAGTAACGGAGGCTTCTAAAGGTTCCCTCAGTACGCTTGGTAACCGTGCGAAGAGTGCAATGGCATAAGGGAGCTTGACTGAGAGACATACAGGTCGATCAGGTACGAAAGTAGAGCATAGTGATCCGGTGGTTCCGCATGGAAGGGCCATCGCTCAAAGGATAAAAGGTACGCCGGGGATAACAGGCTGATCTCCCCCAAGAGCTCATATCGACGGGGGGGTTTGGCACCTCGATGTCGGCTCGTCACATCCTGGGGCTGGAGAAGGTCCCAAGGGTTGGGCTGTTCGCCCATTAAAGTGGCACGCGAGCTGGGTTCAGAACGTCGTGAGACAGTTCGGTCTCTATCTACTGTGGGCGCAAGAAATTTGAGTGGATCTGATTCTAGTACGAGAGGACCGAATTGGACTAACCTCTAGTGTATCTGTTGTCACGCCAGTGGCACTGCAGAGTAGCTACGTTGGGAAGGGATAAGCGCTGAAAGCATATAAGCGCGAAACCCACCACAAGATGAGATTTCTTTTAAAGGTCGTGGGAGATGACCACGTTGATAGGCTATAGGTGTAAAGGCAGTAATGTCATAGCCGAGTAGTACTAATAACCTGTAAGCTTATGTACATCCGCTTGTCCCGATGTAAATCGGGACAGCAAACTTTCTAATGACAATTTAAATTATTTATCTCAGTATGTTAAGATATTTGCTCGACGCGAGCAGTTATGAGTTTTGAGTTATAAGTTAAGAGTTTAAAAACTGCAAACTATAAACTGTGAACTGAAAACTAACAACCTTAAGGTGGTTATTGCGGCGGGGCTCACCTCTTCCCATCCCGAACAGAGTAGTTAAGCCCGCCTGCGCAGATGGTACTGCAGTTTTGTGGGAGAGTATGTCGTCGCCTTTCTTTGAAAACCCTATCCTAATCAGATAGGGTTTTTTGTTTTATACCTCAAGTCACCGGACTTACTTCTCTTAATATCAAATGTCGTATTTAGCTTCGTTCAGTTTGGACTAACGTCCTCGAGTCTTTGAAAGCCCTATCCAACCGGATAGGATTTTTTGTTTTATAGTATTATCGATATTTGTTCAAGAGAGAATAGGAAACGAATCAATTATAAAAAATGATTGATACCTAATTTATGTGCAATATTAGTAATGCTATTTTATTCCAAAATATAATTGTTTTCTAATTATTTGACCAGACCAGTTTGTGTGGTTTAAATCATAGATTTGAGCTTGTTAGCTTGTGAGGTCTTATTTTATCAATATTCTTATTCATGGGATTTTATTTTATTTCTTTGTGTCTTTCATAATTGGTTTTAATGATACAGACCAGTACAGGACGGCGCAGGATACTAATAAAATGTTAAAGTTATAGTTTTGGAATAACCAACCTTAACTATTTATTTATGAAATTTAAAACTTTACTTTTTAAACAAGTCCCAAAAGCCTTAATGATTTGCGGACTTGTATTGAGTTCTGGGAATTTATGTTCCCAAACATTAGCCTTTCCAGAGGCTACAGGATTTGGAAGGTTTACCACTGGAGCAAGAGGTGCTGCTAATCCTCAAATTTATTTAGTTACCAATTTGAATGATAGCGGCCCAGGTTCGTTTCGTGATGCGGTAAGTCAAGAAGGTCGTTTTGTGATATTTAAAGTCGGTGGTATTGTTAACTTACAATCTCAGATTGTTGTGGCAAAGAACACCACCATTGCAGGACAAACAGCACCTGGAGAGGGAATTGTTTTTTTGGGACCAAGAGTCACATTTACAGGGGCCAGTAACACTATAGCCCGTTATCTTCGTATTCGCTATGGGGGAACTGCTCAAAATCAAGATGCATCCGGTTTAGCAAATGGAGCGAATATGATTTTCGACCACATGACTTTTACCTGGGGAACTGACGAAGTGTTTTCTATTAACTGGGATAGTAAAGGAACGAGTCCTGATAATATAACTATTCAGAATTCCATTATCGGTCAGGGATTACACCGTCATAATCATTCTGCGGGTGGTTTAATTCAGCCTTCGGCAGGTGGTAAGATTAGTTTAATTGGAAATTTATACATCTGTAATAAGACTCGTAATAACAAAATAAAAGGAATTAATGAGTTTGTAAACAACGTTGTTTATAATTGGGGTAACTATGGAAATACTTATGGACATAGTGAATCCGGAGATGCTTATATTATGGGAGGAGATTCTGCAGGAAGTTCTGATGTGAATATTATCAATAATTATTTTATTGGAGGTCCTAATACAAGTACTTCTGTTTCTACACCTTTTAACAGAGGTAATGCTAATTTCTTTTTATATGGTGCCGGGAATTATTTTGACAATAATAGAAACGGAATATTAGATGGAACACTAGTTCCTCAAGATCTAACTGGTTATCCAACCGGGGATGCAGCAAGTATTTTGCCAAATCCTTATGATTATCCAATGAAGAATCCAAATCTTACAGCTCAAGGGGCTTTTGATAAAATAGTTTCAAGCGTGGGAGCTTCATATCCAAGACGTGATCAAGTAGATAATTTAATGATTTCTGATTTGTTATCTAAAGGAACGACTGCAACTTATGTTTATGTTCAATCGGATTTAACTTCAAAGTTTGGTTTTGTAAACGGAGGTGCAGGACATGTTTATGGCGCACCAGCTCCTTTAGATACTGATAATGATGGTATGCCAGATGCTTGGGAAGATGCAAATGGATTGAATAAAAATAGTGCTGATGCTTTGGCAGTAAGCACAACGCAGGCACCTTATTTGAATATTGAAGTTTATATTAATGGCTTAACAAATCAGACGCCTCCTGATTTTATAATTCCTCCAACAGCAATTACTTTTAATGCTAGTTCAGTTGAAACTCCTCCTTCGAGTACAGTTGTTTTAAATTGGAAAGACAATTCAGAAAACGAAACTAATTTTGTAATTGAGCGTTCAATCGATGGAACAAACTTTACACAAATTACAGAAGTTCCAGCAAATACAATTACATATACTAATGCAGGTTTAGTTCCTAATACTAAATATTATTATCGTATAAAAGCCATTACAACTACCGAATCTTCAAGTTATAGCGATGTAAATTCAGTTACTACTCCAGCGATTCCTTCGGCACCAGCTAAAACTGCGAATCCGAATCCTACAAACGAATTTAACTATGCTGAGCCAACTAATGGAAGTCTTATCTTAAAATGGACTGGAAGTAGTAATACTACAACTTATGCAGTTTATATTGGTACAGATCCTTCGAACCTTAACAAAGTTGCCGATGTAAATTATGTTGCTAGCCCTTCTTATTCAGTGTCTGGTTTAAATTCAGGAACTAAATATTATTGGAGAGTAGATGCAACAAATGTTAAAGGTACAGCAACTGGGAATGTATGGAATTTTAGAACAATTTCTGAATTTCCTTTGAACTTGGTGGGGCATTGGCCATTTAAAGAAGCTGCCGGAGAAGGTGATGAAATTGCCGATTTGTCAAATTATAGTAATAATGGAAAATTAGATTCAGATTTTGATAATTCGACAGTAAAAATTATAGGGAAAGCTAATAATGCTCTTAATTTTTCGACATCAAAGAGCAATAATTATATGGCAAGTATTCCAAATGAAGATCAGATTTATTTAAATAAGAATTCATTTTCTATTTCATTTTGGATGAATGCGGCACCTAGTTTGCTACCAACTGGTTCAACAGCTTCTGCTTATTTATTGTGCAAAGGATCTTTTACAAAAAATACAACTACAGGAGCAACAGGTAAACGTTATAATATTGAATTCAAAAGTGGCGAACTTCGCTTTGCTATAGATGATGATGTTATTAAAAAAGAATTAAAAGGAGTAGGTTCAAGATTCTACACTGGAAACTGGGAACATGTTGTTGTAATGCGAGATGTTACTGCCCATAAATTACGTTTGTATTTGAATGGCGTACTTCAGAGTGAACTTGACGAAACAGGAGTAACCGGTATTGGTGAACCAACTGATTTGATTCTTGGAAATATTGGTACACTTGAATTAGCTGTAGGCACGGCTCCTGCTCCTTACAAAGGGAAATTAGATGAGTTAAAGGTATTTAATTACGCTTTATCGGCTGCTGAAATTGCTGCAATATACAACACAACAGTTATCAACGCTCCATCTAATCTAACATTCGAAACGAACACTGTGGCAACTCCGCTAGCTTCAACTACAGCTATTTTAAATTGGAATGACAATTCAAATAATGAAGCTAATTTTGTGTTAGAAAGTTCATTGGATGGTATTGATTTTGAGCAAATTGCAGAACTTGCTGCTAATACAACAACTTATACTGATACAAATGTAGTTCATAGTACTAAATACTACTATCGATTGAAAGCAATAAACAAAACGGATTCGTCTAATTACAGCGAAGTATTTGAGGTTGTTACCGAAGCTGCTCCGGCACCGGTAAAAGCGACTAATTCAACTCCGGAAAATGGATCTTACTTTTTAGAGTTGCCTGTAGCAAATTTCAATTTAGCCTGGAAAGGAAATATAGATGCAACAAAGTACACGGTATATTTTGGAACTGATCCGGAAAATCTAAGCCCACTGACTGATGTTTCTTATTCAGAGAATTTATTTTATCAATTGCCTTTGGATTTAACTTCCAGAGTGTATTATTACTGGAGAGTAGATGCTACAAATGATTACGGAACAACAACAGGTGATGTGTGGAGTTTTAGAATAACTACAAATGAAATTGTTGTACATCCAAATCCTGTAAAAGAACAAGTGAATATTAATATCCCGAATTATAATTCTCCAAATATTACAGCTACTTTGATGGATACTAGTGGAAATAAAATTTTCGAAAAAACTTTAGAAAGCAATGGTAATAGTAAAGGCAATTTTAAAATACATTTTACCGATAGAAAAATGCCGGGAGTTTATATTCTAAACATTACAGGCGAAGATTTAAACAACAATGTGAAATTATTAATCAAATAATGAAATTGTAAAAAAAAGCCAAGCTAATTTTGAATTGCCCCATTGAACAAATGGGGCTTTTTTATGTCTAAAAGGGGTATAAAAAGCCCCCTATAGGGGTTATTAATGTACTAAAAAGCCTTTTTTTAGTCCTGTATTGCCTTTTTTAGGTATGGTGATAGACTCTTTTTAGAACTAAATAGTCTTTTTTAGATACCATAAGGGGACTTTTTAAGTACTAAAAGACCTTTTTTAAGTACGTTATAGGGTGTTTTTAAGTCCCTTTTTGTCTTTTTTAGGGTTTATGGTGGCTAAATAACATATTTGCTTATGTTACACAATCACATCCGGAAAATGCGAATCCAGCTCGAAACCTTAAGAGAAATTATACAAAAACAATAAAACTCTAACTGGGTTTGTAGCATTTATTTATATATTAGCAAAAAATAAAGCAAAACAAACCTCCGCCAATCTATCATAATTTGGATGTATATACGAAGGTTTTTGCCAATAAACGAGTTATTGGCTAGCTTAAGAGAAAAACGACAAACGATGAGCATTGAAATTACTTCAAAAATAATTGGGCAACTAAGACAAGAAGAAAATTTTTCTGATTGGTGGAAAAGTAGCGAAATTGAAATTCCGTTTTTTGACAAAGAAAAATTATCCATAATATTTATGGATTTTGAACCCGAACACGACAAAACATTTATTGCCGAAGCTGACCAAGCTTTGACATCCTTTTTGAAATTAAACTCTGACGATAGAAACGCAATTTCCAACCTTGCTTATAAAAACTGTATGGACTTTTTAGAAGCAGTTGAAATTGACTCAGCGTACAAAGCATTAAGACAAATAAAAAACAAAAACGAAATTTGGAATTTTATTCAACCATCTGAAATTTATGTAACGAGACGCCCCTACAATGAACGAGACATTTATATTCAAATTGCTTGTGAATGTGATTGGGAACAGGAACACGGACTTCAGCTTGTATTTCGACAAGGAAAGAAATTAACGAGAATAAGTGACCAAGACGGACATTTGACAGAAGCAGACGCTTATGGGAAATCCGATTCAGAAGATAAATTGTTAAGTCAATTTAACCAAAAAGAAAATAAAAATGAAACTGAGTGGTGGAAGTTTTGGAAATGAAGCCAGTCACTGACAGCTATTACAGTGGATTTGGACAATGGGCTTAATTTAGTCCCAAACCCGATTTATTACTTAATGGTAATTCCGTCAGAAACATCATAAATCAGTAAAATATGGGAATTCTTGTTTTTAGTCTTATGTTTATCATCTTTTCAATAGGAGGAGGGATATTATATTTAATTTATTTACCTTTCAAAATATACCTTAAAAGAAAACAAAAACTTTCACGCAAATTGAGTCGAAAAATAAATATAGCTTATGTTATAACTATTCTGTTCGCAATAATTTACATTACTTATGACTCCCTTTATCCTTCTGAAAGTTTTTATGAAGAAGAATTTAAAACTGTAACTTTGAGAGAAATTCCCGAATCGGCAGAATTTATTGAAAAGTCAGCTTCCTATCCTGATTTTAAAGGAGAATACTGCTCTAGTTCACAAATTAAATTATCTAAATCTGATTATAAAAAGCTTTTAAAGGAATTAAATGATGACAAAAGAATTACTGTAGAAAAAGAAATTGTTGGTTTCTCAGAATTTAGAAATACGTTAAAAGAAAAAAAAGAAAACAAAATAATTAAAAAATTTACACGAAAAATTAAGGGCGAAGAAGATCATTATTTAAACATTTTTTTCTACGATGATAAGCAAACGATTTTTGTTAATATTTGTGTGACCTAAAGAAACTACCACAAAAAGCTAGAGTTTCATTGTGCTCAAAAGTAACAATGAAACTCTAGTTAAACTAAATCGCTGAAATCCCATATTTCGAGTATTCTAAAAAAGTTTCTAAAAAGAAATAATTTACTGAATACTATCTTTGGTTTCTTCTAAATCTTCGGATTGTCGTCCTATTTTTATCTTCGGGTTGTCTTTATTTCCTGTTATGGTTAATGGAATTCCAAGGATTCCAAGAGGTGGTAAACCGAGTCTCATTTTAAGATTTAATCTTCCATCTAAGCTCGTAGTTCCTTCAATTCGTGGTCTGAATCCGGCAAATTTAAACTTGAATCGTTCTACCGTAATAATGTTGTTTTTAATAGAACTCTTAATATCCACTTGACTCAGTTCAGGGTTTTTTATACTCTCTTTATTGGTTTTTTTAGCCACGCTACCAAACATTTTCATGCCGTACATTTTGACATTTTTTACAGAGATAACTCCATTTCCTAACAATGAAGGAAACACAGGTTCCATATTAGCATTTAATCTTCCTTTTAAATTATAGTCTAAAGATATAATTCCCTGTGCTTTTTCGGCAGCACTGGCCATTTCTCTAAAGAGTTTTACTTCTTTATAAGCGCGTTTGATATCAAATTCGTTTGCTTTAATATGGTATTCAAATCTTGCGTTTTTAGAATCGACACTTTTGTAAGTAGCGTTCATAGCAACAGTACAACCGATTAAATCAAAACCGGTATTTTGCATGCTAAGCAAGCCGTTTTTCATGTTCAAACTTCCCTTTGCGTTTTTAAGTTCCAGTCCGTTGAGATTCACTTTTTGCGCATTGGCTGTAAAATGCAAATCTAAATTTGGCGGAACAATAATTACTCCTGTTTCTGTTTTAGCAGCAGTTGGAGCATTGCTTGTAGTTGTTTCGGTTGTATTTGCAGTGGTATTCGACATGAATTCATCAGCGTTAATGTATGTAGAATTCATAGAAAAAGAACCGTGTAAAACTCCTTTTTTTGAAGCCATGAAATTGAATACATTTTGCAAATAACCATTCAATTGAAAATCAGATTGTCCATAAGAAGCCAAAAAAGTATTGAAACGCATCTTATCATTATTGAATTTAAAAATCCCTTCTTTTATAAGAAATGTTTTTGGTAAATACTCAGATGCTAATTTGATGTTTCTAATTTCAAGCGTTCCACTATTTTTAAGTTTCGAATAGTTTCCTTTTTCGGCATCGCTTTGTTTTCCTTTTAGGGCTAAATCGGCTTTAATAAAACCGTTAACGTCGAGTCCTTTTTGAGAAAAAACCTGGTAGATTTTACCAATATCCAAAGTTCCTTTGGCAGTAACATCATACACAAGATTGTCAAAATTACTCAAATTGGCTTTTACAAAAACCGGATTCCCTTCAAAAGTAAATTGCGCGGGTTGTAAAACTACTTTCAAATCTTCGAAAGTACCTTTAGGATTCGAAATAGTAGAAACAATTCCAATATTCGTAATTGGATTTGGATAATATTTCGTTTTTAGAAAACCATTGTTTAAGTTGATAACGGCATTTGTTACAGGAAATAATCCGTTCTTTTTATCGAATTTTCCTTTGGAAGTTCCGTTAGCTACCAGCATTCCTTTTAATTCAACATCAGGAATTCCGATTGCTCGATTTAGTTTTTCCAGATCTATTTTGGCGTTAAGTGCAGCATTAATATCCAGAACAGCAGTTCCTGTGCTGTATAATTTTGCTTTCAAAGATTCTTTATCAATGTTGAGCGATAGGTTTCTTAGATCTACAATAAGCGAATCAGGATTTAAAGAAGGCAATTGCGTATCAAAATCAACATCTAAGTTGGTTACAGTGGCTGGACTTTGATTGTAATTGATACTTCCGTCTTTGATTTTAAAATCCAATTCCAATTTTGGCGCAATATTTTTAGAGGCAATATAATTTCCTTTTAGGGATAATATACAGTCTGTTTTTCCGGTTAATTTCGTTTTTTCAAGCCAAGTGATGAATTTTGGCGGAAAAGCAGTAAAAAAATCATGCAAGTTACTGTTAGTGGTTTTTAGGATAAAATCCATATTGTAACCTTCTTTAAGGAAATCGAATTTTCCTTTGAAATCAACAACCAGATTGTTTATTTTTAGGTCATTTTGTTCAAAAATTAATGAAAGCGAGTTTACATTTACTTTGGTAATCAAATCGGCATTGACTTTTTTGTTCATCAAATAAGGCTCGTTATCATACAAAAGATTGAGTTTTTCAATTTGAGCTTTAGATGATAAATCAAATATAGCTTTGCTTAAATCGCCTTTTCCTATATAATTAAAACCAAAAATGTCAAAGTGGAGTTTAGTCGATAAATCGTCATAAACAATTTTACTGTTGGTTATTTCGATTTTCTCCAGTTTTAAGGAGCTGTCCTCTTCTTTTTTAGTTGTTTTAGTTTTGTCAGCTTTATAGACGTTGTAATTTGCAAATCCTTCTTTGTTGACTTTTACATTAATGTCAGCATTAGAAAGAAATATTTTGTCGATATTGACTGATTTTCCAAAAATTAAACTAGGAACATCAATACCAAAAGCAATTTCTTTAGCTGTGATTAGATTTTCATTTTGATAAGGAGCCGAACCATTAAGTTTAAAATCATTTAAACTTACAGTTAATGATGGAAAATGATTAAAAAAAGAAACATTCGATTCAGAGTAATCCAGTTTAGCATTTAGTTTTTGATTAGCTACTTTTTTTATTTCAGCATTAATTTTATCTGCAAAAATATAAGGAGCAATAAACATAAAAGCCAATAAACTGATTAGCGTGATTCCTATATATTTTAAGATTTTAAAAAATATAGCTTTTTTTTGAGACATGATACTGAAAGTTATATGAGAAATAAGGTTAGGAACGTTTTTTAGAATAAATTATTATCCGTGAATGGTTTCGTTCTTTCCGTAGTTTGTAATTATTGAAGTTTCATACTCAATCCACTCTTTCCAGCGTTTATCCACATCAACGTTGTCGGCATATTTTCGGGCAAAGCCTAAAAAAGTAGTATAGTGGTTTGCTTCGCTTATCATTAAATCACGATAGAATTTAGCTAATTCTGGATCTTTGATGTTTTCTGATAATACTTTGAAACGCTCGCAACTTCTGGCTTCAATCATAGCCGAAAAAAGCAAACGCTCGCACAAAGCATCATTACGGCTTCCGTCTTTTTTCATGAATTTGAATAGTTCATTAACGTAGCTGTCTTTGCGTTCACGTCCAAAAGTGAGTCCTCTTTCTTTGATAAGGTCATGAACCATTTTAAAATGTTCTATTTCTTCTTGGGCAATAAGCACTAATTCAGTGACCAATTCCTCTTTTTCAGAGTTTTGGGTAATAAGACTTATAGCGTTAGAAGCTGCTTTTTGTTCGCACCAGGCATGGTCGGTTAAAATTTCTTCGATATTAGATTCTACAATGTTGACCCATCTTGGATCTGTGGCTAACTTTAATCCTAACATATCATTATAATTTTATGCAAAATTAATGTTTATTTTAGTGATTTTTGTCTAAACGAGAGGATTAACGATAAATTTAGTATTATTTTGTGACAAAATTTTATGTTGATATGAATCAGATGCAATCGCTTTTAATAATTGGTTTTGTATGGCCTGAGCCTAATTCTTCTGCTGCAGGAGGAAGGATGATGCAGTTGATTTCTTTGTTTCAAAAGCAGGGCTTTGAAATTACTTTTGCAAGTCCGGCTCAGGATAGTGATTTTATGATTGATTTGAAATCTTATAATGTAGAACGAAAGTCGATTGTACTGAATTCTTCCAGTTTTGATAATTTTATAAAGGAGTTGAATCCTTCTGTGGTTTTGTTTGACCGATTTATGATTGAGGAGCAATTTGGCTGGCGAGTTGCCGAAAACTGTCTAAATGCTTTACGAATTCTAGATACCGAGGATTTGCATTGTTTGCGATTAGCTAGACAAAAAGCATTTAAGGAAAAACGAGAATTTCAAATCTCAGATTTATTAGTTGAAGAAGTTGCGAAGCGTGAAATCGCCAGTATTTTACGTTGTGATTTGTCGTTGATGATTTCCGAATATGAAATCGAATTATTGACAACTGTTTTTAAAATTGATCAAAGCTTATTGTGTTATTTGCCTCTTTTATTAGAATCGAATGCAATTCCTGATTTAGCGAAATTGCCTTCTTTTGAAGAACGAAAAGATTTTGTTTTTATAGGTAACTTTCTTCATGAACCCAATTGGAATGCGGTTCAGTATTTGAAAGAAACGATTTGGCCACTAATTAAAAAACAATTGCCTGAAGCTGTTTTAAATATTTATGGAGCTTATCCTTCTCAAAAAGTATTGCAATTAAATAATGTTAAAGAAGGGTTTTTGATTCAAGGACGTGCTGAAAATGCGAATGAAGTTGTTCAGAAAGCTCGAGTAGTTTTAGCTCCGTTGCGTTTTGGTGCAGGAATAAAAGGAAAATTACTCGAAGCAATGCAATGCGGTACGCCAAGTGGAACGACAACAATTGGAGCTGAATCGATGCAGGATAATTTACTATGGAATGGTTTTGTTGAAGATAATCAGCAGCAATTTGCTGATAAAGCAGTACAATTGTATCAAGATGCAACTACCTGGCTTCAAGCTCAAAAAAACGGAATCACAATTATGAATCAACGTTATTTGAGGAATTCATTTGAAGAAGATTTTACTACGCAAATTGAGCTTTTAGTTACGAATATAAAGCAACATCGGTTGAATAATTTTATGGGCGAATTGCTGCAACATCATACTTTAAAAAGCACAAAATATATGTCGAAATGGATTGAGGAGAAGAATAAGGATTAGTTGGATCATTAAGGAGGTGTCTGATTGCATGAGGGATGGAAGCGGCATCTCCCGAAATAGAAAAACAAGGTTTTTTTAACCGAAGTTTTTCATATTCGGGAATATAGCGAACAGCCCGACCACGCTGAAACGATAGTGGAAGCGTGGGCATGCCCAAATAAAAAACCCGTCAAGTTTTTATACAAGACGGGTTTTTGGTTTTATACAGAATCAGTAATTATGCAAGCATTGTCACTGGGTTTTCAATGTATTGTTTTAATGTTTGTAAGAACTGTGCTCCAGTTGCTCCATCGATAGTACGGTGGTCACAAGCAAGAGATAACATCATTGTGTTTCCAACAACAATCTGACCGTTTTTAACCACTGGTTTTTCAACGATAGCTCCTACTGAAAGGATTGCAGAGTTAGGTTGGTTGATGATAGAATTGAATTCAGTGATACCAAACATTCCAAGGTTAGAAATAGTAAACGTACTTCCTTCCATTTCTGATGGTAATAATTTTTTGCTTTTAGCTCTACCTGCCAAATCTCTTACACTTGCTCCAATTTGAGATAAACTCATGCCATCTGTAAATGGTAGTACAGGAACCACTAATCCGTCTTCAACAGCAACAGCAACACCAATATTTACATGATAGTTGATAGTGATAGCGTCAGCAGACCATTGTGAATTGATTTTTGGGTGCTTTTTCAAAGCTAATGCGGAAGCTTTAATTACCATATCATTGAAAGATACTTTGGTATCCGGAACGCTATTGATAATTCCTCTTGATTTCATTGCTTCGTCCATTGTTACCTCAATTACTAAATTGTAATGTGGCGCAGTAAACAATGATTCAGATAAACGTTTCGCAATGATTTTACGCATTTGCGAATTTTTGATTTCTTCAGTTGCAATTTGCCCTGCTGGAACATAAGGTTTTGGGGCTGGTGCAGCAGCAGCTTCAGCTTTTGCAGACGCAGCAGCTTGTGGGGCGGCAGCAGCAGGAGTGAAGTTCTCGATATCGCTTTTTACGATACGTCCGTTTTCTCCAGAACCTTTTACTTGATTTAATTGAATTCCTTTGTCGCTAGCAATTTTTTTAGCTAATGGTGAAGCCAAAATTCTTTTACCGTCAGCAGCAGCTTCCTGAGCAACTGGTGCAGCAGTTTCAGTAGCTGGCGCAGCTTTAGTTTCTTCGGCAGCAGGAGCAGCCTGAGTAGATCCTCCAGCAACATAGTTATCAGCAATTCCGCTGATGTCTGTTCCTGCAGGTCCAATGATAGCTAAAAGACTATCAACAGGAGCTGTATTTCCTTCCTGAATTCCGATATATAATAAGGTTCCTTCGTTGAAAGATTCAAATTCCATTGTTGCTTTATCTGTTTCGATTTCAGCAAGAATGTCACCTTCAGCAACTGAGTCACCTACTTTTTTCAACCAGGTAGCTACTGTTCCTTCAGTCATTGTATCACTCAAACGAGGCATAGTCACAACTACAACACCAGCTGGTAAAGAAGCGGCTGGTTTAGCAGCAGCTGGAGCTGGAGCAGCAGTTTCTTCTTTTTTAGCTTCAGTAGCAGCCGGAGCGGCAGCAGCTGGTGCAGTATCTCCAGAAAGTAAAGCAGAAATGTCTTCACCTTCGTTTCCGATAATTGCTAATAATGAATCTACTGGGGCTGTTTCTCCTTCCGGAATTCCAATATGTAAAAGTGTTCCTTCGTTGAAAGATTCGAATTCCATCGTTGCTTTGTCAGTTTCAATTTCAGCAAGAATATCTCCTTCGCTAATTTTGTCTCCTACTTTTTTAAGCCAAGTTGCTACCGTTCCTTCCGTCATAGTATCACTCAAACGAGGCATTGTTACTTTTATCGCCATAATATTTTTATAGTTTATGAGGTGTAAATGGATAATCTTCTTGTGCGTAAACTACGTCGTATAATTGTTCAAGTTCTGGATATGGAGAAGATTCAGCAAAATCAACACATTCCTGAACTAAGTTTTTTACTCTTTCGTCGATAGCTTCGATTTCTGCATCGGTAGCGTATTTTTTATCTTTAATGATGTCCAATACCTGAGTAATAGGGTCAATTTTTTTGTACTCTTCTACTTCTTCTTTAGAACGGTATAATTGAGCATCAGACATTGAGTGTCCTCTATAACGGTATGTTTTCATTTCTAGGAAAGTTGGTCCGTCACCACGACGAGCTCTTTCGATAGCTTCGTGCATTGCTTCGGCAACTTTTACAGGGTTCATTCCATCAACTGGTCCACAAGGCATTTCGTATCCTAAACCTAATTTCCAGATATCAGTATGGTTTGCTGTTCTTTCAACAGAAGTTCCCATAGCGTAACCATTGTTTTCAACAATAAAAACTACTGGAAGTTTCCATAACATAGCCATGTTGAAAGCTTCGTGTAAAGAACCTTGACGAGCAGCTCCATCACCAAAATAGGTCATTGTAACTCCTCCTGTATTGAAGTATTTGTCTCCAAAAGCTAAACCTGCACCAACTGGAATTTGACCTCCAACGATACCGTGTCCACCATAAAAACGGTGCTCTTTTGAGAAAATGTGCATGGATCCACCCATTCCTTTAGAAGTTCCTGTTGCTTTTCCAAGTAACTCAGCCATTACACGTCTGGGATCAACACCCATACCAATTGGCTGAACGTGGTTTCTGTAAGCAGTAATCATTTTGTCTTTGGTTAAATCCATTGCATGCAATGCTCCTGCAAGTACGGCTTCCTGACCATTATATAAATGTAGAAAACCTCTAACTTTTTGTTGTATGTATAATGCAGCTAGTTTATCCTCAAACTTTCTCCAAAGCAGCATGTCTTCATACCACTTTAAATATACTTCTTTTGTAACTTCTTTCATCTCAAGTGTTCTTTTACTAAAGTTTTTATTGTGTTGTCAATTAGTACTTTTTTCGCAAATTGATTTTATAAGGTCGAATTTGCGAAATGCAAAAATAGGACATTCCAATTAAGAACTAAAATTATAAAGCTAATTTTTAGGTTTATTAGAGCAGTTTTTTGTTAAATATTAAAGGGAGTAAGTTTTTTAAAGATTCCGATTTGTAAATCTTACCTATTTCTCCCATGAAATAAATTTCAATTGGACTGTCTTGCTTAATCTCGTATTCGGCTATAGATTGTCGGCACGCACCGCAGGGTGTAATTGGTGATGTAATTCCTGTTGCTTCGGGTGAGGCTGTAATGATTATTTTTGAAATTGTTGCCTCCGGAAAATTTGATGCAGCCTGATATAATGCGACTCTTTCTGCGCAAAGACCAGAAGGGTAAGCGGCATTTTCCTGATTGCTTCCTAAAATTATTTCTCCATTGTCTAAAGAAATGGCTGCCCCAACCCTGAATTTCGAATAAGGAGCGTAAGCGCTTTTTTGAGCTTGTATTGCTTTTTCGAAAAGGCTTTGAATTTCATTAGGTAACTCTTTTGTAGAATTGTAAGTGGTGAATTTGCTTGTAATGATAATTTCTTCCATTGTATATTGAGTAAAAAAAATCCAAATTTCTTTAGATGGAAATTTGGATTTTTGGTATGCTGTTTTTGTTGAAAATTAGTATTGTTCGTATTTGTCTCCAAAATTAAGTGTTAATGAAAAACGGAGTGTGTTTTCCAAAGGATTTGGGATTTTAGAGGCAGAGAATAAATAAGATAAATCGATTTTTAATGAAGTATATTTAAAACCTGCTCCAAGAGAAAAATATCGTAATCCGCTTTTGTTAGTGTTCTCATGATGGTACCCCATACGCATAGCAAAGGCATCCTGATAAGAATACTCGGCACCTACGGAATAAATGACTTCTTTTAGTTCTTCGCTAAATCCGTCAGGAGCGTCGCCTAAAGATTTAAAAACACCCGAAAACCATCCGGTTCTTCTGTATTCGTTATTGGATAAGCTAAAGTCTGTATTGTCAACAACGCCATCACCATTCATGTCGGTACCTGTGTAAGTACCGCTGTTATTGTCGTATCCTACTTTTGGTGTAGGTACAAGTAGCTTGTTGAGTTCTACGTTTAATCCTAATTTGTTATAATCGTCTAAAATAAAGTCAAAACCCGTTCCTAGTTTTAAATTGGCTGGCAAAAAGTTAGAGCTAATTTCGTCATTATCATAGCTGATTTTTGGTCCCAGATTTTGAATATTGAATCCGGCTCTCCATCTTCCGTTGAAGCTGTTGTATGCTATTTCTTCCGATTGGTAAAAACCGGCTATATCAATTGCAAAGGAACTCGCAGCGGTAGCGTCTCCATTGTCGGTTGCAACTTTTAGATTAGAATGAATGAATCTTGCGCCAACAGCCATGGAAAATTTTTCACTTAGTTTAAGTGAGTAAGATCCATCGATGGCAAATTCATTAGGAGCGACAGTTGCAAATGCTTCGTCAGGTTCTCCTGTTCTTCTTAATTCGATGTCTCCAAAGCCAAAATAGCGAAGGCTGGCTGCAAAAGCACTACGGTCAGAAATTTTGTTGTAATAAGTAAATTGTCCTAATGAAATATCGTTAGCAAGACCTGTTAAATAGGGTGTGTAACTGCCGCTGACACCTTGTTTGTCAATGGCAAAAGCATATTTGGCAGGGTTCCATTGTTGCGAAAAAGCATCCGCAGAGGTGGCTACCCCTATGTCGGCCATACCCGCGGCTCTTGCGTCAGCAGTAACAGATAAAAAAGGAACTGCTACTGTGATGGGTCTTTGTTGGGCTTGGATTAGCGAAATAGAAAACAAAGAAAGGGTTAAAAGTATTGTTTTTTTCATTGGTTAGAGGGTAATTAGTAGAACAAATATAGTGTTTTATTAAAAAGTTGCAAGTTTTTAGTTTTTTAGTTTTTGCAACTTAATTTACTGTTTTTTAGTTTTTGACTCATAGATAATTATAACTGCTGTTTTTGGATAATATTGTGTTTGCTTGTGTTGTATGTTTAATAAAGAAATCAAAAGAGTAAAAAAAAAGCATTAAGTATGTGAATAAATAATAAATAGTATAAATTTGCGTTTATTTTGAGTAAAGAAGCGATTATAATTATTAAAATAACATTGCAGGTTAATCGTTAATTATTATATTGCGACGCATAAATATTACCACAGTAAAGAGTATGAAAGTAGATAAAATTACAGTTTTTCGCTTGATGTTGTCAGTGATAGTAGCTTTAGGTTTTGCTAGTTGTAGTAAAAAATCTAGCTCTAAAGGTGCTTCGAGGGCAACGGGTTGGAATGTAGATAATAAGACAGCAGCCAAAAAACAAGAGGCAGGTCCGGGTTTGGTTTTTGTTGAAGGTGGAACTTTTACAATGGGAAAAGTACAGGATGATGTAATGCACGATTGGAATAATACTCCTACTCAGCAACACGTCCAGTCTTTTTATATGGATGAGACTGAGGTGACTAATTTTATGTATTTAGAATATTTGGATTGGGTTAAAAATGTTTTTTCTCCTGATGATGAAAATTATAAAGATGTATATAACGGCGTTGTTCCTGATACACTTGTGTGGAGAAATCGTTTGGGATACAATGAAACTATGACCAATAACTATTTGAGACATCCTGCTTATGCAGATTATCCTGTTGTTGGGGTAAACTGGATTCAGGCTGTTGATTTTGCTAATTGGAGAACTGAGCGTGTTAACGAAGCTATTTTGGAGAAAAATGGGTATTTGAAAAAAAATGCAAAAACAGATGATGTAAATGCGGATAACGCTTTTAGTACTGAGGCTTATTTAGCATCGCCGTCAACTGCACGAGGCGGAAGCGAAGAAATTGTTTTAAAAAGAGCAAAGGGAAGAGCGGTAAAATCGAAAGACGGAAGTGTTCAGGAACAAAAAAATGTGTATGCTCAACGTTCTTCAGGAATTATTATGCCGGAATACAGGCTTCCAACTGAGGCTGAGTGGGAATATGCTGCTGCTGCTGATGTAGGTCAAAGAGAATATAATATTTATAAAGGACAAAAGAAATATCCTTGGTCAGGTGAATATACACGTTCAGGAAAAAGACAAAGCAGAGGAGATCAATTGGCCAATTTCAAACAAGGAAATGGTGATTATGGTGGAATTGCAGGTTGGTCTGATGATGGTGCTGATATTACAAACGCTGTTAAATCATATCCGGCAAATGACTTTGGATTGTATGATATGGCGGGTAACGTTGCCGAATGGGTAGCCGATGTTTACAGACCGATTATCGATAATGAGGCTAACGATTTTAACTACTTTAGAGGTAATATGTACACTAAGAATAAAATTGGTGCTGATGGAAAAGTAGAGATTGTTACCAGAGAAAACATGAAATACGATACTTTAAGTACCGGAAAGTTAATGGCTAGAAATTTTCCTGGTCAAATTGCCAGGGTTCCTGTTGATGAGCAAGAAACTTATTTGAGACAAAATTTTGATAAGAGTAACAACATAGGTTATAGAGATGGTGATAAGCAATCTTCTAAGTATTATAATTTTGGATCTTCTGAATCAGATGGTGAAAAAGAAAAAAACATTGCTAAAATGTATAATTCGCCAGTACACAATGTTACTACCGATAGTTTAGGTTCAATGGTGAGAAAATACGATAGATCAAGTAAAAGAACTACTTTGATAAACGATAAAATTAGAGTTTACAAAGGGGGGTCATGGAGAGACAGAGCGTATTGGTTAGATCCGGCTCAAAGAAGATACTTTCCTCAGGATATGGCCACCGATTATATTGGGTTTAGATGTGCGATGTCCAGAGTAGGTTCTAAAGCTGATAAAAGAAAAACACCAAGAAATTAATTTCTAAAATAAAATAAATAAAAAGCCCTTTGATTAGGGCTTTTATTTTTTAAATCATTTTTATATGGATATCAATTACATTCATAGTTTATTTTTAAAATGTAGCGGAGTTTCGATAGATACCCGAAAAATTGAACCAAAATCATTGTTTGTTGCTATTAAAGGCGATCGATTTGATGCCAATACTTTTGCTGCAGAAGCATTAGAGAAAGGTGCTTCTTGTGTGATAATTGACAATGAAGCTTACTACATTGATGAGAGAACGGTTTTAGTAGAGGATAGTTTAGTTGCTTTGCAGGAATTGGCAAAGTTTCATAGGAATTATTTGAAATTGCCTATTGTTGCTCTTACAGGAAGTAATGGGAAAACCACTACTAAGGAGTTGATTAATGTGGTTTTGGCTAAAAAATACAAGACGAAAGCTACTGTTGGGAATTTGAATAACCATATTGGTGTTCCGTTGACCTTGTTGTCTTTTGATGCAAATACCGAAATTGGGATTGTTGAAATGGGTGCCAATCACAAAAAAGAAATCGAATTTCTTTGCGAAATTGCCCAACCTGATTATGGTTATATTACTAATTTTGGTAAAGCACACTTAGAGGGCTTTGGGGGTGTGGAAGGCGTTATTCAAGGAAAGAGCGAAATGTATCAATATCTTGCAAAGAATGATAAATTAGCTTTTATTAATCTTGAAGACCCTATTCAGCTTGAAAAATCCAAAGATTTAAAACACTATTCTTTTGGAATAAATAAGAAAAACGCAAATGTTGTGATTGCTGAAGTTAAAGCTAATCCTTTTGTAGAAGTTGGTTTTGATTCGCTTCAAATCAAAACGCATTTGATAGGTTTGTATAATGCCAATAATGTAAATGCGGCTCTGACTATTGGGAAGTTTTTTGAAGTTGAGGATGAAGCGATAAAAGCAGCATTAGAGAGTTATATTCCTGAGAATAATAGATCACAATTGTTGACTAAGGGAACTAACGAGATTATTCTGGATGCTTATAATGCCAATCCAAGCAGTATGGCTGTTGCGATTGCTAATTTTTTACAGCTTGAAAAATCAAATAAAATAATGATTTTAGGAGATATGTTCGAGCTGGGTGAGGAAAGTCATAAAGAGCATGAAGCTTTGGTGAATTCGTTAGTGAACGAAGCTAATGTAAGATGTTATTTTGTTGGGAAAGCTTTTTTTGAGTGCCAGCTAGCAAAAGATAATTTTTATTTTTATGACAGTTTTGATGCTTTTTCGGTTGGTTTAGAAGGAGTAAATTTCGAAAATAATACAATACTAATAAAAGGTTCTCGTGGTATGGCTTTAGAGCGTACTTTGGATTTTATAAAATAATTTATTCTTTTTTTAAATTCAAAAAAGAATAATCCAATAATAATGAATTAACTTTAGACTTGTGGTTGTAAAATACAACAGCAAGTTTAAAGTTATTTTTTTTTTTTTGATGAATAGAGAAGAAAAGTTTAATCAACTTCGTGAAAATACCGAATTTGATATCGTTATAATTGGTGGAGGAGCTACTGGCCTCGGTTGTGCTGTTGATGCTGCCAGTCGTGGATATAAGACCTTGCTTTTGGAGAAGTATGATTTTGCCAAAGGAACTTCCGGCAGATCTACAAAATTAGTTCATGGCGGAGTAAGGTATTTGGCTCAGGGCAATATTCATTTGGTTCGGGAAGCTTTGCTGGAACGCGGTCGAATGCTTAGAAATGCACCGCATGTTTGTCATAAATTAGGATTTGTAGTACCGGTATATTCGTGGTGGGATAAATGGTATTATGGTTTTGGTTTGTGGATTTACGAGTTTTTGTCGGCTAAATTTAGTCTGGGAAAAACACGAATACTTTCAAAAGCAGCTACTTTAAAACATTTGCCTGATTTGGATTCGACCAACTTAAAAGGAGGCGTTTTGTATTATGATGGGCAATTTGATGATAGTCGATTGGCAATTAATTTAGCTCAAACCGCAATTGAATATGGAGCACTAGTGTTGAATTATTGCGCAGTTTCTGATTTTATAAAAAAGGACAATAAGATAATTGGTTTAATTGCAAAAGACGAATTATCAAATCAGGAATATAGTATTAAAGCGAAGGCAGTTGTTAATGCAACTGGTGTTTTTGCGGATGATTTACTGCAAAAGGCGGAAGGACATGCAGAAGTAACCATTGCGCCATCGCAAGGAATTCATCTGGTATTGAATAAGTCTTATTTTGAAGGTTCTTCGGCGATGTTGATTCCTAAAACGTCTGATGGCAGGGTTTTGTTTGTAATTCCCTGGCATGATAAAATAGTGTTAGGTACTACCGATACTCCTGTTAAAGAAGTAGCATTGGAGCCAAAACCATTGGAAGAGGAAATTCATTTTATCATCAATCATTTTAATAAATATTCGAAACATAAAATTGATTATGCTGATCTAAATAGTGTTTTTGTAGGTTTGCGTCCGTTGGTGAAAGTAGGTGCTGAGAAAAAAACAGCTTTGTTGTCAAGAGAGCATAGTATTAAAGTACTTTCTTCTGGATTGATTAATGTGACTGGAGGCAAGTGGACTACTTATAGAAGTATGGCCGAACAGACTATCAATAAAGCAATTCAGGCTTCGGGATTGAAATTTGTCAGATGTAAAACCAGACGTTTGCAAATACACGGATATTCAAAAGAAAAAACGAATTCCCATTTCGCAATTTATGGTTCTGATGCTCATTTGATACAACAAATAATTGCTGCTGATGTTTCTTTATCTGAAAAAATTCATCCAGACTATCCTTATACAAAAGCAGAAGTAGTTTGGGTAGTAAAAAACGAAATGGCTCTAACTGTTGAGGATGTTTTAGCAAGAAGGATCAGATTGCTTTTTCTTGATGCAAGAGCGGCAATCCAGGCTGCTCCTGTTGTTGCAGAAATAATGGCTTTTTTGTTAGGAAAAAATACTGAGTGGAAGGAGGAGCAAATTGTTTTGTTTCATGAATTAGCTGAAGGATATTTGGTAAAATAAAAAAAATAACTCCATTATTTCTAATGAAGTTATTGAATTAGCTTAGGGATATTTACTGACTCTGGATTAGTTTTATACAAGTTCCTAAAACTGCAGCAATTACAATGATATAAGGCTCCTGGATTTTTTTGTAATAAATTAAAACCAAAACAGTAGTTGCGGCTATAAGTAAGGTTGGGATGTCTGTAATGCTTCGTTTAGCTATAATAATAACTGAGCCAACTAAAGCTCCTACAACAGTAGCAGTAATACCTTCGACAAATGCAGATACAGATTTGTTATTTGCAATCTTGTTAAAATAAGGAGCTAAGATTATGGTAAACAAATAACAAGGTAAAAATGTAGCCAATGCCGCAACTAAGGCTCCCAGAAATCCGGCAACCAGATACCCAATAAAACCTACTGTTATTACAACCGGACCTGGAGTTATCATGGCGACAGCAACCGAATCCAGAAACTGTTGTTCTGTTAACCATTGGTTTTCAGTTACGACTCCCGAATGTAAAAAAGGTACGATTGCCAATCCGCTTCCAAAGACAAAAGCTCCGGCTTCGGCAAAGAAAACGGCTATTTTTAGAAGTATTGGGTTTTCGTAATCCCAAAAGGAAATTTGACAAAGAATTACCGAATTGACAATTGCAGTATTTCGTAATCGGGGAGGGTTTTTTATAAACATGTATAACAGTCCTGCGGCTATAAAGAATAATATTTGCTCTTGCTCGGTGATATAAGTAATCACTGTAGCCAGAGTAAAAAAGAACCACAATAACCATTTTGATTTAAACGATTCGGGATTCAATTTTCCAATAGATTTTAATGTCAGTTTATAAGAGCTCAAAGTGATTATCCCTACAACGGCAGCTCCAACTCCATAGAAAACAGCTTGTATCCATGATAAACCACCGTACAATTTATAGACAATTGCCAGTAATATTACCATTATAAAAGAGGGAAGGATGAAAGCAAATCCAACTAAAGTAGCGCCAAGTAAGCCGTAATGTACGTATCCTAAATAGATTCCTAACTGGGCTGCTAAAGGTCCCGGAGCTAATTGTGCTAATGCAATTCCTTGTTTGTATTCTTCTTCGGAAATCCATTTTCGATTTTCAACTAAATCTTTGTGCATGTATCCTACTAAGGCTACCGGGCCACCAAAGCCTGTAGTTCCTAGTCTTAAAAAATATAAGACGATATCTTTTAAGCTGTATTTTGGTTTTGTTATCATAATTTTAAAAAGCTATTCCAAATTGAAAACTTGCGGTAAAAGTTGTTGGGTGATCATTGCCAAAACGAACAGGAAATGGTATGGCTACAAAATAACTGCAGTTATTGTTTTTCATGATAGTTTTGTTAAAAACAGCTGTTATTCCGTATCTGCCATTAGATTCAAATGCTGCTCTTCCTGCAAAAGTATATCCTTTTCCTAAAGCGACTAAAACTCCCGGGTGAAATAATAAGTTGGTTACTTTGCTTGTTCCCTGATCGTCTTTGATATTTGGGACAACTTCAAAGGAGAACCCGATTTTTTCGTTTTTCCAGATGTTGATTCCTGTGGGAAAACCTACGGCATAATAATCTCTGAAGTTTACTGTAGTTTCCTCTTTACTGATCGAAACTATCGGATGCAGTATGCCAAAATAGCCTGTGATTTTTGGGTAAACAGTTTGCGAAAAACCGGCAATACTTGATAATAATAAGGTAATAAAAAGAGTGGGCTTAAGTGACATAGTTTTGGATTTGATAATAAAAGCAAAGCTATGAACAGGAATAGTACTATAAATAGAATCCTATTTACCTTTTGTATCTGGATTACTTTTTTGTATTCTTTTTCGATAAGAAGACGGGTTTTTCCCAGTATGCAATTTGAAAATTCGGGTAAAATGGCTTTGATCTGAAAAACCGGTCATATAAGCTATTTCCGTTAATGTGTAGGATGAATTTTCGATAAGATTAATTGCTTTTTCAATTCGAAGTTTTCTAACATAATCTCCAAAATTCAAATCTTCAAAATACTTAGAAAACTCTCTGGATAAATAAGACGGATTCAAATTCAAATCATTTGAGATTTGTTTTAAATCAAAGGTGAATTGGGTGTCAATTTGATCCTGAATGATTTCTTTTAAGTCTTTAACCCAGGAAGGAGTTTTGCTTGAATGTTTTTTGTCTTTTAGGAATTTATTGTAAACTTCATGCAGTAAGTTTTCAAAAGGACTATTTTGTAAATGCTTTTGTTGGTACAAGTGAGTAGCCCAGCTGTATAATGCGTCATAAACAATCATGCCTGTTTCCAGTAATTTATAATCGTCTGTGATGTTGTATGAAAGTCCCGCTGAAATTGCCCAAAGTCCCGCCGATTCTTTTGCAATGTCATGTCTGTCAGTGTCAGCTCCTCGCACAATTTCGGCTATAATTGAAATAGCAGGATCGTTAATTTGATACTTTTTGATAATATAATCAAAGGTGCTTTCTTGGTTATAGTGTGTGAATTCTACGTTTGGAATGTCAAACGGAATTGCATTTAATTCTTTTGCCTTGCTTAAAACAATATTGAAGGGGACATAAATGAACTCGGCTTCAGTATCGACAAATTTTTTAATCAGCCAAGGGCATGCAATTCTATCTATTTTTGGTCTTTCTCTGGTAATCCATTTCATTCCAAATAATATTAAAGGAAATTTAATTTTTAAATGTGAAGCTAAGCTACATTTATTTTAGGATTAAAAAGCTAAGATACGGCATAAAAAAAACTCCTTAATTGCTTAAGGAGTTTTTTGGTGGGCGATGAGGGGTTCGAACCCCCGACCCCCTCGGTGTAAACGAGGTGCTCTGAACCAGCTGAGCTAATCGCCCTATTTTACTAGGTTGCTGTCGTTTGTGATTGCGAGTGCAAATATACAATGCTTTTTCGAGTTTGCAAGCAAAAAACGAAAAAAATTATAAAATTTCTGCAACTACAAAGGTACTTCCTCCCACATATATGAAATCGTTGGAATTAGCTGATTCTTTTGATTTTTTATAAGCTTCTGGAACAGAGTGTAGTATTGCTCCTTTTAAGCCGAATTGTGCTGCTTTTTCTTTTAATGCCAATGCTTCGAGTCCTCGAGGAATATTTGGTTTGCAAAAATAATAAATTGCATTTTTAGGGAACAAAGGCAAAACTTCGTCTAAATCTTTGTCGTTTACAACTCCTAAAACAATATGCAATTGCTCAAATTTTTCTTTTTTAATTTGGTTTAGTACAATCTCTAATCCGTTTTTGTTGTGTGCGGTGTCACAGATGATTTTAGGGGAGCTGCCTAATTGTTGCCATCTTCCCAAAAGTCCGGTGTTTTTCACTACATTTAATAAGCCTGATTCAATGTTATTTTGATTAATAGAAAAATCAGTTTTAGTATTTAAAATTTGGATGGTTTGTATAACCGTTTTTTTATTGTGTATTTGATAATCGCCAATTAAATCCGAGGGAAGGTTTTCTGAAATCAAATCGGAGGCGAAGTAGATTTCGGAATTGGTTTCTTTTGCTTTCGCTTCGAAAACAGGTTTTGTTTCGTCGGTGTATTCTCCAATTACAACCGGAATTTCAGTTTTGATAATTCCGGCTTTTTCAAAAGCAATTGCTTCTAAGGTGTTTCCAAGAAACTGAAGGTGATCTAATCCAATATTTGTTATCACCGATACTAAGGGAGTGATGATATTAGTAGCATCGAGTCTTCCGCCCATTCCGACTTCAATAATAGCAATATCGACTTCTTCTTTGGCGAAATAAGCAAAGGCCAATCCAACGCTCATTTCGAAAAAACTAATGTCATTGGTTTCAAAAAAAGATTTGTTTGAATTGATAAAATCACAAACAAAATCTTCAGTAATTTCGAAACCGTTTATTTTAATGCGCTCTCTGTAATCTTTTAAATGAGGCGAGGTATAAAGTCCCACTTTGTAACCCGCTTCCTGAAGTATGGAAGCCAGCATATGAGAAGTAGAACCTTTTCCGTTTGTCCCGGCAACATGAATACATTTTAAATTGGTATGCGGATTATTGAGGTGATTTATCAGTAAATGCGTATTGGTTAAATCTTTTTTGTAAGCAGAAGCTCCTTGCAATTGGTACATCGGAAGTTGATTGAACATCCAGGCTGTAGTTTCTTGATAATTCATTTATTTTTTGATAAAATTAGTTCGGGACTGAAATAAATTTCGGTTTTTTTAGTTTAATATTGCAACTAAAAGTTACTGCAATGCAAAATTGAAGTATTTTTTATAATTAATGAGTAAAATTAAAAAATAATATATGTTTAGTTATATCCAATTACAGGCCGATACTATTGCTAATGCTGCTTCAAATGTTGTTGTCGAAAACGTGGCTTCAAATACTGAAATTTCTGTTTTAGGTTTTATTTTAAAAGGAGGTTTTTTCTTAATCCCAATTTCAATATTATTATTTTATACTTTTTATTTAATTATTGAGCGTTATTTATACATAAATAAAGCTTCAAAGATTGATACTCATTTATTAAAAGATGTCAGTGTAAATCTTATTTCAGGGAAATTAGATATGGCACTTGCTATAGCCGAGAGAAGCAATACCGCTTCCGGGAATATACTTAAAGAAGGAGTTCAGGTCGTGGGAAGACCTATTACTGAAATTGAATCGAATATGGATCGTGCAGCAGATATTGAAATAGGGGAGATGGAGAAACATCTGGGACAATTAGGGCTTATTGCCGGTATTGCGCCAACATTGGGATTTATCGGTACTATTTCGGGGGTTATTAAAATATTTTACAGTATTTCGGTAACCGAAAATATCAGTATAGGGAACATTTCCGGTGGATTGTATGAAAAGATGATTAGTAGTGGAGCCGGATTGATTGTGGGGATTATTGCATATAGCGGTTACCATTTGTTGAACGGAAAGATTGATCATTTTGCTTTAAAAATTCAGAAACAAATATTGGAGTTTGTCAATATTATTCAAAAATCTTAAATTATGTCAATTAAGCGCAAAAGAAGATTTCATGCCGAAGTGGCTACTTCGTCATTGAGTGACATTATGTTTTTCCTGTTGCTTTTTTTCCTGATTATATCAACTTTGGCAAATCCGAATGTTATCAAAATGACTTTGCCAAAAGCCAAGGCTAATGAGAAAACAAACAAACAATTTATTAGTTTGTCGGTAACTGAAGATAAAAAATTTTATATTGATAAACAGCCCGTTGTTTTTGAAGAGCTGGAAACAACTTTAATGTCTAAGATGGATACAGAAAAAGATCAGACAGTAGTAGTTAGAATTCCGTTCAATTTACAAGTACAGGATTTGGTTGATGTGTTGCAAATAGGAGTTAGAAATAATTTAAAATTTGTAATTGCAACGAGTCCAAAATAATTTTAAGAATTAACGAGATTTAAAAATCAAACCCATAAAAAAGATAGAGCCTTAGTTTGCAAACTAAGGCTCTATCTTTTTTATGATTTATGCTTTTTTTGAACAAAAGGAGTTTTATTAATTCAGTTTGAAATTATATATAATTTTACCCGTTTGCTTTTCAGGAGCATTACTGCTTGGATCCCATCGGGTATTCATTGCTGCAATTTTGGCTTGCTCTAATAGGCAGCTGATTGTGTTAGTTGTTCCTTTTATTCCGGCAATAGCGCTTACTGTCCTTCCGTTTCGATCTACTGAAACTTCAACAACAACTCTTCCTTCTTCATTGCAAGTGTATTTAGGAACAGGTTTAGAAATTGCTTTTCTATTTCCTAGTGAATAACCTATTCCATCACCAGAACCACTTCCTGAGCCTCCGCCATAGCCACTTCCGCTTCCTGAGCCAGTGCCTGTTCCGTTACCTGTTCCATTGCCTCCTCCGGTTCCTCCACCAGAACCACCAGTGCCATAATAACTATTGGAGCTTAAATTTCCGTTGGGTCTTCCTTTGTTGCCTGCTGTTTTGTCGTCCCCGTCACCACCTCGGTTAGAACCTTTCATAATGCTGGCTAAGGCATCATTAGTGCTGTTAGAAACTTTAGGTTTTGCAACAACTATAGGTTTTGGTTCTTCTTTTTTTACAACTACTATAGTTTTTTTTGTCTTTTCTTTCGGTGGAATTACAACACTTTCTTCGGTGGTGTTTTCCTGTGATAAAATAGCTTCGTCAGGAATTGTTTTCGAAGGTGCTGGTTTGGCGTGGTTTTTTACTTCCAAAATCTCACTTTTATAATTAGAACCGGAACCAAAATCACTATCTCCAAAATTAACAGTAACACCGCCGCCACCGCCACCACCAGTTAGCTCGTCCAAATTTGCAGGAGGCCAAAAACGGATGAAGAATAAAATCAGTAGCAGTGTTGCGTACAAAAGCGTAGAGATTGCTAACGATTTTTTTTGATCTGATGAAATGGTTGAACTCATTGGTATTTTTAAATTTTGATGCTAGTATTAAAAACGTCGAAAAGTACTAAAAATTGTTAAGAGTAAAAAACACTGCTTTCAATTAAAATAACTCATTGGATTAAATTATCAAAATGTCAGTTCGAGTGTTTTTTGTCTAATGTCCCGAAACTTCGGGAGTAACAAAAAAATGCCTGTTTGCCACCGGCAGGTATAGAGAACTTAGTTTTAATTATGTTTTGGCAAGTAAATAAAACCAGAGCTATGATCTTCTCTTGCACCGGTCACGCTGCTTAGCACATTGATTTCGTCTCTCAGTTTTAGGATTCCAAGTAAGGCAAAAATTAAAGCTTCTTTAAATTCCAGAATTTTGTTTTCGGGAATGATGAGCTTCATTTCGGGTAAATAATGTTGGATTCTGGAAATAAGAAAATCATTGTAAGCACCGCCTCCGGTAATCAATAAACTACCTTTTTTTGTTGGCAAAGCCAAGGCCGTTTGTAAAGAAATATGTTCGGTAAAAGTGTGTAGTTTATCTTCGATTGAAATATTGAATTTTTCTATCAGCGGCAACACAGCTTCTTTTACAAATTCGAATCCTAAGGATTTTGGATGTTTTTTTTGATAAAAATCGAAAGCATTTAATTCGTTTAATAATTCAGTACTGATTTTTCCGGTTTTCGAAATTTGACCTTTATCGTCATAATTCAATCCCAGTTGATTGGCATAAAAATTCAAAACGGTGTTTACAGGCGAAATGTCAAAAGCAATTCTTTGATTATTTTCTTCGAAAGAAACATTGGAAAAACCACCTAAATTGATACAATAATCGTATTCGCTAAATAAAATCCGGTCACCAATAGGAACTAATGGAGCGCCTTGTCCGCCTAATTGAACATCTTCAACCCTAAAATCGCAAACTATTCTTTGTTGGGTCAAAGTAGCAATTTCCGGAAGATTTCCTATTTGAAGTGTGAATCCGTTTTGCGGTTGGTGTAAAATGGTGTGACCATGGGAACAAACGGCGTCAAGATTGATGATTTTATTTTTTTTGATAAAATCAACGATGATTTTTGAAAGTAGCTGGGTGTAATTTTGATTCAAAATCTCGAGATTTTCTTTCGAAAAATCCACTGCTGATTTTAATTGGTTCACCCAATCAGTGCTATAAGGAACGGTTTCGCTTTCCAGAATTTTAAAAGACCATTGGTTTTGTTTTATTTCGAATTGAATGTGAGCCAAATCAACTCCGTCAAGTGAAGTTCCTGACATAACGCCAATTACGTTGTAAAATTCTTTTTTCATATATTGGAAATGAGAAGCGATTAAAATATTAAAAGTCGAAGTTGCTTTTTTTAAATAAAAGTAAGTAAATTTAGAAAACACAAAAGCAATAAGCGAAGATTGTGTATGGAATTTTGAAATATTTTTTACGTTCCAAATGCCTTTTTTCATTCGTATTTGAGGACTTAATTTATAAAAAGCATTATTATGGATTTCAATTTGACCGAAGAACAAAAAATGATTCAGCAGGCTGCTAGAGATTTTGCCCAAAACGAATTATTGCCGGGAGTGATAGAGCGGGATGAGTTTTCTAAATTCCCCGCCGAACAGGTGAAAAAAATGGCAGAATTGGGTTTTCTGGGAATGATGGTCGATCCTAAATACGGAGGTTCGGGCATGGACAATGTTTCTTATGTTTTGGTGCTCAGCGAAATTGCAAAAGTCGATGCTTCATCTGCGGTCATTATGTCTGTAAATAATTCTTTGGTTTGTGCCGGATTGGAAAAATATTGCAACGAAGAGCAAAAACAAAAATATTTGGTCCCATTAGCAAAAGGTGAGATTATTGGTGCTTTTTGTCTTTCGGAACCTAATGCGGGTTCTGACGCCACTTCGCAAAAAACAACAGCCATCGATAAGGGAGACTATTATTTACTGAATGGAACAAAAAACTGGATAACCAATGGTTCTACGGCTTCGACTTATATTGTGATGGCACAAACGGATGCTGAAAAAGGACATAAGGGGATTAATGCTTTTATTGTCGAAAAAGGTTGGGCTGGTTTTGAAGTTGGTCCTAAGGAAAAGAAGATGGGAATCAGAGGCTCAGATACACATTCGCTCATATTTAATGATGTAAAAGTACCAAAGGAAAATAGGATAGGGGAAGATGGTTTTGGGTTTCATTTTGCTATGGAAATTCTTAATGGCGGTCGAATAGGGATTGCTTCCCAGGCATTAGGAATTGCCACAGGGGCTTATGAATTGGCATTGAAATATTCCCATGTAAGGGAATCTTTTGGTAAAGAAATTTTTCAACATCAGGCTATTGCTTTTAAATTAGTGGATATGGCGACCCAAATTACGGCTGCTAAATTGCTGTGTTTAAAAGCCGCTTCAGAGAAAGATGTGGGTATGGATATTACCCAATCGGGAGCGATGGCTAAGTTGTTTGCTTCACAAACAGCTATGGATGTTACTATTGAAGCTGTCCAAATTCACGGCGGAAATGGCTATGTAGCCGAATATCATGTGGAGCGTATGATGCGTGATGCAAAAATTACCCAAATTTATGAAGGAACATCAGAGATTCAAAAAATAGTGATTTCAAGAACTTTGTAGTTGTAAAAATAAGCCCAATATTGTTTTGGGCAAGCCAATGACTATTTTGTAGCTTTTGTTTATTTTTGTGACATGAAGAATATTATTATTACAGGAACCAGTAGAGGAATTGGTTTTGAATTGGCTTTACAATTTGCTAATGCAGGACATCAGGTTTTAGCTATTTCGAGAAAAACACCTCAAGAGTTAATCGTTCATGAAAATATCAGTTGTCTTTCGGTTGATTTGTCGAACGAATCTGATTTAGAAAAAGTAGAAAATTTTCTTGCTGAAACATGGAAACAGGTTGATGCTGTGATTCACAATGCAGGAAGTTTAATTTGTAAACCTTTTGAAACCTTAACCCAAACAGATTTTGAAAATGTGTATAAGGTGAATGTTTTTGCTGTTGCAAATTTGACTCGTATTTGCATTCCGTTTTTACAAAAAGGAAGTCATGTAGTTACCATCAGTTCGATGGGAGGCGTTCAGGGCAGTTTGAAATTTGCCGGTCTTGCCGCTTATAGTTCAAGTAAAGGAGCTGTAATTTCGCTTTCGGAATTATTAGCCGAAGAATACAAAGAACATGGCATTGCGTTTAATGTTTTGGCATTAGGAGCTGTGCAAACGGAAATGTTGCAAGAAGCTTTCCCGGGTTATCAAGCGCCAATTTCGGCAGAAGGCATGGCAACCTATATTTTTGATTTTACATTGAACGGAAATAAATATTTTAACGGAAAAGTATTGCAGGTTTCAACTACCAATCCGTAAAATTTAAATCTCAAATTTTAAATTCCAAATCCCAATTGAGCGATACCTTAGCAAAATATCTTCCTGATCACGCAGTCAAACCTGTTTTTGAGTTGATTGTGGAGCATGGAGTACATTTGAAAATCGTTAACGAGCGTGCGACTCGTCATGGGGATTATCGAAAAGCCATGAACGGAAAACACGAAATTACCGTAAACGGAAGTTTGAATAAATATCGTTTTTTAATTACGCTCATTCACGAAATTGCGCATTTAGTAGCTTTCGAAAAATTTGGTCGCAACATTAAACCGCATGGAAATGAGTGGAAACATACTTTTCAGCAATTGATGGTGCCTTATATTCGCCCTGAAATTTTCCCAAACCAATTGCTACCTTTGTTAGCCAGACATTTTAGAAATCCTAGTGCCAGCAGCGATACCGATACTACTTTGTCCCTTGCCTTAAAACAATTTGACAAGCAAAACGATAAAAATTATGTTTTCGAAATTCCCTACGGCAGTGTATTCCGAATTAAAAACGGTAAGGTTTTCAAGAAAATAGCAGTTCGTACCAAACGATATGAGTGCTTAGAAATGAGTTCTGGACGTTTGTATTTATTTAATCCCAACGCTGAGGTGGAATTGATTAAAAATTCCAACTAATAAATAAATTCCAAAATAGAAATCCCAAATTCCAATCCCGAAATTTCGGGGTAAAGTTGGAATTTGGGATTTTGATTATTTGGAATTTAAAAGAGTTATTCTTTCAAATGTGCTTCTCTTACTTTTTTGAACAAATTAGAAGAATATACAAAAGCAACAACAGCTTCGTTATCAGTTCTGAAAATTTCTTCTTTAGTACCTTCCCAGGCTTTTAAACCGTTTTTTAAGAATAGGATTTTCTCACCTATTTCCATCACTGAGTTCATATCGTGTGTATTGATTACTGTTGTGATATTGTATTCTTCGGTGATTTCTTTGATGAGGTTATCAATCAATATTGAGGTGTTAGGGTCTAATCCGGAGTTAGGTTCATCACAAAATAGGTATTTCGGATTGTTTACGATAGCGCGGGCAATAGCCACACGTTTTTGCATTCCTCCTGAAATTTCAGAAGGTAATTTTTTATGAGCGTCAATTAGATTCACTCTTTTTAAAACAAAATCTACCCTGTCTTCAATTTTTGCTTTGTCGTCTTTGGTAAACATTTTCAATGGGAAAGCCACATTTTCGGCAACGGTCATCGAATCGAATAAGGCACTTCCTTGAAAAACCATTCCAATTTCGGTACGTAATTCTCTTTTTTCATCGGGATCCAATTCAGAATAAATACGACCATCGAAAGAAATCGTTCCTACTTCGGGTTGGTGAATTCCAAGTAAACTCTTTAATAATACTGTTTTTCCGGAACCACTTTGTCCAATGATAAGATTGGTTTTTCCGGTTTCGAAAATAGTGCTGACTCCTTTAAGAATTTTACTGTCTCCAAATGATTTCTCTATGTTTTTTACTTCTATCATGATCCTAGTAACAACTGAGTTAGTATATAATTGAAAAGTATGATGGAAACCGATGTCCAAACAAAGGATACTGTACTTGCTTTACCTACTTCCAATGCGCCACCTTTCATATAATAACCGTGAAAAGATGGAATTGTAGCTAATAACATGGCAAAAATGATGGTTTTAATAAAAGCATAAGTAATATGAAATGGGATAAATTCCATCTGAGCTCCATTGATAAATTCGGCACTTGAGGTAAAACCACCATAAACGCCGGCTATCCAGCCTCCTAGGATTCCTAAAAACATACTAATTCCAATAACAAATGGATACAATAATAAGGCGATGATTTTAGGAAAAACTAAGTAGTTTAATGAATTAACTCCCATTACTTCCAGAGCGTCAATTTGTTCAGTAACACGCATGGTTCCGATACTTGAGGTAATGAATGAACCCATTTTTCCGGCCATAATTACTGAAATAAAGGTTGGCGCAAATTCCAAAATTACCGATTGGCGGGTTGCAAAACCGATTAGATATTTTGGGATTAATGGATTGGTTAAATTCAAAGCGGTCTGAATAGAAACTACTCCACCCACAAAGAATGAAATGAAGGCAACAATACCTAGTGAGCCAATGATTAAATCGTCTATTTCTTTAAATATGAGATTGCGCATCACAGACCATTTGGTTTGTTTGTTAAAAATCTCTTTGAGCATTAGGAAATATCTTCCTATTTGCGATAAATATCGAATGAGCATCATAGTTTTTTGAATATGGGCTAATTTACAAAATTAGTTATGAGTTATGGATTTTCATTAGAAAAGCTTCTCTTTCATCTTTTTCAAGCGATAATTACGAATGAATTTAGCTTGTTCAGCAGTTACCATCAATGGTTTTTTTTCTGATTTTGCTTTTAGAAATCCCTGGATGTAATCAAAAAACAACAAAGGTTTCTTTTTCATAAAAGACAACTTAGCTGAAGCAATTGAAGTAATCCAAAATCCGTAACCCAGAGTATAAAAAGCTTCCCCCTGTTTGTAACGAGCTGTTTTATTGTAATTGGCTCCCGTTGGTTTTAGGTGTTTTACTTTCAAAGAAGCATCGGTAACGACTTTCCAATTGTAGAATTTACAAAGTAATTCATCAACAGTATCCCAACCCATTTGTGGTCTTAAACCACCAATTTGTTTGAAAGTTTCTTTTCTGTAGGCTTTAAGCGCACCACGGATGTGATCTTTGTCAGTTAAGTTTTCCAGAACCCATTCGCCGTTTTTTTCGATATAACAAAATCCTCCCACCATTCCAATTGTTGGGTCAGAGTTAAAGTGTTTAGTTATAGTCTCGAAATAATTGTTTGGAAAAATTAAGTCGGCATCCAATTTTACAATTACATCATAATTCTCATCTAAGGTTTCAAATCCTTTTTGAAAAGCCTGAATTACTTTGCTTCCCGGTAAATGAATGGCACTCGATTTTTTTTCTACCAATGTGATAAACGGATTGTCTTTGGCGAAAGCCTGAACAATTTCGGCAGTGCTGTCGGTAGAATTATCATTTACGATAATCACTTTTTTAGGTAAAAGTGTTTGCGAAACTAAAGATTCTAAGGTCAAAGAAATAAATTCTTCTTCGTTATGAGCAGGAATAACTATGTAGTAGTTCATTTAAAAAATTTTAGATTTTAGATCTCAGATTTTAGATTTGTTTTGGTGTCATCTAAAAATCAGAAATCAAAAATCGTTAATCAACAATCTTAAATCTTAACTTTTTCAGCAAATACAATATAATATCTTGGTGTGAAATAACGTAATAAAGGTCTGAAGCCTAATTTCTTTACAGGGTGGGTGAATTTTTCTCTTGCTGTAATTTTCCAGCCTGTTTTTTCCAATAGCCAGTCCAATTGCCAATCTTCAAATTCGTGGTAATGTCTGTCCCACATGTCGGTTTTGCTTCTGTAAGCTGGCGAAAACCAAAGGCGTAACGGAATTGAAATTAACAATTTGTCGCATTTTACATTTTCTAAAACCGTATAAGGATTCAATAAATGTTCGAAAATTTCGAAAGCAGTAAAGACAGTATAAGATTCGGTTTGTAAAGCCGTTTGGTCTTTGTCTAAATCTTCTCCTGTGGTGTTTTTTACCTGATATCCATTTTCTTCCATGATTTTAGAAAAAGGATTTGGAACTCCTAAGTCAAAAATAGTTTCAGAAGTTGAAATGTGTTTTTTTAAAAAATCTAAGGTGTGTTTGAATCTTTTATTAGGAAACGTTTTTTCGTACATAGTTATTGGGAAGAACGAAGCAATCTCTCGTTCAGTATTAGGTTATGTTTTGTTCAGAAATTTTGCTTGCAAATGTACAAAGATATATGTCTTGTTTTATAGAATTTGGTCTGGGATTATTTAGCTTAAACAGAAAAATCCGCAACTAAAATAATTTTAGGTTGCGGATTTGTATTGGATTCTAAAAAGAATTAGTATCTGTAAACAAAAGCATTAATATTCATTCCTGCTCCAACAGAAGCAAAAATAAGTATGTCACCTTTATTAATTTCATGATCTTCAATTTGTCCGTTTAAAATCAAATCAAAAAGAGTAGGAACGGTAGCCACACTGCTATTTCCTAAATCGTGAATACTCATTGGCATAATGTTAGCCGGAGCAGTTTTATCATATAGTTTGTAAAAACGATCTATGATAGCTTCGTCCATTTTTTCATTGGCTTGATGAATCAGGATTTTTTTGACATCATCTATCGCGATTCCGCTTTTGTCCAAACAGCTTTTCATGGCAGCAGGAACATTACTTAGGGCGAATTCGTAAATTTTTCTACCATACATTTTGATGTATTTGGTATTTTGATCCAAGCCCGGATGATACGATTTTCCGTAGAATAAAAATCCGGCTTCTTCTTCGGTGTAAGAGGCAGTTTCATAAGAAAGCATTCCGGTTTCGTTGTCAGAAGCTTCAATGATTGTTGCTCCGGCACCATCCGAATAAATCATCGAATCACGGTCGTGGTCATCCACCACTCTCGAAAGAGTTTCGGCACCAATAACCAAACAACGATTAGCCATTCCGGATTTGATAAAAGCATTGGCTTGTAATACACCTTCAACCCATCCCGGACAGCCAAAAATAAGGTCGTAAGCCACACATTTTGGGTTTTTAATCCCTAATTTATTTTTAACACGACTGGCTAAACTCGGTATCATATCTGATTGTACCGTTCCGTGTTTTACATCACCAAAATTGTGTGCAAAAATAATATAATCAATAGTTTCAGGATCAATTCCTGCATTTTCAATTGCTTTTTGAGAAGCTAAAAAAGCCAAGTCAGAAGTGTTGTATTGACTCTCTGCATAGCGTCTTTCTTCGATTCCGGTTATTGCTTTGAATTTTTTAATAATAACTTCATTCGACTGTTTGATTGGAGTACCATCTTCATTTAGAAATTGATGAAGTTCGAAATATTTATCGGAAATTATTCTTTCTGGAATGTAACTTCCTGTACCAGTTATTTTTATTTTCATTGGGCTTTTCTATTAAAAAAAGATAGCGAAAATTTAATATTTTCAAAACAAGGAGAAAATACTAAATGCTATACGTGGGGGCAAAATTACAGATATTTTTTTAAAGAATTTTTAAAATCAACTGCTTTTAATCCAAGGGATGTGTTGCTAGGGGAATTAAAAACTTTAGAACCGTAATTTTGTGTTAGTTATAATAAAAATGCCTCGATTATTTCGAGGCATTTTTATGGTGAAATGTATGTTTAACTTTCCATATAAGCTTCAATAGGAGCACAGCTACATACTAAATTTCTGTCTCCAAAAGCATCATCGGCTCTGCGAACAGAAGGCCAGAATTTGTTTTCGGCGATGTAATCCAATGGGAAAGCTGCTTGTTCTCTACTGTATGGGAAATCCCAGTTTTCAGTAGTTAACATTGCTAATGTATGAGGCGAATTTTTCAAAACATTATTCGAATCTTCGATAGATGCAGCTTCAATTTCTTTTCTGATTGAAATCATCGCATCACAAAAACGGTCTAATTCTTCTAAGTTTTCACTTTCTGTTGGCTCAATCATTAAAGTTCCGGCTACCGGGAAAGAAACAGTTGGAGCGTGGAAACCGTAATCCATCAAACGTTTTGCAATATCGGTAACTTCGATTCCTTTTTGTTTGAACGGACGGCATTCTAAAATCATTTCGTGTGCCGCACGTCCCATTTCTCCTGAATATAAAGTGTCGTAATGACCGCTTAATTTTTCTTTGATATAGTTAGCATTCAAAATAGCGTGTTCAGTAGCCGATTTTAAACCTTCGGCTCCAAGCATTTTGATGTATCCATAAGAAATCAAGCATACTAATGCAGAACCCCAAGGAGCAGCAGAAATAGCCGTAATTGCATTTTCTCCACCTGTAGGAACTACGGGATTTGTTGGTAAAAACGGAGCTAATTGTGGCGCAACACATATTGGTCCCACACCAGGTCCTCCACCACCGTGAGGAATAGCAAATGTTTTGTGTAAGTTTAGGTGACAAACGTCAGCACCGATAGTTGCTGGATTGGTTAATCCAACCTGAGCATTCATATTTGCACCGTCCATATAAACCTGACCACCATTATCGTGAACAATTTTAGTGATTTCTTTAATCGCGCTTTCGTAAACACCGTGAGTGGATGGATAGGTAATCATCACACAAGATAAATTGTCTTTGTGTAAAATAGCTTTTTCGCGTAAATCTTCTACGTCAATATTTCCGTTTTCTAAGGTTTTGGTAACAACCACTTTCATTCCTGCCATAGCCGCAGAAGCCGGGTTGGTTCCGTGAGCCGAAGCGGGAATCAAAGCAATATTTCTATGATGATCGCCTCTTGATTCATGATACGCCTGAATTACCATTAATCCTGCGTATTCTCCTTGTGCACCTGAATTTGGTTGCAAAGTAGTTGCAGCAAAACCGGTAATTTCATTTAGGTATTCCTCCAGTTTAGAAAGCATTTTTTGGTATCCTTTTGCCTGATCTAAAGGAGCGAATGGGTGAATGCTATTCCAGCTTGGAGAACTTAATGGCAACATTTCGGCTGCGGCATTTAGTTTCATCGTGCAAGAACCTAGTGAAATCATTGAGTGATTTAAAGCTAAATCTTTACGCTCTAACATTTTGATGTAACGCATCAAAGCAGTTTCCGAATGATATTTGTTGAAAACTTCGTGTTGTAAGAACGTTGAAGTTCTGATTAAACTTTCCGGGAAATGATTCGTTTCTGATAATTCGCTAATTGTAATTGTAGCTAATTCTTTTGCAGCAGCAAAAATTGAAACTACCTTATTCAAATCGGCAAAACCGATGGTTTCATTCAATGAAATAGAAACTGAATTTTCATTTGGATAAAAGAAATTCACTTCGTTTGCTTCGGCAATTTCTCTTATTTTTTTAGCATCTGCTTTTATAACAATAGTGTCAAAGAAAGCAGTATTGGTTTGTTCGAAACCTAACTTAGCTAAAGTATTTGCTAAAGTCACCGCCGAAGCATGTACTTTGTTTGCAATGTATCTTAATCCTCTTGGACCGTGATAAACAGCATACATACTCGCCATAACTGACAATAAAACCTGTGCAGTACAGATGTTAGAAGTTGCTTTATCACGTTTAATGTGTTGTTCACGTGTTTGCAATGCCATACGCAATGCACGGTTTCCATTAGTATCAACAGTTACCCCGATGATTCTTCCTGGCATAGAACGTTTGTATTCTTCTTTGGTAGCAAAATAAGCAGCGTGAGGACCACCGTAACCTAACGGAATTCCGAAACGTTGTGTAGTTCCAAGTACTACGGCAGCTCCCATTTCTCCCGGAGGAGTTAATTTAGCTAAACTTAAAATATCGGCAGCAACAGCTACTTTGATATTGTTTTCAGCAGCTTTTGCAATAAAAGGAGTATAGTCATTTACCTGACCGAATTTCCCAGGATATTGTAAAATAGCTCCGAAGAATTCATCAGAAAAGTCAAAGTTTTCGTGATTTCCTATTACTAATTCTACTCCAATAGGTGTAGAACGGGTTTGTAAAACCGATAAAGTTTGTGGTAAGATTTCTTCTGAAACGAAGAATTTACAAACATTAGCTTTCTTTTGCTCTCTGGTTCTTACATCAAATAATAATGCCATAGCCTCAGCTGCAGCAGTACCTTCGTCAAGAAGTGAAGCATTGGCGATTTCCATTCCGGTTAATTCGATCACCATCGTTTGAAAATTCAAAATTGCTTCCAGACGACCTTGCGCAATTTCGGCCTGGTAAGGCGTGTAAGCCGTGTACCAGCCCGGGTTTTCAAACACGTTTCTTTGAATAACCGCAGGAACGATGGCTTGGTTGTAACCTAAACCTATGTAGGTTTTGAACATTTTATTTTTACTTCCTAAAAGCGTAATATGTTTTAAATATTCATATTCCGTCATTTCAGGATCTAAATTTAGAGGTGCTTTTAGACGTATATCATCCGGAAGGGTCTCATAAATGAGTTGTTCTATCGAGTCAACTCCTATTGTTTTCAACATATGTTGTAAGTCTGATTCCTCTGGACCTATGTGTCTTAAAGCAAAAGCGTCTGTTTTCATTTGTAGATAATATCTGTTTTTAATCGGAAAATGGAATTCACATAGAACTTCATTTGTTTCTTGACCAAATTTATGGTCATGCTCATTTCATGTAGCTATAAAAAAGGTTCTATTTTTCGTGGCGCAAAAATAAACATAATTCCGCTTTAAATCATTGTTTTTTAGGATTGATTTTGTTTGTTTAAAAGGAATTTATAAATATTCTTTCTAAATGATTAATTTTGTTAGATGATTCGTATTCAAGCCCTTTTTGATTTTTATCTTAAATCCAGTATTCACGTCGCTTTATCGGTGTATGCTCTGGTGCGGATGACACAATTTATGTTCGAAATTCCCTATGATGAATCCATTGCGCTTTTTTCTTTTTTTGGAACCATTGTTGGCTATAACTTTGTAAAATACGATGCTTTGGCCAGAGCCAAAAAAAGAGTGATGCGCAACGAACTGAAAATGATCGCTGTTTTGAGCTTTTTTTCATTTTTGGCTGTTGGTTTTTATTTTTTTAAGTTAGAAAGAGTCACCCAACTTGTGGCTGTCAGCGTTTTAATCCTGACGTTATTGTACACGCTCCCTTTTTTTCCTAATCGAAAGAATGCACGAAACTGGGCTGGAGTCAAAATATATATAGTGTCTTTGTGTTGGGTAGGAGTTACTTTGGTTTTGCCGTTAATCAATGCTCATGTTGATTTAGGTTTTGATTTTTTGATTAAATGCATCCAACGATTTATATTGATTTTCGATTTAATTTTAGTTTTTGAAATTATCGATTTGTCTAATGATGATCCGCATCTTAAAACCGTTCCGCAACAAATAGGCGTTAAACGAACCAAAATCATGGGTTTGTTATTGTTGTTTCTTTTTTATTTTTTAGAGTTTTTTAAAAATAATTTTATCGAAAAACAATTGGTCGTCAATTTGATTTTGGTAGTGATACTTTCTCTTTTTATTATTTTATCGAATGAAAATCGCTCTAAATATTACACTTCTTTTTGGGTAGAAAGCATTCCTGTTCTTTGGTGGTTGATGGTGCTTTTGTTTTAAATGAAAAACTGAAGCAATAACGCTTCGGTTTGAATTAGTTTAAAAATTTTCAATTTAATTGATTGCTGCTTCTTTCGCTTTTCTTTTTCCTCTAAAGAAAAAATATAAGTTTAGAAAAAGCATAATTCCTAAATAAATGGTAAAGCCCCCAATTTTGTAACTCAATTTTTCAATTAATAATTGGTAACTATCATTTTTCATTTTCATTTCCAAAATCATTAGAGCAAAACCTAAATTGAGTAAGTAAAATCCGGTTTCGAAGAGTTTGTTGGTAGCATCGGCAATTTCTTCTCGTCCTCTAAAAATATCCATCATGTAGACTTTACTGTTTCTAAAAAGAGTTCTAGAAACATAGTAAGTCAAGAACAAAGCAACGGGTAAATAAACAGCGTATCCGATTAAAATTTTTGTAGTTTCCATAATTGAATTTTTTAAATTAATTTTTTGATGTATTTTGTTAGTATGATGATATTGATGTAATGCATAGCTGCTATTATACAAATTATTATTGCCGATTTGGAGGAGATAACTTCGATTAATTGTATGATTGAGTTGATTTTATTCCATGAGATTAGTGTCATTGCGCAATAACCAAGATTCATTAAATAATAGCCTATCAGTAAGATTTGGTTGATTTTATGACATAGATCTTCATGGTTTGGAATGAGTGTCGAAACATATACGTTTCCATTTTCATAACATATTCTTCCCACTCTTAAAATTATAATTGTGGTGATACCTAAATAGATGCAATATCCAATGATGTTAAGGTTCATGATTTTATTTTTCGTTTATTTTCAACAGTAATTTTAGAGCCTTTGGCTAAGAATACAGAAACAGGTTTTGATTCGTTGAGGAAAGCAAAATCTTTTCCGTAATTGTTTTCAAAATCTACATCAATTTTATAATTGATTATTTCAAATTGTTCCCATCTTGGGTGTGTGACTTCATATTCAAAAGTGATGTTTTTATCATATTTGGTATAACCAAAATAATGCTCTGTTATGAATTCGGCTTCTGAATTTAATTCGATAGCTGACTGATCTAATTTTGTTTCCACTTGAATAGAATTCCAATGGTTGTTGTTTTTCCATTGATAGGTAAATGTTCTTGAGGTATTATTTTCGGTAACTCCATGACTCATCTTGTTGGTTTGATAATGTTCCTTATACCAGGTGTTTGCTATTAAGCTTAGTGCTCGTTTTGGAACTACTTCTTTTATAAAAACTACACCACGTTTCCATCCACCATTTTCAAATCGTTTGACATAAAACCTAAGATTTACTTCTTCAAAGTTGATGTGAAATGGAATTTTTAAACCCAATAATTTAGTGTTGTTGAACATAAAGCCCACCAAGCTAACATAACATTTGTCATTCCATAAATCTATTTCGGTTCCCTTTGGAAGGTATTTGTTTAGCATCTTAGGATTAATCACGTAATTGATTAATGCTAAATTGTTCCAGTTTGCAGTTAAGAAGCTCATTTGTTTGCTTTTTTATAGATTATTATTGAAAGATAGATTGCTAAAATGGGTGGTGTTGAAATCAATATGTAAAACATTGGATTTTCATAATCGGTAATTAAACAAATGAACCATAAAATAAAGAATGTTAATACGCCAATTATGTAAGCCATGAGAAATTTGTCATTTGGTTTATCTATTAACATTTTTATTCCTATTGTGACTTGAAATAGCCCAGTCATTATAACTGAAAGTAAACCGAAAAATAAAAAGCTGTCTTTTAAAATTCCGATTAGAAATAAAATTGTTGGAACTCCAACAAAAAAGTAATTTAGGTAGTTTATAATTTTCATAATTTTCTTTTATTTTAAACTTTCAGAAAAAAATGAAAGTTTTAATTAAATTTTTTTAGTTCTATTTCATAAACTTGACTACTAGTTTGGTCAACCAGTTGTCTTTGTATTCAGTGATTTTGTCTAATACATTATCGGCTTTCAAAACAAAATCATAGAGTTTTGTGGTTTGCTCGATAAACTGAATTTCTTCGGCTGTGTTATTTGATTGTATCGAAGAAACTTCTTTTAAAATTTTTAAAGCTGGTTTAATTTCTCTTTTACTACGCTCTTTAGCAATTTTTATGGCTAATTCATCTAAATCTTTTTCGGCGGTAAAAAACTCTCTTCGCTCTCCAGCTTTGTATTCTTTATAAACAATACCCCAGTCCATCAAAGCTCTTAAATTCATACTAGCATTTCCGCGTGAAATTTGCAATTGTTCCATCACCTCTTCCATAGAAACAGCTTCAGTAGAAACCATTAGTAAAGCATGAATTTGTGCCATGGTTTTGTTAATTCCCCATTGCGAACCAAGTGCTCCCCAAGTCTGAATAAATTTATTTTTAGCTTCTTTGATTTCCATGACTCAAATGTAAGTAAAAGTTTTTAAACTTTCAAAAAAAAATGAAAGTTTGTTTATTCAATTATAAAGTTATGTTAATTGAGGCTTTGAAAGTTTCTATTAAATAATGAGAAAGATATTTTTGTAAAAATCACTTTTTATGGAATTATATTATACTTTTTCAGTACTCATTGTATTGGCTTCTTTTTTCGCTTATCTCAATTTAAGATTTTTAAAACTCCCGGGGACTATTGGAATCATGATTATTGCTATGTTAGTTTCAGTAGGAATTCGTGTACTTGGAGATTCTTATTTTCCTCATACTACAAAAGAGTTTTTTTAGCTGATAAAAGAATTCGATTTCAATGAGATATTGATGGGTGCGATGTTGAACTTTCTTTTATTTGCAGGTGCACTTCATGTGAATATGTCCGATCTTAAAGAGCAAAAAGTTCCTATTATAATTTATTCTACGGTTAGTGTAGTATTGTCGGCATTAATTATCTCTATATTACTGTATAATATTACTCCAATTTTTGGAATCAATATTCCTTATATATTTTGTTTGGTTTTTGGAACGTTAATTTCGCCAACGGATCCTATTGTAGTACTGGGAGTTTTAAAGCAGGCTAAAGTTCCTAAACGAATAGAAACTAAAATCGTTGGTGAATCCTTATTTAACGATGGAGTAGCAGTAGTGATGTTTGCCGTTGTTTTAAAAATGGCAACTGATCCTACATTTGATATGAGTTTTGGTTCAATTGCATGGTTGTTTGCTAAAGAAGGAATCGGCGGACTTTTATTAGGAGCGGTTTTAGGATTCTCAGCATCGAATGTGATGAAGAAAATAGATGATTATAAAGTTTCTGTATTGATTACGCTTTCTATTGTAATGGGTGGATTTTTAATTGCGCAAAGTTTACATGTTTCCAGTCCGTTAGCGATGGTAATAGCCGGATTAATCATTGGTAATTATGGCAAAAAAGTTGCCATGAGCGAAGAAACTAAAGATTATCTGGAAAAGTTTTGGGAGCTTATAGATGAGATATTGAATGCTATTTTATTCTTGTTTATTGGTTTCGAATTATTATTGTTGCCCGATTTGAATAAACAGTTGCTAACAGGTTTTGTGGCGATATTTATAGTGTTATTTTCAAGAATTGCTTCTATCGTTTTACCGTGGATGTTTTTTGATTTTTTTAAGTTTTTCGGAATCAAATCAGCTTATAATAAAGGTTCGTTAATGGTTTTAGTCTGGGGAGGAATTCGTGGAGGAGTTTCCATTGCATTAGTACTTTCGATGCCTGATGGAGAATATAAAAACCTGCTACTTGAAGTAACTTATATTGTAGTACTATTTTCAATTTTAGTACAGGGATTGACTGTTGGAAAACTGGCCAAGAAAGTTTTAGAGAAAGAATAAAATTAGTGCAAAATAGATATAAAAAAACCGAAGCAATAACGCTTCGGTTTTTATCTGTATTCTGAAATCTAGGTTCTGTAATCTTTAAATCAATCCCGCTCTTTTTAACAAAGCCTCAGGTTTTGGTTCCTGACCTCTAAAGCGTTTGTATAGAGTCATCGGGTTTTCGGTACCGCCTTTAGAAAGTACATTGTCTTTAAATTTAGTTGCCACTTCTTTGTTAAAAATGCCATTTTCTTTGAAATATTCGAAAGCATCAGCATCCAAAACTTCAGCCCATTTATAACTGTAATATCCTGATGAATAACCGCCTTGGAAAATATGCGAAAAAGCGGTACTCATGGCATTTTCTTTTACATCCGGATACAATTGAGTATTAGCAAATTGCTCGGTTTCAAAAGCTTTTAAATCGGTAATATTAGTCGGGTCTTGTCCGTGCCAAGCCATGTCTAGTAATCCAAAACTCAACTGACGCAAAGTAGCCAAACCTTCCTGGAAACTCGCGCTTTCTTTGATTTTTTCTACATATTCCATCGGAATTACTTCTCCGGTTTGGTAGTGAGTGGCAAATAAAGCTAAGGCTTCCGGTTCGTAACACCAGTTTTCCATCACCTGACTTGGCAATTCCACAAAGTCCCAAAATACCGAAGTTCCAGATAAACTTGGATAAGTTGTGTTGGCTAACATTCCGTGTAAACCGTGACCAAATTCGTGAAATAAAGTCGTTACTTCATTAAAAGTTAATAATGATGGTTTGGTTTCGGTAGGTTTTGTAAAATTGCAAACATTCGAAATATGTGGTCTTTCGTTCACGCTGTCTTTAACATATTGTGATTTGAATGAAGTCATCCAGGCACCGTTTCGTTTTCCTTTTCTTGGGAAAAAGTCGGCGTAGAATATGGAGACCAAATTATTGTTTTCGTCTCTAACTTCATAAGTCATCACTTCATCGTGGTATTTGTCAATGTCAAATACTTCGGTAAAAGTGAGTCCGTATAATTTCCCGGCGATTACAAAAGCACCGTTAAGTACTTTTTCTAACTGAAAATAAGGTTTTAATTTTTCGTCGTCTAAATTAAAAAGCTGCTGTTTTAATTTCTCTGAATAGTAAGCGCCATCCCATTTTTCCAATTGCTCGATGCCGTCCAGTTTTTTTGCAAATTCGGTTAGTTGAGCAAATTCTTTTTGTGCAGCAGGTTTGGCTTTCGCCAATAAATCATTTTCAAAAGCCATTACTTTTTCAGGACTTTCAGCCATGCGTTCTTCCAGAACAAAATGGGCATGGGTTTGGTACCCTAATAAATTGGCTCTTTGCTGGCGTAGTTTTACAATTTTTAAAACAATTTCCTGATTGTCATATTCGTTATTTTGAAAACCTTTTGAACCAAAAGCAATTGCCATTTTTTTACGCAATTCGCGATTATCGGCATACGTCATAAACGGAAGATAACTTGGATGATCTAAGGTGAAAATCCAGCCTTCTTTTTCTTCGCTTTTCGCCAAAGAGCGAGCTGCTTCGATGGTGCCTTCGGGTAAACCGGCTAAATCTTTTTCATCAGTTAGGTGTAGCTGAAAAGCATTGGTTTCAGCCAATACATTTTCGCCAAATTGTAAACTTAATTTCGATAATTCTTTGTCAATTTCACGTAATTCGCTTTTCTTTTCTTCAGATAAATTGGCTCCGTTTCTGGAAAAACTCTTGTATTTTTTGTCTAAAAGCGTAGCCTGTTCTGTATTTAAATTCAACGTGTCTTTTTGTTCATAAACTGCTTTTACACGTGCAAACAAATCGGCGTTTAGCGTAATGTCGTTCCCGAATTCTGACAACAAAGGCGAAACTTCCTGCGCAATTTTTTGCATTTCGTCACTGGTTTCAGCCGAATTTAGATTGAAGAAAATACTCGAAATTCTATCAAGAATAGCTCCCGAATAATCCATCGCTTCGATAGTGTTTGCAAAAGTGGGTGCTTCAGGATTATTTACAATCGCATCGATTTCGGCTTTCGCCAAAGCAATTCCTTCCTGAAAAGCAGGGAAATAATCTTCGTTTTTAATTTGCGAAAAAGGAGCGGTGTTGTGTTTGGTATCGAAATGTTTTGTTAGAATGCTCATGTGGATTGTTTTGTTACGCAAAGATTCGCAAAGAGAACACGCGAAGAGACGCTAAATGTTTTGCGAGTCTCTGTGTTTTCTTTGCGAATCTCCGTTAAATTATTTTATTTCTTTAAGCTTTCAGAAGCTTTAATTACAGCTTCTTTTAAGTTTTCTTTATAGTCAATGATTTTGTTTAAAACTGTAGCATCAGCACTTCCGATGATTTGTGCCGCTAAGATTCCGGCATTTTTTGCTCCGTTTAAGGCAACAGTAGCTACTGGAACACCGCCCGGCATTTGTAAAATAGATAAAACAGAATCCCAGCCATCAATAGAATTGCTTGATTTTACAGGAACCCCAATTACAGGAAGCGGTGACATCGAAGCAACCATTCCTGGTAAATGAGCCGCACCTCCGGCACCGGCAATAATTACCGAAATTCCTCTTTGATGCGCATTATTACTAAAATCGAATAATTTCTCAGGTGTTCTGTGTGCCGAAACAATATCTACTTCTGTTTCGATTCCAAATTCTTTTAATATGTTGATGGCTTCCTGCATGACTGGCATGTCAGAGATACTTCCCATGATTACGGCTACTTTGCTCATTTGTTTTTATTGTTTTTTATTTAAAAATAAATAATAGATTATGTATAATGTAAGTGCTATTAGAAATAGATAAACTGCAATTAATAAAATAACTGCAAAAAAGCTAATTATTCTTTCTCCTAAATATTCATTTTTATCAGAGAAAACATTCCAATTTTTCTTTACAAGATTTTCTGAATCAGTAAGATTTAATAAATTTATTATAAAATCTAGTATATCCATTTATGCAATTACTCTAATCGTATTCTTTACATCCTCGGCAATTTTTCTTGCTTCGGTCATGTTTTCGTTTACAATGGTTACGTGTCCCATTTTTCTAAAAGGACGCGTTTCTTTTTTACCGTAGATGTGTGGCGTAACGCCGTACCATCCTAATATTTTCTCGATGTTTTTGTATACTACATTTCCTGAAAAACCTTCTTCGCCTACTAAATTTACCATAATCCCGGCCACTTTACTATCTGTATTTCCAAGAGGTAAATCTAAAATAGCACGTAAATGGTTTTCGAATTGAGAGGTGTAACTTGCCTCGATAGAATAGTGTCCTGAATTGTGTGGGCGAGGAGCAACCTCATTTACTATAATTTGGTCGTCATGCGTTTGGAACATTTCGACAGCTAAAAGTCCAACATGATTGAAGTTTTGAGAAACATTCAATGCAATAGCTCGGGCTTTTTCGGCTACTTTTTCGTCTATTCGTGCAGGACAAATTACATATTCTACCTGGTTAGCTTCGGGATGAAATTCCATTTCGACCACAGGGTAAGTTTTGATTTCTCCCGATGGATTGCGACAAACGATAACTGCCAACTCATTTTTGAACGGAACCATTTCTTCGGCAATACATTCTACATTAGGAAGATGATCTAAATCAGCAATTTCACGGATGATTTTTACTCCATTACCGTCATATCCAAATTCAGTGCATTTCCATACAAAAGGCATTTTTAGCTTAGAATCTAAAATTTGCACCACAAGACTTTTTAAATCATTAAAGCGTTTGTAGGCTGCTGTAGGGATGGAATGCTCTGTGTAGAAATCTTTTTGAGTTCCTTTATTCTGAATCTTTCTCAGTGTTTTTGGAGAAGGATATACTTTTAGACCTTCGTCTTCCAGTTTTTCTAAAGCTTCTAAATTAACCAATTCGATTTCGAAAGTAAGTACGTCGACCTTTTTACCAAATTGATAAACGGTGTCAAAATCCATTAAATCGCCTTTAAAAAATTGGTTGCAAGCCATTCGGCTGGGAGCCTCATCGCTTGGATCCAAAACGTAAGTTTGTATGTCGAATTTTCTAGTATCGAATAAGAGCATTTTTCCCAATTGTCCGCCTCCCAGAATTCCTAATTTAAAATCAGAAGAAAAATAATTCATCTTGTAAAATAATTATAATATTGTTGTTTTAGTTAAAAATTCATCAGGTGTGAAAACCTTAATTTCCGAATTTTTAAAATCTTTTAAATCTCTTGTAACAATGCAGTCCATGTTGTGAATGGATTGCGCAGCGGTAATTTGAATGGCGTCTTCAAAATCTTTATGACTCGATTTTAGACTTTTTCTCAAAATAGTTTCCGTAATTGGAATTATAGAAATAGTGTCTAGTAAATCGTCAATAATAGATCGAAGTTCTTTTTCGTCAACAATTTTTTTTGCTATATAATGTAAGTTGGCAATTGAAATGGAAGTCGAATACATTTTGATTTTTTTTCTCTGACAATGATCGAAAATTTCGATTGCATCCTTAGAAAAAGGTTTTCTATTGGCGACAATATCTACTAAAATATTGGTATCTAAAAAAATCTGATTAAATACCATATTTCTCTTTATAGTAGTCATCCCTTGCTTTATTCTCATCAAAATCTTCTGGAAGAGTGATTCTTCCAATCAATTTTTTAACTTTCGGATGAATATCGTCTTCTTTTTCTGTTTTTTCAGTCAGATTTTTAAAATAACTTTCCACTAGTTCAGATAAACTTCTGCCCGTTTTTTTAGCATAGGATTTTGCCTGTTCTATGACTTCTTTTTCTAACGATAAAGTGAGCTTAGTGTTCATGATACGTATATTTTTTACAAATGTACGTAATAATTATTTTTGATGGTTTATTTTCTTCAAAATATGCTTAGAAACCGATTTGTAAGCTGCAGTATGCGTGCTGAAATCCTTAGCTAAAATGGTTTGCAATTCGGGATGAATCCAATGGTATTCTTTTCCTAAAAGCAGCAAACTACGCATGGCATACACTTTTGAAGCGACTTTTGTATCGGTTATAAGCCAGTCAAAATTAATTTCGATGAGTTCTTGGCGTTGGGTTTCGGTAAAATGAATTTCATTTTTCGGAGTTTTATAATGTGCTTCGATGAGTAGAAAAATAACTTTTGAAAGTGGTCTGATAGCACTTTCATTAGAGAGTGTTTTGCTTTTAGAACAAATTAAAGGCAGGTAATTTTGAAAGGAATCCAGTTTTTCTAAAGCAATCAATTCCATGACCCAACAGGCTTTGTAATGGTCAGGATTGGTGTTTTCGAAACAAATTTGCATAAAATCATCCATCAGTTCAGTGTGTTTCATGATGTAATTGGCAGCGGCTTGTCGGCTGTTTTTATATCCTGTTGTTTGTGCAATAATTGTGGCTAATTCACTCATGGTTTTGTAAGAAATGGCATTAAAAATACAAATTAAGAATCAATTGTAAAACTCAATTTCGAAATCCCTATCTTTGCGCATTATTTTAAAATAAAAAATAATGATTCAACTTCACGATAAACAATTTGTTCCGTTTATTTCTGCCGAAGAAATTGACTTTGCTATCCAGAAAATGGCAGCTCAGATTGCAGATGATTTTGTTGATGAAATTCCGGTTTTTGTTGGTGTTTTGAACGGTTCTTTCATGGTGGTTTCCGACTTTGTAAAAAGTTATAAAAAACCATGCGAAGTGAGTTTTGTGAAAATGGCTTCTTATAACGGATTGTCGTCAACTGAAAAGGTGAAAGAATTAATCGGTTTGAATCAGGATTTAACGGGGCGTTCGGTTGTGGTGATTGAAGATATTATCGATACTGGTCACACTATTGTTGAGTTGAAAGCTTTGTTTAAGAAACAAAACTTGAAACATTTTAAAATAGCGACTCTTTTTTTTAAGCCTGAAGCTTATAAAAAAGAGGTTAAAATTGATTATATTGGAATTCAGATTCCAAATAAATTTATAGTAGGTTTTGGTTTGGACTATGATGGTTTAGGCAGGAATTTACCGGAAGTATATCAGTTAAAAGAATAAATCATTAAATAAAAATTAAAAAAGTTTATGACTAACATTGTTTTATTTGGGAAACCAGGAGCAGGAAAAGGAACTCAGGCAGAGTTTTTAAAAGGGAAATACAATTTGACTCATCTTTCAACAGGTGATATTTTTAGATTTAATATCAAAAATGAAACTGAACTGGGAAAATTAGCGCAAACCTATATCAATAAGGGTGAATTAGTTCCTGATGAAGTGACAATTAAAATGTTGCAAAGTGAAGTGGAAGCTAATCCGGATTCTGCAGGTTTCTTATTTGATGGTTTTCCTAGAACAATTGCTCAGGCAGAAGCTTTGGATGCTTTTTTGACTACAAAAAATCAAAAAATTACAGCTACAATTGCATTAGAAGCTGATGATGAAATTCTTGTAGCCAGATTATTAGAAAGAGGTAAAACTTCTGGAAGAGCTGATGATCAGGACGAAGAAAAAATTCGTAACAGATATCAGGAATACAATGAGAAAACAGCACCTCTTATTGGATTTTATAAAGAGCAAAATAAATTTTATGCAGTAAACGGTATTGGATCTATTGCTGAAATTACAGAGCGTTTAAGTAATGTAATTGACAATTTGTAAATAAAAAATGTTTGATGTTTAAAGTTTAAAGTTGCTAGAGTTATTTTAGCGACCTTAAACTTTAAATTTTTAAACTAGCAACATACTGAATGGAACTATTTATAATTCTTTTTTTGATTTTACTTAACGGACTTTTTTCGATGTCCGAAATTGCATTGATTTCGGCAAGGAAATCAAGACTGGAAAATTCTGCTAAAAAAGGAAATAATAGTGCACAAATAGCGCTGGATTTGGCTAATTCGCCAAATAAATTTCTGTCAACAGTTCAAATTGGGATTACGCTAATCGGAATTTTGACCGGTATTTTTAGTGGTGATAAGATTACGACTGATGTAGAAGTTTTTGTTTCGGGTTTTGCAATTTTAAAACCTCAAGCGCATTCTATCGCAGTAGGAATTGTGGTGGTAGTATTGACTTTTTTCTCATTAGTATTAGGTGAATTATTGCCCAAAAGAATTGGCTTGAATTATCCTGAAGCGATTGCAAAAGGAGTTGCCATGCCAATGAAAATAGTTTCGATTGTTACCGCTCCATTTATTTGGATGTTGACCCATTCGACCGAGTTTTTATTGAATGTTCTTCAAATAAGACCAACGGCAGATGGGAAAGTTACTGAAGAAGAAATTAAAGCTATTATTAAGGAAGGAACTGAGGTAGGGGAAGTTCAAGAGATTGAACAGGATATTGTGGAGCGTGTTTTTCATATTGGAGACCGTAAAGTAAATTCGTTGATGACCCATAGAAATTCGGTGGTGATGTTACCATTAGATTCGAATAAAAGTCAGGTCAAAGAGTTTATGCTTCAGGAATTACATTCTTTTTATCCGGTGTATAAGGATAATTTTGATGAGATTGTAGGTGTGGTGAGTCTGAAAAATATTTTTGCTACCATTGAGAAAGAAAATTTCAAATTGGAAAGTATCATGACAGAGCCGCCTTATTTAATGGAGTACACAACGGCTTATAACGCATTGGAAAACTTTAAAAAGACAGGGATTCATTATGCTGTTATTGCTGACGAATACGGTGTTTTTCAAGGGATAATCACGTTGAATGATATTCTGGAAGCATTGGTGGGTAACGCATCTGATTTTTATAAAGAAGATTTCCAATTGATTGAAAGGGAAGATGGCAGTTGGTTAGTTGACGGACATTATTCGTTACATGATTTCTTGACTTATTTTGATTTGGACGAATTGTTAAGCGATTATGAAGTAACAACTGTAAGCGGATTAATCATGACCGAATTGTCACGTATTCCAAAACAAGGAGAAAAATTGATATGGCACAGATTTGAATTGGAGGTCATCGATATGGATGGTGTGAAGATTGATAAAGTAATGGTGAAAGCCCTAAAATAAAAGTATTCAGTGTTCCCGTTTTTAGTTGGCAGTTTTTGCGATTAAAAAAATGAACATTGAAAAATGAATTAAATTGTCGAAAGATTTAGTTTTAATTTGGAGCAATCTGAAACTGAATACTAAAAACTGATGACTGAACACTTAAAAAAATGACAGAAGGAAATTTTGTAGATTACGTAAAAATATTTGTTTCATCCGGAAAAGGAGGAAAAGGTTCTACGCATTTACATAGAGAAAAGTTCATCCAGTATGGAGGACCAGATGGTGGTGATGGTGGTCGTGGAGGACACATTTATTTAGTCGGAAATAAAGGACTTTGGACTTTGTTTCACTTGAAATTTGCACGCCATATTAAAGCGGGTCACGGTGGAGACGGTGGAGGAGATAGAAGTACCGGAGCTGATGGAGAAGATAAAATTATCGAAGTGCCATTAGGAACTGTTGTGAAAGACAAAGAAACGGGTGAAGTTTTATTTGAAGTTACTGAACATGGAGAGAAAAGAATTCTTTGCCAGGGAGGTAAAGGAGGTTTAGGAAACTGGCATTTTAGAAGTTCTACAAATCAGACTCCAAGATATGCTCAGCCAGGGTTGCCGGGTACAGAAATGGACGTTATTCTGGAATTGAAAGTTTTGGCCGATGTAGGTTTAGTTGGGTTCCCAAATGCAGGAAAATCTACTTTATTATCGGTTTTGACTTCTGCTAAGCCAAAAATTGCTGATTATCCGTTTACGACTTTAAAACCAAATCTTGGAATTGTCGCCTATAGAGATTTTCAATCTTTTGTAATTGCCGACATTCCGGGGATTATTGAAGGAGCAGCCGAAGGAAAAGGTTTGGGACATTATTTCCTGCGTCATATTGAGCGTAACTCTACGTTGCTGTTTATGGTTCCTGTAGATACGCCGGACATTAAAGCGGAGTACGATATTTTGGTTAACGAATTGACCAAATACAACCCCGAGATGTTAGACAAAGAACGCCTTTTAATCATTACTAAATGCGATATGCTGGATGATGAATTGAGAGCTGAGCTAAAAGTAGAATTGGATGCTGCTTTCAAAGATGTTCCTTATTTGTTTATTTCTTCTGTTGCCCAACAAGGATTAACAGAATTGAAAGATAAACTTTGGAAAATGTTGAATGAGTAAATAACATTTTTACAATATATAAAAACCACTAAGGAATTGAGTTCTTTAGTGGTTTTTTTGTTTTAAAAAAAATCAATATTTTTCTTATTCTCTATATGTATCAAACAAATATTGCAAAGTTTCAGGGATGTTATTGGCTTGCATTTTTGGATAAATAATATCCTGGTTGAGCCAATTTTCTATAATTGTTTCAAAGTTTTTTCCAACTTCATAAACCACAGGAACTCCCATTCTTTTCAATGCTGCTGCATTACATTCTTGTTCGTAATGTTTTTTGATAGGAATAGAAAGGATTTTTTTGCCCAAGTGTAAAGCTTCGGCTGGAGTTTCAAAACCACCGCCCGTGATGATTCCTTCACAGGAAATTAAACTGTTGTTAAATTTTTTTTGATTTACCGGAAAATAGGTAATATTTCCAATAGTGTGTTTGAATTCTACTCCTTGTAGAAACCAGTGAAATTGCACGTCTTTTACTTTGTTGAACGCTTTTTCGAGACAATCTTTATCGAAAGAAGGCAAGTAAACCGTGATGTGTTTTAAGTTGGTTGGTTCGGCTTGAACAATCTCATCTTTGATGATGGGAGGAAGAATAAAAGAGTCGTATTTTTCAAAATGTAAGCCAATGTTCTTAGGAGATGGCGCATAATGTTTCAGAATCATTTCGCCCATTATGCTCTTTTTTTCGGGTCTGGGAGTATTGGCAGAAATAAAACTCGCCTGATGTCCTAACTGAACCGAATGTACTTTTTGCATTTTACAAGTAAGGGAAGTAATAGAATCAAAATCATTGATGATTACATCATAATTTTTTAACGGAAGCGCATCGGCATCTTTGTATATTTGGCGTGGTTTAATGTTTTTAAGAATGTCCCAATAATTTAATCCGCCACATTTGCTGTAGTGTAAACTACAACCTTTACTCTTGAATTTTATGGGTAATTTGATGTCTAAACTGGCATTGTTTCCACTTAAAAAAAAATCTACTTTACCAAATTTTTGTAGATAAGGATACAATTGTGTTGCTCTACTGATGTGCCCATTTCCTGTTGCCTGTATGGCATAGAATATTTTCATATTTCTGAATTTTCATCTTACGAAAGTAAATTAGAGATGTTATTAAAAGGTTGTTTTAAGATTTCTATTAGGTTACTATTTATTGTTTTTATAAGAGATAAAGTTTTTATAATCCTTTTAAATTTGCTTATTTTTGGAAAATGAAACACATTCTGCTGTTATTATTTTTATTTCCTATAGTGGTTTTTTCTCAGGCAAATTTTGAGAAAGCCCAGCAATTATTTGAAGAAGGAAAATTCGAACAGGCTAAGCCTATGTTTGAAGTTCTTTTGAAAAAAAATCCATCCAATATAAAAATCATGGAATGTTTAGGGGATATTGCAGGACGCAGTAAAGCTTGGGATGAAGCCTTGTTGTATTACGGAAAACTGAAGAAAGCCAAACCTTCTGAGGCTAATTTTTATTTTAAATACGGCGGTGTTTTAGGAATGAAAGCTTTAGAAGTGAATAAATTCAAGGCATTAGGAATGATTGACGAAGTGCGGACGAATTTTGAAAAAGCAATACAGCTAAATCCAAAACACATTGAAGCCAGATGGGCTTTGATTGAATTGAATCTTCAATTGCCGGGAATTTTGGGAGGAAGTGAGAAAAAAGCCATTCAGTATTCGAATGAACTGTTGCAAATATCCGCTGTTGACGGTCATTTATCCAGAGGGCATATCGATGAATATTTTAAAAGATACACAAAAGCCGAGCAACATTATAAAAAGGCAATAGCTGTGGGGAATTCGAAGAAAACCTATCAAAAATTGGCTAATTTGTATGCCAATAAAATGAAATCTCCTGATAAGGCTCAAGCGGTTTTAGAAGAGTATAAAAAGAAAAGCGACAATTAATTAAGGAAAATAAACTTACGCATAAGCGAATAATTAATATGAAAACACATTTTATAGCTATTGGCGGAAGTGCCATGCACAATCTGGCATTAGCATTACACAACAAAGGATATCAGGTTACAGGAAGTGACGATGCTATCTTTGAACCTTCGAAATCACGTTTAGAGAAAAAAGGAATTTTACCCGCTGAATTAGGTTGGTTTCCTGAAAAAATCACTGCTGATATTGATGCTGTTATTTTAGGAATGCATGCCAAAGCCGATAATCCTGAATTGTTGAAAGCTCAGGAATTGGGATTGAAAATCTACTCGTATCCTGAGTTTTTATACGAACAATCTAAGAATAAAACCCGTGTAGTTATTGGTGGTTCACATGGAAAAACTACTATTACTTCAATGATTTTGCATGTCATGCATTACCACGATATTGAAGTGGATTATATGGTGGGTGCACAATTAGAAGGTTTTGATACGATGGTGCATCTTACCGAAGAAAATGATTTCATGGTTTTGGAAGGTGATGAATATTTGTCTTCGCCAATTGACAGACGACCAAAATTTCATTTGTACCAACCTAATATCGCTCTGATTTCAGGAATTGCCTGGGATCATATCAATGTGTTTCCAACGTATGAAAATTATGTGGAACAGTTTGAAATTTTTATTGATAAAATTACCAATGGCGGAATTTTAGTTTACAACGAAAATGATCCCGAAGTTAAACGAGTAGCAGAAGCAGCTACAAATCCAATTCGAAAAATACCTTATTCTACACCAAATTACAGAGTAGAAAACGGAACAACTTTATTAGAAACTCCGGAAGGTGATATGCCAATAGAGGTATTTGGAGCACACAATTTGAATAATTTGGCTGGAGCCAAATGGATTTGTCAAAATATGGGTGTGGATGAAGCCGATTTTCATGAAGCGATTGCGAGTTTTAAAGGAGCTTCGAAGCGTTTGGAAAAAATTGCTGAAAGCAAAACAAAAGTAGCTTACAAAGATTTTGCACATTCTCCATCTAAGGTTTCTGCAACTACAAAAGCCGTAAAGGAACAGTATCCGGATAGAACCGTCGTGGCTTGTTTAGAGCTGCATACTTACAGCAGTTTGAACGCCGAGTTCTTGAAAGAATACGAAGGGGCTTTAGCTAATGCCGATACAGCGGTTGTGTTTTATTCTCCCGATGCGGTAAAAATTAAGCAATTGGAAGAAGTAACTTATGAGCAAATTGCCAAAGCATTCAATCGTGAAGATTTGATTATTTATACTAATCCTGCTGAGTTTAAAGAATATCTTTTCAATTTAAAACTGGATAATTCTGCTTTATTATTGATGAGTTCTGGAAATTATGGTGGATTGAATTTTGATGAAGTAAAAGGTTTGATTGAATAAAAACTAACTTCAAAGTTTGTCTTTCCATAGGAATCTCAATTTAGAGGAGTTACGAGTTTGTGTTTAAAAGATTTAGTACTATATTTACTATATGTGAGTTGTTGTAAACTGAATCTTTTGCTATGGAAAACAATCATTTCCCTATTACCAATTGGTCTGAAGACGATAAGCCTAGAGAGAAATTGATGCTCAAAGGCAAAAGTGCTTTAAGTGATGCCGAGTTAATTGCTATTTTAATTGGTTCTGGAAGCAGGAACGAATCTGCGGTTGATTTAAGCAAAAGGATTTTGTCCAAAGTAGCTAATAATTTGAATAGCCTTGGCAAATTGTCTATGGCGCAATTGATGGAATTTAAGGGTATAGGTGAGGCAAAGGCGATTTCGATAATTGCCGCCATGGAACTGGGAAGACGAAGAAGAGTAGAGGAAGCTGTTGAATTAACTAAGGTTACTTCGAGTAAGACTGTTTTTGAAATCATGCAACCCATTATTGGCGAATTGCCACATGAGGAATTTTGGATTTTGTATCTGAATAATTCCAATAAGGTGATTTCGAAAGCACAAATTAGCGTAGGCGGTATTACAGGAACAATTGTAGATGTGCGTTTGGTTTTTAAAATGGCACTCGAAAAAGGCGCAACTGCTTTGATATTGTGTCATAATCATCCATCAGGGGCTTTAGTTGCAAGTGATGCCGATAAACAAATTACTAAGAAATTGAAACAAGCAGGAGATAGTCTAGATGTTAAAGTTTTGGATCATTTGATTGTGACTGAGACAAAATATTTTAGCTTTGTGGATGAAGGGATTTTTTAAAAAGTAAAAATGAGAATTGATAATATAAAAGATGTGTTTTTTGATTTGGATCATACCCTCTGGGATTTTGATAAAAATTCGAAAATAACCTTTGAGACTATTTTTGCTCAAAGTCATCCTGAAGTAAACATCTATTCATTTATTGCTCATTATATTCCGATTAATCAGGCCTGTTGGAAATTGTATCAATACGATAAAATTACACATCAGCAGTTGCGTTACAATCGATTGAAATTATCCTTTGATGCGATTGGTTATGAGATTTCAGATGCCGAAATTGATGTTATTTCGAATCAGTACATCGATTTGTTGACTGAGAACAATCATCTTTTTGAAGGGACTTTTGAAATTTTGGAATATCTGAACAAAAAGTACAAGTTGCACGTCATTACCAATGGTTTTGCTCATGTACAAGTTAAGAAGCTTACAAATGCTAATTTAAATACTTATTTTTCGACTGTTACCAATTCGGAAATGGCTGGAGTTAAAAAACCGAATCCTATTATTTTTGAATATGCTTTGGATTTGGCAAAAGCCAAAAAAGAAACCAGTATCATGATTGGCGATTCCATTGAAGCGGATGTTTTAGGAGCTTTAGAAGCGGGAATTGATGCTATTTATTTTAACGAAAGTAAACAGCTTGTAGATAATAATATTAAACAAATCAATCATTTATTAGAACTTAAAAATTACCTGTAAATTATTTTTTATTGATAGTAATCTTTGAAGCAACTAATTGAATAAGACACAATCTATATACTATAAACTAACAACAATCAAAATTAACTTAATATGAAAAAACAATTCTTATTGCTTTTATTACTGGTTTCCAGCTTTGGATTTGCACAATCTTTAAACGATTATAAAACGGTAGTTGTACCTTTAAAATACGAATTTTTAAAATCAGAAAATCAATATCGTTTGGCAACTTTATCTAAGTTTAATTTGAATAAAGTGGGTTTTGATGTGTATTATTCGAACCAGGTTGTTCCAAATGACATTAACAGATGTGCTGTGTTGAATTATGATATAGTAAAAGAAAATGCCTTTTTAACAACAAAATTATACATTACATTTAAAGATTGCTATGGCAAAATTGTCTATCAATCAGAAGTAGGTATGAGTAGAGAAAAAGAATTTCAATTAGCTTATACGGATGCTTTAAATAAGGCTTTTACTTCGGTTTATGAACTAGAATACCAGTACAATGGCGGAACAAATGTTGCTGTAGAAGCAAAACCGGCAAGACAGGAAAAAGTAGAGAAGATTGAAAAAGTAGAGAAAGTGGAAACAGTACCACAATCGGTAGCAGCTGTTGTTATTGATCCAAACGAATTGCTTTTTGCACAGCCACTTGCAGGAGGAAATTACCAGCTTATTGACAGCAAACCAAGTGTGGTGATTAAACTTTATAAAACCTCTGATGCTAATTCTTTCTTAGCTCAAAAAGGAAATCAGCAAGGTGTTTTGATTAAAAAAGAAAACCAATGGTTTTTTGAATATTATCAAAATGATCAATTAGTTTCCGAAAAGATAAACGTTAAGTTTTAGTTCAGATTTCAGTCCCGATAGCTATCGGGTTCAGATTTCAGATTAAGAATGTTAATCATCTAGTCTGAAATCTGTTTTTTTACTTCTAACCTCTGACTTCTAATTTCTAACTTTCTTAATAGCCGTATTTGTCTTTCCAGCGGTTTTTAAGAAATTCCCGGGTTGTTTTTTCCCTGGAATTATCACCGGGAACATATATAGGAGTGTTTTTAATTTCTTCGGGTAAATATTCCTGCTCTGCAAAATTATTAGCATATTCGTGCGAATATTTATATTCTTCGCCATATCCCAGTTCTTTCATTAATTTAGTTGGTGCGTTTCGCAAATGGATTGGAACAGATAAATCTCCGGTTTGTTTCACTATTTGTTGTGCGCTATTTATTGCTATATAGGAAGCATTGCTTTTAGGTGAGGTAGCCAAATAAATAGCGCATTGGCTCAGTAAAATACGGCTTTCGGGATAGCCAATAGTCGTAACCGCCTGAAATGTATTATTGGCCATAATTAAGGCTGTTGGGTTGGCATTTCCGATGTCTTCACTGGCTGAAATCAGCAATCTTCGGGCAATAAATTTTACATCTTCGCCGCCTTCAATCATACGGGCTAACCAATAAACAGCACCGTTGGGATCGCTTCCACGAATGGATTTGATAAAAGCCGAAATAATGTCATAATGTTGTTCACCACTTTTGTCATACAAAACTGTGTTTTGTTGAACCAATTCAAGAACACGATTGTTTGTGATGATAATTTCGTCTCCAGCCGAAGCATTTACGACCAATTCGAAAATATTTAATAGTTTGCGTCCATCTCCGCCTGAAAGTCGCAACAAAGCTTCGGTTTCGTTTAATCGGATGTTTTTGGTTTTTAAATAAACATCCGTTTTCATTGCACGTTCCAATAGGGATTCCAAATCAGCTTTGGTAAAGGCATTTAAGACATAAACCTGACAGCGCGAAAGCAAAGCGGGAATGACCTCAAAACTCGGATTTTCAGTTGTGGCACCAACTAGTGTAATCCAACCTTTTTCGACAGCAGCCAGTAGTGAATCCTGCTGTGATTTGCTAAAACGATGAATCTCATCAATAAATAAAATTGGGTTTTTGGCAGTGAAAAGTCCGCCACATTGTTTGGCTTTTTCTATTACATCACGAATGTCTTTTACCCCCGAATTAATGGCGCTTAAGACAAAAAACGGACGTTGCGATTCCTGCGCAATAATTTGTGCCAAGGTGGTTTTCCCCGTTCCCGGTGGTCCCCAAAATATTAATGACGGAATAATTCCTTTGGAAATTTGTTGTGTCAAAGAACCATTTGGCCCAACCAAATGGGATTGACTGATGTATTCGTCCAGTTTTTGCGGGCGTATGCGTTCTGCTAGTGGTGCTTCCATGCCGTAAAATTACTATTTTTATTTGAAGCTATTCCAGCTCTCCACTATATCTTTTATCTCGTTTGGTTAACGAGATAAAAGGATGCCGCTTCGATCTGGGCTAAAATACGTGCGTGTTAAGTGGTCTAATTTCTTTTTGAAATAAAATAAATTAATTCCTGACAAAATAGCATTATCTTGACTTTGGTTACATAATTGATTGAATTTTTCAAAAAGAAACAAATGGATAAACATTTCAAATTTACAAACGCGGTTGTAGCACTCCCACTTTTTTTTGTGTTGACGTTGTGGTTTGTTTATTGGCTCCAAATTCGTTTTGATTTTGACTTTGTAGAAAAAGGAATTTATCCGCGGATTTTCTCAGGATTGCAAGGTGTAATTTTTAGCCCGTTTATCCATTCCGATTTGAACCATCTTTACAATAACTCCATTCCGCTTTTGGTTTTGTTGGCAGCTTTACAGTTTTTTTATTCGAAATTGTCTATTAAAGTTATTGGTTACGGTATTTTGTTTTCGGGTATTTTAACCTGGTTAATTGGGAGGGAAAGTTATCACATTGGCGCCAGCGGATTGATTTATGTGTTGTTTGCTTTTATCTTTTTTAAAGGAATAATGACACAATATTATCGTTTGGTGGCTTTGTCTTTGGCAGTAATTATGATGTATGGCGGAATGATCTGGTACGTTTTTCCTGAGGTGGATAATAGTATTTCCTGGGAAGGGCATTTGGCCGGATTGATTACAGGTTTTGTTTTAGCAGTTTTGTATCAAACGCCTGAGTATAAAAAGGTGCCTAAATACGAATGGGAAATGCCTGATTATAATCCGGCAGAGGATAAGTTTATGCAGCGATTTGATGAAAACGGTAATTTTGTAAATCCTCCAAAAGAAGAAGTGGAGGAATTGGATGGTTTTCAGAATTACTATATTTCAAATCAGGAAGTGAATTATGAAATTGTCCCAAAAGAAAAAGACGAATCAAAACCTGAGTCTTAATTCGCCTTTTTTATTTTAATTAAAATCTATCCTGATAGCTATCGGGACTGAATTCTAAAATTTTTAACTTCTCTGTCTTACCACTTCGTATAAAAAGGCACCACAGGCTACAGATACGTTCAAAGAACCAATCGTTCCAAACATAGGTAGTTTAGCTTTTTCGTCAACAATTTTTAATACTGATGGATTTACTCCACGATCTTCAGAACCCATGATAATGGCTACTGGTTCGTTCATGTTAACATTATAAATAGTGTCGTCTGTTTTTTCAGTTGCAGCAACGGTTTTGATTCCACTTCCCTGCAAAAGGAAAATAGCATCTTTAATGTGCTCTACTTTACAAATTGGAATATTGAAAACTGCACCGGCAGATGTTTTAACAGTGTCTCCATTTACAGGAGCTGATCCTGATTTTTGGATAATGATTCCGTTTACTCCGGTACATTCGGCAGTCCTGATAATAGCACCGAAATTACGGGCATCCGAGATTTGGTCTAAAATTAAGAACAATGGTTTTTTACCGTTTTCGATAACTGTTTCAATCAAAGTTTCTAAATCAAAAAACGAAATAGGGGAGATAGAAGCTACCGCACCCTGATGGTTGTTAGGAGTGAGTTTGTTTAGTTTTTCAACAGGAACATAAGAAAAATTGACATTAGCGCGTTTCATGACTTTCATCAAGTCTTTCATCAATTCACCAGAGGCTTCTTTTTGAATATATACTTTGTCTATTGTTGTTCCAGCCTGAATAGCTTCAATAATGGCTCTAATTCCGAATATTTGATGTTCTTTTTCCATGGCGCAAATATATAAAAAAAATCCATCCCGTTTTAGGATGGATTTTTTTATATAAATAGCTTGTTTTATAGGGTCAAATTAGGCCAATTAGTGTTGTCTGTTCTGGTTAAAGTGGTGTCTCCAAATTCTCCAAATGAGGTTTCCCAATGAAAAGTTAATTTGTTTCCGTTTACAACTAGATTGGACATAGTGAAAGTGTCGCCATATTGATTTGATCCTTGAAATGAAATTTGGTTACAAATGTCTTTTAGTTCCACACCAATTGCTGTTTCGTCATATAAGGCAGTGTAACCGCCAAAGGTTCCGTCAGAAATTATATAAACTCCCCCTCCTTGATCTTCAAACGTAACAGTTCCAGTAAAAACGTCAGATGTAAAATAAGAACCATCTCCTATATTAGTGGTGCTGTAGTTGTATGTGCCAGCTAAATAAGATGGACAAGAAACATTGTACGTTTGGAATACTTTGTACAAATTAGAAGTTGCAATGTTAGAACTGAAATTATTAGTCCCATCATCATTCATTATTTTTAAAACAGTGCCATCTTTCAAAGTTATGTCAGCTGAAATAATTAATTGGTCTCCTGTGGCAAAATCTTCAGAACTGTTTAGATTTTCAAAGGCATCATATAAATCGTTGCGATTAAGATTAAATGAAACAGGAAAAGAAGTGATATTTGAAGCTAGAGTAGCTTTAATTATTGTTCCGTCAGATTTAATGTATAGACCAATTATATCCATTGAAGAAATTTTACCAATGGCTAAATCAACAGAGAAACCTAAATTGATTTCCTGATTATTTTGTACAGCAACTAGATCAATAAAACTATCACTGTTTTCTAATTTTTGGATATTAGGCAGCGCTCCTTTTTGTGTGCTTATTTTAGAATCTCCTCCGTCGTTTTCACAACATGGGAGTAAAAATAATAAGCAGAGTATCGTGATTATGTGTTGAATTTTTTTCATGACTCTTTATTTTGATTAGTTTTCCCAAAAGATTTTGTAAGTCCCGGGTGTTTTTTGAGCCGGAGCATTTTTGTTTACGTTTAATTCGCTCTGTGGCCAAAATAATGAACGTGGATAGGCTGTATTGAGTATCGTTTCGGAATCAATTAATGGAAAATCATCTTCGTTGTTTAACTGGTATTCACCTGATGTTGAGTTAGGATTTGCTAAAACAGGAAATCCGGTTCTTCGGTAATCCGTGTATTGATCCATTGGGTCTCCAAAAGTGGCTACCCATTTTTGAGTCATGATAATTTCAAGCTTTTTATTATCGTTTCCACTGTTGAATTCGGTAATTATATTGTCTATGAAATCTTCCACTTCTGTACTTCCTACTAATTTAGGTACAACTTGTGTGGTTCCGCTATTAACTACTACTTGATCCACTTTTGCAAAACTGGCTTCCATTGCTTCCTGCAGTTTTGTGGCTACGTTTCCGTTTAGTAAATCAGCTTGAATTAATTCGGCTTGAATGTATAAAAATTCATCGTAGGTTAATATTCTGTGAGGTGCTACACCTGTTGCAGTTGTCGCATCCATAGTTTCTCCTTCGCCATCATCATATCTTCCTCCGCATGGAAAAATACCAGGGTAAGTATTTGAATTTTCTGCGCTAAAATCTCTCCAGGGACCCTGGCTACCAAAACGGATACTGAAAAAACCAGTATTAGCATCCCAATAATCCGCTTTTGGATCGCCTGTATCCTCGTCTGCTAATTCAGGTAATTCTCCGGCTTCAAGTTGGTTATAGAAATAATACTTAATTCGGGGATCAGGATTTTCATGGTGAATATTTGGATTCATTCCCATAAGTATTTCATAGAACCATGGACTCATGTAGGTGCCAAATTGAGAGCTATTGTATGATTCCAGAAATAATTTGTTTCTTTCGTCTGTAGGTGATATGTTTTTAGTGTGTTTAAATTCAAAATCATCATCAATAGACTTGAAGAAGTTGTTTTCGGCAATTAAAGCATCAAGACCATCTTGATCAAAGTTTGTTGTTAAGCGGGTTTGATTGTATAGTTTTAATTTAAAAGTATTAGCAAAACGTACCCACTTTTCAGTATCTCCACCATAGAATAAATCATCCGCTTTTGGTTTAGAACCTTGGTTGCTTTTTAAATTTGTTTTAGCGGTTTCGATTAGTTCAAATACAGCGGCGTAGATTTCTTCCTGATCATCAAATTTAGGAGCTATAATGCCGTTTTTGAGTTGATTGGCTTCTGAAAAAGGAACGTCTCCCCATAGGTCTACTGCAACCGACATTAAATAAGCTTTTTGCATTTGTGCAATTCCTACATAGATTAAATCTTCTGATTCTTGAGCTTGTGAAATAAGAGTTTCGATATTTGTAAGGGTCAGGTAAAGATTTTGCCAGTCATTTTGAACTCCGGTATTGTTTACTTTGGCTCCATATTGATCTTGTTCCTCCCTTGCGGTCATTTGATGGGTGTAAACTTGCAAAACATTACCTGATTGATCTAAAAAGTTGGTGGTTTTGTTTAAATCTACTTGTGTTCCTGTAAGTAAGAAGCTTAAAGGAGCCGTTGTTGGATTGTCTTTGTCAGTGTTAACATCCATATAGTCATTACAACTTAAAAAGAGTATCGAACTCAATAACACCACAAATTTTGAGGTATTTTTTCTTGATTTTATTAGCAGTTTCATGATGTTCTTTTTAGAAGGTTAAGTTCAATTTTAATCCTAGTCTTTTGGCTGTTGGGGCTGATGTTACTTCAACTCCTTGTAATCTGTTAGATCCAAAACTAGTTACTTCAGGGTCAAAATTTGTATGTTTTGGTACGTTTGGAGCAAAATACCAAAGGTTGCTACCTAATATACTTAAGCTTGCTTTGTCTAAAAATGATTTTTTTAATAATTGAGAAGGAAAATCGTAGGTTAGACTAATTTCTCTTAATCTAAATACGGTTCCGTCATATACTGTTGCTTCATCAACACTGTTGATTGCAAATGTATTTCCGTTTGTTCCGGGAGAGAAATACAAATCATTCATTGTGATTTGAGTCGTATTAGGAATTTTTTGATCGTTGCTGTCTAGCATTGGAGTTCCGTCAGTGTTTCCTAAATACCCTGGAATGATGTAAGTGTGTTCTCTGTCTTCTGTGTCTCTGGTAACTCCTCTTCCTAATAGACTTTCTATGGTTGTTGAATGGATATCGCCACCTTGTTTCCAGTCAAATTGAGTTCTTAAACTTATATTTTTATACTTGAAGGTATTGATAAAACTCATTTTGAAATCGGCATTTGGATCCCCAATAATACCTGTTTCAGTAGCTGCAAGAATACCACCGCTTGATGGATCAATTAGATAATTTCCTTCGTTGTCTCTTGCAAATTTTGTTCCGTAAAAAGTACCAAAAGCTTCTCCCTGAATGATGTAACCTACTTGATCAATGTCTATTGGACTTCTGTCCAGACCTTCGGCAATTTTAGTTACCTTGTTTTTGTTTTTGGTAAAAGTTGAGAAAAGAGTCCATTTGAAATCCTGTGATTTAATTGGGACTAGAGTAAGGCCTACTTCGATTCCTTTGTTTTCCATTTCTCCTACATTGGTGTTGTAAGATAAAAATCCACTAGAAACAGGAACGCTAACTTCGGTAATTAAGTCAGTTGTGCGTTTTTTGTATAAACTGAAATCCAGAGCAATGCGTCTGTTAAAGAATTCTAAATCAGCACCAATTTCATATTCCTGAGTGAATTCAGGTTTTATTTGTTGATCAGATAAATAATCATTGTTTCCAATAACCGGATTTTCATTGTAAGCATCTCCAATTAATAAGGTTGAGTTTAAAAATTCGGCAGCAGCATCATTACCTACTTTAGCATAGCCTCCACGAAGTTTAGCAAATGTCAGTACTTTGCTGTCTAGTTTTAGGGCGTCTGTTACAATAAGCGAACCACTAACAGACGGATAAAAGTAAGAATTGTTGTTAGCAGGCAGAGTAGAAGAAAAATCATTACGTCCTGTAGCGTTTATAAAGAAGTAATCTTTATAAGAGAAAGTAAGGTCGGCAAATATCCCGGCATTCCTTTTTATGTCTCCCTCATCATAAAGGCTGGAGATGTTTTTAGTGTTTCGCATATTAAAGATATCAGGAACGATAAATTCTTTTCCTAAATAACTGGTTCTGCTTGTTTTTGTTTGCAGAATGTTGTTTCCAAGTATGGCTGTTAGTCCAATGTCTTTGGATAATTGATAGTTGAAATTAATTAACAGGGTAGATTCGATATCTTCATTGTTAAAGTTTTCTGTTTTTAAAACACCAATTCCACCGTAAGCGAGAGAACCTTTGTCTCTAATTTCCTGACGATTTAAGTCGTATTTATTGTAACCCATACGGTAAGAAGCAGAGATGTGTTCGTTAAATTTGTAATTCATATTAACGCCAGCTACTGTTCTGGTGGTATTGGTGGTGATTTTGTCGTGTTTCCATGACCACAGAGGATGATCAAATTGATTGCCGTTTGGGGTTACTGATTTCCCGGTTACAGGATTTTCGAAAGGTAGGTTTAAATCCCAGTTTCTGGCTATGAATAGTGTTCTTGCGAATGATGGAGCAACTGCTTCGTCAACAAAAGAATCGTCTCCAAAAAATCCTCCAATTTGTTTAGTGTCAGAAAAGCTCATGTTTCCACCAATGGTAAATTTGTCTGAAAGATTGAAATTTCCACCAATAGAAATAGAAGTTCTGTCGTAAGTATTGTAAGGGATGTATCCGTCCTGGTTTAAGTTGGAAATAGTAGTATTGAAACTGCCATCTTGCCCAGTGTAGTTAAAGCCTAGGGTGTTGTCTGCTACTAGACCTGTGCGAAACAAATCTTTTACGTTGTTTGGTTTGGCAACATAAGGAACGGTAGATCCTAATTCCGGAGCTACTTCAGCAACGGTTGCCCATGTTGGAATGGTGCCGTCATCATTTAAGTTGTAAACGACTCCTGCTTTTCCAAAAGCAGGTCCCCAAGAGCCATTAGAAGTTTCACTGTATTTAAAATTAGCGCCTGCTCCGTATTTGTTTTGGTAATCGGGAAGGTTAGCAATGTTTTCAAAATAAATACCAGAGCCAAAAGTTACGGTTGATTTATTTGTTTTTGCTGACTTAGCAGATCCTGACTTAGTGGTGATAACAATAACACCGTTTACAGCTCTCGAACCGTATAGCGCCGATGCCGCTGCACTTTTAAGAATATTTATGGATGCAATGTCGTTTGGATCCAAGGTAGATAATGCTGATTCGTATGCTCCGCCTCCTGTAGATTGGTTGGATGTGGTAACAGAGGTGTTGTTATAGGTTACACCATCAACAACGATAAGAGGTTGGGTGTTTCCAGTAAAGGTATTGACGCCTCTTATTGTAATTTGGTTGGCCGCTCCTGCTACTCCGCTGGAAATATTTACATTAACTCCCGCTACTTTGCCTGAGAGCGAACGTATTAAATCAGGTTCGGAGTTTTCGGTGATTTCTTCTGTTTTTATAGAGCTTACCGAGTAGCCTAAGTCTTTAGGATTTCTTTTTATTCCAAAAGCAGTAATGACAACTCCTTCAAGTTCAATAGAGTCGTCTAGGAGTTTTACTGAAATGCTTGTTGAATTAGCTGGTATTTCTTGGGTTTTCATACCAATGTAGCTAAAAACTAGAGTTTGTGTCGGAGCAACTTTGATGTTGAATTTACCGTCAAAATCAGACTGTGTACTGGATTGTGTTCCTTTGACTAAGATGCTTACACCAGGTAGTGGTATTCCGGTGTTGTCTGAAACGGTTCCAGTTACAAGTCTTTCCTGTGAATAAGAAAGCTGTGTTATTATTGCTGTAAATAGCAATAATATTACTTTGAGTTTTGGTTTCATTTTTGATAATTTGGGTTCTTATTAGCAAAAATCTTAAATTATTGTTAAATATCCTAATATTTATGCTTCTTTTTGTCTTGAAAAAGAAGTTTGTTGTGGTTTTGGGGTGGGTGTTTGTTTGTTGAAAAACGCAAAGAAGATAATCTGGTTGAAAATTAATGAATTAACATTTGTAGAGTAAAAAATAATTTATACATTTGCAACCCCGTAAAAAGCGGGATTTATATTTACATAATAATTTTTAGTATTAATTATGCCAACAATTCAACAATTAGTAAGAACAGGAAGAACTCAGATAACTAAGAAGAGTAAATCGGTTGCTTTAGATTCTTGCCCTCAACGAAGAGGAGTTTGTACGCGTGTTTACACTACTACACCAAAAAAACCAAACTCAGCGATGCGTAAAGTAGCGCGTGTACGTTTGACTAATGGTAATGAAGTGAATGCTTACATCCCTGGTGAAGGTCACAATCTACAAGAGCACTCGATAGTATTAGTTAGGGGTGGAAGGGTAAAAGATTTACCAGGAGTTAGATATCACATCGTTCGTGGTGCGCTTGATACATCAGGTGTTGCTGGAAGAACGCAAAGAAGATCTAAGTATGGTGCTAAACGCCCAAAAGAAGCAAAAAAGTAATTTAAAACGTTAAGAGTTAGAGGTTAGGAGTTAAGGGTTAGGGTTGAAACGTAAGTAGAAATCTGTAACACATAACATTTAGCGGATACCCCATAACTTTTTATTAAAAAAAAGACATGAGAAAAAGAGCGGCAAAAAAGAGACCACTTTTACCAGATCCAAGGTTTAATGACCAACTGGTAACGCGTTTTGTGAATAACTTAATGTGGGATGGTAAAAAATCTACAGCTTTTAAAGTTTTTTATGATGCAATTGATATCATTGAAACTAAAAAGCAAAATGACGAAAAAACTTCATTAGAAATCTGGAAAGATGCTTTAACAAACGTTATGCCTCACGTAGAAGTACGTAGCCGTAGAGTTGGTGGAGCTACATTCCAGATTCCAATGCAAATTCGCCCAGACAGAAAAATTTCTATGGCAATGAAATGGTTAATCCTTTATGCTAGAAGAAGAAATGAAAAGTCTATGGCTCAAAGATTAGCTTCAGAATGTTTAGCTGCGGCTAAAGAAGAAGGAGCGGCTGTTAAGAAAAGAATGGATACTCACAAAATGGCAGAAGCTAACAAAGCATTCTCTCACTTTAGATTTTAATTCGTAAGAAATGGCTAGAGACTTAAAATATACAAGAAATATCGGAATTGCTGCTCATATTGATGCTGGTAAAACAACAACTACTGAGCGTATTCTTTTTTACACGGGTAAATCTCATAAAATTGGTGAGGTGCACGATGGTGCTGCAACAATGGACTGGATGGCACAAGAGCAAGAAAGAGGTATTACTATTACTTCGGCTGCTACAACTTGTGAGTGGAATTTCCCAACTGAGCAAGGTAAATTGTTGCCGGAATCATTACCATACCACTTTAATATTATTGATACTCCTGGGCACGTTGACTTTACTGTAGAGGTAAACCGTTCTTTACGTGTACTTGATGGTTTGGTTTTCTTGTTTTCTGCTGTTGATGGTGTTGAGCCTCAATCAGAGACTAACTGGAGACTTGCTGATCAATATAGAGTTCCTCGTATGGGATTCGTAAACAAAATGGACCGTCAGGGTTCTAACTTCTTGGCGGTTTGTCAACAAGTTAAAGATATGTTGAAATCAAACGCTGTTGCTATTACTTTGCCAATTGGTGAAGAAAATGATTTCAAAGGGGTGGTTGACTTGGTGAAGAATCAAGCTATTGTATGGCATGATGCAACTCAGGGTGCTACTTTTGATATCGTTGATATTCCAGCTGATATGATTGATGATGTGAAGCATTATCGTTCTATCCTTATCGAAGAAATCGCTACTTATGACGAGAATCTTTTAGATAAGTATATGGAAGATGAAAACTCTATTACAGAGGAAGAAATCAACAATGCGTTAAGAGCTGCTACTATGGATATGGCTATCATTCCTATGATTGCTGGGTCTTCTTTCAAAAATAAAGGAGTTCAATTCATGTTAGATGCAGTTTGTAAATATTTGCCTTCTCCAATGGATAAAGAAGGTATCAAAGGAATTCATCCGGATGATGCTGAATTGTTAGAGGAGGATCAAACTCAAATCTTACGTAAACCAGATGTAAAAGAGCCATTCGCTGCTTTAGCGTTTAAAATTGCTACTGACCCATTCGTAGGTCGTTTAGCTTTCTTCCGTGCTTATTCTGGTCGTTTAGATGCTGGTTCTTATGTTTTGAACACTCGTTCAGGAAACAAAGAAAGAATTTCTCGTATCTACCAAATGCATGCTAACAAACAAAACCCAATCGAGTATATCGAGGCTGGAGATATTGGAGCTGCTGTTGGATTTAAAGATATCAAAACTGGAGATACATTGTGTGATGAAAAACACCCAATTATTCTTGAGTCTATGAAATTCCCTGCGCCGGTAATTGGTATTGCTATTGAGCCTAAGACTAAGGCTGACGTAGATAAAATGGGTATGGCTTTGGCTAAATTAGCTGAGGAAGATCCAACATTTACTGTTAGAACTGATGAGGCTTCAGGTCAAACAATTATCTCAGGTATGGGTGAGCTTCACTTGGATATCTTGGTAGATCGTATGAAACGTGAATTTAAAGTTGAGGTTAACCAAGGTGAGCCTCAGGTAGAGTATAAAGAAGCGTTTACAAAATCTGCTCAACATAGAGAGGTTTACAAAAAACAATCTGGAGGTCGTGGTAAATTCGGTGATATCGTATTTAGAGTTGAGCCTGCTGATGAGGTTGATGGTAAAGTTCCTGTAGGATTACAGTTTGTGAATGAAGTAAAAGGTGGTAACGTTCCTAAAGAATATATTCCTGCTGTTGAAAAAGGTTTCAGAGAGGCTATGAAAACTGGTCCTTTAGCTGGGTACCAAGTTGATAGTTTGAAAGTGACTTTGTTAGACGGATCTTTCCACCCTGTGGATTCTGATGCTCTTTCTTTTGAATTAGCAGCTAGAATGGGTTATAGAGAAGTGGCTAAGGCTGCTGGAGCTGTAATTCTTGAGCCAATCATGAAAATGGAGGTTATTACACCAGAAGAAAACATGGGAGATATCGTAGGTGATATTAACCGCCGTAGAGGTCAGGTTAATGACATGGGTGATAGAAATGGTGCGAAAACTATTAAAGCTGATGTGCCTTTGTCAGAAATGTTTGGATATGTAACTACATTGAGAACATTGTCTTCTGGTAGAGCTACTTCTACAATGGAATTCTCTCACTATGCAGAAACGCCTTCTAATATTTCAGAAGCAGTAATCAAAAAAGCAAAAGGAAACGCTTAATCTTTAAGAAAATGAGTCAAAAAATCAGAATAAAATTAAAATCTTACGATCATATGTTGGTAGATAAGTCTGCTGAAAAGATTGTAAAAACGGTTAAGACTACCGGAGCAGTTGTAACAGGGCCAATTCCTTTGCCAACTCACAAAAAATTGTTTACTGTATTGCGTTCTCCGCACGTAAACAAAAAAGCTAGAGAGCAATTTGAAGTAATGTCATATAAGAGATTAATTGATATTTATTCATCTTCATCTAAAACTATCGATGCTTTAATGAAATTAGAATTACCTAGTGGAGTTGAAGTAGAAATCAAAGTTTAAGTTTTTTTCAAGAGTAAATTAGAGCACTTCGTTTAAGTGAAAAGTTTTTTTGGTTTGTGTGTAAATAAGTTATACTTTTGCACCACTTTAAAAACGGCTTCACTTAAACGATTGTGTTCTGTTTTTATATTTAATAATTAATAATTAATATTTATGTCTGGGTTAATTGGTAGAAAAATCGGCATGACTAGTCTTTTTGATGAGAACGGGAAGAATATTCCTTGTACTGTTATTGAGGCAGGTCCATGTGTTGTTACCCAAGTCAGAACCAAAGAGGTTGACGGGTATGAAGCGTTGCAACTTGGTTTCGATGACAAAAACGAGAAACATTCCACTAAAGCGGCTTTAGGTCACTTTAAAAAAGCAGGAACTGTTGCTAAGAAAAAAGTCGTTGAATTCAAAGAATTTGCAACTGAACAAAAATTAGGAGATCTTATTGATGTTTCTATTTTTGCTGAAGGAGAATTTGTAGATGTACAAGGTGTGTCTAAAGGTAAAGGTTTTCAAGGGGTTGTAAAACGTCACGGTTTTGGTGGTGTTGGTCAAGCAACTCATGGTCAACATAACCGTTTAAGAGCGCCAGGTTCTGTGGGGGCTTCTTCTTATCCATCTAGAGTATTCAAAGGAATGCGTATGGCTGGAAGAATGGGAGGAGAAAATGTAAAAGTTCAAAACCTTAGAGTTTTAAAAGTAGTGGCTGATAAGAACCTACTTGTTATTAAAGGATGTGTTCCTGGTCATAACAACTCTTATGTAATCATTCAGAAGTAATGGAAGTAAAAGTATTAGATTTCAACGGAAAAGATACTGGAAGAAAAGTTCAACTTTCTGATTCAGTATTCGCAATTGAACCAAATAATCACGCTGTATATCTTGATGTTAAGCAATATCTTGCTAATCAAAGACAAGGAACGCATAAAGCTAAAGAAAGAGCTGAAGTAGCGGGAAGTACGCGTAAGATTAAAAAACAAAAAGGTACAGGTACTGCTCGTGCAGGATCTGCTAAATCACCTGTTTTTAAAGGTGGAGGAACTATTTTCGGGCCTAGACCAAGAAGTTATTCATTCAAATTGAATAAAAGCTTGAAGCGTTTGGCAAGAAAATCGGCGTTCTCGATAAAAGCAAAAGAGTCAAATATTATTGTTCTTGAAGACTTTAATTTTGAAGCTCCAAACACTAAAAATTTCATTAACGTTTTGAAAGCTTTAGAGTTAGAAAATAAAAAATCTCTATTTGTATTGGGTAATACCAATAAAAATGTATATTTGTCGTCACGTAATTTAAAAGCGTCTAACGTTGTAAGTAGTTCGGAATTAAGTACTTACGATATTTTAAATGCTAATAATTTAGTGCTTTTGGAGAGTTCTTTGGAAGTAATTGAAGAAAATTTAAGTAAATAATAGGAGATGAGTATCATAATTAAGCCTATAGTAACGGAAAAAGTAACCAAAGAAAGTGAAGTTTTAAACCGTTTTGGGTTCGTTGTTAATAAAAAAGCAAACAAAGTTGAGATTAAGAAAGCTGTTGAAGCTGCTTATGGTGTAACTGTTGTTAGTGTTAATACAATGAATGTAAGACCAGATAGAACTACTAAATACACTAAAAGTGGTTTAATCAGTGGAAAGACAAATGCAATCAAAAAAGCAATTGTTCAAGTACAAGAAGGAGAAACAATTGATTTTTACAACAATATCTAAGATATAACAATGTCAGTAAGAAAATTAAAACCTATTACCGCAGGTCAGCGATTTAGAGTTGTGAATGGTTATGACGCCATTACAACTGATAAGCCGGAACGCTCTTTGATAGCGCCGATAAAAAACTCTGGAGGTAGAAATAGTCAAGGAAAGATGACCATGCGTTATACGGGTGGTGGTCACAAGCAGAGATATCGTATCATTGATTTTAAAAGAACTAAAGATGGAATTCCAGCTACAGTGAAATCAATTGAGTACGATCCAAACAGAACTGCTTTTATTGCTTTATTAGCGTATGCTGATGGAGAGAAAACTTATATTATTGCTCAAAATGGATTGAAAGTTGGTCAGAAATTAGTTTCTGGTGCTGACGCTCAACCAGAAATTGGGAATACATTACCTTTAAGTAAAGTTCCTCTAGGAACTGTAATTTCTTGTATTGAATTGAGACCTGGTCAAGGAGCTGTTATTGCTCGTTCTGCAGGAACTTTTGCTCAATTAATGGCAAGAGATGGAAAATATGCTACAATTAAAATGCCATCTGGAGAAACAAGATTAATCTTGTTGACTTGTTCGGCTACAATTGGAGCAGTTTCTAATTCTGATCACCAATTAGTAGTATCTGGTAAAGCAGGTAGAACAAGATGGTTAGGTAGAAGACCAAGAACAAGACCAGTAGCGATGAACCCTGTTGATCACCCTATGGGAGGTGGTGAAGGTCGTTCTTCTGGAGGTCATCCACGTTCAAGAAACGGAGTACCGGCTAAAGGTTATAGAACTCGTTCTCCGAAAAACCCGAGTAGTAAGTATATCGTAGAACGTAGAAAGAAATAATTAAGATATGGCACGTTCATTAAAAAAAGGACCTTTCGTTCATTATAAGTTAGAAAAGAAAGTTGAAGAGAACATTGCAGGTGGAAATAAAGGAGTGGTTAAGACTTGGTCTAGAGCTTCTATGATTACTCCTGACTTTGTTGGACAAACTATAGCAGTTCATAACGGTCGTCAATTTGTACCGGTTTACGTAACAGAAAACATGGTAGGACACAAATTAGGAGAATTTTCACCAACTAGATCTTTTAGGGGTCATGCTGGAGCAAAAAATAAAGGTAAAAAATAAGAAGCAATGGGAGTTCGTAAAAGAGAAACAGCAGATGCGAGAAAAGAGGCTAATAAGTCTATTGCTTTCGCGAAATTGAATAACTGCCCTACTTCACCTAGAAAAATGCGCTTAGTAGCGGACTTGGTAAGAGGTCAGAAGGTAGAAAGAGCACTTAACATCTTAAGATTCAGTTCTAAAGAAGCTTCAAGAAAATTAGAAAAACTATTATTATCTGCAATCAATAACTGGGAGCAAAAAAATAGTGAAGGTAATTTAGAAGAAGCTGGATTATTTGTTAAAGAGATCAGAGTAGATGGTGGAATGATGTTAAAAAGACTTCGTCCAGCTCCACAAGGTCGTGCACACAGAATTAGAAAACGTTCAAATCACGTAACAATCGTGTTAGGAGCTATTAATAACACACAAGCAAATTAATACAAGATGGGACAAAAGACAAATCCAATTGGAAATAGACTTGGTATCATCAGAGGATGGGACTCTAACTGGTATGGTGGAAATGATTACGGCGATAAATTAGCTGAAGATCACAAAATCAGAAAGTATGTACATGCTCGTTTATCAAAAGCTAGTGTATCAAAAGTAATCATCGAGAGAACTTTGAAACTTGTAACCGTTACTATCACTACTGCTAGACCTGGTATCATTATCGGAAAAGGTGGTCAAGAGGTAGACAAGTTGAAAGAAGAACTTAAGAAAATTACTGACAAAGAGGTTCAAATTAACATCTTTGAAATCAAAAGACCTGAGTTAGATGCTTATTTAGTTGCAACAAGCATCGCTCGTCAAATCGAAAGTCGTATTTCTTACAGACGTGCAATTAAAATGGCTATTGCTGCTTCTATGCGTATGAACGCTGAAGGTATCAAAGTTTTAATTTCTGGTCGTTTGAATGGTGCTGAGATGGCGCGTTCAGAAGGTTTCAAAGAAGGAAGAATTCCTTTGTCAACTTTCAGAGCCGATATTGATTATGCACTTGCTGAAGCGCATACTACTTACGGTAGAATGGGTATCAAAGTGTGGATCATGAAAGGTGAAGTTTACGGAAAGAGAGATCTTTCTCCGCTTGCTGGAATGGACAAAAAACAAGCTAGCGGTAAAGGTGGAGATGCTCCTCGTGGAAAATCTAACTTTTCGAAAGGTGGAAAACCAGACGCTCGTAAAAGAAAGTAATTTTTAAATTAAAGAAAAATGTTACAGCCTAAAAGAACAAAATACCGTAAGGTACAAAAAGGTAGAATGAAAGGAAACTCTCAGAGAGGGCATGAACTTTCTAACGGAATGTTTGGTATTAAATCTGTTCATGAAGATGGTATGTTCTTAACTTCTCGTCAAATCGAAGCTGCACGTATTGCTGCAACTCGTTACATGAAAAGAGAGGGACAATTATGGATTAAAATATTTCCAGACAAACCAATTACTAAGAAACCTCTTGAGGTACGTATGGGTAAAGGTAAAGGTGCCGTTGAATATTGGGCAGCTGTTGTTAAACCCGGAAGAATTATGTTTGAAGTAGGAGGAGTTCCATTGTCAGTTGCAAAAGAGGCTTTACGTCTTGCAGCTCAAAAACTTCCAGTAAAAACTAAATTCGTTGTTGCTAGAGATTTCGAAGCATAATCTATATTATTATGAAACAATCAGAAATAAAAGGTCTTTCTGCAGCACAGTTGCAAGAAAATCTTAGCCAGGCTAAGAAAACTTATGCTGACCTAAAATTAGCTCACGCAATATCTCCAATTGAGAATCCGCTTCAAATTAGAAGTTTAAGAAGAACAGTTGCTAGATTGGCTACAGAGCTTACTAAAAGAGAATTGCAATAATTGTAATCTGCGAAAGATGGAAAAAAGAAATTTAAGAAAAGAAAGAATTGGTGTTGTAACTTCAAACAAAATGGATAAATCTATTGTTGTTGCACAAGTTACTAAAGTAAAACACCCATTATATGGTAAGTTCGTATTGAAAACAAAGAAATTTGTTGCACATGACGAAACAAACGACTGTAACATTGGAGATACTGTAAGAATTAGCGAAACGCGTCCTTTAAGTAAGTCAAAATGTTGGAGATTGGTTGAAATCCTAGAAAGAGCTAAATAATTATGGTACAACAAGAATCAAGACTAAAAGTAGCAGATAACACAGGAGCTAAAGAAGTTTTAACTATCCGTGTTTTAGGAGGTACTAAAAGAAGGTATGCCTCTGTTGGTGACAAGATTGTAGTATCTATAAAAGATTCAACTCCTAACGGAAACGTGAAAAAAGGAGCTGTTTCAACTGCAGTTGTTGTACGTACCAAAAAAGAAGTGAGAAGAGCTGATGGTTCTTATATCCGTTTCGATGACAATGCATGTGTTCTTTTGAACGCTGCAGGAGAAATGAGAGGAACTCGTGTATTTGGTCCGGTAGCAAGAGAACTTCGTGAAAAACAATTCATGAAAATTGTATCATTAGCACCAGAAGTGCTTTAATTCGTTATAAGATGATAAAGCTAAAAATAAAATCAGGTGACATTGTAAGAGTAATTGCTGGAGATCACAAAGGTGCTGAAGGTAAAGTTTTACGTGTTGACCGTGAGAAAAACAAAGCGATTGTTGAAGGTGTAAACTTGGTTTCAAAACACACGAAGCCAAGTGCAAAAAACCCTCAAGGTGGTATCGTAAAGAAAGAAGCTCCTATTCAAATTTCTAATATCTCTCTAATTGATCCTAAAACTAAGGAAACAACTAGAGTAGGTGTAAGAGTAGAGGGGGATAAGAAAGTAAGATTTTCAAAAAAATCTAATCAAGTACTATAGTAATGGCGTATATACCTAGATTAAAAGAGGAATATAAGAGTAGAGTAATCTCTGCTCTTAAAGAAGAATTCGGATACACAAACGTAATGCAAGTTCCTAAACTTGAAAAAATCGTTTTGAGCCGTGGAGTTGGTGCAGCTGTATCTGATAAAAAACTAATTGACTATGCAGTTGATGAGTTAACTAAGATCACTGGACAAAAAGCAGTTTCTACAATTTCAAAGAAAGACGTTGCGTCTTTTAAATTGAGAAAAGGAATGCCTATTGGAGCAAAAGTTACTTTGCGTGGAGAAAGAATGTATGAGTTTTTAGATAGACTTATTACTTCAGCTTTACCTCGTGTAAGAGATTTTAGTGGTATCAAAGCTACTGGATTTGATGGTAGAGGTAATTACAACCTTGGAGTTTTAGAGCAAATCATTTTCCCTGAAATTGATATTGACAAAGTAAACAAAATTTCAGGAATGGATATTACTTTCGTTACTACTGCTCAAACAGACAAAGAAGCAAAATCATTATTGACTCAATTAGGTTTACCTTTTAAAAAGAACTAAGACATGGCAAAAGAATCAATGAAAGCCCGTGAGGTTAAGAGACAAAAAACGGTAGAAAAGTATGCTGAGAAAAGAAAAGCTTTGATAGAGGCTGGAGATTTCGTAGGTTTGCAAAAATTACCTAAAAATGCTTCGCCAGTACGTTTACACAATCGTTGTAAATTAACTGGAAGACCAAGAGGGTACATGCGTCAATTCGGTATTTCACGTGTAACTTTCCGTGAAATGGCTAACAGTGGATTGATACCAGGAGTTAAAAAAGCCAGCTGGTAAAAAACGAATTTTAATTGGTTAAAGGTTCAATGAGAGAGACTCAAAGAAAACCATAGCCGCAAATTAATAAATATGAACACAGATCCTATTGCAGATTATTTAACGCGAGTTAGAAACGCTGTGGCTGCAAACCACAAAGTTGTTGAGATTCCGGCATCTAATCTAAAAAAAGAAATAACTAAGATCTTATTTGATCAAGGTTATATCTTGAGTTACAAATTTGAACAGAACACCGTTCAAGGTTCAATTAAAATTGCTTTGAAGTATGATAAAGATACTAAAGAGCCAGTAATTAAAGATATCCAAAGAATTAGTAAACCAGGTTTACGTAAGTATGCAGGTGCAGCCAAATTACCAAGAATCCTTAACGGATTAGGAATTGCTATTGTTTCTACATCAAAAGGTTTGATGACAGGAAAACAAGCTAAGCAATTAAATGTAGGTGGTGAAGTAATTTGTTACGTATACTAATTTTAAAGACTAAATAAGATGTCAAGAATAGGTAAAAGCCCAATTGTAATCCCTGCTGGAGTAACTGTAGAAGTTAAAGACGGTATTATTACAGTAAAAGGAAAAAATGGTCAACTAACACAGGAGTTCTCGGACGTAACTGTAACAGTTGAAGGTGATCAAGTTTTAGTAGAAAGATCATCTGATCATAAAGATCAAAGAGCAAAACACGGTTTATATAGATCTTTAATCAGCAATATGGTTGTTGGTGTAACTGAAGGTTTTACTAAATCATTAGAATTGGTAGGGGTAGGTTACAGAGCTTCTAATCAAGGACAAAAATTAGATTTGGCACTTGGATTTTCTCATAATATTGTTTTAGAAGTTGCTCCAGAAGTAACTGTTGAAACTATATCTGAAAAAGGTAAGAACCCAATTGTAAAATTAACATCATTAGATAAACAACTTTTAGGAGCTGTAGCTGCGAAAATCAGAGGTTTCCGTAAGCCAGAACCATACAAAGGAAAAGGTGTTAAATTTGTAGGTGAAGTATTAAGAAGAAAAGCAGGTAAATCAGCTTAAAAAAATAAGAGATTATGTCATTAACAAAACCTGAAAGAAGACAGAGAATCAGATTCAGAATCAGAAAAACGATTAGTGGTACTGCTACTAGCCCAAGATTATCTGTATTTAGAAGTAACAAAGAAATTTATGCTCAATTAATTGATGACGTAAACGGAGTTACATTGTTGTCTGCTTCTTCAAGAGAAAAAGAAATAGGAAAAGGTACTAACGTTGAAGTTGCAGCTGCAGTTGGAAAACTTGTTGCAGAAAAAGCGTTAAAAGCTGGGGTTGAAACAGTAAAATTCGATAGAGGAGGATACTTATACCACGGTCGTATTAAATCATTAGCAGAAGGCGCAAGAGCGGCTGGACTTAAATTCTAATATATTATGTCTAAATACAAAAATGTAGAATTAGTAAAACCAAGTGGTCTTGAACTTAAAGATCGTCTGGTAAGTGTTAATCGTGTTACTAAAGTTACAAAAGGTGGTAGAGCTTTCGGTTTTTCTGCTATTGTAGTTGTAGGTGATGAAAACGGAGTAGTTGGTCATGGATTAGGAAAATCTAAAGACGTTTCTGAAGCAATTGCGAAAGCAGTAGAAGATGCTAAGAAAAATTTAGTTAGAATTCCATTGAATGGTCAATCAGTTCCTCACGAACAAAAAGGAAAATTTGGTGGTGCACGTGTGTTCTTAATTCCTGCCTCTCATGGTACAGGAGTTATTGCTGGTGGAGCTGTTCGTTCGGTTCTTGAATCAGTAGGTATTCACGATGTATTGTCAAAATCTCAAGGATCATCAAATCCTCACAACGTAGTGAAAGCAACTTTTGATGCTTTATTACAAATGAGAAGTGCTCACACCGTTGCAAAACAAAGAGGAGTATCTTTAGAAAAAGTTTTTAAAGGTTAATCAAGGAAATTATGGCTAAATTATTAGTAAAACAAGTTAGAAGTAAAATCAACTGTCCACTTGATCAAAAAAGAGGATTAGAGGCTTTAGGTCTACGTAAAATGAATCAAGTTGTAGAGCATGATTCAAACCCTGCAATCCTTGGGATGATAAACAAAGTTAAACACTTAGTTTCTGTTGAAGAAGCTAAATAACAAATACTGTTATGAATTTAAGTAACTTACAACCAGCTGAAGGGTCAACACACAATCAAAATAAGAGAGTTGGTAGAGGAGAAGGTTCTGGAAAAGGTGGTACCGCTGCACGTGGACACAAAGGAGCAAAATCTCGTTCTGGATATTCTAAAAAGATTGGTTTTGAAGGAGGTCAAATGCCACTTCAAAGACGTGTTCCTAAGTTTGGTTTTACAAACATCAATCGTAAAGAATACGAAGGTGTTAATCTAGATACACTTCAATTATTAGTTGATAATGGTGTGATTACAGATACTGTTGATATGACAGTTTTTGTTGCAAACCGTTTGGCTACTAAGAATGAAATTGTAAAGATTTTAGGAAGAGGAGAATTGAAAGCTAAATTAAAAGTAACTGCTCACAAATTTACTGCTACTGCAAAAGCTGCTATTGAAGCTGCTGGTGGAGAGGCTGTAACAATATAATTTTTCAATTAGTATGAAGAAATTTATTGAATCATTAAGTAATGTTTGGAAAATCGAGGAACTAAAAAACAGAATCCTAATGACCTTAGGACTGCTTTTAGTTTATCGTTTTGGAGCACACGTTACTCTTCCGGGAATTGACGCTACACAATTAAACAGCCTTGCTGGTCAGACCGAAAACGGTCTTGGATCTATCTTGGATATGTTTACTGGAGGAGCTTTTTCTAAAGCGTCAGTTTTTGCTTTAGGAATTATGCCTTATATTTCTGCATCTATCGTTGTACAGCTTATGGGAATTGCTATTCCTTATTTGCAAAAATTACAAAGTGATGGAGAAAGTGGTAGAAAAAAGATTAATCAAATTACACGTTGGTTGACTATCGTTATTACTTTAGTTCAGGGACCTACGTATATCTACAATCTTTACAGAACGCTACCAGGAAGTGCATTTTTATTAGGTTTTAATTCTTTTGAATTCTTATTTTCTTCAGTAATTATCTTAGTTACAGGTACTATTTTTGCCATGTGGTTAGGGGAAAAGATAACTGATAAAGGAATTGGTAACGGTATTTCACTATTAATTATGGTGGGTATTTTAGCAAGATTCCCTCAAGCATTTATTCAGGAATTTACAACTAGAGTTACTAATAACAACGGTGGACCAATGTTGTTAGTGATTGAAATAATTATTTGGCTTTTAGTTATCATTGCATGTGTGTTGTTAACTATGGCTATTCGAAAAATACCAGTTCAGTACGCACGTCGTACTGCTTCTGGTGATTTTGAACAAGATATGTTAGGTGGAAACAGACAATGGATTCCTTTGAAGCTTAATGCTGCTGGGGTTATGCCTATCATTTTTGCGCAAGCAATTATGTTTATTCCTGCTGCTGTAGCAGGATTGTCAAAATCCGATACTTCACAATCTATTGTAGGTGCTTTCAGTAATATGTTCGGTTTTTGGTATAATTTTGTTTTTGCAACTTTAATCGTTGTATTTACATTCTTTTATACTGCAATTACGGTTCCTACTAATAAAATGTCAGATGATCTTAAAAGAAGTGGTGGTTTTATTCCTGGTGTTAGACCAGGAGCTGAAACTTCTGATTTTCTTGACAAAGTGATGTCTTTGATAACTTTTCCAGGTTCTTTATTTCTTGCTCTAATAGCTGTGTTCCCAGCCATTGTTGTAAGTCTTATGGATGTTCAGCAATCTTGGGCAATGTTTTTTGGAGGTACCTCATTAATTATTATGGTAGGTGTTGCAATTGACACAATTCAACAAATCAACTCATACTTGTTGAATAAACATTATGATGGTTTAATGAAAAGCGGAAAAAATAGAAAAGCAGTAGCTTAATTTTATGGCAAAACAATCAGCAATAGAACAAGACGGATCAATCATTGAAGCATTATCAAATGCGATGTTCCGTGTAGAATTAGAGAATGGACATGTTGTGATTGCTCATATTTCGGGGAAAATGCGTATGCATTATATCAAATTATTACCTGGTGATAAAGTGAAACTGGAAATGAGTCCTTACGATTTGTCTAAAGCAAGAATTACTTATAGATATTAAAGATATTCACAATGAAAGTAAGAGCATCAGTAAAAAAGAGAAGTGCCGAGTGCATTATCGTACGTAGAAAAGGAAGATTATACGTAATAAACAAAAAGAATCCTAGATTTAAACAAAGACAAGGATAATTATGGCAAGAATAGCAGGGGTAGATATCCCAAAAAACAAGAGAGGTGTTATTGCACTTACCTACATCTTCGGATTAGGAAAAAGTAGAGCTATTGAGATTTTAGAGAAAGCTCAAGTTAGCCAAGATAAAAAAGTTCAAGATTGGAATGATGACGAGATCGGAGCAATTCGTGAGGCTGTTGGAGCATTCAAAATTGAAGGGGAGTTACGTTCAGAAGTATCTTTAAACATCAAACGTTTAATGGATATTGGATGTTACAGAGGAATCCGTCACAGAACTGGTCTTCCATTAAGAGGACAAAGAACTAAAAACAACTCTAGAACTAGAAAAGGTAAAAGAAAAACTGTTGCTAACAAGAAAAAAGCAACTAAATAATAAGTAATATGGCTAAAGCAACTACAAAAAAACGTAAAGTTATCGTTGAATCAACGGGAGAAGCTCATATTTCTGCTACCTTCAATAACATCATCATTTCTTTGACTAACAAAAAAGGTGAAGTTATTTCTTGGTCTTCAGCTGGTAAAATGGGTTTCAGAGGTTCTAAAAAGAACACTCCATACGCAGCTCAAATGGCCGCAGAAGATTGTAGTAAAGTAGCTCTTGAAGCTGGATTGAAAAAAGTTAAGGTTTATGTAAAAGGACCAGGAAACGGACGTGAGTCTGCTATCCGTTCTATACATAACGGTGGAATCGAAGTAACTGAAATTATTGACGTTACTCCAATGCCACACAACGGTTGTCGTCCTCCAAAGAGACGTAGAGTTTAATATTAAATTTAAGTATAACTAGGTAGAATCACGATTATCGAAGGATATGACCTGAATTCATAATCTCTACCTTAATTAATTCATTGAAATGGCAAGATATACTGGTCCTAAAACTAGAATTGCTCGTAAATTTGGCGAAGCAATCTTCGGAGATGATAAATCTTTCGAAAAAAGAAATTACCCTCCTGGACAACACGGGATGGCTAAAAAAAGAGGTAAAAAATCTGAGTACGCTATCCAGTTAATGGAGAAGCAAAAAGCTAAATATTCTTATGGGATTTTAGAAAAACAATTCAGAGGTTTATTCAAAAAAGCATCAGCTACTAAAGGTGTTACTGGTGAGGTTCTTTTGCAATTATGTGAGGCAAGATTGGATAACGTAGTATTCAGAATGGGCGTTGCTCCTTCTAGAAGAGGTGCTAGACAATTAGTTTCTCACAGACATATCACTGTTAACGGTGAAGTTGTAAACATTCCTTCTTACCACCTTAAACCTGGTGACAAAGTTGCAGTTCGTGAAAAATCTAAATCTTTAGAGGCTATCGAACGTTCTTTATCTAATTCAAGTCAAGTTTATGAATGGATTACTTGGAACAATGACGTTAAAGAAGGTACTTTCGTAGCTGTACCTGCTAGACTTCAAATTCCAGAAAACATTAAAGAACAATTAATCGTAGAGTTGTACAACAAATAATAATTGACTTAGTCGAAATTTATGGCAATATTTAATTTTCAAAAGCCCGATAAAGTTATCATGATCGATTCAACCGATTTTGAAGGTAAATTCGAATTTAGACCTTTGGAACCAGGATATGGATTGACTGTTGGTAATGCACTTAGAAGAGTTTTGCTTTCAGCATTGGAAGGGTATGCAATTACATCTGTTCGCATAGAAGGTGTAGATCATGAGTTTTCTACTATTTCAGGAGTTGTTGAAGATGTTACCGAAATTATCCTTAATCTAAAACAAGTACGTTTCAAACGTCAAATTGAAGATATTGATAATGAATCAGTTTCTATTTCTGTTTCAGGTAAAGATCAGCTAACAGCTGGTGATTTTCAAAAGTTTATTTCAGGTTTCCAAGTTTTGAACCCAGAACTTGTTATCTGTAATTTAGATTCTAAAATCAAATTAAACCTTGATTTAACAATCGAAAAAGGTAGAGGATATGTTCCTGCTGAAGAGAACAAAAAACAGAATGCTGCAATTGGAACTATTTTTACAGATTCAATTTTTACTCCGGTAAAAAATGTAAAATACGCTATTGAAAACTTCCGTGTTGAGCAAAAAACAGATTATGAAAAATTAGTTTTTGAAATTAAAACTGATGGTTCTATTAATCCAAAAGATGCACTTACTGAAGCGGCTAAAGTTCTAATTCACCATTTCATGTTGTTCTCTGACGAAAGAATTACACTTGAGGCTGATGAAATTGCACAAACAGAATCTTATGATGAGGAATCATTACATATGAGACAATTGCTTAAAACTAAGCTTGTTGATATGGATTTGTCTGTGAGAGCCTTAAATTGTTTGAAAGCGGCTGAAGTTGATACACTTGGTGATTTAGTATCGTTCAATAAAAATGACCTAATGAAATTCCGTAATTTCGGTAAAAAATCTTTAACTGAGCTAGATGAACTTGTAGCAGTTAAGAATTTGACTTTCGGAATGGATTTAGCGAAATACAAACTAGATAAAGAATAAATAACTTCGTATTTTGCTCTCCAAAGAGGATTGTAGCAAGATGAAGGTTTAAAAAAAAATGTCATGAGACACGGAAAAAAATTCAATCACTTAAGCAGACAGACTGCGCATAGAAAATCTATGTTAGCTAATATGGCTTGTTCTCTTATCGAGCACAAACGTATTAATACTACTGTTGCTAAAGCAAAAGCACTTAAACAATTTGTTGAGCCGCTTATAACAAAATCTAAAAATGATACGACTCACAATCGTCGTATTGTTTTTGCTAACTTACGTAGCAAATATGCGGTAACTGATTTATTCAGAGACGTAGCTGCTAAAGTTGGTGACCGTCCAGGTGGGTACACTCGTATCATTAAAGTTGGAAATCGTTTAGGAGATAATGCTGATATGGCAATGATCGAATTAGTAGATTTTAACGAACTTTACAACGGAGGTAAAAAAGAAGTTAAAAAAGCAAAAAGCCGTCGTGGTGGTAAAGCTAAGAAAACAGAAGAAGCTCCAGCTACTGAAGCTCCTGCTGCAGAAACTGATACTACTGCTGAAGCTGCTGAATAATTATGAAGATAATCATTCAATAAAATCAAGGATAAACTATTTATTTAGTTTATCCTTTTTTTTTGATTTTTTGTTATCCAAAAGTTACCTTGGCAGTTAATTATAAGTTCTAATTTCAATTTTGAAATAATTTTTTAAAATTGTTGCTTTCACTGCTTTAATGAATTAAATTTGCACCATATTTAAAAACAAATGAAATACACAACACGAAAAAGCGCCGTTCTATTATTAAGTGACGGAACTATATTCCACGGAAAATCTATCGGAATCAGCGGAACCACTTTTGGTGAAGTTTGTTTTAACACAGGAATGACTGGTTATCAGGAAATTTTCACTGATCCATCTTATTTTGGACAAATCATGGTGGCCACTAACACGCACATTGGAAATTATGGCGTTAATGAAAATGAAGTAGAATCAAACGGAATTAAAATTGCTGGTTTGGTTTGTAAAAATTTCAGTTTTAACTATTCCAGAGTAGATGCTTCAGGAAGTTTAGAAGATTATTTTGCAAAACACAATCTAATCTGTATCTCTGATGTAGATACTCGTGCTTTAGTAAGTTATATTAGAGAAAACGGAGCTATGAATGCTGTAATTTGTACAGATGGTACTCCAATTGAAGAATTAAAAGCATCTTTAGCTAAGGTTCCGGATATGAAAGGTTTGGAATTAGCTTCTAAGGTTTCCACAAAAGAGCCTTATTTTTATGGAGATGAAAATGCTAAATATAAAGTTTCGGCTTTGGATTTAGGTATTAAAACTAATATTCTTCGTAATCTGGCTAAGAGAGATTGCTACATTAAGGTTTTTCCTTATGATGCATCTTATACAGATTTAGCTTCTTTCAATCCTGATGGTTTCTTTCTTTCAAACGGTCCTGGAGATCCGGAGCCTTTAGATGGTGCTATAGCTGTTGCTAAAGAAATTTTGGCTAACAATAAGCCGTTATTCGGAATTTGTTTAGGACATCAGGTTATAGGTTTGGCTAATGGAATTTCTACTTATAAAATGTTCAACGGTCACCGTGGAATCAATCATCCGGTTAGTAATTTGATTACTGGCAAAGGTGAGATTACTTCTCAAAATCACGGTTTTGCAGTAAATAGAGAAGAGTTAGAGGCTAATGCTGAGATGGAAATTACACATCTTCACTTAAATGACGGAACTGTAGCTGGTATGAGAATGAAAAATAAAAATTGTTTTTCTGTTCAATACCACCCGGAAGCTAGTCCAGGCCCACATGATTCTTCTTATTTATTTGATCAATTTGTTGAAAATTTGAAAAAATAATTTTTTGATATTCAAGTATATTGGTAGGCTAAACATTTTTTGTTTGGCCTATTTTTTTTGTCCTAAGTCTTTGTGTTGCTTATAAATTGTAAACTTTATTTTAAATTATGTTTAAAAAATGTTTTTATAACGTTTTCGTTGATAACGAATGAAAAAAATAGTGCTTTGTTTGAAAAACTTAGAATATATTTGTAACCGAAAATTTAAAAACTAAGTAATATGAGTATTATTATCAAAATTCATGCAAGACAAATTCTTGATTCAAGAGGTAATCCTACTGTAGAGGTAGATGTAATTACAGAAAATGGTGTTTTAGGTAGAGCTGCTGTACCTTCTGGAGCTTCAACTGGTGAGCACGAGGCTGTAGAATTACGTGATGGAGGAAAAGCTTTTTTAGGAAAGGGAGTTTTAAATGCAGTGAACAATGTTAATACTGTTATTGCTGAAGAACTTGTTGGAACTTCTGTTTTCGAACAAAACTTAATCGATCAAATGATGATTGATTTAGATGGTACTCCAAACAAATCTAAATTAGGAGCTAATGCTATTTTAGGAGTTTCTTTGGCTGTAGCTAAAGCTGCTGCTGCTGAATTAGGATTGCCATTGTACAGATATGTAGGTGGGGTTTCTGCTAATACATTACCTGTTCCAATGATGAACATCATCAACGGTGGTTCTCACTCTGATGCTCCAATCGCTTTCCAGGAATTCATGATTTTCCCGGTAAAAGCAACTTCTTTTACTCATTCTATGCAAATGGGTACTGAGATTTTTCATAACTTGAAAAAAGTATTACACGATAGAGGTCTTTCTACGGCTGTAGGTGATGAAGGAGGTTTTGCTCCAAACTTAGCTGGTGGAACTGAAGATGCTTTGGATACTATCAAATTGGCTGTTGAAAAAGCGGGTTATTCTTTTGGTGACGAAATTATGATTGCTTTAGACTGTGCTTCTGCTGAGTTTTATGTAGACGGTAAATACGACTACACTAAATTTGAAGGAGAAACTGGTAAAGTAAGAACTTCTGCTGAGCAAGCTGAATACTTAGCTGAATTAACAACTAAATACCCAATTATCTCTATCGAAGACGGTATGGACGAAAATGACTGGGAAGGTTGGAAATTATTAACTGAAAAAATTGGTGATAAAGTTCAATTAGTAGGTGACGATTTGTTTGTAACTAATGTTCAACGTTTGTCAACTGGTATTGAAAAAGGAATTGCTAACTCAATCCTTATCAAAGTAAACCAAATTGGTACTTTAACTGAAACTATTGCAGCAGTTAACATGGCTAAAAATGCAGGTTATACTTCAGTAATGTCTCACCGTTCAGGAGAAACTGAAGATAATACAATTGCTGACTTAGCAGTAGCTTTAAACTGTGGTCAAATTAAAACAGGTTCGGCTTCACGTTCTGATCGTATGGCTAAATACAACCAATTGTTAAGAATTGAAGAAGAATTAGGAAATACTGCTTATTTTCCTGGATTAAAAGCATTCAAAATAAAATAAGAATAACAGTTTGTTATTTTTTAAAGCCATTCATATTAAATGAATGGCTTTATTTTTTTAAATTTAACAATATCACTGCTTTTTTCCCTTTTTAATTAATGTTATTATCCTTAGATTTGGTAAATTATTAAGTGTAAAGAATTATTTCAAATTATTATGTCAAAAACAGCTATATTAGAAATTGATGGTAAGAAGTATGAGTTTCCTGTTATTAAAGGAAGCGAGAACGAAGAAGCAATCAATATTAACAAGTTAAGAGATTTAACAGGAGCAATCACTATTGATCCGGGTTATAAAAATTCAGGTTCTTGTACTAGTGGAATTACTTTCTTAGATGGAGAACTGGGAATTTTGCGTTACAGAGGATATGCTATTGAAGATTTAGCAGATCAGGCTAACTTTTTAGAAGTTTCTTATCTTTTAATTTTTGGTGAATTGCCAACAGCTGCTCAATTAGAACAATTTGAAACAGATATTAGAAAACATACCTTAGTAAATGAGGAGATGAAAGGTATTATCGATGGTTTCCCTAAAACAGCTCACCCAATGGGAGTTTTAGCGGCTTTAACTAGTGCTTTAACTGCTTTCAATCCAAAATCAGTTAATGTTGAGAACGAAAAAGAATTGTACCAGGCAGTTTGTAAAACTATGGGTAAATTTTTAGTTATTGCAACATGGACTTACAGAAAAAGTATGGGGTATCCTTTGAATTATTATGATAATACTAAAGGATATGTAGAAAACTTCATGAGATTAATGTTTGAGTTGCCAACTGAGCCTTATAAATTAAGTCCTGTTGTAACTGAAGCTCTTGATAAATTATTTATTTTACATGCTGATCACGAACAAAACTGTTCTACTTCTACAGTAAGAATGGTAGGTTCTTCTCACGCAGGTTTATTTGCTTCTATCTCTGCAGGAGTTTCTGCTTTGTGGGGACCATTACACGGTGGTGCAAACCAAGCGGTATTGGAAATGTTAGAAGAAATTCACCAAAATGGTGGAGATACTGAAAAGTATTTGGCTAAAGCAAAAGATAAAAACGATCCATTCCGTTTAATGGGATTCGGACACAGAGTTTACAAAAACTTTGATCCTCGTGCTAAAATTATCAAAAAAGCAGCTAATGAAGTTTTAGGAACTTTAGGAGTTGATGATCCAATTTTAGAAATCGCTAAAAAATTAGAAGCAGCAGCTTTAGAAGACGAATACTTCAAAGCTAGAAATTTATATCCAAACGTAGATTTCTATTCAGGAATCATCTACAGAGCTTTAGGAATTCCTACTGATATGTTTACAGTAATGTTTGCTATCGGAAGATTGCCAGGTTGGATTGCACAATGGAAAGAAATGCGTGAAAACAAAGAGCCAATTGGAAGACCAAGACAAATTTACACTGGATCTCCATTAAGAGAATTTAAAAAACCGGTATAATATAGAATACATCAAAGTAAAAGCTTCACTGAAAAGTGGAGCTTTTTTTTATCTTTGGTGTAAGCAATAAATAATATTTTGAATTAAATGAAACAAGTAACAAATTCAGTTTTGATGATTCGTCCGGTAGCTTTTCGAATGAATGAGCAAACGACAGCCAATAATTATTTTCAAAAAGAATTAAGCGGAATGTTGCCGGCAGCAATAAATGCTAAAGCACAACAGGAATTTGATGCTTTGGTAAGTCAGCTCCAAGGTGTGGGGGTTGATGTTATTGTAGTAGATGATACTCCTGAAACGGATACTCCGGATAGTATTTTTCCAAATAATTGGATTTCGTTTCACGATAATGGTGATGTGGTTTTGTATCCAATGTTTGCCGAGAACCGCAGAACTGAACGTCGGGAAGATATTTTGGATATTTTGGAAGAAAAAGGTTTTGTGATTGAAAATGTAGTTGATTTTACTTCGGCGGAAGAAGAGGGTGTTTTTTTGGAAGGAACAGGTAGTGTGGTTTTGGATAGAGTTAATTCGATTGCTTATTGTGCTTTGTCTCCAAGGGCCAATGAAGAACTTTTTATTGAATTCTGCGAAGATTTTGATTATGCTCCGGTTATTTTTGAAGCCTATCATATGGTTGGCGGAAAACAACAATTAGTTTATCATACTAATGTGATGATGAGTGTTGGAGAACATTTTGCAATAATTTGCGCCGATATGATTGATGATAAAAAAGAGCGCAAAATGGTTTTGGATAATCTAAGAGCCAGTGGGAAAGAGATTGTTCTAATAAGTGAGCAACAAGTGGAGCAATTTGCCGGAAATGTGTTAGAACTTTCGGGTACTAATGATAAAAGGTATATTGTAATGAGTACTACAGCTCTTGAGTCGTTGAACGCTGCACAAAAGAATCAGTTGGGGAAATATGGGAGTATTTTGAGTGCTGATTTGCAAACTATCGAAAACTGTGGCGGAGGAAGCGCCCGATGTATGCTAGCTGAGATTTTCCTTCCCAAGAATTAATGAGTTTGATAAGTTAGGTTGGTTTTAATATTCAGGGTAAATCCAGGGGTTCTATTTTTGCCCCGAATTACACTAATTAACGCAAATAGTAGTGATTAAACACACACACACACACACACATTTTTATCTGCCTTTGGCAGATTCGTGAAATATTATGACATCCCAATTTGTGTTTTTTCGTGGAATTCGTGGTCGTTTTTTATTTTTGGAATTGGTGTGTATGTCCTGTTTTAATAGCTCGTTGGTAGTTCTATTTTTACTACTTTTGTAAAAAATAATTCGAAATGAAAAATAAAAAAACTTTGGTTCTTGGAGCCTCTGCAAAAGCTCATAAACCAGTGTTTAAAGCAATTGAGCTGCTTGTTGAAAAAGGACATTCGGTCTTAGCGATTGGTCAAAATACAGCTGAAGTGGCGGGAATTAAAATTAGGACTAAAGCTATTCCTTTAAAAAATATTGATACTATTTCTTTGTATTTGAATGCCAAAAATCAGCGTGATTATTATAATTATATAGTAGAGGCACAGCCTAAACGTGTCATTTTTAATCCGGGAACAGAGAATCCGGAGTTGTACCAACTTTTAGAATTAAATAATATAAAAGTAGATGTGGCTTGTACGCTGACTTTGTTGGTAACAAATCAATATTGATTTTTCCGATTTTTTAAAAAAATAAGCCGTTTTCCTAAAGAAGATGGCTTTTTCATTTTAGAATAATCAATAATTTCAATAAACAAATTGTTACATTTGCAACTATGGAATTTTCTTCAAAATTATTGGAAAAAGCAGTCAATGAAATTTCGCAATTGCCCGGAATCGGTAAGCGAACAGCTTTGCGACTGGTTTTGCATTTGTTAAAACAGCCTAAAGAGCAAACCGGTTTTTTAACACAGGCATTGGTTGCTATGCGTGAGGAGATTAAATTTTGCGAAAGCTGTCATAATATTTCGGATACAGCCATTTGTGAAATATGCAGTAATACAAACAGAAATCATCAATTGGTATGTGTGGTTGAAGATATTCGTGATGTAATGGCTATTGAAAACACAGGGCAGTTTAAAGGTGTTTATCATGTTTTGGGAGGAAAAATTTCGCCTATTGACGGAGTTGGACCCAGTCAGTTAAAGATTGCGAGTTTGGTCGAAAAAGTGAAATCAGGAAAATTGAGTGAAGTTATTTTTGCACTGAGTTCTACGATGGAAGGAGATACCACCAATTTTTATATTTACAAGCAAATAGCTGATTCAGGGATAATTATTTCAACAATTGCGCGGGGAATTGCCGTGGGAGATGAATTAGAATATGCTGATGAAGTGACCTTAGGAAGGAGTATTTTACAGCGTTTACCGTTTGAAAAAGCTATAAAAAATAATTAATCGGTTTAATACAAACGAGGCTTTCAATATAATAAATGAAAAGCTATATTTGTTATCTAAAATAATAAAATGGGTAAGTATCTATTTGGTTTATTGCTAAGTATTAGTGTGTTGTTTTCCTCCTGTATTTCAACAAGGGATTTGGTTTATTTGCAAAATAAAAACGAAACCAATGCTGAAACATCGATTTCGGCAGTGGTGTCTAAGCCTTATCGTTTGCAATCTAATGATGTTTTGAGTATTAGTATTAAAGCGAATGATCCTAAATTAGTCGAGATTTTTAGTACTACAAGTAGTGGAGAATCAGGAAAATCAGAAGCAGCTTTGTATTTTAGTGGTTTTACGGTAGATGATCACGGGAATATCAGAATGCCTATTTTAGGAGAGTTAAATGTAATAGGTTACACTCTTGATGAAGTAAGACAACGTATAGAAAAACAATTATTAGCCGAATATTTTAAGAAAGAAGCCAATATTTTTGTGATAGTAAAATTGGCCGGTTTTCGTTATACTATTAATGGCGAAATAGGAAGTACAGGGACTAAAACTTTGTTTCAGGAAAATGTAAATATCATGGAAGCCATTGCTAACGCTGGCGATATTACACTTTTAGGAAATAGAAAAGCGGTTACCATTATCCGGAAAACCCCAACAGGAAATGAAATGCACGACATTGATTTGACAGATATAAATGTGGTAAATTCACCTTATTATTATTTGCAACCCAATGATTATATTTATGTAAAACCGCTAAGACAAAAAACCTGGGGTACAGGGAAAACAGGTATAGAATCTTTAGGTACAATCTTTACATTGATATCATTAGGTACAACTGTTTTTTTATTATTAAGATAAAACACATTTTAATAAATGTTAGATATAAAAGATTTTTCCATTTTTGAAAACCAAGTTAGTTTTGACTTTAAAGGTTTGCTAATAAAAATACTGAGTTATTGGAAATGGTTTTTAATTAGTTTAATCATTACATTTACTATTGCTTATCAGGTGAATATTCGTAAAGAGAAAATTTACGAAATGGGAACTTTGATTTCGGTAAAAGAAGAGAATAATCCGTTGTTTACTTCTAATACGAGTTTGACATTCAATTGGGGAGGAGTTTCCGATCAGATGCAGACCATTTTAACCACCTTACAATCCCGCTCTCATAACGAATTAGTTGTTGATCAATTGCAGTTTTACATTGATTATCTGGTACAGGAAAAGTACAATATGGTCGATGCTTATGGTGCTGTTCCGTTTTATCTAACTATTGATAAAAACAAAGGGCAGCTTTCAGGAGCTTTGATTGCTATTCAATTTTTAAGCGAATCGGAATATCAAATAAAAATTATTTTTGAAGGTAATTCGGCTTCATTAATTACTTATTCTGATAATTCGTACAGTAATACTGCTGTAGCTGTAGGTGATTTTGTTAAGAAATACAAAGTAGGCGAACAGGTTTCGTTGCCGTTTTTACACTGGAAATTACAAATAAAAGACAATCCCGGTTTTTATAAGGGTAAAGAGTATTTTGTACGATTCAATAACTTTGACGGTACCGTTTCCCGTTACAGAGGAATCAACGTTAGTGCTGACGAAAAAGGAGCTTCGATACTTAGTTTAAAATTAACTGGGACTAATAAGGCCCGAATGGTAGAGTATCTCAATGCAACGGTGAATATGTTGATTAAAAGGCAATTGGACAAGAAGAATCGATTTGCAACCAATACCATTGCTTTTATTGATAGTACTCTTGTGGCTATGGAATCGCAATTAAAGACAGCCGGAGAAGAGCTGAAGTCTTTTAAGAAAGGAAAAGATGTTTTAAACATTGAAGATGGAGGAGCTAAGTTTTCGGATAAAATTCTTCAATATGATGTGGAAAAAGATGCTATTGTTCGAAAAATAAGTTATTATAATTCGCTTAAAGCCTATTTAAAAAACAGTGTTGATTATTCCAGACTTCCTGCGCCATCCGTTGCCGGAATTGAAGATCCTAATATTGTAGCTAATATTTCCAAGCTGATTGCTCTTTCTACCCAACGTTCAGAAATGGCTTATGCTGTAAAAAGTGATAAGATATTCCGGGATTTTGACAATCAAATGGAGGCTGTTAAAAGTGTTTTGTTAGAAAATATCGCTAGCGCAAAATCATCATTGCAATTTGACTTAGGTTTGATAAACAGTAAAATTAATCAGGCTGAAGGGAATATTAAAAAGTTACCTGATGATCAGCAGGAATTGGTTAAAATAAAGCGGAAATACGATTTAAGTGATAATATTTACAGCACTTTTCTTCAAAAAAGAAGCGAAGCCGATATTGTAAAAGCAGCCAATTTATCCGATATTCATTTTATCGATCCGGCCAAAGATGTGGGCGGAGGCTTGATAGGACCTAATTCTTCTGTAAATTATGTATCGGCACTTTTTCTGGGAATCTTAATTCCGTTGCTTTTTATTTTTGTACTCTTTTTTATCAATAATTCGGTCCAAAACGCAGAAGATGTAAGCAAGCAAACTCAAATTCCGTTAATAGGAGTTGTAGGTGTGTATAAGGAAAATGGGGAATTGGCGGTTTTTGATAAGCCTAAATCGGCTTTATCTGAATCTTTTAGAGCCATTCGCTCGTCTTTACAGTTTTTGTATAAAAGGCAGCATGTTGAAGGAGCTAAAACCCTTATGATAACTTCTTCGGTAAGTGGTGAAGGAAAGACATTTTGTTCGATTAATATCGCTACGGTTTTTGCTTTAAGCGAAAAGAAGACAGTAATTGTTGGTTTGGATTTGAGGAAACCAAAATTGTCTCAGGAATTTAATTTGACCAATGATGTCGGTGTGGTTAATTATTTGATTAAACAAAAAAGTTTAGACCAAATAGTCAATACAACCTCAATTCCTTATCTGGATGTGATTCTTTCAGGGCCGGTTCCGCCTAATCCTTCGGAGTTGATTATTGGTGAAGCTATGGCAGAGTTGATTGAGGAGTTAAAAAAGAATTACGATTACATTATTTTAGATACTCCTCCTGTTGGTTTGGTTTCGGATTCTTTGGAGTTAGGGCAATATGCTGATGTTACTTTGTATATAGTAAGGCAAAATATTACTAAGAAAGAAATGATTCCGTTATTGAATAACAGGGTTAAACGTGGAGAAATGAATAATGTGAGTATTATTTTGAATGGATTTGAAAATAAAGCCAAGTATGGATCTGCTTATGGGTACGGCTATGGCTATGGTTACGGAGATTATTCTAACGGTTATCATGAAGAGGAAAAACCAAAGAATGTTTTGAAAAAAATAATGAAGAAAATTAGAAAAGTCTAATAAGAAATTCAAATACGTCAGTGAGAGAAATAACAAAATATACCATTTTAATTACCGGAGGAGCAGGATTTATAGGTTCTAATCTGTGTGAATATTTTTTGTCCAAAGGCAATAAGGTGATTTGTCTCGATAATTTTGCCACAGGTCACCGTCATAATTTGAAAGCCTGTATTGATAATCCTGATTTTCTTTTAATCGAAGGTGATATTCGAAATTTCGAAGATTGTAAAAAAGCGGTTCAGGGTGTTGATTATGTGTTGCATCAGGCGGCTTTGGGTTCGGTTCCGCGTTCTATCAATGATCCGATTACGACTAATGATGTTAATGTTTCGGGTTTTTTGAATATGTTACAGGCAGCTACAGAGGGCAAAGTAAAACGCTTTGTGTATGCCGCCAGTTCTTCAACTTATGGAGATTCAGTAGGATTGCCAAAAGTAGAAGATGTTATCGGTAAACCACTTTCGCCTTATGCGATTACTAAATATGTAAACGAGTTGTATGCTGAAATTTTCAGTAAGACGTATGGAATAGAAACAGTAGGTTTGCGTTATTTTAATGTTTTTGGAAGAAAACAAGATCCTAATGGCGCTTATGCGGCAGTAATTCCAAAATTTGTAATGCAATTAATGAATCACGAAAGCATTACTATCAATGGTGATGGGAATTACTCACGTGATTTTACTTATATTGATAATGTAATTCAAATGAATGAATTGGCAATTTCGACAGATAAAATTGAAGCGGTCAATACGGTTTACAACACCGCTTATGGAGACAGAAATACGCTGAATGATTTGGTTGGCTATTTAAAACAATATTTGAGTGTTTACGATGCTAAAATTGCAGATGTAACAGTTGTTTACGGACCCAATAGAGCCGGAGATATTCCGCATTCATTAGCGAGTATTGATAAGGCAAAAGATTTGTTAGGGTACAATCCGGAGTATTCTTTGCAGGAAGGACTTAGGATTGCGGTAGATTGGTATTGGAATAATTTGAAATGAAGTTAGAAGTCAGAAGTTGGAAGTTAGAAGTTGGAAGTTAGAAGTTAGAAGTTAGAAGTTAGAGGTTAGAAGTTAGAAGTTACTGTTGCGCTTAGATTTCATGACTCGATACATAATAGAAAATAAAATAATGGGAATTACAAAAATTTGTTGCATTGGGGCGGGCTATGTTGGTGGACCTACAATGGCAATTATAGCACAAAAATGTCCGCATATACAGGTGACTGTGGTGGATTTGAACGAAGAAAGAATTGCAGCCTGGAATGATGCGGATGTGAATAATATTCCAATTTACGAACCCGGACTTTCGGAAATTGTAAAAGAGGCCAGAGGTCGTAATTTGTTTTTTTCTACCGAGGTGGATAAAGCTATCGATGAAGCAGAGATGATTTTTATTTCGGTAAATACACCCACCAAAACCTATGGAAAAGGGAAAGGGATGGCTGCCGATTTGAAATACATCGAATTGTGTGCCCGACAGATTGCCAAGGTGGCTAAGTCGGATAAAATTGTAGTTGAAAAATCGACTTTGCCGGTGCGAACTGCCGAGGCGATAAAAAGTATTTTGGATAATACAGGAAATGGAGTAAAATTCCAGATTCTTTCTAATCCGGAATTTTTGGCTGAAGGCACCGCTGTTCAGGATTTGTTAAATCCCGATCGTATTTTGATAGGTGGTGACACTAGCGATGAAGGTGAAAAAGCCATTCAGGAATTGGTTGCTGTTTATGCTAATTGGGTTCCGGTCAACCAAATTTTGACTACTAATGTTTGGTCCTCTGAATTGTCAAAATTGACAGCTAACGCTTTTTTGGCACAACGAATTTCTTCGATAAACGCCCTGTCAGAACTGTGCGAAAAAACAGGTGCCGATGTGAACGAAGTGGCGAGAGCCATAGGAATGGACAGCCGAATTGGTCCTAAATTTCTAAAAGCTTCTGTAGGTTTTGGAGGTTCTTGTTTTCAAAAAGATATTTTGAATTTGGTTTATATCGCAAAATCTTATGGCTTAAACGAGGTAGCAGATTATTGGGAACAGGTGATTATTATGAATGACCACCAAAAAAGAAGGTTTTCAAATAATATTGTAAAAACGCTTTATAATACTGTTTCCGATAAAAAGATTGCATTCCTGGGTTGGGCTTTCAAAAAAGATACTAACGATACCAGAGAGTCAGCAGCTATATATGTAGCGGATGATTTGATTAGTGAAAATGCTAAAATTGCGGTTTATGACCCCAAAGTATCCCGAAAAAAAGTTTTAGCCGATTTGGATTACCTACAGTCCAGAACAGCCGATGAGAATGTCAATAGTATTTTGTCTTTCGATAATCCTTATGAAGCCTGTAATAAGGCTCATGCCGTTGCTATTCTTACCGAATGGGATGAGTTTGTAACTTATGATTGGCAGAAGATCTACGATTCGATGCAAAAGCCTGCCTTTGTCTTTGATGGAAGGAATATATTGGATAAAACGGTTTTGGAAAAGATTGGTTTTGTTTATCAGGCGATTGGGTCTTAAAACTCACCCTAGCACTCTCCAAAGGAGAGGGAGTCGAAGTGTAGCCAGTTTAACCCAGAACCCGCATTAGGATTTTTTTGTTTTTTTGTCCCGCAGATTATGCAGATTATCGTAGATTTTATGCTTAAAAATAATTAAAAAATCCGTTTGAATCCGTTTAATCTGTGTTCCATTGCGTAATCCAGGTTTAAAATATTTAGAGCTTTTATATTTCTATTTCAATGAAGAAGGAAAGTATGAATTGGTATGTAGTTTACACCAAACCGAAGTGGGAAAAAAAAGTAGCCGAACAATTAATTCAAAAAGGGATTGAGTGCTATTGTCCTTTGGTTACTCAGGTTCGTCAATGGTCGGATCGAAAGAAAAAGGTGGAAGTGCCACTTTTTAATTCCTATGTTTTTGTCCGTTTAGCAGAGAATGATCGGAATTTAGTATTCCAGTCTTCAGGTGTTGTGCGTTATCTTTTTTGGTTGGGAAAACCGGCGATTGTGCGTGATGAGGAAATTAACACTATTAAGAAATGGCTCGCCGTGCCTGATAAGTATGAGATTTCAGTTGCTTCTTTACAGGTAGGGGATAAAGTCGTCTTGGAATCTGGGCCTTTTAAATCCCAGGAAGCTGTCGTTCAGGAAGTAAATAGAAATAATTGTATCCTTGTTTTGGAATCAATGGGATGTGTTTTAAAGATGAAAAAGATATAAGAGTGAATTTATATCTTTTTTTTGTTTTTAATTTAGAATAGAAAGAAAGTTCTTATAGTGTTGTTGGCCTGCTTATTAAAGATTTTTAATTTGAAGCTTTCTATTTATTAATGTTTCTAATTTGTTATTTTCGTTCAATTTCAAAAGTATTGATAGGAATTCAACTTTGAGTCGTTTATATTTGCGGATGAAAAAAAAGTCGGATTCTAACCCATTTTATGTGAGTTGGAACCGCGAAGCGTTGGAGAAAAGTCAGTAAAGTAGACATAAATAAAGGGAAATCAGTGGAGTCTAATTCTAAAATAGCAGTTATAGGTCTTGGTTATGTTGGTTTGCCATTGGCTCGTTTATTTGCTACAAAATATGCAGTTGTTGGATTTGACATCAATCAAAAACGGATTGAAGAATTGCAGGCCGGTACAGACAGTACTTTTGAAGTTGAAGAATCGGTTTTAAAATCGGTTTTAGTTTCAAAAGAAGACACGTCTGTAGAAACAACGATGCAAAAAGGACTTTATTGTACAAATCAATTAAAAGACATTGCCGATTGTAATTATTATATAGTTACTGTACCAACACCTGTTGATAAAAATAACCGTCCTGATTTGACTCCTTTGTATAAGGCCAGCGAAACAGTAGGTCAGGTTTTGAAAAAAGGAGATATTGTTATTTATGAATCAACGGTTTATCCCGGGGTGACGGAAGACGAATGTGTGCCGGTTTTAGAACGAATATCAGGATTGCAATTTAATATTGATTTTTTTGCGGGCTATTCCCCTGAAAGAATTAATCCGGGTGATAAAGAACATACTGTAGATAAAATATTGAAAGTTACTGCCGGTTCTACTCCGGAAATCGGAGAAAAAGTAGATAAACTATACCAATCAGTAATTACGGCAGGAACGCATTTGGCACCTTCTATCAAAGTAGCCGAGGCGGCTAAAGTAATCGAAAATTCCCAACGCGACATCAATATTGCTTTTGTCAACGAATTGGCTAAAATATTCCATTTGATGAATATTGACACCCAGGCGGTTTTGGCAGCTGCGGGAACTAAATGGAATTTTTTGCCATTTAAACCGGGATTGGTTGGAGGACATTGTATAGGGGTTGATCCTTATTATCTGGCGCAAAAAGCACAGGAACTAGGATATCATCCTGAAATTATATTGGCCGGACGACGATTGAATGACAGTATGGGAGAGTATGTAGCTGCCCAAGTAGTTAAGTTAATGATTAAGAAAGGGATTTCGGTTAATGGAGCCAGCTTATTAATGTTAGGAATAACTTTTAAAGAAAACTGTCCAGATGTTCGCAATACCAAAATTGTAGATGTAATTAAAGCATTGCAGGAATATGGGATTTCTATAAGCATTTATGATCCATTAGCTAGTCCGGTTGAAGTAGAAAAAGAATACCAGTTAAACACAAGCAATCAGATACCACAGGAAAAATTCGATGCCATCGTATTAGGAGTATCACATACTCCGTTTTTAACAATGGATTTGTCAAAACTTCAAAATACAGCAAGTATAATTTACGATGTAAAAGGAGTTTTAAAGACTAATGTGGACGGGAGGTTATAATATAATAGTTGTCTGTTTTCGGTTGTCTGTTTTTAGTAATTCGACAACACAGCCCTAACCCCTCTAACTCTATTTAATATTTTTATTAGGAATCGTTGAGTCTTCGATTTCAAGAGGGGAATTCGTCCAGATTATACAAAACAAATTCCCTCCTTGAGGAGGGTTAGGGAGGTGTAAAACTTTAAAATAAGATATGAGATAAAAAGGTTGTTTTTAATCGACTACTATTTTTTAACAACCGATAACACACAACCAATAACTGAAAACTCTCAACTGACAACAGAGAAATGAATAAAACCCACACAATCATACACGTAATCCTTACAGGAGGAATAGGAAGTCGTTTATGGCCTTTATCACGTAAAAGCCAACCTAAGCAATATTTGGAAATTTTTGAAGGCAAGTCCCTATTTGAATTGACTGTAGAACGCAATAGTGATATTGCCGATAAGGTAATCGTGGTAGGGAATGTAGATAACTGCCATTTGAGCAGAAAGATTTTAGAAAAAAGGAATACGCCTTATCTGGATATTGTAGAATCGACACCAAGAAATACGGCGGCAGCAATTGCTTTTGCAGCATTTGCCGCTAATCCCGATGATATTTTAATTGTGACACCAATGGATCATATCATTGAAAAGAAAGATTTATATGATATAGCGGTTGTAGATGCCATAGAGAAAGCAGCTAATGGTTATATTGTCACATTTGGAATTGTTCCTACCAAACCTGAAACCGGTTATGGTTATATTGAAGCAAAAGGAGAAAATGTATTATCCTTTAGAGAAAAACCAAATTTAGTTACAGCCAAAGCTTTCATTGCCAAGAAAAATTTTCTGTGGAATAGCGGTATGTTTTGTTTTAAGGCAGGGGTATTGTTAGAGGAATTAAAACATTTTCAACCTAAAGTATATAAAAAATCTAAAAAAGTTTGGGAGCATAATGACAATGGGAAATTAGATTTAGATTTATCACTTGAAATTCCATCTATTAGTATTGATTATGCGGTGATGGAAAGAAGTAAAAAGATAAAGGTAGTTCCTTCCCAGTTTTTATGGTCCGATTTAGGCTCATTTGAGTCCGTTTACGATTATTTACTTTCTAAAGGGCATCCTGTTGATGAAAATGGAAACATGACAATTGGAACCCAGAATTACACGGCATTTATAGGTTTAAAAAATACCATTTTGATAGCAACTGATAATGCTAATTTGGTTCTGCAAAAAGAATATTCCCAGGATGTTAAGGATTTGTATAACGAATTAGAGCTTGAGAAACCGGAGTTGTTACAATAATTTTTTAGAAATAATTAAACTCGTCTTAGTAGAGAGGGCTATTTATAGTTGTTTCATGAAAAGAAAAACAATTTGTGTTTAAGTAGTAAAGGAAAGATGTGAGTTGTTAGTGGGATTTAATAATGAAACAAGAAAGAGGTAGGATAGCTATATTAGATGGATTTAGAGCATTGGCAATTTTTTTTGTTATGCTTTGTCATTTTTTTTCAAGATACATAAAACCGTATCATAAAGAAGATTTGTATCCTTACGGAGCTGATTATGATTATTTTAGTTATGGATTTTTAGGAGTGCAGTTTTTTTTTATTATTAGTGGATTTGTTATTTTTTTTACTTTAGAGAATACTTTAAATTTTAGCACATTCTGGAAAAAAAGATTGATAAGACTTTTTCCCTCCATGTTAGTAGCATCTATAATTATTTATTTATTTTTTAATTTTTTTGAAGATTCTAATTTTTTATTATCGCATAGATTACTAAACTTTATTCCAAGTTTAACTTTTATAAAGCCTGAGCTTATTAATAATTTGGTTGAATCTACATTTGGGATTCAGTTAAATTTAGACTATCTGAATGGGTCTTATTGGAGTTTATGGGTTGAAATACAATTTTATTTATTCGCAAGTTTATTCTTTTTTTGTGATAAACTAAATTTTATAAGAAATATAATAATTATTTCTGCTTTTTTATGTATTTCTAATTTAGTTATGTATAACATAGGAGGGAGTAATATTTTGGGAATTTCTTATGCAAAAGAAATTACTTTTTATTTTACCAAATGGATTGCAGGAGGCTTTAATTTGTTAGATTATTTACCTTTTTTTGTGATCGGTATGTTGTTTTATTTGATGTTTAAAAACAAGGATGAAAATAAAAAGAATACAATTTTTGTAAAAGGAGCTTTGTTATTTTTTATGAGTTTTGTATTGTTTTTTTCAAGAGATAATATTGTGAGGTTACTTTTGATGTTGATGTTTTTTTTGTTTTTTGTTTTTATTTATTATCCAAATAGACTAAAGGTATTGCAAAATTCTTTTTTTAAAAAGAATGGCGAGGCTTCTTATTTTATGTATTTAATTCACGAAAATATAGGTGTTTTTCTGATTATAGTTTTTGGATCTTTTTTCAAATCTTTTGGATTTGTCTTGCCTCTTTTGATTATTTTATTTTTCTCTTATTTAAGTATTTTGTATTATAAATACGACACAAGAATAAATAGGTTTTTTAAAATAAAATTATTAAAAGAATAAAAACATCATTATGAACCGTTTATAATGGTTAAACTATAGAATGAAAATTTAATAATTAATTTGTATTGTGGGTTATCCAATGAATAGCAGTCAATAAGATAAATTAGAAATTGAAAACTAGAGTTAATTAAAATTTGAAAATAAATATTGTTAATTCAAAAACAATAAATTAAGATATATAAATGTTAGGGGAGATAAAAACATACATTGCTGAAAAATTTGAAATTTTATATTATTTCTATAAGTATATAGGTAATAGTTTCTTTTTATTGTTAGGGTTTAATTTTTTATCCGTTTTGATGGATGGTTTAGGGTTAACCATGTTTGTTCCACTACTTCAAATTGCTGATAATAATGTTGGTTTGGAAGGTAATAATGGGGAATTAGTAAGTTTGGTTAAGTCTTTCTTTAATTATTTTAATATTCCATTAAATGTGTTGACAATGCTTTTGTTGATAGGGAGCGTATTTATTTTTAAAGCATTGTTTTCTTATTTTACCATGTCATTCCAGTCGATAACATTAAATGTTTTTTCTCAAAAACTGAGGAATAAAAATTCTTTAGGTTTGAGTAAATTAAATTATAAGGAGTTTATATCTGCAGATATAGGTAGAATGCAAAGCACTTTAACAGGAGATGTTTATGCCGTTACTGCTGCTTGTACCAATTATATCGAAACAATAAAAAACGGTATGATAGTGTCAGTATATATGGGATTTGCCTTTTTTATGGATTGGAAGTTTTCCATTCTTGTGATGATAGGTGGTTTACTTACAAATTTTATCTACAAATTTTTTTATAAGCATACTAAGAATTTTTCTAAAAAAGATACAGATTATGAACATCAGTATACTGGTTTAGTAATCCAAGGAATTAATCATTTTAAATATCTAAAAGCAACGTCAAGAAACAGTTTGTTTGACAAACGAATGTTGGATTTGTTAGAGGTATCAGTAGAAAATAAAATTAAGAGTGGGAAATTGAATGCTTTTATCACTTCATTGAGAGAGCCTTTAATGGTTATTGTTGTTTGTGTGGTTATTGCTTTACAATTAATCGTTTTTAAGGCTTCATTATCTGCCATTATGATAGTCTTGATGCTTTTTTATAGAGCAATGGCTTATATTATGTCCGTTCAAATTTGTTGGAATATTTATCTTAGTAATATTGGAGCTATGGATAATATGAGGGATTTTGAAAAATATTTATTAGAAAACGAAGAGAAGAAAAATGGAAGCATTAAAATTAATCAAATAGATACTATTCATTTAGATAAGATTAATTTATCATTTGATGAGTTTAAAGTAATAGATAATTTAAGTTTGGATATTAAAAACAAACAATCTGTTGCATTTGTAGGAGAAAGTGGTTCAGGAAAGACAACTTTAGTAAATATTATTTGTGGCCTATTACATAGTAATAACGGGAAATTAGAAGTAAACGGAATTCCTGTTGATAAGATTGATTTAAAGTCCTATCGCTCTAAAATTGGTTATATTTCTCAAGAACCTACCATCTTTAATGGTGATATTTTTGATAATGTTACTTTTTGGGCAGAAAGAACACCTGAAAACATCAATAAGTTTATGGATACTATGAAAAAATGTAGTATGATAAAATTTTTAGATAAATTACCTCAAGGCTATAATGAATTGTTAGGTTATAACGGTTTAAATTTAAGTGGAGGTCAAAAACAACGAATTTCTATTGCCAGAGAATTGTACAGAGATATTGATGTTTTGATTATGGACGAAGCGACTTCGGCTTTGGACTCTGAAACAGAGAAGGAAATTAAGGAAAGTATTGATGCTTTAAAGGGTACGGTAACCATCATTTCAATTGCACATCGATTGTCAACCATTCAAAATGCAGATGTTATTCATTTGATGGCAAATGGAAAAATTATAGATTCAGGAAATTTTAAAGAATTAAAATCGTATTCTAATAATTTTAAAAAGATGACTGATTTGCAAGGGATGTAATTTTTTCAGTGCATAATTTTGTATATTTTAAAATATTGTTAAGTAGGTTGTCTGTTAAATAAATCTCTGATTAGCATTTTTTTGAAGGATTAAAGAATATTAAATTAATTAAAGTGAAGCATAATTCAAAAATATATATAGCAGGTCATAACGGAATGGTTGGAAGTGCAATTTTAAGTAATTTGCAAAAACAAGGCTATTCAAACTTTGTTTTAAAATCATCCAAAGAGTTGGATTTAAGAGATTCAATTGCTGTATCTGAATTTTTTAAAACCGAGAAGCCAGAATATGTTTTTTTGGCAGCGGCAAAAGTGGGAGGTATAGTAGCCAATAATACTTATAGGGCAGAGTTTTTATATGATAATTTGATGATTCAAAACAATGTAATTCATCATTCGTATTTGAATGGGGTTAAAAAATTACTTTTTCTAGGATCCAGCTGTATTTATCCAAAGTTGGCTTCTCAACCATTGAAAGAGGATTATTTGTTAACAGGGGTATTAGAACCTACCAATGAGCCTTATGCTATTGCAAAAATTGCAGGAATCAAAATGTGCGATGCTTACAGGAGTCAGTATGGATGTAATTTTATTTCGGTGATGCCAACTAATTTGTATGGTAAGAATGATAATTATGATCTTGAAAATTCCCATGTTTTACCAGCGATGCTGCGCAAATTTCATGAAGCTAAAATAAATAATGAAGAATCAGTTACTTTATGGGGGACAGGAACTCCCATGAGAGAGTTTCTAAATGCAGCTGATATGGCTGATGCCTGTGTTTTTTTAATGAATAATTATGATGAACCGGGATTGATTAATATCGGTACAGGAAAGGACATAAGCATTAAAGAATTAGCTGAAACCATAAAAAAAATCGTTGGTTATGAAGGAGAAATTATTTGGGATACTAATCGTCCGGACGGTACACCCAGAAAATTAATGAATGTAGATAAGCTAAGTAATTTAGGCTGGAAATATAGTATTGAATTAGAGGAAGGTATAAGACAGGTTTACGGAGAAAAATTTTTATAATATAAATGACAAAAGTAGCATTAATTACGGGAATAACAGGACAAGATGGTTCTTATCTGGCAGAATTATTATTAGAAAAGGGATATGAAGTTCATGGAGTTAAGCGTAGAGCTTCTTCATTTAATACCCAAAGAATTGATCATTTATATGTTGATTTACATGAAAATAATGTTCATTTTAAGTTGCATTATGGTGATTTGACTGATTCAACCAATATTATCAGAATTATCCAGGAAGTGCAGCCAGATGAAATTTATAATTTGGGTGCTATGTCCCATGTAAAAGTAAGTTTTGATTCCCCTGAATATGTGGCTAATGTGGATGGTATTGGTACTTTACGTATATTAGAAGCGGTTCGAATTTTAGGCTTAACTCATAAAACCAGAATCTATCAGGCATCGACTTCGGAACTTTATGGAGGTTTAGAAGAAAATAAAAATGAGAAAGGTTTTTATGACGAAAATTCACCCTTCTACCCTCGATCTCCTTATGGAGTGGCTAAAATTTATGGTTTTTGGATAACTAAAAACTATAGAGAAGCTTATAATATGTATGCTTGTAACGGAATTTTATTTAACCATGAATCGCCTAGACGAGGGGAGACCTTTGTTACGAGAAAAATCACGATGGCTACTGCAAAAATTGCATTGGGTAAGCAAGATTGCCTGTATTTAGGTAATTTGAATGCACAGCGGGATTGGGGACATGCTAAAGATTATGTAGAGGCAATGTGGGCCATGTTGCAACAGGAAAAAGCTGAGGATTTTGTAATTGCTACAGGGAAAACAACCTGTGTTCGTGATTTTGTCAGAATGGCTTTTGCTGAATGCGGTATAGAGTTGGCTTTTTCAGGAAATGCCGAAAATGAGATTGCAACAGTTGTAGTTTGTAATAATCCTGAATTCCAAATCGAAATAGGGAAGACTGTCGTTAAAATAGATCCAGAGTATTACAGACCTACAGAAGTGGATTTATTAATTGGAGATCCTGTTAAAGCAAATACTAAATTGAACTGGAAGCCTAAATATGATTTAGGCCTTTTAGTAAAAGAGATGGTAACTTCAGACTTAAAAAAAGCATTAAATAACGAGATATAATTTTATATGCCTAAATTATCCATTATTACAATAAATTATAATAATAAAAATGGTTTAAAAAAGACCATTGAGAGTGTTATTAATCAAACATGGAAAGATTTTGAATATATTATTGTTGATGGAGGTAGTACCGATGGTAGTCTTGATATTATAAAACAATATGAAAATCAAATAAATTTTTGGGTAAGTGAACCTGATAAGGGAATTTATAATGCTTTAAATAAGGGAATCAATTATGCTAAAGGGGAATATTTACTTTTTTTGAATGGAGATGATTGTTTAATACATAATGAAATTTTGTGTAAAATTAATAATCATATTAAGGGTAAAGATTTAATTTATTTTGATGTTGAAACTGTCGATGATAATAAAAAGAATACTATTTATTATCCTCATCAATTATCGTTCTATTTTTTTTATATCACTACAATTTGTCATCAGGCGGTTTTTTTTAAAAAAGATATTTTTATAAAATATGGATTATTTGATGAAAACCTAAAGATAGTTTCTGATTGGAAATTTATAATGCTATCAATAATTAAATATAATGTTAGCTATAAACATATCAACGATGTATTTTGTGTTTTTGATGGAAGAGGTATAAGTAGTGCAAAAGACAAAAATAATAAGCATGCAATGCTACATATTCAAGAAAGACAAAAAGTTTTATCAGAAGAGTTCCCGTTGTTTGTTTCAGATTATTCAGAGTTTCAGTTATTAAAATTTTATTTTGAAAAATATAAATTGGGATATATTAAGAAAATTGCGATCTCTTTAAGGCAAAAATTTAGTTTTTAAAAATTCATTTAAATTTTTGAATATCCATTATTAAAATTACTATATAATATAATGAATTTTCCACTAGTTACAGTTCAAATACCTACTTATAATCAAAAGCACTATATTAAGGAAGCGATTGATTCTGTTTGTTCTCAAAGTTATAATAATGTAGAAATAATTGTATCTGATGATTGCTCCCCTTACGATATTAATGAATACCTAAAAGATTTTGTTTGCAAACAAAATTTTAAATTGATCGCTAATAAAGTTAATTTAGGCAGGGTAAAAAATTATCGGAATACTTTGTATAATCATGTTAAAGGAAAATATTTTGTTAATTTAGATGGAGATGATTATTTTATAGATAGTTCTTTTTTAGAATACGCTGTTAATATACTTGAAGAATATGAAAAAAATTATAAACCTGTAGTTTTTGAGTATAATCACAATGTTCAAAAAATAAAAGACATAGTAGGAGAATATATTGTTATAGATGAAAATTCCATTTTGATTGACGGTATAAGGTATTTTCAAAATCTTCATAAAATAAATGAATTCACACATGCATCTTGTATTTTTAAAACTGAAACAGCCAAGTCTATAGGCTTTTATTCAATCGATAGTCTTTGTTCTGATTTTGATTCAGCTTGTAGAATATTATTAGAGGGAAGTATAATAGTTTCTAGTGCAAAAGTTGCAGAATGGCGGATTCACGAAAATAATGCTTCCTGGTCTTTGAATACAGAACAATATTTTTCGGAAAAAAAATCTATTAAAAATATTATTGATTCTGCAAAAGGGAAAGTTAAGCCAGTAGATTTATTACCATTAGAGAAAGCTTTAAATTTTGGACTATATTATAAGACTTTATCTCTGTTTGAAAATGATAAAAATTATAAAGAACAGATTAAATTTATTTTATTTAATTCAAAGGTCAATTTTTTATATTTCAAAGCAATAGCTCGTTTCATGATTAATAAAATGGTTAAATGATTTTTAGTATTATTATACCTGTTTATAATTCTGAAAATTATTTAATTGAGTGTTTAAATAGTGTAATTAATCAATTATATACTAATTTAGAAATCATTTTAATTAATGATGGTTCGACAGATAAATCACTTGAAATATGTGAAGATTACGCTTCCAGAGATAAGAGAATTTCCGTTCTTTCACAAAGTAATAAAGGACAAGCTTCAGCAAGAAATTTAGGTTTACAGCATTGTACAGGTGATTATGTATTGTTTGTTGATTCTGATGATGCTATTTCATTAGATTTAATACAGCTTAATTATGATATTTTAAAATGTAAGACGGTAGATTGTTTGCAATTTCCTGTCATAATGAATTTTTCATCTAAAGATGATGAACGATTATTATTTGATAAATATGAAAATTTGTATTTAACCAGTAAAGTTGAGATTCTGAACCATTGGTTAAATGAAGTCAATATTTCATGGATTGTGTGCAATAAAATAATAAAGAAAGACATTGCATTGAGGATTCAATTTGTTGAAAAAATGATTTATGAAGATAATAAGTATGTTGTTGATTTAATTAAAGAAATTGAAAATATATTCTTGTCCAACAAAGGGAGTTATCATTATTATCAAAGATTAAATTCTACCACAACATCAAAGCTTACTTTAAAAAAAGAAATTGATACAATTAAAGTTTTGGATAGTCTATTGTCTACTTTTGGTAGTATGCTTGATAATCATTTATATGTTAATTATGTTTTGCGTATAGTTAATATTGAAAAATCAATTAAAAAGAATTTTAAACAATCCATCAAAAAAAGCAAAAAATATACTTCGTTTATTTCTTTTAAATATATTTTTTTAGATAGTAAGCTGGCCTTAAAGGATAAGATAAAATTGCTTATGGTTAAAGGAAATTTTATTAAAGATGAAATTTAAGTTTATTGATTCCATAAGAGGTGTAGCTATTTTGATGGTTATTCTTGTACATACTTCTCAGAGAATTGATGGAATAGATTATGTGACGATGATGATTTCTCAATATGGTCAAATGGGAGTTCAACTTTTTTTTCTTGCATCAGCTTATACCTTATGTTTATCTGCCCAATTAAGGAACAATGAATCTTTAGCTTTAATCAAATTTGGCATAAGAAGATTTTTTAGAATTGCACCATTATATTATCTTGGGATATTAATTTATTTAGTTATTTCTTTAATGCTTTCGAAAATTGGGAGCGGGGAATTTATTCTATCGAATATATATAATGTTAAGAATGTAATTAGTAATGTTACATTTACCCATGGGTTTTATCCTCCAGCTAATAATAATATAGTTCCAGGGGGGTGGTCAATTGGTACAGAAATGGCTTTTTATTCTATATTTCCTTTATTGTTTTTAATTGCAAACAAGAGAATTAATTCATCTTTGGCAAGTATTTTTAAGTACGTATTAATAGGATTAGTATTTTCTCAGTTGATTTTGTTTACACTTCATCAGTTAGACATCAAAGTAATTAATAATAGTTTTGTTTATTATAATTTAATAAACCAATTACCGGTTTTTTTATTAGGGATAGGATATTTTTTTTACAAAACAAAGTTGGCTATAGAATTAAAAACTATTGTTAATTTATTTGGTTTTTTATTCTTTACAATTTTATCTTTTTTACTTTGGCTTTCCGGCATAGATTATTTTTTCTCAGTTATTCCCTTTATATCAGGATTGTCTTTTATTTTTTTGATCGAATTGTTTCGTAAAAATGATTTTCTGAATCATAGTTTACTAATAAGAATAGGGCAACTTTCTTTTTCAATGTATTTATTCCATTTTATTTTTGCGTGGTATATTACAGGAATTTTTACCTCTAAATTTGAGTTAATAAATGGAACTGTTTCTTTTCTTGTATTTTATATTTTTACAGTAATTTCTACATTCGGGATTGCTTTACTATCTGAGAAATATATAGAACAGCCTAGTATTGAATTGGGAAGGAGGATTATAAAAAGGATAGATGTTTTGACTGAATTATACAATAAAAAACATAAAGAAACTAGTACTTAATTGTGTATACCTAATCTTTTTTCGCAAAATTATCATTAAAATTAATTACATCTATTGGTGTTAATTCTCAATTTTTATTTCTTGAAAATGATATATTAATTACAATAATACTATTTTTAATATCATTGATAGTTAGTCATTATAGCTTTATATTGTTTGAAAAACCAATTAATAACTATATGAAAAAGCCAAAGACTGTTTGGGATTCATTATTTAGTTAAGGTTTAATTGACTAAGTATTTTAAATAGTGAATTTTTGTATATATAATTTTGATCATTAAATAAATAATTATAATTGAAACAAAATATTTAAAATTGAAAGACAAATTGTTTTTTTTGAATAAAAGGTTGAAAGGCAGGATGGCGGTACTATTTTATAAATGGTTAAAAAAACCAGAGATAAAAAATACCGATGAAACTATCAATTATATTATCAAAAATCGTTGTTCTGTTTCACGTTTTGGAGATGGTGAGTTTCAAATATTATTAGGTGAATATTTGATTTTTCAAGATTATCATCCATTGCTAGCTGAAAAGTTTGCAGCCATTTTGGCACAGAAAGAAGATTTAAACCATATAACTTGTATACCTTCTGTATTAACTGATAATAGTGAATTAAAAAGTGCTCCTAAAGAATATTGGCATCAATATTTTAGCGGGAATTATTATTATTTAAAGCCTTATTTTACTTTTAAAAAGCCTTATTATGATTCTCTATTGAGTCGTTTGTATATGGATCAATTAAACAGTCAGCTTTCCAAGACACGTTTTGAAATGATTCGGAATGTTTGGGAGGCTCAAGATATTCTTTTTATAGAGGGAGAACAATCCCGTTTAGGTGTTGGAAACGAGCTGTTTGATAACGCGAGATCTATTAAACGTATTCTCTGCCCTTCATTGAATGCATTTTCCTGTTATGATGAGGTTTTGAATTATGTTAGCATAAATATTAGAAAAGATACTTTGATTCTTTTGGCCTTAGGTCCTACGGCTACTGCGATGGCCTGGGATTTATGTAAATTGGGATATTGGGCAATAGATATTGGGCATATTGATATTGAATACGAATGGATGAATATGGGAGCGACCGAAAAGGTTCCGGTTAAGAATAAATTTGTTGGAGATATCTTTACATTTAGTGAAGAGAGCAATGGCAATTTAGAAGAATATAAAAAATCAATAATTAAAATTATAAACTAAATTGAAAATAGTTTATTGTACAGGGGCTTTATACAATCCTGGAGGAGCAGAGAGAGTGTTGATTAGTAAGGCTAATTATCTTGCAGCTACAGGAAATCATGAAGTCTATATTGTAACAGCCGATCAATGGGATAAGCCATTTTGCTTCGCTTTGAATGATAAGATTAAGTTTATTGATGCTTCAGTTCATAGTTTGGTTCCCAAAAGGGTTATTCCTTTGCTTACTAAAAGACTTTTATTGCCGAAAATAGTCAGACATTATCAGTCTATTATAGATGAGATTCAACCGGATATTATTATTGTAAACGAGTTAGGGTATGATGACGAGGTAATTCCAAAGTTACATACTGTTGCAAAAAAGATAAGGGAATTTCATTCTTCACATGAAGCAGTGAAAATGATGATTAAAGCCAAAAGAGATTGGAAATCCAGACTACAATCGGGTTATGTAAACAGGCAAAGTTACAGACAATTTAATAAATTTGATTGCGTAGTTTTGTTAACTGAAACTGATTGTAAAAAAGTAAACTATGATACATTAACTGAGGTTATACCCAATACATTATCCAAACCAGAAATTGAGTGTAGCAGATTAGAGGAGCGTAAAGTAATTACTGTTGGACGTCTTGATAATCTAAAGAATCATATTGAACAAATTGAAGTTTGGGCAGAAGTAGTTTGTGAACATCCTGACTGGACATTACATATTTATGGTGAAGGGCCAGAAAAAAAGCGTTTACAGCAGGCAATTCTTGAAAGAGGATTGGATAAAAATGTTTTTCTGGAAGGTATATGCACAGATCTTACTAAGATGTATCAGACATCGTCATTTTTTTTATTTACATCACTAGCCGAAGGTTTTGGAATGGTTCTTATTGAGGCTATGTCCCTAGGTTTACCTTGTATAAGTTATGATTGTTCCTGTGGACCTTCCGAAATTATAGATAATGGAGTTAATGGTTGGTTGGTTCCGATAGGAGATACTAAAATGTTGACTGAAAAGACCAAAGAGTTGATTGGAAATTCCGAAATGAGAATTAAAATGGGAAGTGCTGCTTATGAAAAAAGTAAGTACTATTTTCCCGAAAATATTATGCCTCGCTGGGAATTGTTGTTTAATAAGTTAGTAGGGAATAATTTATGATTTTGTTGTCTATTATAGTGCCTGTATATAATGTTGCGGATTATTTGGGTAGATGTTTAGAAAGTATAACTGTTCAGATTACTGATGGTGTTGAAGTTATTTTAATAGATGACGGATCAACGGACATGTCTTATGCGATTTGTACTGAGTTTGAGAAGCGTTTTGAATATATCCGTGTTGTTAGACAACACAATAAGGGATTGAGTGGTGCCCGAAATACAGGAATGGATTATGCACAGGGTGATTTTGTCTGGTTTATAGATTCTGATGATTGGATTGTAACCGGAGCTGTCCCAAAGTTGTTGGATTATATACGTAAGTCTCCAGAAATAGATGTATTTCGTTTTGGATTTACTTTGTTTAAAGATGAGACGGATGAACCGGTTGAGGAGTATGTCAATTCTTCAGTTCATGATGTAAAATCAAATAGCTATTTTCAACAAAATGAAATGATGTATCAAGTATGGGCAGGTATTTATAAATGTACTTTTTTAGAAAAGAATAGTATTAGTTTCCCGGAAGGAATGATATATGAAGATATACCATATAATTTGCAAGTGTACACTTCAGCTGCAAGAATGACGGTATTATCACATAAATTTTATTGGTATCGGGTAAGGCAGGGGTCTCTTTTGCGTTCAGAAGTGAATTTGAAGAAAATAGTTTCTGTGGCTCATATTTTAGGCGTTTGTGATACTTTGATTGATAAGTTTGAGGGGAATAATAAGGAGGTGACCATTGCCATTCGAAAAAAGTTAGACTATTTGTATGTCTATATTGATCATTTACACGCATACAATGGGTTTACTTCAGAAGAAAAATGGAAAGCATTTCAGAAATTAAATCTTCATATACCGATACTGCCTGGAGAATCTAAAGGGCTGATATGGAAAAAACTTCAGCTTAGATGGATGCCTAAAATATTTTATAAAAATCGGATTCATTATTTAAAGAAACAATCCCAATTAATTTAGGTCGTTTTTTATTTTATTACAGAAAAAATATATTAACTTTTGTTGTTTACTCAATATGTTACAGTTAATAAGGAAACCAATAAGAAAGCTTTTCTTAAGTTATAATCAGCGTAGGATGAGCAATGTCCCTTTTGTAATTATATCAGATAATTGTTGGGGAGCGGAGATTTATAAGGAGTTTAATCGTCCTTATAATACTCCTTTTGTGGGTTTGTTTTTTCATAGCCCTTGTTTTATTCGGTTACTGGAAGATTTTAATTATTACATGGAGCAACCTTTACATTTTGTTTCGAAGACTAAGTATCCCATTTCAGAGCCTAATTATCCAATAGCCCTTCTTGGAAAAGATGTAGAGGTACATTTTCTTCATTACAAGGATGAAGCTGAGGCTACAGCTAAATGGTTACGTCGTTTAGAGAGGATGAAACAAAATTCGGAATGGAATAATTATTATTTTAAGTTTAGTGTAGAAACAGACAAAACAGAAGAAGTTAAGGATTTACTGGATAGATTTTATTCATTAGCATTTAAAAATAAACTTTCTTTTGCAACATCAGCTTATCAATCAGCAAATCATATATTGATAAAAGAAGATAAACTACCGGATGGGCTTTCACTTTATAGTATTTCACGGATATTATTTGATGTCGAATATTGGTTAATAAATGGGAAAATCAAAAATACATTTTGGAATACTTTAGTTAAGCGGATTTAGAGATGGTAAAACCTACAATTAGCATAATTGTTCCAGTATATAATTCATCTGCTTTTTTAAAAAAGTGCCTGGAAAGTATTTTAATGCAGACTTATTCAGATTTTGAATTATTGTTAATCAATGATGGCTCAACAGATACTTCTTTAGATATTGCTTTATCTTATGCCAATCTTGATAATCGTATTATAATAATCAATCAGTTAAATCAAGGGGTTTCGGCAGCCAGAAATCATGGACTAGTAAAAGCGGGTGGTGATTTTGTTGCATTTATAGACGCAGATGATTGGTTGGAACCTGAATATTTAAATGAGCTCGTTAACGATATGATAACTAATGAGGCTGATTTAGTATGCAGTGGTTATTATGACTATTCTGTATATGCCAGGCGATTAGCAGTACATGATTTTAGCAAAAAAGGCGATTCTGTGAAAATGCCTGAAATGATGTATGCTTTGTTGAATGGAACAGCGGGAGTTCCCTGGGCTAAATTGTATAGAAAAGCTATAATCGACAACTTTGGTATTCGTTTTAATAATCAGGTTAAGATGTCGGAAGATTTGGTTTTTAATTTAGAATATGTTTCTTATTGCGAAAAGATTATAATTAACAAGTATCATGGTTATAATTACAATAGGTTGAATAGTACTTCAGCCTCTTCCAAAATAAATCCTGATTATTTGTCTTCTTATGAGATAAGTAATGAATTAATGATACAATTGTGGAGGAAAATTAAATTAGACGATTTAAAACTTTTTAATTATATCAATCAAAGGCTTCGCCTGTTTATTGTTACTGTTTGCGATAATATTGCTACTAACAAAAACATAGGTGTTTTTAAACGTATTGAACAAATCCGGTTTTTTTTAGAAGAAAGTCTGCCTGAAAAATACATTAAACCGTTTAAAACTGAAAAAGAAATTCCATTATGGTTTTTAATGAATGAATATTACTGGTGTTCCTATTTTTATTTTTGGTTAAAAAAAAGTTTTTATCAATTCAAATTAAAAATGAAAACTTTATGATTAGTATTCAGCAATCCAATCATTTGAAATCCATAGCTATTTTAATGATGCTATGTCTTCATTTGTTTAATACTTTGGATTACGAAGGATTGTTTGAACCTTTAATTTATTTAGGTGAGAAGCCTTTAATTTATTATATTTCTTTGTTTTCGGATGCCTGTGTGCCTATTTTCGCCTTTGTAAGTGGTTATGGATCGTATTTTAAATTTCAGCAAAATCAATTTGCTTACTGGACAGATAATTTAAAGCGATTAAAAAAGCTCTACCTGAATTATTGGGTTATAATATTCCTGTTTCCGGTAGCTTTGGGATTATTGCTACACAAGGAAGATTACCCGGGTTCAATATTCACCCTGATAGAAAATTTATTAGCGGTTAATACTTCATATAATGGAGCCTGGTGGTTTTTTACTATTTATGTTTTGTTTGTTTTGACTTCTTCATTTTGGTTTAAATTACTAGACAAGATAAACTCATATTGCTATTTGTTAGCCCTTTTATGCTTGTATCTTATTAGCTTTTATTTAAGGGTTTATAAACCTTTAAATTATAGTATTCCAATTTTTAATTGGTTTCATACCCAAGCTGCTCTTTATGGATGCACCTTATTTCAATTCATGTTAGGGGCTTTTGCTTTGCGTTTTAATTGGAATATTATTTGGGCTAATTTTTTTAAATCAATAAAAAACAAGGTTGTTTTATTTGCATTAGGAACTATTTTGTTGTTATTCGCACATGGATTAGTGACTAATTTTATTATCGCTCCCTTTACCGCTTTGGTATTTTTATTTTTGTTTACACAAGTTAGATTAAATCAGTTTTTTTGTAAAATTTTAGATTTTTTTACTCCACATGCCACTAATATATGGCTGGTTCATATGTTTTTTTACATGATCTTTTTTAAATCATTTATTTATAGTACTCATTACGTATTGCTAATATTTTTGTTGTTAGTCTTTTGTTGTATTGGTAGTTCAATTGTGGTTAATAAAATAAATAATGTGGTTTTACAACTAGTAAAAATATAATGAAACTACTTTATATAACAAATGGGATTAATGGTTCGGGAGGATTAGAACGGGTGCTTTCTATAAAAGCTTCTTATTTAGCAGAACACTATGGTTATGAGGTTAGTATTCTTTGTTTGAATAATAGTGATGAAAATCCATTTTATACTTTTTCTGATAAAATTAAAATCTATTGTATTTCTGTTAAAGGAAATTTTACCCAATATGTTTTTCAATATATAAAAGGCTTGCAAAGAATAGTCAGGGAGATAAAACCGGATGTTATTTCAGTTTGTGATGATGGATTGAAAGCTTTTTTTGTGCCCCGGATTTTAGGAAAAAAAATACCAACTATTTACGAACGCCATGCTTCCGTTGCTCTAAATACCACTACTTCCATCAAAGGGCGATTAATGCGTAAGTTGATGCAGTCCCAACTTAAGTATTTTGCAAAATTTGTAGTGTTAACCCCTTCCAATATAGAGGAGTGGAAAGAGGGAGATATTATTGCCATACCAAATCCTTTGAGTTTCAAACCCCAATCAGGTAATCTTTTAAACCAGAAAAAGCTTATAGTTGTTGGCTCCCATTCGTATAATAAAGGCTATGATTTGTTATTGAAAGTTTGGAAAGAACTGAGTGGGCAGTATCCGGATTGGGAGTTAATGATTTACGGAAAAACAGATAAGAACCGGCAATTTATAAAAATGGCTGAGGAATTGCAATTGACTAAAACAGTACGTTTTTTTGAACCCGTAGCCGATATACAACAAAAATATCTGGAGAGTTCAATTATGGTATTGCCTTCAAGATCCGAAGGATTCGGGATGGTATTGATTGAAGCTATGGCCTGTGGATTGCCCTGTGTTTCTTTTGATTGCCCTTCAGGCCCCAGAGATATTATTGCTGATTCTGTAGATGGTTTTTTGGTGCCAGCCCAAAGTGTGTCAGAAATGATTATTAAAGTAAAAAAGCTTATAGAAGACGATATTCTGAGATTTGAGATGGGAAATAGGGCTTTTGAAAATGTAAAACGATTTTTGCCTGCTACGATAATAAGCCAATGGGATCAATTGTTTAAAAGTTTGAGAGGATGAGGGTAGCTTTTGTAACGGATCAAATATATTTACATGGAGGAATAGAAAAAGTATTGGCTGAAAAGGCTAATTATTTTGCTGAGGTTTGTGGTTATGAGGTTGTTATTTTGACAAATGAACAAAAAAAGCAAGCTCCCTGTTATGCTATAAGTGCTAAAATACAATTGTTAGATTTAGCTATTAATTATAACAGAAAGAAGAGTTATTTTTCATGGGCTAATTTGCAGAAATTACCCAATCATGTTTATCAATTAAATCAAATTCTACATAAGCTTCAACCCGATGTGGTTATTGTATCTAATTTTGGATATGAAACTTATTTGATTCCTTTTTTGTATAAAAAGGCAAAAAAAATTAAAGAATTTCATTCTTCCCGTTATTTCGAATCACAATTAAGAAAACAAAATGTGTCCTTTCTTAAAAAGAGTTATAATCAGTTTAATGATTGGATGGAATCAAAGTACCATCATTTGGTAGTTTTAAATAAGGATGAGGTAGCGTATTATAAAAGCAGTAATGTGGTGGTAATACCTAATCCTGTTAGCATTCCAAAAGAAAGAGCAAGCTTAACTAATAAAAAAGTCATTGCAGCTGGCAGAATTGCCCCGGTAAAAGGATTTGATAAATTGATTAAAGCTTGGGAAAAGGTACATGCGGTTTTTCCGGAATGGGAATTGCATTTTTATGGTGAGGATTATTTGGAAACCCAACAACAATTAGAAAATTTGATTAAAACCTATAATTTAGAAAATACAATTTATTTTAAAGGAAGTTCTTCTAAGATGCTGGAAATTTTTATGGACTACAGTATATATGCCATGAGCTCTGAAACCGAATGTTTTCCTATGGTTTTATTGGAAGCTTTGTCGGTTGGTTTACCTATAGTTTCTTTTGACTGTCCAAACGGTCCTCGCAATATAGTTACAGATGGGCAGGATGGATTTTTGGCAGAAAATCAAAATGTGAAAGATTTAGCAGAAAAAATTTTATTTTTGATGCAAAATGAAAATAAGAGAACCGTTCTTGGAGTAAATGCGAAATCCAATAGTTATAGATTCTCAACTCCTGTTGTAATGCAACATTGGATTAATTTATTGTATTCTTAGATTATGTTTAATTTTATTCCCGTTGAAAATTATACTACGGTTTATTTCAACTTTTTGTTGTTGGTAGTTTTGATAGTGTTTTTTAGGTCAAAGTCAGTAGCAATTATTGACAGAAGAAATATCAAATCGATGCAGTCATTAGGTTTTTTTATTTTCTTGTTTACTGTTTTGTATATGGGATTACGTCCAATAGACTGGCGTTTTGGGGATATGTCAACTTATTATGAGGGTTTTTTGCGTTATCAACGCGGCGATTTTAGCAGACAAGGTAAGGATATTGGATTTGAAATTTTTGTAAAAATATGTACTCAAATAATGTCTGCTCAAATGTTTTTTTTGGTATGTGTAATTTTATATGTTTTACCTTTATGGCTAGCCTGCAAGACCTGGTTTAAAAATTATGCTTTTTATGCATTTTTAGCATTGATAACTTCTTTTTCTTTTTGGTCGTATGGAACTAATGGAATTCGTAACGGAATCGCGACGTCTCTTTTTTTATACGCTTTATCCAGAGAAAAAATAGTCCCTAAAGTTGTATTTGTTTTAATTGCCATTGGTTTTCATAAATCGGTCGCTATTCCTGCTGCTGCTTTAGGTTTAAGCTATTTGTACAATAATCCCAAAAAATATTTTTATGGATGGTTAGCCTGTATCCCTTTGTCGTTGATTGCAGGAGGTTTTTGGGAAGGGCTTTTTGCCGGCTTTATGGAAGATGACCGTGCCAGTTATTTGACAGCCGGGAATGTTAATGATGATGCTTTTAGTAATACGGGTTTTCGCTGGGATTTTTTGTTATACAGCGCCTCGGCAGTTTATGCCGCTTATTTTTTTCTTTTTAAAAAGAATTTTACAGATCAAAGATATAATCAATTAGTTTGTGTGTATTTAGCAGCCAATGCTTTTTGGGTGTTAGTTATCCGTGCTAATTTTTCCAATCGTTTTGCTTATTTGTCCTGGTTTATGATGGGAATAGTTATTGTCTATCCTTTTTTAACGAAAATTCAAATGAAGAACCAGCATCAGGTATTAGGTTCAGTTTTACTCGCTTACTTTGGATTTACCTATTTAATGAATGCAATATTGTCATAAATGAAAAGTTTAACCGTTTTTACCCCTTCTTATAACAGGGCTTATCTATTACCCCAATTATACTCCAGTCTTTGTAATCAGTCTAATCAGGATTTTATATGGTTGCTTGTAGATGATGGTTCAACCGATAAAACTCAGGAATTGATAAAGGGATGGATTGCTGAAGATAAAATACAGATTCAGTATATTTATCAGGAGAATCAGGGGATGCATGGAGCCCATAATACGGCCTATAAACATATCACGACTGAACTCAATACCTGTATCGATTCGGATGATTTTATGCCTTTGAATGCTGTTGAAATTATACTGGATTTCTGGAATAAAAATAGAAGTGAAAAATACGCAGGTATTATAGGTTTAGATATTGATAAAAATAATAAGATAATAGGTTCGGAATTTGATTGTGATTTAAAATCTACCACATTGAGCGGATTTTATGAGCGGGGGGGAATTGGAGATAAAAAGATAGTTTATCGGACTGACGTAATTAAAAAATATCCCAATTATCCTGTTTTTGAAGGAGAAAAATATGTTTCATTAGGCTATAAATATTTGTTGATAGATCAGGATTATGAGTTGTTGTGTATAAATAAGCCATTAGTAGTTGTAGAATATCAAACTGATGGATCTTCTAAGAATATGTATTACCAATATATCAGAAACCCTAAAGGCTGGTCTTTTATAAGGAAGGTACAAATGCAATATACGCAATCCAAAAAGGTTCAACTTAGAAATTGCATCCATTATGTTTCAACGAGTCTGTTGCTTAAAAACAAAAAGTTTATAAAAGAATCACCATTGAAATTATATACCGTATTGGCCATTCCTTTCGGAATTCTATTGTTTTTTTTTATAAGCTATAAGACCAGAAAATAGATGAGTAAGATAAAGGTGTTACAAGTAGTAACAGTAATGAATCGGGGTGGTATTGAAACCATGTTGATGAATTATTTTAAAGGTTTAGATAAGAATAAATTTGAATTTGAATTTTTAGTACATAGAAATTCAGGTGAGTATGAACACGAAATAATAGCATTAGGGGGAAAAATTCATCGCTTACCGGCTTTGTCATACAAAAGTGTTTTTGCATATATAAGAGCTATAGATGTGTTTTTCAGGGAGAACCCAAACTTTGATATTGTTCATGTGCATAATAATACTTTTGGGTATTTTCCACTAAAATATTCAAAGAAATATGGTATAAAAAAGCGAATCATTCATAGCCATATTGCGGTTATGCCTGAGAAATCAATTAAAACTATTATTGGTAAATACCTGAAATCAAAACTTCCTAAATATGCTACTGATTTTTTTGCCTGTGGTCAATTGGCAGGAGAATGGTTGTATGGAAATGATTTAGAATTTAAAATAATTCCAAATGCCATCGATGCAACTAAATTTAGATATAATTTAGAAATAATTAATGATGATCAAGAAGAAGGTTTAAATATTATCAATGTTGCCCGATTTTCGCCTCAAAAAAACCACTTTTTTTTGATTGCTATTTTTCATGAGTTATTAACAGAGGTGAAGAATGCAAATTTAATTTTAGTAGGGAATGGTGAGCTTGAATTGCAAATAAAAGAAAAAGTGAATCAATTAGGATTAACTGATAAAGTTCATTTTTTAGGCAGTCGTTCCGATGTAAATGAAATTCTTCAAAAAATGGATTTATTTTTAATGCCTTCTTTTTTTGAAGGTTTGCCCGTTTCTTTAGTTGAGGCACAGGCAGCAGGTTTACCATGTCTGGTTTCTACCGGAGTTCCCCGGGAATCGGAAATTGTAAAAGGAAACATGACGTTTTTAGACTTAAATGATTCCAAACAAAAATGGGTTGAAGCCATTTTGAAACTTTCCAAAATAGCTAAACGTGACACTTTTAACGATATTGTCGATGCCGGATTTGATATTCATTCCAGTGTTTTATGGTTACAAAATTATTATGAAAATCTAGTTAGAAATGATACCTAAGATTATACACTACTTTTGGTTTGGAGTAAATGCAATGCCAGCTTTGGCAGTTACATGTATTGAAAGTTGGAAAAAACACCTGCCTGATTATGAATTTAAATTATGGAATGAAGAGAATTTTGATGTAAATGTTTCTCCTTATTGTAAGCAGGCTTATGAGAATAAGCAGTATGCATTTGTATCGGACTATGCCAGATTTTATGTGTTAGCCAAGCATGGAGGTGTGTATATGGATGTGGATTATGAAGTGGTAAAACCTTTTGATGAAATTGTCTTAAATAATAATGTTGTAATGGGCTTAGATGAGGTGGGAGATTTAACTGCTTTTATGGCAGCACGACCAAAATCGGATTATATTTTGAAAATGATAGATAAATATAATTCGTTACAATTTATAAATAATGATGGTAGTTTTAATAATGCTACTATGAACATATGGATGGAAGAGGTTTTAAGTGCTTATGATTTCAAAAAACAAAATGAGAATCAAGTTTTGGATTCAGGAATTGTTTTGTTTAAGGATGATTATTTTCAAGCAAAAAGTTTACTAACAGGTAAGTTTAATGTTACCGAAAACACCTACACAATACATCATCATACTTTGACTTGGGTTAGTACCAAAACTAAAATAATAAAATTCATTAGGATGAATGTATTAATTCCTGTTTTAGGAGTAAGCAATTATATGAAATTGGTAAAATATATAAAAGCTTAATGAAACCTAAAATCATTCGCACCTCTACTGTAGCCCTATCTTTGGATTTTTTACTCAAAGGGCAATTGGCTTTTTTAAATCAGTATTATGAGGTCGTTGCTGTTTCGGGAGAGGATGAACATTTAAGAGCCGTTGCTCAAAGAGAGAGAGTAAGGACAATTCCTCTTCAAATGCAAAGAATTATCAGTCCGTTAAAAGATTTGGTTTCTTTATGGCAATTGTATTGGTTGTTTAAAAAAGAGAAACCCCAAATTGTTCATTCGATAACTCCTAAAGCAGGTTTGCTGTCAATGATAGCTTCCAAATTGGCCGCTGTTCCGGTACGAATGCACACATTTACAGGATTGATTTTTCCAAGTAAATCAGGTTTTTTACAACAGCTTTTAATCTTTATGGATCGTTTGTTGTGTAGTTGTGCCACTCATATTTATCCAGAGGGACAAGGGGTTCGAAATGATTTGATTAAGTATAAAATAACTTCTAAGCCTTTGCAAGTAATAGCAAATGGAAATGTTAATGGAATAGATACTACTTACTTCTCTAAAGAACAGATTTCCGGTGATGGACAAGAATCTTTAAAAAAAGATTTGGGTATTGCTGAAAATGATTTTGTTTTTGTTTTTGTGGGGCGATTAGTCGGGGATAAAGGAATTAACGAATTGGTTCAGGCTTTTAAGCAGTTTGTTGTCAGTTCGAGCGGAGTCGAGAACTCTTCTAAAAAAAGCCAAACTAAGCTTTTGTTGGTTGGGTCTTTAGAATCAGATTTGGATCCATTACAAGAAGAAACGTTAAGGGAAATAGAAACCAATAAAAACATCATTTCAGTTGGCTTTCAAAAAGAGGTACGTTCGTATTTTGCTATTGCTGATTGCCTTGTTTTTCCTTCTTATCGTGAAGGTTTTCCCAATGTGGTTTTACAGGCAGGAGCAATGGGGTTGCCCGCAATTGTAACGGATATCAACGGTTCTAATGAGATTATTATGGATGGAGAAAACGGAATCATTATTCCGTCTAAGAATACAATAGCACTCCAGAAAGCTATGTCGAAAATGATGAATGAAGAAGTTTTTTATAATGAATTGCAGCAAAATTCCCGTAAAATGATTGTTGCTAAATATGAGCAAAAAGTGGTTTGGCAAGCAATTTTAGAAGAGTATAGAAAGTTAGAGGTTAGAAGTCAGAGGTTAGAAGTCAGAGGTTAGAAGTGTAGAGAACAGAAGGCAGTTTAGAATAACAAATAAAACGAGAGAAAACTAAGGACTAAAAACAATATGTATCAATCATTTTTTAAAAGAGTATTAGATTTTGTTGCAGCTTTAATAGGATTAATAATTTTGAGTCCAATATTTATTGCAGTTACTGTCTTCTTGTATTTTGCTAATGAGGGAAAACCTTTTTTCTTTCAGTTACGTCCGGGAAAAAATGGGAAGATTTTCAAAATTGTCAAGTTTAAAACCATGAACGATAAAAAAGATGCTGATGGAAATCTGCTATCTGATGCCGAACGATTGACAAAAATGGGTTCTTTTGTTCGTAAAACTTCTTTGGACGAGATTCCACAATTACTCAATGTTTTAAAGGGGGATATGAGTTTAATTGGACCAAGGCCTTTGTTGGTACATTATCTGGATTTATATTCTGATTTTCAAAACAGACGTCATGAAGTCAAGCCAGGGATAACGGGCTGGGCACAGGTTAATGGTCGCAATGCCATTTCCTGGGATACTAAATTTGAATTGGATGTTTGGTATGTAGATAATCTGTCATTTACTTTGGATTTGAAAATTCTATTCAAAACCGTTTTGAAAGTAATAAAAAGTGAAGGAATTAATGCAGCCGATGCTGCCACAATAGAACCTTTTAATGGAAAATAAACTATTTTTATACGGAGCCAGCGGACATTGCAAAGTAGTGATAGATATTTTGCAATCGAATAAAGAAGAGGTTCGTTTTATTGTTGATGATAATCCTAACGCAGAATGCTATTAGGAATTCCGGTAATTCATTCGAAGGAATTTAGTACAGAAAAATCACAAAAATGTATTGTTTCAATAGGTGATAATATGATCAGAAAAAAAATAGCCCAAAGACTTGGTGGTGGTTTTCATCTGGCGATTCATTTACAGACTATAATTTCAAAATTTGCAACATTAGGAGAAGGTACAGTAGTTGCTCCAGGGGCAATTATAAATGTTGATGCATCTATTGGGAAGCATTGTATAATCAACACAGCGGCAATAGTGGAACACGATTGTGTGGTGGAGGATTATGTCCATTTATCACCTAATTGTGCATTAGCAGGTGGAGTAAAAGTGGGAGAGGGTACTCATATCGGAATTGGAGCCAAAGTAATTCAGGGTATTACAATTGGCAAGTGGGCTACGATTGGTGCAGGAGCGGTAATTATCAAAGATGTGCCTGATTATGCAGTTGTTGTTGGAAACCCGGGTACGATAATAAAAAGTAAAAAAAATATATAAGTTAATTGTTTTAAAAGTAGGGAGCTTCTGTGAACTTATTTAAAACTGCTATGGTTAACGAAAGAAATAAAAACTTATATGACTCCTGCCTGTCGGCAGACAGGTATATGTTTAATAATAAAAACAATAATGAAAAACTCAAAAATATGGCTTTCGTCTCCCCACATGGGAGGAAGCGAACAAAAATACGTACAGCAAGCTTTTAATACTAACTGGGTAGCACCATTAGGTCCTAATGTTAACGGTTTTGAACAGGATTTAGAAAATTATTTAGGAAACGAATGTTATGTAGGAGCTTTGAGTTCCGGAACAGCAGCGATTCATTTGGGATTGATTTTATTAGGCGTCCTGGCAGGTGATGAAGTCATTTGTCAGAGTATGACTTTTTCGGCTTCGGCTAATCCTATTTTGTATTTGGGAGCGACTCCTGTTTTTGTGGATTCTGAAAGTGAAACCTGGAATCTATGTCCAATAGCCTTAGAAGAAGCTATTGTTGACCGAATGGCTAAAGGTAAAAAGCCCAAAGCTATCATAGCGGTGCATTTATACGGAATGCCATTTAGAGTTGCCGAAATAAAAGCGGTAGCAGCTAAATATCAAATCCCCATTTTAGAGGACAGTGCCGAAGCCTTAGGAAGTAGGTATAAAGGAAAGCAATGCGGAACTTTTGGAGATATTGGTATTCTGTCTTTTAATGGAAATAAAATCATAACTACCTCAGGAGGTGGTGCCATTGTTACTCCCAGTAAAGAATTAAAAGACAAAGCTGTTTTTTTAGCCACTCAGGCAAGAGATAACGCACCTCATTACCAACATTCTGAAGTGGGATATAACTATCGTATGAGTAATATTTGTGCGGGAATAGGTCGTGGGCAAATGGAAGTTTTAGATGCCCATATTGCTTTGCGAAGAAAGATGAATGATTTTTATAAAGAATTATTTAAAGATATAGAAGGAATTACAGTTTTTGACGCTCCTAATACGGATTATGTGTCTAATCATTGGTTGACAGCCATTGTGGTTGATCCAGAAAAAACGAACGGAATTACAGCAGAGCAAATCCGACTGGCATTAGAAGCAGGAGATGTAGAATCCCGTCCTTTGTGGAAACCGATGCACTTGCAGCCTGTATTTGAAGCATATCCTTATTATGGTAAAAGTATAGCTCAAAATCTGTTTGAAAAAGGCTTGTGTTTGCCTTCAGGATCTAATTTGACTGATGAAGACCGGGCAAGAATCCAAAAACTGTTTTTAGATTTTATTAAGTTGTAGATATAATTCTACAAAATAAATTGTTAGTGCATTGTTAAGCCTAGGCATCGAATTCCTTATATTTGCACCAAAAAATATAATTTTATGAAATATTTCTGTTTGTCAAAAAGTACTATTTTTCTCTTTTTGATGTTCTTGTTTTTTTCCTGTACTCCTAAAAAAAACATACTTTATTATCAAAATATTGATGAAATGGCTTCGGCAAAATTAAATTCTTATGAAATAAGAATCCAACCTGATGATTTGTTGCAGATTAATATATCAGCCGAAGACCCTAAAATTACAGCTCCTTTTAATTTGAATCCCGTTAATGTTATTGGCGAAGGAGGTCAAGTGACAAGTAAGTCGGCGGTGAATGATTATTTAGTAGATGCTTACGGTTACATCGATTTTCCGGAACTGGGAAAATTGAAATTAAGCGGAATGACGCGTTCAGAGGTGTTGGCACTTTTCAAAAAGAAAATTTCGGCTTATATTAAAAATCCAATTATTACAGTTAGACTTCAAAATTTTAAAGTAGCCGTTCAGGGTGAGGTAGGCGGACCGGGAGTTTTTACTGTTGCTTCCGATAGAATTACTTTGATTGAAGCCTTGACGATGGCAGGCGACTTAAAAACAACAGCTAATAGAAAGAATATTTTAGTGATAAGAGAAATAGATGGGGTGAAATCTTATTTTAGAGTGGATGTAACCAAAGCTGATTTTATTAACTCTCCTTATTATTATTTGGCACAAAATGACGTGATATATGTAGAACCCAAAAACAGAACACTTAGTCCTGATGTCACTTTAGTGACAACAATCAGTTCTTTATTGGTGACTTTTGTTTCATTTATTTTAGTAATTACAAAATAGTTTATGGAGAATAGTAATATGCAGTCAGAGGATTTTGGTCAGGATTTTGATTTAAAAGCTGAGATTAATAAGTATTTAGTGCATTGGAAATGGTTTGTTCTTAGTGCATTTCTGGTATTTTCTATAGCATTTATAAAATTGAGATATACGAAGCCTGTTTACGGTGCTTCGACAAAAATCTTAATGAAAGATACTAAAAAAGGAGGGAGGCTTTCAGAAGCTGCAGCATTTTCGGATTTAGGAATCAATAGCGGGACAAGAAATGTTGATGATGAAATTGAAATAATGAAATCCCGAACAATATCAGAAGCAGTTGTTGAAAAATTGAATTTCAATATATCCATTATTGCTAAAGGTAAGGTTTTAGATGTTGAACTTTTTGATAAAGACTCACCTGTTGAAATTCATTTTATCAACCAAACAGCTGATTTTTATGAAAAATCCATGCAGTTTGATTTTGTTGAAAATGCTTCAGGCACCTTTAGTTTGTCAAGTGCTGATCACTTAATTGATGCAAAACAACATTTCAGATATGGACAACGCATTAAAACTCAATATGGAGACTTAATTATTACGAAGGTTAACAGCGGAAAACAGAGTACTGTAGGAGCTTTGTCTATTATAGTAAGTCCTTTGAAGGCTGTTGCCTCCAGTTACAGAGGACGTTTAACTATTGAACCCATAACAAAGGGAAGTAATGTTATAGTGTTGAATATTGCTGATGCTGTAGAAAAAAAAGCAGAACTGTTTTTAGATTGTTTAGTGAAGACTTACAATGAAAAAGCAGTAAGTGATAAGGAGTTTATTTCAAAGAATACTTCTGTTTTTGTCGCCAATAGATTGAAATTGATAAGCGAAGAATTAGTTGATGTTGAAAAGAATGTAGAGCAATTTAAGGTTAGTAATAAACTAACAAATTTAGAATCCGAATCCGAACTTTATGTAACAGGTTCTACTGAGTTTAACAGAAAAGCTATTGATGCTCAGGTTCAGCTAAATGTGTTGAATTCAGTTGTTGAATATGTCAAGAAAAGTACTAATGAGAACTTATTACCAGCTAATCTTTTTTCGGATGTCGATGGGGACGCTTCTACACTGATAAGTTCATATAACGATCTGATTTTGGAAAGAAACAGAATGTTGAAATCGGCTACGGCTTCAAATCCAACAGTTATGAAGTTAGATGAACAGTTGGCTAGTTTGAAATCGACATTGTTGTCCAGTTTAGATAAAAGTCAATCTATTCTAAAAATACAAAAAAGGAATATTGAACAAAATGAAAACCTATTTAACAGTAAAATACAAAAAATGCCTTCTCAGGAACGTCAATTTAGAGATATTGAGCGCCAACAGAAAGTAAAGGAAGAATTGTATTTGTATTTGTTACAAAAAAGGGAAGAAACGGCTTTAGCCTTATCCTCAACTGAACCTAATGCGAAAGTGATTGATGCTGCCCTATCTACCGGAGCAGTTTCTATAAATCCCAGAGTAATCTACTTGGGAGCATTATTGTTAGGTTTGTTAATTCCTGCGGGTATTATCTTTCTGATTGATTTCTTAGATACTAAAATCAAAAGCCGTATGGACTTGGAAGGACGAACAAAAATTCCTTTCATAGGTGATGTACCTAATTCTGAGGATGCTTCGACGATTATGCAATCGGAAAGCAGATCCAGCTCTGCCGAAGCTCTGCGTATTATTAGAACCAATCTGGAATTTATGGTCAGTAGAGTTCCTGAGGGAATAGCCAAAACTATATTCCTTACCTCTACCTTCCCTAAAGAAGGAAAGACTTTTGTATCGGTGAATCTGGCAGCTACTTTTGCGCTTTCCGGTAAAAAAGTCCTGTTAGTGGGTATGGATATCAGAAATCCAAGATTAGATGATTACTTAACATTGCCGGACAGAGGTTTTACCAATTATTTGTCATCCAAAGATTTAAGTTTAGATGATTTAATAATAAAACAAAAAGGTTACGAAGACTTTCATATTCTTCCGGCAGGTGTCATTCCTCCTAATCCGGCTGAATTGTTGATGAGTAAAAAAGTTGATTCCTTTTTTGAAACGATAAAGCAACAATACGATTATATTATTGTAGATACGGCTCCGGTTAGTTTGGTTACAGACACATTATTAATAGCCAAGCATGCTGATACTTTTATATATGTAGCCCGAGCTAATTTCTTAGAAAAACGTATGCTTGATATTCCTAACGGTTTGTATCGAGATCAAAAACTACCTAATATGTGTATGTTGCTAAATGATACTGATTCTACTAAAGGTTACGGCTATGGTTATGGATACGGTGTAAAAGTAGAAAAGAAACCATGGTACAAGAAAATATTTAATTCATAATTTATTAACTCATACAGAGCATACAGCATCAAAAGTTTATAAAACATCAATTTTATGAATTTTTGATGCTTTTTAATTTATCCAATCTTATAAAATGACAATTGAAAAAACACCTATTCAGGATTTAGTAATCATTAATCCCTCTGTTTTTAATGATGAAAGAGGGTACTTTTTTGAAGCCTACAATCAAGCTAAGTTTAACCAAAACGGGATTAGCTATAATTTTATTCAGGACAATCAGTCTTTTTCTAAAAGAGGGGTTATCCGTGGTTTGCATTTGCAGATTAATCCTTTTGCTCAGGCTAAATTAGTTCGTGTGTTAGAAGGAGAAATTCTCGATGTAGCAGTCGATATCAGGAAAGATTCACCAACTTTTGGGCAGCATTTTTCGGTGGTTTTAAGTGCCGAAAACAAAAAACAGTTAATGATTCCACATGGTTTTGCTCATGGTTTTTCGGTATTGAGCGAAACGGCTTCAGTATTGTATAAAGTAGATCAGGTGTATGACAAGGAGAGTGAAAGAGGAATTCGCTATGATGATCCTGCTTTAAATATTGATTGGCAATTAGATTCAGCTGAGGTTATTGTCTCTGAAAAGGATTTGGTATTGCCGTACTTTAAGGATATTGATTGGGAGTTTTAAAATGCGAATTAAAAACGAATTATCGCGAATTGTCACGAATTTATCTAATCTAAATCGAGAATTAGTATTATATGGAGACAGGTATCAGTTATCAGTTTGTAATTTTTTCTTGTATTTATTCCTAAAAGGGAAAATAATACCATTTAGAAATATAAAATGGTCTTATTGTCAGTTCGAGCGCAGTCGAGAACCTTATATTGAATCTCGACTGCGCTCGATTTGACAAAAAACAATTAGACTTCTCTATATTTCTAAATGGTATAAATTAAGAAGTGATTATTGATCCTATACGTTATAATTTATGACTTCCGCCGCGGCGGATCGGGGAAAACAAAAAAGAATGTAGTTATTTAAGATTTAAAAAGAACCCTTTGTGACTTCTAACTTTAGTGGTTAAAAAAAAAATAATGAAAAAAATACTTGTAACTGGTGCCAATGGACAATTAGGTTCTGAATTGAGAGTGTTGTCTTATGACACAGCTTTCGAATGGGTTTTTACTGATTATCAGGAATTGGATTTGTGTGATTTGGAAAATTTAGCGGATACAATTGCTGAAATTAATCCGCAAATCATTATCAATTGTGCTGCTCATACTGCGGTGGATAAGGCGGAATCAGAATATGAATTATCGGATGTGTTGAATCATCAGGCTGTTGCTGTTATGGCTCAATGGAGTTCGGAAAACAATTGTAAATTGATTCACGTTTCGACTGATTATGTTTTTGATGGGAATTCGGCTGTGCCATTGACTGAAGATGCCCTAACTGCTCCAATAAATGTGTATGGAGTAACCAAGCTGGCAGGAGAAAAAGCCTGTATGCAGAATAATCCTAATGCGATTATTATTCGAACTTCCTGGGTGTATTCCAGTTTTGGAAATAATTTTGTGAAAACAATGTCGCGTTTAATGCAGGAACGCGATAGTCTGAATGTGGTAAACGACCAAATAGGAAGTCCGACTTATGCCGCCGATTTGGCTCAGGCTATTCTAACTATTATCAATCATTCAAATTGGCAAGCCGGAATTTATAATTTCTCCAATGAAGGTGAAATCAGTTGGTATCAATTTGCTTTAGCCATTCAGGAAATAGGAGGTTTTGATTGTACTGTTAGCGGAATTCCTTCTTCAGCATATCCAACACCGGCTAAACGCCCCGCTTATTCTTTATTGGATAAAACAAAAATCAAAACTACTTTTGGTGTTGCTGTTCCCGGATATAAAGAAAGTTTGAGAAAATGTATGGAGCTATTGAAAGTTAGAGGTTAGAAGATGGGAGTTGGGAGTTGGAAGTTGGGAGTTGGAAGTTAGTAAATTTATTTTTCCACCCTTTAGGGAGGGGAAAGAAAAGAAATTTTGAGGAAGAAGAAAAGCATAAATTTTTGTTTTTTTCAATCCGCCGAAATAGAAGCCAAAAATTTAGAGGTAGAAAGAAAAAAAAGAATAATTAATTCGTGTCAATCCGAATTGATTCGTAAAATTAGAAATAAATGAAAAAAATACTAATTACCGGTGGTGCCGGTTTTATCGGTTCTCATGTGGTGAGACGTTTTGTTACAAGATATCCGGAGTGTCAAATCTTTAATTTGGATGCTTTGACGTATGCCGGAAATCTGGAAAATATAGCTGATATTGAAAAGTATCCTAATTACACTTTTATAAAAGGGGATATTGTTGATGCTGCTTTTATAGATCAATTGTTTGCCGAACATCAATTTGACGGCGTATTGCATTTGGCGGCCGAATCGCATGTGGATCGTTCGATAACTGACCCGATGGCATTTGTAAAAACCAATGTTATTGGGACAGTTAATTTGTTAAATGCGGCTAAAACGATTTGGAAAGACAATATTGAAGGAAAACGTTTCTATCATATCAGTACCGATGAGGTGTATGGTAGCTTAGGAGCTGAAGGTTTGTTTACTGAGACTACGGCTTACGACCCTAATTCCCCTTATTCGGCTTCTAAGGCCAGTTCCGACCATTTTGTACGTGCTTATGGCGAAACTTATGGTTTACCTTATGTACTGACCAATTGTTCCAATAATTACGGGCCGAATCATTTTCCGGAGAAATTGATTCCGTTGTTTATCAATAATATTATCAATAATAAGCCTTTACCCGTTTATGGAGATGGGAAATACACCAGAGATTGGTTATTTGTTGAAGATCATGCCGTTGCAATTGATTTGGTTTTTCACGAAGGTAAAAATCACGATACTTACAATATTGGTGGTTTTAATGAATGGCAAAATATTGATTTGGTGAAGTTACTTTGCAAAATCATGGACGAAAAATTAGGCAGAGCCGAAGGAACATCTGAAAAGTTAATTACTTATGTAAAAGACCGTCCGGGACATGATTTGCGTTATGCTATTGATGCGACTAAAATAAACAAAGAGTTAGGCTGGGAACCATCGGTTACTTTCGAACAAGGTTTGGAAAAAACTGTCAATTGGTATATGGAAAATCAAACCTGGCTGGATCATGTGACTTCCGGGGCTTATGCTTCGTATTATGAGAAACAGTATTCGAATTAATTCTCAAAATTAGTAAAACCATGAAAGGAATAATACTTGCCGGAGGTTCCGGAACCCGTTTACATCCCTTAACATTGGCTATGAGTAAACAGATGATGCCGGTGTATGACAAACCGATGATTTATTATCCTTTGTCAACGTTGATGACAGCAGGGATTAATGAAATTTTAATAATTTCTACCCCGCATGATTTGCCTAATTTCAAAAAATTATTGGGCGACGGTTCGGCTATAGGTTGCCAATTTAGCTATGCCGAACAGGCTGTTCCTAACGGTTTGGCACAGGCTTTTGTTATTGGTGAAGAATTTATAGGCAATGATAGTGTAGCCTTAGTTCTGGGAGATAATATTTTCTTTGGTTCTAATATGGATGAGTTGTTACAGTCTAATTGCAATCCCGAAGGAGGAGTTGTATTTGCTTATCATGTTTCTGATCCGGAGCGTTATGGAGTGGTTGAATTTGATAAGGATTTGAACGCTATTTCAATTGAAGAAAAACCATTGGAACCCAAATCCAATTATGCAGTGCCGGGATTGTATTTTTATGATAATTCGGTGGTAGAAATCGCTAAGAATATTCAACCAAGTGCCAGAGGTGAATATGAAATTACCGATGTCAATAAAGCCTATTTAGAAAAAGGAGCCTTAAAAGTTGGTATATTGAGTAGAGGAACGGCCTGGTTAGATACAGGAACTTTTAACAGTTTGATGCAGGCGGGACAATTTGTTCAGGTTATTGAAGAGCGTCAGGGATTAAAAGTAGGCTGCATTGAAGAAATTGCCTGGCGACAGGGATTTATTTCAGAGCAACAACTAAGAGATTTAGCCGAACCTTTGAAAAAATCAGGTTATGGAGAATATCTTTTGGGTTTGTTAAAGCATAAATTATAAGCTTTATATTTGACTGCTTAGTCAAAGACGGATAAAATTTATATACTATTTTACAGTCGTTAAAATTTGTAAAATTAGAGTAATTTGAGGTTGAAAATTAAACTAATGTATTTGTTCAGTAATATGAGTTATGAAAGTTTTTTTTTAACGTCTTTATGTTCTATTTTTGAGGATTAAAAATAAAGGGAAAATATTTTGAGTAAAACTACTAAGAGAGACAATGTTAATAAGATTGTCAATTTTCTTCTAAGAAGAGATTTGATGCTCACTATTCGTAATCTGAGTTATTTACCTAGATGGATTGTTTTAGGTATTGACTTGATGGTGCTTATTATTAGTTTTTTCTTTACAAAGCTGATTATCAATGGTGTTGGCTTGCATTATATCGCTTTTGATAATAAAGTGCCTTACATCTGTTTCTTAATAGGAATAAATGTCTTTTCTTTTTGGATTTTTAGAACTTATGCAGGAATTATTAGACATTCATCCTATACAGATGCCATAAAGCTATTGTTTTCTCAAATTTCAGTCCTGGTTTTTTTTGTGAGTTTAAATTTTGTATTTCAATTTTTCTACGGTTATAAAATTTATTTGAACACAGCACTTTTCATCAATATGGTGCTATCTTTTTGCGGCTTGTTTTTATATAGAGTAGTAGTAAAACAAGTTTTTGAGCACTTTTTTTCTGAAAGAAATGATGTGAAATTACCTAGAACCATAATTTATGGAACAGATGCCAATGCTCTTGCTGTTGCCAATGCTTTAAAACTGGAAGTACCCAGCCGTTTTAAGATTGTGGGTTTTGTTGATAAGAATAGTCAAAATTCATCCAAAAGAATGATGGATTTGCCTATATTAATTCAGAAGAAAAAATTACCTACATTGATGCGTTCCGTAGGTGCCGAAGGAGTCATTATAGCCGATAAAAGTTTGTCGAAAGAGGAACGATTGGTTATCGTGGAGCAATGTTTGGAGTTCAATTTCAAAGTTTATATCGTTCCCTTAATTACCGATTGGGAAAATCAAAAAGAGATTTCTCAAAAAGTAAAAAGTTTACAAATTGAAGATTTATTAGAGCGAAAACCGATTGTTTTAGATGGTAAAGCGATTTCTAAACAATTAAAGGATAAAACTATTCTAATAAGCGGTGCTGCGGGTTCCATAGGTAGCGAAATAGTGCGACAGGTAATGCTTTATAAGCCGGAAAATATCATAGCGGTGGATCAGGCCGAAACCCCTTTGCATAATTTGTCTATAGAATTGGCTAATCTTGGTTTTCAGGAAAAATTAGTAACCATAGTGGCAGATATTAGAAATAAAGATGCAATGAATGCTGTCTTTAAAAAACATCTGCCTGATGTGGTTTTTCATGCAGCAGCCTATAAGCATGTGCCTTTGATGGAAGAAAATCCATCGCAGGCCATTCTGACTAATGTGGAAGGAACTAAAATTATAGCCGATTTATCTTGTATACACAAGGTAAAGAATTTTGTAATGGTTTCTACCGACAAGGCCGTAAACCCAAGTAATGTAATGGGAGCCAGTAAACGTATTGCAGAGAAATACGTACAATCTTTACAGTTAAAATCGATTGCTGAGAAAAATTTTAAACACACTAAATTCATCACCACCCGTTTTGGGAATGTGTTAGGATCTAATGGTTCTGTGGTTCCTTTGTTTACCAAACAAATAGCTGCCGGAGGACCGATAACCATCACGCATCCGGATATTATCCGATACTTTATGACTATTCCTGAGGCTTGTCAGTTGGTTCTTGAAGCCGGGGCTATGGGTAAAGGAGGCGAAATCTATATCTTCGATATGGGAAAACCGGTCAAGATTATCGATTTAGCCCGAAAAATGATCAAACTAGCCGGTTTTGTACCTGATGAAGAAATCAAAATCAAGATTGTAGGTTTGCGTCCGGGAGAAAAATTATACGAAGAATTACTGAATGATACTTCAAAAACAATTCCTACCCACCATCATAAAATTATGATTGCTGAAGAAGTACAGGAAGAATTCGAAATCCTGCACGACGAAATTGAAGAATTGATAACGATTGCTAATTTTCATAAAAAAGAAGCTATTGTAAGCAAAATGAAAAAAATAGTTCCTGAGTTCAAGAGCATGAATTCGGCTTATGAGGTGTTGGATAAATGATGCTAAGTTGGAAGTTGGAAGTCCAGATAGCTATTGGGATTGTGGTAAAGACAAATAAACTGCAAAGTATTAATGTTAATCGCAAAGTTTCAAAGGATAGTTCTTATATCTACTTCAGGAAAATTTAATCAGTCAGAGAGGAACTTATAAAAACTTATATGACTCCTGCCTGTCGGCAGACAGGTATATGGTTTAAAAAAAACACTGCAAAGTTTTGAAAGAAAAATCTGCGCAATCAGTATTTGAAAAACTGATTATTAGCAATAATATCTTTTAGCGGTTGTACCTCTTTTATTTTAATTTTTTGTTCAAAAGCGGCAATATGATTATCATGATGTACATCAGAACCTACAAAATCATACATTCCTTTTTGCAGTAAGCTCTCTGCAATTTTAGTAATGTTTTCTCCGTAATAACCCACTACAGCCAGTAAGTTGAGTTGAAACAAACAACCTGCTTTTTTAAGTTTTTCGTATTCGTTAAAATTTTTGTGATAAAACAAATACCTTTCCGGATGTGCCAAAACTGGAGTGTAACCGGCTACTCTTAAGTCGAATAAAATCGAATACAACTGAATAGGTGCATTGATATACGACATTTCAACTAACACGTGATTATCCTTCAAGGTCAATAAATCGTTCGACTGAAACAAGCGAACAAACTGATCATCCATCAAATATTCGGCAGCTGCCTGAAACGGAATAGTAATGTTGTTTTTATGGAGTTTCTCAACAGTACTGTTTTTATTGGCTATAATCTGCTCATGGGTGTTCTCCCAAACATGTTGAATAATGTGAGGTGTGGTAATGAATTGAGAAATACCAAAACTTTTCAAGGCCTGAGTTAAACGTAAGGAATCCTCAAAAGTTTTTGCCCCATCATCAATACCCGGTAGCAAATGCGAATGGATGTCAATATGATTGTCAGGAATTAATTCCTTTAGAGTTGGCTTGGATTTGAATAGTGTAAACATATTGCAAAGATAGGGAAAAGAAGAGGAAGTTAGGAGTTAGAAGTTGGAAGTTAGAAGAGGGAAGAAAGAAGTAGCAGAATTTAGAATACAGAAAGCAGAAAAAAGAAGTTAGGAGATGGAAGTTAGAGGTTAGAAGTTAGAGGTTAGAAGTGAATAATTTTCGATTTTCCCCAATCCGCTGCGGCGGAAGCCGAAAATTATAATGTATAGCATTAGAAACCACGTCTTAATTTCTTTTCCCCTTTAGGGGTAGGGGCAAGAAAAGAAATTCAACCCACAGCTCTCAACTCACAACTCTCAACCCAAAATTGACAACTGAGAACTGACAACTGAGAAGAATTTTACTATCGAAACCGCATTTTTTAACCATTTTTTACGTCAGTAGTCGGATATATTTGGTGATACTAAAAATTGGGTAGTATATTTACCCATAGCAGTAAGATATCGATTTTATTTCTTATCCAAGAATAAACAAAACAAGTAGCATTGGAAACCCGAATTTATTCAAATAGTACAAAATACAGCATCAAAGAAATCCTGCTCAAAAGCCTCAAAGGCTACCGCAGTTCCTTTCATTTGGCTAAACAACTGGCCAGGCGCGACATTACATCTCAGCACCGCCAATCCATTTTTGGTATCTTTTGGGTAATATTGCCAGTGATTATGAATGCGATGGTTTGGATCTTTTTACAAAGTTCAGGAACCATACAGTTAACGCCTACCAACATTCCTTATCCCTTATTTGCTTTGGTGGGAACTGCCATTTGGTCTATTTTTGGCGAATGCCTGAATATGCCCATGGGAACCATTAATGGCAACAGAGGAATTATTACCAAAATTAATTTTGAGAAAGAAGCTTTGATAAGCTTAGGACTGATTAAGATAGGATTCAATTTTTTGATAAAACTGACCATGATTCTGTTTTTTATCCTTTATTTTCAGGTAATCCCTGCCACATCCATGTTGTTGTTTTTACCTTTTTTGTTCCTGGTTATGCTCTTTTTTATCAGTATTGGTATTATTATTTCACCCATTGGAATTTTATACAACGACATTAGTAAATTCATTCCTATAGGACTTCAACTTCTTATGTACATTACACCCGTATTGTACGTGATACCTAAAAGCGGCTTGATGCACGCCATTATGAAAATCAATCCGTTGAGTTATATTATTACCGATATTAGAAATACACTTACAGGAATGCCTATAGAAAACGGTTTTTTCTGGTTGGGGTTTTTAGTAGTTACATTGTTTTTAAGTCTAATTGCCATGGTAGTGTATCGGGTTTCGATGCCTATTATCACCGAAAGAATGAGTGCCTAATGGAAGCAGAAGTATTAATAAAAGCAGAAAACGTCTCTAAGAAATTTGCCAAGAGCTTAAAGAAAAGTCTGTTCTACGGCGTACAGGATTTAATAAGCGGCATTACAGGCAGAGAGCAAAACAAAGACTTGCGAAAAGACGAATTCTGGGCAGTAAAAGACATTAGTTTTGAAGTGCGCCGTGGTGAATGCCTGGGACTTATAGGACACAACGGAGCAGGAAAAAGCACCTTACTCAAAATGCTTAATGGCTTAATTTCGCCCGATGAAGGCACTATTACCATCAAAGGAAAAATAGGAGCTTTGATAGAATTAGGAGCGGGATTTAACCCTATTCTTTCTGGAAGGGAAAATATCTATAACAATGCCGCCGTAATAGGTTTTACCAAAAAAGAAATCGACCAAAAACTCGATGCTATCATTGCTTTTGCCGAGCTGGAAGAATTTATTGATATGCCGGTACAAAACTACAGCTCAGGTATGAAAGTGCGTTTGGGTTTTGCAGTAGCTGCTCAAATGGAACCCGATGTACTGATAATAGATGAGGTTTTGGCTGTGGGGGATTTGGGCTTTGTTATGAAGTGTTATAAACAAATAGATAAAATAATACCGAATACAGCAATTATTTTTGTTTCACATTCAATGTCAATGATTTCTAGAATTTGTAATCAAATTATTTTAATGGAACACGGGAAGGTTGAATTTCAGGGTTTTGATGTTGCCAAAGGTGTTAATATGTATTATGGTAAGTTTGTAAACAATAATCAAAGTATACTTGTTGATGATAAGGTAATTGAAGATTTTGAATTTAAAATAGAAGCATATAATAATACGATAAATTGGAATGATGATTTTAATTTCACAATTTCTTTTGTAAACAAGAAACTTAGTAAAATGCCTTATTTTTCAATTAGTCTCTTTGATAAGGAAAATAAACCAATTGCATTGATGTATTATAAAGAAGAGTTTTTAACAATAGATAGACAAAAGTATATATTGAATTTTTGTCACAAAAAAATGCAATTGTCAAGGGGGGTGTATTCAATAAATGTAACAGTTAATCAGTCATTTAATAACAATATTATTTATCGGATAAATAATGTCCAACAATTATTTGTTGAATCTGAAATTGAAGATCTTCCAACCTTTTTATTAGAAACATATTTAACTAAATTAAATTGATGTTTAGTCGTAGTTGGGGTAAATTAGATGAAATTGTAATATGAAAAAATATCTTAAAAAATATCTTCCAAACAAATTACTTGATATCTTAAAAAACAACTTAAAAAAGTATAAGTTGTTTAGGCAATATTTGTGCGACCAAAAGATGAAAACAAAGTTGTTTCTTGCAGGTGTTTATTTTACCATTTTTAAAAGAAACTATTATAGTCAAGGTATAAAAATTCATATTCCATTTAATCTAACAGACTTTAAATTTAGAGGAAGATTTGTGTTAAATCAATATGAAGTAGAAGAAGCAAAATATCTTGAAAAGTATTTAGCAAATGATGCAAAAGTATTAGAGTTAGGTGGGTGCATAGGATATGTTTCTTGTTTGATAAATAAAATATTAACAGATAAAACTCAACAAGTCACATTAGAAGCAAATCCTAAATTGATTAATTGGATTAAGAAAAATAGGGAGGAAAACAATTGTTCGTTTTTTGTAGAAAATTCTATTATTTCACTAAAAAAAGAAAACGTTTTTTATATTCATAATTTAATTGTTGGAGGAAGTACTAAAAGAAAAACAACCAATAAAATTACTGTAAATGGGGTTGATATTGATTTTTTAAAAAAAAAATACAACATAGAATTTAATACTCTAGTTATGGATATTGAAGGGGGTGAATTAGATTTTTTTAAAAACTTTAAAGAAAGTCTTTCCAGTTTTAAAAGAATATTTCTTGAGGTACATCCGTTTGCTAATATTTTAACTCAAGAGGAAGCAAAAATATGTGAAAATATTTTAGAGAGTATTGGATTTGAATTATTACTTAGAGATGGTAATTTTCAAATATGGAATAAAAAAACAACACAAAGTATTGTTTAAAGTTTGACTTGTTTTTTTATAAAATAATTTAAAATAGTTTATGTTAAAAGATTGTGTTTTGGTTTTAGGTTCTGGTAAAAGTATTTTAAACTTAACTAAAACAGAACGTGAATTATTAAATACTTGTGAGGTTAAAATAGGTATTAACAAGTTTGCTGCTTTTTATGAACTTGCAGGAATAGAGCCTAGTCATGTTTATTTTCATGATGATTATGATGAATCATCCATAAGAATGTTGAATTATATTTTTAAATTATTCAGGAAAAATAAATTAAAAAAGATGACTTTTATACTTTCTGAAAATTACAAAGGATTTGTATTTACTAATTATGCAGCATTCTGGATTAATAAAGCTTTTAATTTTTTTAAAATTTTTTTAGTTCATTATTTAGTGAAAATTGGGAGATTTACTATAAAAAAAATAAATGTTGATACTTTTAATAGGTTAAATTTTTATATCAGTCATTCCATTACTATAAATCCGGTTAATAGATATAATCTTATGTCTAAAGAGTCTAAAATTGAATTTATAAGGATACAGGATAGTATAGCAAGAGGTAATAAATGGTCAAAATCATTAGTAGATCCTTTGTATCATTTTAAAGGGAGTTTTTCAACTGTTTTAAATTACATTTCCATTTGTTATCCAAACAAGACGATTTTGTTAGCTGGTGTAGATTTTAATTCATCCGATTATTTTTTTGAAGAGGAATTATATAGTTTGAATTTTAATACTAGAGATTGGACTTATGAAATGAGTAAACATCACGATAAGCATTATAGTATAATAGAAACTGATGGTAATAAAATAGACGATGAACTTCCATTAATATTAGATGAATTAAAAAAAACGGATAATGTTGTATATTCTTTAAATGAATTGTCATATTTGGTAGATGAAAAATATATAAAATTTGTAAGGCTAGTTGAGTTTTTAGATAATGAAAAATAATTGTTTAATAAGCATATGAAAATAGCATTTACTATATGTTCCAATAACTATTTGGCTCAGGCTAAAACACTTGGGGATTCTTTTTTGGAATACCATCCAGAGGCAAAGTTCATTATTGGATTAGTGGATAAATTGGATGCTTCTTTTGACTATACTGTTTTTTCTAAATTTATAATTATCCCTGTAGAAGAATTACAAATTCCTTGTTTTGAAGAGTTGAATACTAAATACAATATAGTAGAACTGAATACCGCTGTTAAACCCTTTTATTTTCATCATTTATTTACCGTTTTTAAATCGGAAAAGTTACTCTATATTGACCCCGATATTTTAGTATGCAGTCATTTTGAAGAGGTTTTTGATGTTCTTGACAAGAAAAATATAGTGTTAACTCCTCATATTTGTAAACCTATTGATGATGAGTATGCTCCTACCGATTATCATACTTTAAGAGGCGGTGTTTTTAATTTGGGATTTATTGCTTTGAGTCAATATGAGAAGGTCAAAGAGTTTCTGGATTGGTGGGGAGCAAGAGTCGTAAAATATGGCTTTGCTGATTTTTCCAGAAATATGTTTTATGATCAATTATGGATTAATTATGTACCCACCTTATTTGATAACTATTGTATTTTGAAACATCCGGGGTATAATATGGCTAATTGGAATTTACATGAAAGGGAACTTTCTGTGAAAGACGAGAAATACTTTGTTAATGAAGAATATCCATTGCGATTTTTTCATTTTAGTAGTTATAAATTCGATAAACCGGAACAAATATGTTCTTATCTAACAAGATTTGATTTTAATACCAGACCTGATTTAATTCCTCTGTTTGCTGATTATCAGCAAAGACTTTTAGATAATAATGTACGCATAATTGCTAATCTGAGTGTTTTTTATTACCCTAAGGTAATAGTTAACAAAGTGATTAAAAAGAAAAAAACATTATGGACTAAAATAGGGAATAGAATAAAAAAGGCAGTTAAAGTTTTAGTGTATGGCTAGAAACAATAAAAAAGTAGTTGTTGTAATACCTATACATTCTGAAACCCCAAGTAAATTAGAGTTGATATCGTTTCAGCAATGTTATAAGGTTCTAGGAAAGCATCCGATTAGAATACTAGCTCCTGAGGGATTGAATCTCAATAAATACAAAGCAGTAGTTCCTGTTTTTGAAGTGGTTTTTATAGATCCAATTTGGCAATCATCAGTAGAAAAATACAACAAGCTCAAATTGAGCCAGTTTTTTTATAAATTGTTTGCTGATTATGAGTTTTTATTAACCTATGAATTAGATGCTTTTGTATTTAAAGATGAGCTTTTGCATTGGTGTAATAAAGCTTATGATTATATAGGAGCACCTTGGTTTGTAGGTTTTGATAATCCAACTGATGAGTTTTTAGGAGTGGGGAATTCAGGTTTTTCATTGCGGAATGTAAAAGTCATGCAAAGAGCCATAAAAAAAATATACATTAAAGAATCTGCCTATCATACTTTTGGAAAAACAAACAAATTGGCATTTAAGTTGTCAACATGGCTTAATTATTTACGCATTTATTGGGGGGAAAATTATACAATACAATTGGGAATACATAAAAATGAAGATGCTTTTATAGCTGAAATTTTTACTAAAGAAATAAAAGATTTTAAGATAGCTCCGATTGAAGAAGCCTTACAATTTGCATTTGAAGTTAAACCAGAATATCTTTATGAAATAAATCACGAAAAATTGCCTATGGGCTGTCACGCTTGGTGGAAATATAATTTTGAGTTTTGGAAACCGTTTATGCAAGTAGAGGGGTATATGCTTTGAAAAAAGATGAAATTAATAAGTTATAGTTAGATATCAAGATGAACATCAACTCCAAAATATATATTGCGGGTCACAACGGCATGGTAGGTAGTGCCATTTATAGAAATCTTATAGGTAGAGGGTTTTATAATATAGTTACTCGCACTTCATCTGAACTTGATTTAAGAGATACTGTAGCTGTAGCAGCTTTTTTTACTCAGGAACAACCTGACTATGTATTTCTGGCAGCTGCAAAAGTAGGAGGCATAATAGCCAATAACACCTATAGAGCAGACTTTTTATATGACAATTTGATGATTCAAAATAATGTAATTCATCAAAGCTATTTGCATAAGGTTAAGAAATTATTGTTTTTGGGTTCGAGCTGTATTTATCCTAAATTAGCGCCACAACCTTTAAAAGAAGATTATTTATTAACGGGTTTATTAGAACCTACTAACGAGCCTTATGCCATAGCTAAAATTGCAGGTATTAAAATGTGTGATGCCTATAGAAGTCAGTACGGCTGTAATTTTATTTCGGCAATGCCCACTAATTTATATGGACCTAATGATAATTACGATTTGCAAAACTCACATGTCTTACCAGCCCTATTGCGGAAATTTCATGAAGCTAAAATCAATAATTATCCTGAAGTTACTTTATGGGGTGATGGTTCTCCTTTAAGAGAATTTTTGCATGTGGATGATTTAGCCGAAGCTTGTCATTTTTTAATCCAGCAGTATGATAATTTAGGACATGTAAATGTAGGAATTGGAATGGATTTATCCATAAAAGAATTAGCATATTTAGTGAAAAATATTGTAGGTTATGAAGGAGAGGTAATTTGGGATACCTCAAAACCTAACGGAACCCCAAGAAAATTGATGGATGTGTCTAAAATCAATCAAATGGGTTGGAAAGCTACAATTCCTTTAGAAAAAGGAATCGCTAAGGTGTATGAAGAAAAATTCGTGTTATAAATTTCAATTTTAAATAAGTTTTGAAAGATAGCCTATTTTTTATAGGATTACAAAAAACGATATAACAGCAGGAGTAAACAATGAAAAAGGCTTTAATAACAGGTATTACAGGACAGGACGGATCTTATTTAGCCGAATTGTTATTAGAAAAAGGCTATGAAGTACATGGTATAAAAAGGAGAGCCTCTTCTTTTAATACCCAACGTATCGATCATTTGTATATGGATTTACATGAAGAAAATGTAAATTTCAAATTACACTATGGTGATTTGTCTGATGCAACTAATATTATCAGAATTATTCAGGAAGTACAACCCGACGAGATTTACAATCTTGGAGCCATGTCTCATGTAAAGGTTAGTTTTGATTCTCCTGAATATGTGGCTAATGTAGATGGAATAGGTGTTTTAAGAATTCTGGAAGCCATTCGGATTTTAGGGCTGACCAATAAAACGAGATTTTACCAAGCTTCTACTTCGGAATTATATGGTTCTGTACAAGAAGTCCCTCAGTCAGAGACTACTCCTTTTTATCCTCGTTCACCTTATGGAGTGGCTAAATTATATGGATTTTGGATTGTGAAAAATTATCGGGAAGCCTATAATATGTATGCCTGTAATGGTATTCTTTTTAATCATGAATCACCTCGTAGGGGCGAAACCTTTGTGACCCGAAAAATAACCATGGCTGTGGCACGTATTGTGCTGGGTAAACAGGATTGTTTGTTTTTAGGGAACTTAAATGCCCAACGCGATTGGGGACATGCTAAAGATTATGTAAGAGCCATGTGGTTGATGATGCAACAGCCAAAGGCAGAAGATTTTGTGATTGCAACCGGAAAAACCACTTCGGTTCGTGAGTTTGTGAGTATGGCATTTGCTGAATGTGGTGTCGAACTGGAATTTACAGGAGCAAATGAAAATGAAGTTGGAATCATAAAACAATGCCATAATCCAGAATTGGAATTACCAATAGGGAGCATAGTGGTAAAGGTGGATACTAACTATTATCGTCCTACCGAAGTAGATTTGTTAATAGGTAATCCAACTAAGGCTGTGAGTCAATTAGGTTGGACATTAGAATATGATTTGGCTTCAATGGTCAAAGAAATGGTGCTAAGTGATTTAGAAATTGCAAAAAAGAATTAAAAATGCCTAAATTATCCATCATAACCATCAATTACAACAATCTGGAAGGTTTAAAAAAAACGGTCGAGAGTGTTGTTAGTCAAACTTGGAAAGAGTTGGAGTATATTGTTATTGATGGTGGTTCAACTGATGGAAGTGCAACATATATTGAAAGTCAAAAAGAATATTTTGATTATTGGGTGAGCGAACCCGATAAAGGGATTTACAATGCCATGAATAAAGGAATTAAAGTAGCTACTGGGGAATACTTACTTTTTTTGAATAGTGGAGATCATTTGAATGGTACTTCTTCATTGTTTAAGGTTCAAAATCAATTAAAAGATGAAGATTTTATTTATTTTGATATCAATGTGGTGGATAATGAATCTTCATTCACTTTAGAAAACCCAAAAGAATTTTCTTTTTATTATCTTCATAACAATTTGCCTTGTCATCAATGTACTTTTATTAAAAAAGAAGTGTTTGATAAACTGGGTTATTATGATGAGGATTTAAAAATAGTTGCTGATTGGAAATTTTTACTGATGGCAATTTTAAAATACAATTGTACTTACCGAAAAGTTGCTGATGTGTTTTCGACTTTTTATAAAGGAGGTATTAGTTCTTTAGAAGAAAATCATGCTTTAATTGCAGCAGAAAGGAAAGCAGTTTTAGAAGTAGAATTCTCTGTTTTGCTGAATGATTTAAAGGAGAATTTTAGATTGCAAAGAGTACTAAGAAATTTAAGAAAATCGCGTAAAATAAACTGGTTAATCAAACTAGGTTTACTAAATAAATTTTAGCATTCAAAATGAAACAAACACTTTCGGTTATTATTCCTGCCTATAATGTAGAACGCTTTATTGAAAAAGCGATTCAATCAGTTCTGGAACAAAAGGAAGTAACTGAAATTATTGTGATTAATGATGGAAGTACTGATGCTACACAGCAAATAGTAGAACAGTTCCATTCTAAGTATCCTATAGTTAAATTATACCATCACCCTAATAAAGTCAATAAAGGACGTTCGGCTAGTAGAAACTTAGGTATTCAAAAATCCGTAGGAAATTATATTGCTTTTCTGGATGCCGATGATTATTTTTTACCCAATCGTTTTGCCAATGATTTCAAACTATTTAGAGAAAATCCAACTTGTGATGGAGTTTATAATGCAGTGGGTTTTTATTTTTATAGACCTGCAACGGAATTGGAATTAAAAACACACCAACTCTATACGGTTAGACAAAAAGTCGCTCCAGAAGCCTTGTTTAAAAATTTATTGTATGGTAAATGTGGACATTTTCACATTAACGGATTAACTGTTAAAAAATCCGTTTTTGATGTTACAGGATTATTTAATGAGGAATTAATAGTTGCTGAAGATTCCGAAATGTTTTGGAAAATGGCTATCAAGTGCCGTTTAGAAACGGGAATTATTGATAAGGCTGTTGCCATAAGAGGAGTGCATGAGGATAATATTTTTGATAATGAAGAATTGTATAAAATTTTCAACATAAAACTGCACGAAGCAATGGCTGTTTGGTGTAGTAAAAACAAAGTAAGTACTATTGTTATTGATGATGTATTAAAATGGATTTGGATGTTGAAGTACAAACAGCAAAATAAATTGTATCAGGATATTGGAGCATGGGCACAATTTTTTTTCTCACAACCTCAGCTCCTTTTTACCAAGTTTAGTATTAAATATTTTCCAGTTATTAGGTATAGACAAATGCTTTTTCCATTTTTGTATAGAAGTAAAAATTAAAAAATATAGTTTGAAACCTAAAATTTCCGTAATCACAGTAAACTATAATAATCTAAAAGGTTTACAAAAAACTGTAGAAAGTGTCCGTTCTCAAATCTGGCAAGAGTTTGAATACATCATTATTGATGGAGGTTCAACTGATGGAAGTAGGGCTTATTTAGAACGAAATACTAATTTATTTGATTATTGGGTGAGCGAACCAGATAAAGGAGTGTATCATGCTATGAATAAGGGTATTGCCAGAGCAACTGGCGAATATCTGCTTTTTTTGAATAGTGGAGATCATTTTTATAATGACAAAGTTTTAGAAAAAAATCAACAAGCAATAGTAGATTATGATTTGATTTATTTTAATATGAATGTGATAGGGGAGAATAAAAAATTTGTAAAAGAATATCCGGATACATTGTCATTTGCTTATTTTTTAAAGGATAGTTTACCACATCCTGCTATATTTATTAAGAAAGAATTGTTTCAAACAGTTGGTTTGTTTAAAGAGGATTTTAAAATTGTATCCGATTGGAAATTCTTTATTGATAGCGTTTGTAAGTATAATTGTAAATACTTTCATGTTGACCAATCACTAACAACATTTTATTTGGATGGAATAAGTTCTTTGTCAGAAAACAAGCTGCTTATTGATAAAGAAAAGCAAGAGGTTTTACAATCTAATTATGCAGCTTATACACAGGATTTGGAAGATGTTTTAAAAAACATGACAATAATCCATAGTTTAAGACGCTCAAGAATAATTAAGTACTTAATTCGATTTGGGTTTTTAAATAAATTTTAAAATGAATAGTACACTAGTGTCCATAATTGTTCCTTGTTACAAGCAAGCTCATTATTTAAGTGAGGCTTTGCAGTCCGTTTTAGAACAAAGCTATGCCAACTGGGAATGTATTATTGTTAACGACGGCAGTCCTGATACTACCGAATTAGTAGCTAAAGAATGGCTAGAAAAAGATAACCGTTTTAAATACCTGTATAAAGAAAACGGAGGATTGCCTTCGGCCAGAAATGCAGGGATAAAAACAAGTTTAGGAGAATTTATTTTACCCCTTGATGCTGATGATATTTTGCATCATGATTATTTAAAAAAAATAGTACCAGTTTTAGAATCTAATGATACCTTAGCAATAGTTTCTTGTTATACAAAATTTTTCACCAATAAGCTAAGTAATATTGTTTACGAATTAAAACCAATTGGGACTACTTATCATGCTTTGATATTTCAAAATACATTAGTGGCTACATCGTTGTATAGAAAAAAGTGTTGGGAAGAAGTGGGAGGCTATGATGAAACGATGAAGAAAGGTTATGAGGATTGGGAATTTTGGATTGCCCTTACAAAGGGAGGATTAGAATACAAAGTTGTTGAAGAATTTTTGTTCTACTATCGCAGGGCAAAAAAGTCAATGTTAGTTGATACTCGAAATAAATATGCGGAGAAGAATATGGAATATATTTTTAAAAAGCATAAAGATATTTATTGCAAGCATTTTGATAACACAGCCGAAGTACTTTTTTATTACATCAAAACGCATCGAATGGGAAAGATGGAGTTGAAAAAATCATTGGAATACAAAATAGGGAAGTTGATTATGAAACCGTTTCAAATGTTGAAAAAAATATTTAATTTATGATTCGATTCATTAAAAATAGACTATTGGATAGAATAATAAAAACAGAATGGTGGATTGTTTTAATCGGTTTCCTTTCAATTTTACCTTTTCTATTAATCTCTATTTATGCTAATCCTAGTGCCGATGATATATTTTATCACAACATAGGTCATCTACGTGGTTTTGTTGAGGCACAAGTATTTTGGTATCATAATTGGTCAGGAAGGTATATTTCGACAGCCATATTAAGCATACAGTCTTTAGTCGAAAATCCTTATTACATTTATAAATCTATCCCCATATTTTTACTGATAGTATTGTTGTATTCGATATATAGAATTTCTTTTTTAGTATTAGGAAGTACAAATAAAAGAGAATGTTTGGTATTTATGTTTTTGTTTATGGTTGTTTATTTAATACAAATACCTACCGTTGCAGAAGGTTTTTATTGGTTAGCAGGAGCAATTACGTATCAGTTATCCAATATTTTATTTATTTGGCTCATATACTTTTTATTGAAATTAATCCAAACAAATGTTCTAAAGTATTTTATTCTTACACTGTTTTTAATAGCAATAGTTGTTGGGACGAATGAAACAGCAATGGTATTTGTTGATTTATTATTACTCGTAACTCTAATATTTCATTATAATAGAGATCAGAAAATAAATTATTTTTTACTCTCCTTATTTGTCGTTGCTTTGGTTTGTTCGGCTATAGTTTATTTTTCACCAGGTAATGTAATTAGAGCTTCCAGCTATCCTAATAAGCGTAAAATTATTTACGCATTGTTGAAAACAGTCAATGGTATAGCTACTTATTTAGCAATTTGGATGCCTTTTATGGTGCTTTCTTCATTGGTTTATATAAATTATTTGAATAAAAAAAAGATAAAGTTTGAATCTCAATTTTTAAAAACAAATCCAGTTGGGATAGTTTTAGTAATTTGCTGTTTGCTTTTTATGGGCTTTTTTACAAGTTATTGGAGTATTGGTGGCGCTCCCCAACTTAGAACGCTTAATACCGTTTATTTTGTTTTTTTATTAGGTTTTATGTATTCTATATTTGTTTTATTAGCGAAATTTAATGATGCAAATCGTGTTTTGTTTAGTTTTTCCAAAGAGGTAAAATACTTCCTGGTTCTTTTGATTTTTTTACAATTAGGGAAAAAGAATAATGTTAAGTTGGCTTACAAAGATTTGTTAAGCGGCACAGCATCTCATTTTGATAGGGAATTAAAAAATCGTTACCAATTGATTCAAAATAATGTTGAAGCGAATTGTAAAGTGCCAAAATTAAATAGCAGACCAATAACTATTTTTGCTCATGATATTACAGCTAATCCTAATGAGTGGAAAAATCAGGCTTATAGTATTTATTTTGGAAAGAAAACAATTGTAACAGATTGATAAAATTATAAATAATGATTTCAGTAGTCATTCGAAATAAAAATCAGGCCACAGCCTTGTCTTTTCTGCTAAAGAACTTAACCGAAAGATATGCTGCGGATATTGCGGAAATCATTGTAATTGATAACTCATCTATTGATGATAGTGAAGCAGTAACAATGCAATATGGCGCTCGTTTTGTAACTATTGAAAAGTTCAGTTATGGCGGTAGTGCCAATCGGGTGGCTCAGGAAGCTCAGTTTCCTATTGTGGTGATTTTTAGTGCTCATTCCTATCCAGTGAGTCATGATTTTTTTAAGTTAATTAGAGAAAAAATGGAAGCCAATTCCAATTTAGCAGGACTACGTTGTTTGCACTCAACGAATGATTATCGAAATTACATCAATAAGGTTACAGCTAAAACCGATCCTAACAAATCAGGATTGATTTTTTCAGGCTCTGCCTTTAGTAAAAAAATTTGGGAAAAGCATCCGTTCCGGGAAGATGTAGCTACTTTTGAAGACAAAGAATGGTCTAAAAGAGTTTTAGAAAACGGCTACGAAATTGAATTTGTACCTGCTATCTTTCATTACGAAATAAAAAGAACACCCCAACAGCATTTTTTTCGATTTAGGAACGATGTAGTAGGTAATTACCAATTATGGCATCAGGATATTAGTTTATTGCAAGCTGTAAAAGGATTGGTTGTGAGTATTTGGAACTGTAGTAAAAACTTTATAATAGAGTTTAGATATGCTGTTTTAAGGTTTTTGTATTTGATAAAGTTTATGGGAAATAAACCGAGACAGTTTTAAAAAAGTGAGAGGAAATTAAAAATAATAATTTTATCATCTTATTAATAATTTTAACGCTAATGAAAATATTTCGAGTTTTAAAGAGAAATTATCGTGTGATAAAAACTTTGTTAAGTTCACATTCATTATTTAATGTGATGGATAAAATTAAATTATCAAAAATTAAAGTAGATACTAATAAAAAAGGATTCGTTTTTTTGAAACCAAAAGGGTGGAAACATACTATTAAGATTCGTAAAAATTTTATAGATAAAGAAGTTGTATACTATGTTTTACAAGATTTATATCATTTACCACCTAGTTCATCAAAAATATCGGATAACTCCATAATACTTGATTTGGGAAGTAACATTGGTCTTACTATAGCACATATGAAGCATTTATATCCTGGAGCAAAAATTATTGGATATGAGATGAACCAGCAAAATTTTCTTCTTGCAAAAAGAAACATAAAATTTTATGATAATGTTGTGATTTATAATAAGGCCGTTTGGTGTGAAGATGGTTTAGTATCATATAAAAAAAGTTCAAATTTTGATGCTTATGCTATTATAGATAACAATGATGATCTTAATATTGATGAGGTTATAGAGGTACAATCGATGAGTATGAATAGTGTAATTAAAGATAATAAGCTTACCCATATAGATTATTTAAAGATGGACATTGAAGGTGCTGAAAAAGCAATTCTTGAATCAGAAGATTTAAGTTGGATGGACATAGTGTATATGATGAATATAGAAATGCATTCAATTACTGAAGAAGATGAGTTTAATAAGTTTTTAAAAATTATTGAAAGTAAAGGGTTTTGTGCTTGGAAAGATAATAAGCATTGGTCAAGTATTTTTGCGGTGAGAAATATTCTTTAGTTGTATGTGAATATATTTGTCTTCGAACAAATAATATTTTATAATCTTTACAATACCAAATTTTATTTTTCTAAATAAATTATGCCTCAAAAAATATCTGTTATAATACCTTGTTATAATCAAGCTTCTTTTTTGGAGCAAACGCTTCAATCTGTATTGGATCAAACATATATTCACTGGGAATGTATAATTATTAATGATGGGAGTCAAGATAATACTGAGGAAGAAGTTCGTCAATGGTTGCAAAAAGATACTCGTTTCAAATATATTTTTAAAAGAAATGGAGGTTTGTCGAGTGCAAGAAATATTGGTTTAGCTAATGCGACTGGAGATTATATACAACTCTTAGATGCTGATGATTTATTGAAACCTGAGAAATTTGAATATCAGTTACAAGACCTTCAAATTCATGATATTAGTGTTTCAGATTATTTTTCTTTTTTAGAAAATGATACTGAGAGAAGTGTGCCAAATAGGTATTTGTCTCCGTTTTTGTCTGAACAAGAGTTCAAAAGAGAAATTATTTTAGATTGGGAATATAGAAAATCAATTCCATGTCATTCAGTTTTGTTTAAAAAAATACTAATAGATAAGCATCGACTTAATTTCGATGAATCGTTATTGAATCATGAAGATTGGGTGTTTTGGACGAAGCTCTTTTATTATTCGGAGAGTATAAAAAACAATGAAAATGTTTTAGCTTTATACAGAATTCATAATAAAGCTATGAGTGTAGATTTTAAAATAATGAAACTAGGTTTTTTAAAAGCAGCTTTAATTTTAATGCACTTTTTCAAAACAGAAAAAAATAGAGAGTTTCAGAAACTTTCAAAGATAAAATACAAAGAGATACAGAAAAAAGGGTCTAAATCAATATATAAAAGAATAAAAGATAAATTAGCTCGAATTTACCATTATGCATCAAAAAATTAAACCTATTGCTATTTATTTGCCCCAATTCCATCCTGTACCTGAGAATGATGAATGGTGGGGTAAAGGGTTTACTGAGTGGACAAATGTGACTAAAACCGCTCCTCGATTTCTAGGGCATTATCAACCACATTTACCTGCTGATTTAGGGTTTTATGATTTAAGATTAGAAGAAGCTCGGTTGGCTCAAGAGGCCTTAGCCAAGCAATTTGGAATTTATGGGTTTTGTTATTATCATTACTGGTTTAATGGAAAGAGAATGTTGTATGAACCATTGGATAGAAAATTAAAAAACTCCAAGGAAAACCTTCCTTTTATGATGTGTTGGGCTAACGAAAATTGGACCAAAACATGGATAGAAGCAGAACGAGATATATTGTTAAGGCAAGAGTATTCTGAAGAAGATGATGTTAAGCATATCAGCCATTTATTGACTTATTTTAAAGATTCACGATATATAAAAGTAAGTGGAAAACCAATATTTATAATTTATCGTCCTGAATTATTTTCGGATATAAAAAAAACAATCCAAATTTGGAAAGAAGCCGTTAAAAGAGAAGGTTTCCCAGATTTATATATTGGTTTTGCTCGAAAGTCAGTCAAAGAAAAATTTCCAGAATATTTTGATTTCGCATTTGAGTTTCAGCCCAGTTTTTCAGATACACCAAGAGCTCCAAAAATGAGTTTATTGAAAAGAATCAAAATTAAAAGTACTAAAATTTTAGGTATTTATAAACAACCTAAAATAGTTATTAATGATTATGAGACTTATTCTAATTATCAAATGCAGCAAGTTTATAATCAAAAAGTCTTTCCTGGAATTACCCCCATGTGGGATAACTCAGCAAGGAAAAAGAACTTCCCTTTTATTCTGCATGAATCATCTCCTCTAAAATACAAAAGCTGGTTGCAACATATAAAGGATAATTATCCTTGGGATAAAGTTCCAGAACCATTTTTGTTTATTAATGCGTGGAATGAATGGGCAGAAGGAAATCATCTGGAACCTTGTCAAAAATGGAATTTAGATTATTTAAAGGCAACTCAAGAAGTATTGAAATAAACTTTCTAACAGATAAGGTTTTTTAAAAAGGAGATAATGAAGCAATACATAGTTAGTGTTTTTATGCTTACTTACAATCAAGAACAATTTATAGCGCAAACTATAAAAAGTATTTTGATGCAAAAAACAAATTTTGCCTACCAATTAGTCATTGGAGAAGATGGTAGTACTGATACTACTCGAAATATTTGTGAAAGCTATGCCCAGCAATTTCCTGAAAAAATAAAATTATTAGCTCCTTTAGAAAAAAATATCGGCTTGATTGCTAATTACATGAGAACCATCAAGGAATGTGATGGGAAATACATTGCCATTTGTGATGGAGATGATTATTGGATTGATGAATATAAACTTCAAAAGCAAGTTGATTTTTTAGAAAATAATCCGGATTATTCGATAGTGCATACTGCTGTTAATAGACTTTATGAAGATGGTAGTATAAAGGAGTATCATTACCATCCAAATAAGGAAATAGTAGATTTTGATGATTTAGTTTTTAATAATTATATATACTCTGTGAGTTGTCTATTTAGAAACATACAATCAATAGAGAATTGTTTACCAGTATGGTTTGCCCAATTTCCCTTCGGTGATTGGCAAACTTATTTATGGACGATAAAAGACGGAGGTAAAATTCATTTTATTAATGAAGTAACAGCTGTTTATAGAATGGGAATAGGTATTTCATTTGGCTACATGAAAAAGAATAGTAGTTTTATTCAAATACTTATTAATGTTTTAGAAAATATATATCAGGATAAAGATTTTGAACATAAAAAAGGAATAATTTCAAAAAGCATTAGCAATAAAAGAAAAGATTTAATGACCAGTTTTAATAGGGAAAAAAACTATCTAAAAGCATTTGTTGAATTTTTAAGAATTTTAAAAACTAGTAAATCTAAAAGGAGTTTCATTAAATTCTATTTTTATTCTGTTTTTAAAAGTTTTACCCAAATAAAAGAAAAATGAAAATCCTCCTAGTCGCCATCCCCAATCATCACTTTTTTCAATGGGCGAACCAATTGAAAGAAAGCGGTTATGAGGTGTATTGGTTTGACATTACCGATGGGGCAGGATTTGTAGAAAAAATAAACTGGGTTCAACAATTCAATGGCTGGAAATTAAAGTGGAATTATCCGTTTCGCTACAGAATTAAAAAGTACTTTCCAAGACTCTATTCTTTATTAGAAAAAGTAACAGTTAATAAAACCGAAACAGTACTTGAAACTATCATAAAAGAAGTGCAGCCAGATATGGTCCATTGTTTCGAAATGAAATTATCGGGCTTACCTATTTTATCAGTAATGCAACAGAATAAAATCCCTTTAGTGTATTCATCCTGGGGGAGTGATATGTATGTTTATCAAAATTTAGGAGTCAGTACTAATAATGTAAAATCATTTTTAAATAGAGTGGATTATTTAATTACTGATTGCAATCGTGATTTTCAAATAGCACAACAATTAGGTTTTAAAAATCAATTTTTGGGTGTTTTTCCTGGGAATGGAGGAATTGAGATAGAATCCGAATATATACAATCAATAAATAACAGAAAGGCTATTTGTGTAAAAGGTTATAATGATGGAGTTGGTAAAGCATTAGTTGTAATAAAAGCAATTGAGTTGATACAATTTGATTCATCAATTGATTTTTTAATTTTTAGTGCGGATGAAATTGTAGAAGATTATGTGAAAAAATCAGAGTATTTTAAACAAAGAAAAGTAGAAGTAATTTGTAGAAAGTCTTTTGTGGAGAATAAATTGCTGTTGCAAAAGTTTGGGTCTTGTTTGCTTTATGTAGGAAACAGTATTTCTGATGGCATGCCTAATTCTTTGCTGGAAGCAATGGGAATGGGCGTTTTTCCTGTTCAATCAAATCCCGGAAATGTTACGAAAGAAGTCATTAGGCATGGCGTTAATGGGTTTTTAATTGAAAATCCAAATGAGGTTGTGGCTATTGCTAGCCTGATTAAAATGGCCGTTGAAAATCAAGAAATGAGAGTCAAAGCCCAAGAATATAATGTTAGTTTTGCTCAGAAAAATTATAAAAGAGAAATATTACGAAAAAAAATTATTAATTTATATCAACGGATTTATTTAGAATTGAAGAATGAATAATGACTTGTTCCAATAAAATAATATTCTAATTACTATATATAAAAAATCATTTAAAAAGATAATTTGTTTATGATTACACTAGTTTTAACTAATAGAAATCGTGATTTACGTATTGTTAAGAATTGTTTAGAATCTCTTCGTAATCAAACAACAAAAGAATTTGAATTGTTTTTTGTGGATTACGGAAGTGATTTGGATTACTTAGTAGGATTAAAGAACTTAGTTGTCAGTTATCCTAAAGTTCATTTAATTTTATGTCCAGTGAATGGTCAGTTATGGAATAAAAGTAGGGCGATAAATATCGCTTTGAAACTAACAAATACTCCATATTTTTTAGTTGGGGACTTAGATTTGATTTTTGCTCCACAATTTATGAGTACAGCTTATAAGTTAATAAATAGTAAAGATATCTATTATTTTAAATATGGTTTTTTATCGCGAGAAGAATCATTAAAAAATAAAGTATATGAGGAATATGAAATTGATTTCGATGGAAACATAGATGTTGCAGGAACAACTCTTTTCCCAACTGAACAATTAAAAGATATTAACGGTTATGATGAATTTTATCATGGTTGGGGAGCTGAAGATGTTGATATCCATATAAGAATGAGTAATTTAGGTTGTAGGGTTGTGTTTTATGATTCATCTATTTTAGTTAAACATCAATGGCATCCAAAACAATATAGAAGTAAAATAAGTAAACATCCTTTTCATATTGGTTTAGAAGCGATTAATCATGCTTATATGGATTTAGGTAAAAAAACTAAAAGAATTATTGTAAATCAAAATCAATCATGGGGTAAAATGACTGATATTGAAATGTATGAAAAATTAAAATTAGGCATACCAACTGTTGATTTGTTTTTAACTAATTCATTAACAGTAATTAGTGCTGTTTTGGCTCAGTTTGCGAATTTTAATAAAGAAGTTTTAAATCTTCGAATAGATGAAGTAGACAAACTCACAATATATAAGAACCAAATAAAAAAAAAGCTAAATAAAAAAGCGATTAATTACATAGAGATGGAGCAAGTTAATGCATTAATTTTAGAGCAAATTATTAAAAATTATAGAAATAATCCATATAAATATATTTTTGATAGAGATTTAAAATACATTCAACTTAAAATGGTTTTTTGAAAACTGATGTATTTGATTTGAATAATGTAAATAAGAATAAATTTGAGTAATATTTTAAAAATAGAGATTGATCAAAATAGGATATACGGTTTGGATATTTTAAGGGCATTAGCCATTTTGTTTGTAGTTTTCGGACATGGGAATTATATAGTAGAAACTGAAATATATAAATATGTCAATTTCTTTCTTTTTGACGGTGTTAGCATTTTTTTTGTTTTAAGTGGGTTTTTAATTGGTGGTATTTTGATTGAATTATTTAATAATAATGCTCTAACCTTTAAATTGATATATTCTTTTTGGATGAGAAGATGGTTTAGAACGATGCCAAACTATTTTTTTATTTTAACAATACTAATAGTGTTGAATTTATTGTTTAAAAAGAATTTTAAAATTATAGATGTTTTACAATATTATATTTTTTCTCAAAATTTATTTTACAAACATCCTGAATTTTTTCCTGAAGCTTGGAGTTTGAGTGTTGAAGAATGGTTTTATCTTTTGACTCCAATTATAATTTTTGGGTTTATTAAAGTTTTTAAGATTACAATAAAAAAATCTGTTTTTATTACATCAATATTACTAATTACAATTTCAACTTTAATAAGATATTATTTGTTTAAAAGTATTGGCAAAATACAGTTAGATGAAGAATATTGGGGTTGGAAATTTAGGGGTTTAGTTGTGACCCGATTAGATAGTTTGATGTATGGGATAATTGGAGCGTATATATCTTATTATTTTAATGATAAATGGATAAAGTATAAAATCCATTTTTTGATTATTGGTATTTTGTTTTTTATGATTATAAAGTTCAATTTATTTAACTTTTTACAATTTAATTTTTTTGATAGTGTATTTTCATTTACTTTCACTTCATTAGGGACACTTTTTTTATTACCATATTTGAGTACTTTTAAAGAAGGAAGTGGAAGGGTCTATCAAGTTATAACAATTGTAAGTCTGATTTCGTACTCTATGTATCTTGTTAATTTAAGTATTGTTCAATATTGGTTGTTGGATTGTATCAATTGGAATGTTGTTTTTTATTTTAATAGTTATTTCGCTCTTGTTTTTAAATATTTTTTGTACTGGTTTTTGACAGTCATGATTTCAATATTTATTTATAAATATTTTGAATTACCAATGATGAAATTGAGAGACAAGAAATATTTTAGCTAAATAACTCTACAGCTATGAATTAATTTAGTTGAATATGTTTCAATATAATTACTCGAATTACTAATTCTTTGATCCTAGAAATGAATCATTGTGAACATAAATTAAAATGAAAAATGAAAAAAACAGCCATTATCCCCTTACGAAAAGACTCCAAAGGAATTCCTGCCAAGAATAAGAAAAAAATGCTGGGTCGTCCATTGTTTTCCTGGGTCTTGGCAGAAGCTATTTTTTCAAATCTGGATAACATCTACGTTTTTACGGATGATTCCGAAATCATTGATTATATTGATAAAGAATACCATTGGACTCCAAAAGTAAAAGCATTATTGCGCTCGGATGAAAATGCTACCGATACCGCTTCCACCGAAAGTGCTATGATTGAGTTTGCCGAAAGCATTCAGTACGATTTTGATATCCTATGCCTGCTGCAAGCCACTTCGCCCATGACTACGGCTACTGATATCAATGCAGTTTTAGACAAAATAGAAACCGAAAAGTACGATTCGGCACTTACCGTAGTCAATACCCACCGTTTTACCTGGAATCCCGATGGAACTCCACAAAACTATGATGTGTTTCATCGTCCAAGACGTCAGGATTTTGAGGGTTTGTTGATTGAAAATGGAGCGGTGTATGCTACAACTAAATCCACTTTTATAACTTCAAAAAATCGCCTTAGTGGCAACATAGGATTAGTCCAAATGCCCGAAAACAGCCTAGTCGAAATAGATTCGGCAACCGACTGGAAAATTGTAGAAGAACTTCTGGCAAGCCGTTTGAAAAAAACCAAAAAACACCAACGCATCGATTATCTGGTTCTGGATGTAGATGGTGTTTTTACCAATGGGCAAGTCTTCTATTCTGCCGAAGGCGAATTGGCCAAAGCTTTTGATATGCGCGATGGCATGGGATTAGAAATCCTTCGTCAGCATCAGGTAGAAGTAGTAGTAATGACCTCAGAAAACTCTCCCTTGGTGGCCCAACGCATGAAAAAACTCCAAATAGAAAATACCTTTTTAGGAGTAAAAGACAAATATGCTTTTTTACAGCAGTTTGTAAAAGAAAGGAATACAAGTTTTAGTGCTTTAGCCTACATAGGCGATGATGTTAATGATTTGACAAATATCTGTAGTGTGGGTTGGTCTTTTGCACCAGCAAATGCAACCGAAATAGTAAAACAAAACGCCGATTATTTACTAACAAAACCATCCGCCGAAGGTGCCATCAGAGAAGCATGTGAGTGGATTATGAAATATAATGAGAGGTATTAAACTTTAATTAGTGATGAAGTTGTCATTTAGCCCCAAACGTATTTCCCTCTTCAGAGGGGTTAGGGGTGTGTAAGTTTAGTTTGTTTTTAGTGAAAATTTACATCCTGAACGATAAATTAATAATTTACACCAAACGAATTCCCCTCTTGAAATCGAAGATTCAACGACTCCATTAAGAAATATTAAAGAGAGTTAGAGGGGCTAGGGGTGTGTAAAAAAAACGTAAATTCTAATACCAATAATTCTCAAATAGCACTAAACGAGTTCCCCTCTGGAGAGGGGCTAGGGGTGTGTAAAATTAAAGAAAAGCATATATGAACAACTATAAAAAACCCTATGTCATTGCCGAAATAGGTTGCAATCACAAAGGAGAAATGGAAATCGCTAAAGAACTCATCAAAATTGCTAAAATCTTTTGCAATGCCGATGCCGTTAAATTCCAAAAAAGAAACAACAAAGAGCTATTAACCGAAGCACAATACAATGCACCCCATCCCAATAGTTCGAATGCCTATGGAGCCACCTATGGTGAACATCGCGAATATTTAGAATTCAACGTGAACCAGCACGCCGAATTAAAATCCTATTGCGAATCAATAGGAATTACTTATTCTACCTCGGTTTGGGATACTACTTCAGCAAAAGAAATTACTTCTTTGAATCCTGAGTTTATCAAAATTCCTTCGGCTTGTAATAATAATTATGCGATGCTGTCTTGGTTGTGTGACAATTATGAGGGCGAAATCCACATTTCAACAGGAATGACTACCAAAGACGAAACCGAAGATTTAGTGAATTTCTTTATTGAAAAAGGAAGAAACCAAGATTTGGTGTTGTACAACTGTACTTCGGGGTATCCTGTTCCTTTTGAAGATGTATGCTTATTAGATATTAATTTGCTGAAAGCCAAATACGGAGACAAAGTAAAACACATTGGTTTCTCAGGGCATCATTTGGGTATTGCAGTAGATGTAGCCGCTTACACCTTGGGAGCTAATATTATCGAAAGGCATTATACCTTAGACAGAACCTGGAAAGGCACAGATCATGCTGCATCCTTAGAACCCATGGGTTTGCGTAAATTGAGCCGTGATTTGAATGCGGTTTATTCCGCTTTAACATTCAAATCAACTGATATTTTACCCATCGAGCAAGTGCAAAGAGAGAAGCTGAAGAATAAGAAAGGATAATAAATGATTATAATGTGTCATTCCGACGAAGGAGGAATCACATAACGTGAGTAATTAGTGCGATTCCTCATTCTTCGGAATGACAAAACACTAGGTGTTTTTCCTTAACTTAATGCCATTGCTCGAGTGTTAGCGAACAGGCAAAGCAATCACATAAAGGGAGTACGAAAAGAATAAAAAACGATATATGTGATGTGATTCCGACGAAGGAGACTCGAGCGAAAGCGAACAGGCTAAGCAAATCACATAAAAGAGAGTCTACAAAGAATGTAATTTTATGTAATAATTAATGAGAAGAAAATTATGTATGAACTAAACGAGGGATATCATACTTATTATGTTTATATAATTACAAATAGTTATAGAAGTACTTTTTACATTGGAATGACTAATAATTTGAAGCAACGATTACAACAACATCATCAGAATATAGTGGACGGAAATAAAACCTTTGCAACCAAATACAATTTGGAGTTCTTAGTTTATTATGAAAAATTCACATGGGTACAGCAGGCTATTGTTCGAGAAAAAGAATTAAAAAACTGGAGAAGGGAGAAAAAATTAAATTTGATACGATCTTTTAATTCAGATTTTGAGTTTCTGAATTACAGATTTAATAAAGATAATGAGATTCCTTCTGCGTCGGAGTGACAGACTAGGTGGGTTTTGTCATCTCGACGAAGGAGAGATCACATTAAGAAATTCCATAAAGAGAGAGAATTATTTACAATTACGTTGTATTTGATATAATCATAGAAATGAAATACAGGATGTGATTCCTCTTTCGTCGGAATGACAAAAAAATAACATCAAGTGTGTCATTCCGACGAAGGAGACTCGAGCGAAAGCGAACAGGTTAAGCAAATCACATATAGATAGTAAATTAAGGAGTTTCATTTTTCTCAAAAATAATCTCTAATATAAACCACAATACCCTTATTTTTGCCTCAGTTTTTAAAAAATACTTTCACAGTAAATGACAAACAAAAAAATCCTTATTTTTTTTCCTGACGGTGTAGGATTACGCAATTTTGCCTTTACCCAATTTAAGGAAATCGGCGAACAAAGAGGCAATAAAATTATTTATTGGAACAATACGGCCTTTCCATTACAAGAAGAATTAGGATATGATGAGGTTAAAATTAAAACCCAAAAGATTCACCCATTAACCCCATTTTATTGCCGCATTAGAAAACACATCGAGCTGAATGTAGCAACCAAAAAGTTTGCCGATTCCGTTTACCAAACCTATAAGTTTCCGTTTAATTATAGCGGAATAAAAAACACTTTGATGACACTTTTTATCAGATTATTAATCGCTTTGAATTCTTCCGAAAAAGGAATTCTTCGCATCCGAAAACGAATCAATAGTCTGGAACGTTCAACCGAAAAATACAACTATTGCAAAGCCCAATTACAGGAAATCAAACCCGATTTGGTTTTTTGTACCACCCAACGCGCTAGCCAATCCATTGGCCCCTTACTGGCAGCACAGGATTTGGGGATTCCAACACTGACATTCGTGTATTCCTGGGATAATGTTCCTAAAGCCATGCAGCTGGTAGCAACCGATTATTATTGTGTGTGGAGCGATTTGATGAAAAAAGAAATGCAACAGTACTATTCTTTTGTTAAGGAAAACCAATTAATAGTCACAGGAACTCCTCAATTTGAGCCACATTACGATAAAAGTTTGTTGCAAACCAGAGCAGCATTTTTCGCCCAATACAATTTGGACACTGCAAAAAAATACATTTGTTTCTCTGGGGATGACGAAACCACTTCGCCCTTAGATCAATATTATTTGGAAGATTTAGCCCATGCCGTTCGGGCTTTGAATATTAAGGGATACCATCTTGGAATCATTTATAGAAAATGTCCTGTAGATACGACTAATAGATATGATGCTGTGATCGAAGCTAATAAAGATGTTATTGCAGTAATTGATCCTTTGTGGAAAGCAATAGGAAAGAATTGGAACGAAGTTTTCCCTACCAAAGCCGACTTACAATTACTGCACAATGTCTGTGCCCATTCCGAATTGGTAACCAATGTATGCTCTTCAACCGTATTTGATTTTGTAGCGCATGATAAACCTTGTGTCTATTATAATTATGAACAGCCTCAGTTAAAGAAAGGAATTCGGGATATTGGGCAAAATTACAAATACGTTCATTTTAGATCGATGCCAAGTCCGGAAGCTGCCATTTTTTGTACCGATAAAAACCAATTAGAAAGTCAAATTGAAGCCATACTAAAAGGCAATTTGTCCAACATTCCCGAAGGAAAAAAATGGTATGAAATTGTTGCAGGTAAGTCCCCAACCCAGGCTTCAGAGAAAATTTGGGATGCCATCGATACGATTGTTAATGAAATTAAAAATTAGAAATAGTGTCAGATGTATGTCTTGAAATATCTCTTGAATCTAGCCAGCCCTGAGCTATTATCCCGAGTTCAGCCTGCCCTGAGCCTGTCGAAGGGTCGAGGGATAACTGAACTCCTAACTCCTAACTTCCAGTTTCAAACATGTTCTTCAACTCTTTCTCCTTTGCAATTTTCCTCCCCATAGTATTTGTACTGTACTGGTTTGTGTTTAATAAAAACAAAACCACACAAAATACCCTATTGATAATTGCCAGTTATTATTTCTATTCCTGTTGGGATTGGCGTTTCTTGTTCTTGTTGGTTTTCTCTACATTTCTGGATTATTATACAGGTATCCGAATTGAAAAAAGTAAGAAAGAAAGCGGTAGAAAATTTTGGTTTTGGCTGAGTATCGGAATCAATTTGGGATTTCTGGGAATGTTTAAATATTATAACTTTTTTGCCAGTTCCTTTGCCGAATTGATGAATGGAATGGGTTTAAAAACATCACCGTTTTTGCTGGATGTAGTGCTGCCGGTGGGGATTTCGTTCTATACTTTCCACGGTCTGTCTTATGTTATTGATATTTATTACAAAAGAATCAAAGCCGAATACAATTTTGTCGATTATTCGCTGTTTGTGAGTTATTTTCCGCTTCTGGTGGCGGGGCCTATCGAAAGAGCCACCCATTTATTACCTCAAGTCAAGGTAAAACGCAGTTTTGATTTTGAAAAAGCCAAAGAAGGAATCTATCAAATGCTGTGGGGATTGTTCAAAAAAGTAGTGATTGCCGATACCTGCGCCACTTATGCCAATGCGATTTTTGATAATTACAGCACGATGAATTCCTTGTCGTTGATTTTAGGTGCAGTTTATTTTGCGTTCCAAATCTATGGCGATTTTTCAGGCTATTCAGATATGGCATTGGGAATGTCAAAACTCTTCGGAATCGATTTGCTAAAGAATTTCAATTACCCTTATTTTTCAAGAGATATCGCCGAATTTTGGCGTCGTTGGCATATTTCGTTATCTTCCTGGTTTCGCGATTATTTGTACATTCCGTTGGGAGGCAGCAAGGGCGGCTTATGGATGAAAATCAGGAATACCTTTATCATCTTCTTAGTTAGTGGTTTTTGGCATGGAGCCAATTGGACCTATGTGGCTTGGGGAGGTATCAATGCGCTTTATTTTTTACCCCTGCTTTTAAGAAAATCAAACAGAAACAATTTGGATACCGTTGCTTTAGATAGAAGTTGGGAATCGCTAAGAGTGATTGCAAGCATCTTGCTGACCTTCGCTTTGAGTTGTTTGGCATGGGTGTTTTTCAGAGCCAAAACTATTACCGATGCCATTTTGTACATCAAGAATATGTTCACAAACGGTCATTTTACATCTCAATATTTAATTAATGAGAGGTACAATTACGAGTTAATCATTATGGTACTATTATTTGTTGCGGTCGAGTGGAACAATCGCACCAAAGAAGAACCCATTTCAGGAAAATACCAAACCATAAAACTAGCTTTGTGTTTAGCCGCAATTATGGCATTAGGTACATATTCAGATTATAAGGAATTTATTTATTTTCAGTTTTAGATGTATTTGTCCATAAACCGAAGGCTGTTTTGAGCAATTGCCGAAATGGTACGATTAGTTGTTATTGAGTAGTTTGTCACCTCGAGCGGAGTCGAGAGGCGGGCGGAGTCGAGAGGCGAGCGGAGTCGAGAACCTTCATTGAATCTCGACTGCGCTCGATTTGACAAAAAAAATAGACTTCTCTATATTTTTAAATGGTATTATTTAAATAAATGATTTATGAAATTCTATTATGTTTATATTTTAAAGTGTAATGATAATTCACTGTATGTAGGAGTGACATCAGATGTTGAAAGAAGATTAATGGAACACAATGCAGGGAAATATCCAGAAGCTTATACACATAGTCGAAGACCAGTTGAGATTGTTTTTTATCAGGAATTTACAGAACCTAATCAAGCTATTGACTTTGAGAAAAAGATAAAAAAATGTAGTAGACAAAAGAAACAGTCATTGATAGATGGAAATTTTGATAATTTGCAAAATCTATCAGAATGTAGAAATGCAACACATCATAAGTATAATTTGGATAATGAAGAAGAGTTGGGATGATAAATACTAATCATTGGGTCTCGACTCCAGCCTGTCTTGAGCGACAGACTAAAGGCTCGACCTGACAGTAGGATTAGTGTTTGTACATTGTCACCTCGAGCGCAGTCGAGAGGGAGCTTAGTTGAGGTTGAGAAGCTATTAGGGTCAATCGGCGAATTAGCTTATCTAAAAGTTAGAAATTAATTATCAAAACTCAAATTAAAAAAATGAAACAATTTTTAATCTTCACTATAAAAACAATAACGATACTATTAATGGCAGCAGTAATACTAGATTATTGCTACACTTCTATATACCTAAAATCCAATAACCGTAATAAAATAGAATACGTTTACAATTCTAAAGCCAAAAATTACGATGTAGTACTTCTGGGCTCTTCAAGGGCAAATAATCATTTTGTGACCGAAATGTTCGAACAAAAAGGACTAAAAACCTTCAATTATGGCATGAGTGGGGGACATTTATTTGAAGCTTCTTTGTTATTGAAATTGATGTTAGAACGCAATTACAAAATAAAAACTCTAATTCTTGAAGCCGATTTGAATTTGTCCAATGATAAACCTTCTGAAACGGTGGGAGCTAAATTTTTACCTTATATTCACAATTCAACAATCATTAAAAATCATTTTTTGAATGAAGCTTATTTTAATGAATACTATTATATTCCTTTTTATCGTTATGTTAAATTTGATGCTCTGATTGGTTTTCGGGAATTTTATAAAAGCATATCAAAGCAGTCCACCAATACTTTAGACAAAGGAGGATATCATGCGTTGGGAAACAAAAAAGGGAATATGAAAAACGACATTAGAGCCTTGAAACCTCTAAAAAATAAATATTACGAAGAAATCAAGAGTATTTGTGTAGCCAATAATATTAAGTTTATAGCTGTAATGACACCCATGTGTGAAAACACCAAAGGAATTGACTATTTTGATAAAGTAAAGAAAAGTTATCCGGAGATTTACAATTATGAAAATGTAGTGGTGGAAGATAAATTTTTCTCCTCATGCGGTCACATGAATGATGCAGGAGCCAGAAAGTTTACGGCCAGAATTTTAAAAGATTTTTTTAAAAAATAAATGATGAAAAAACATCAAGCTTTAACTCCCTTCTCCTTTGGAGAAGGGTTGGGGGTGAGGAAAATAGCCTTTCTAACCCCCGAATACCCTCATGCTAAAATAGCTCATGCAGCCGGAATTGGCACGAGTATTAGGAACTTAGTGACAGCTTTAGTCAATGAGGGAGTTGAAGTGACAGTATTCGTTTATGGTCAGCAAACACAGGAAGTTATAATCGGGAAAGGGATTGAAATTCATTTAATTCAAAATAAAAAATGCAAATACTTTGGTTGGTTTTTTCATCGAAAATACATTCAGAATTATTGTAATGCAGTGATTAAAAAAGAAAATATAGATGTACTGGAAGTTCCTGATTGGACTGGGATTTCGGCATTTATGCGTTTTCATATTCCTGTCGTAATGCGTTTTCATGGTAGCGATACTTATTTTTGTCATTTAGAAAAAAGAAAACAAAAGTGGAAGAATTTCTTTTTTGAAAAGTTAGCTGTTTTGAATGCTGATGCTTTTATAGCCCCCACTACTTTTGCAGGAGAATTGTCAAAAAAACTATTTAAAATAAAAAACAAAACAATTCAAACCATACATCACGGATTAGATTTAACCCAATTTGAAAATAATAAACCAGAGCAATTTGAATCTGCCCTAATACTCTATGTAGGAACACTTATCAGGAAAAAAGGAGTTATGGAATTGCCAGCTATTTTTCATAAAGTTCGAAATCAATTTCCTGAAGCCCGATTACTTTTAATAGGTGCTGATGCTCCTGATGTTACGACCAATTCTAATTCGACCTGGCAATTAATGCAAAAGCAATTTAATCCATCTGATTTAAAAAATGTTGAATATTTGGGAAAAATGCCTTACGAGGAAGTACAACAATATATTAAAAAAGCAAATGTCTGTGTCTTTCCCACCTATGCCGAAACCTTGGGAATGGTAACTATAGAGGCAATGGCCATGCAAAAAGCTGTAGTGAATTCTAATATTGGCTGGGCGCAAGAACTGATTGTAGATGGTGCAAGCGGTTATTTGGTATATCCGACTGATCATGAATTGTATGCCAATAAAATTATAGAATTATTGCAAGATAAAAGTTTGTGTATTCAAATAGGCTCACAAGCAAGGGCAAGAGTAGAAGCAAAATTTGATATAAAAAATACGGTAAAAGAAAATATTGCATTTTATCAGGAGCTAATCAATGAGTGATGAATAGAAATAAGTAGTTTGTTAATTATAAACTTTTGCTCCGTCTGTCATTCCGACGAAGGAGGAATCTCATTAGTTGATTACGTTATGTGTTTTGCTTCGCCTGTTCGCTTTCGCTCGAGTCTCCTTCGTCGAAATGACACAAAATATGTTTAACCCAAATTCAGCATTAGAAAATGCTGAATCGATAAAGTAAATGTTTCAATGTTTTTTAAAACATTGAAACATTTACTTTATCGGGGTTTACCCTCATGGAATCATTAGTTCGCTTTTTTAAAGCTTCTAATGATTAATTCTGGTTTAACTTAATGATATTGCCTTTTAGGAACGGGGAAAAAGAAATTTTATTTTTTTTATATATTTAAACAGGCTCTTATATGCCCTTTAGCAAAAACATAAAAAGCCCAAGTGAAATAAAGTTACAACTTATATGACTCCTGCCTGTCGGCAGACAGGTATATCGTTTTTTAAAGCGACAACATTGTTTTAATAGAAAAATTAGCGAAAATTAGTGTAATTTGCGGTTAAAAAAATAAAGGATAAGCCCACTATGATTATAGTTTACCACAAAGCTAATAAAGTTCTAAAAGTCAGCAGAAACCAGGGAGACTTATCTTTTTTATCGGATACTATCGCAGCTGTTTTAGTAGATTTAGCTCAATCATATCCTAATGATTGGTTGATTTGGTGTACCATAGAATTAGAATCTTTTTTGAACCTAAACCAATTCAAAAACATTTTTCACCATCATAAAATCATGGCTTCTTTTACATCCACTACTCAAAATTATATTCCCAATGCAATTGGCTATGTCGAAGAATCCCCTTTTATAAAAATCAATAAAAAAGTCAAATACCCCAGCTGGTTAATGAGTAGTGAAGTAGGGGGGATTCACGCTTCGGTTCTAAATATTATGGGGAGCAAAATAAAACCGGAAGCTAATTTTGATTATTTTTTAAATTCAGTGGCCAAATTAGGAATGCTGGCCGGTCTTTTTTGTTATTCAGAACCAGAACTAGTGTCAAATAATACTCAGGAATTAAAAAAGAATTACCAGGCTAATAACTACTTTTTGTTCCGATTTGTAAAGCAACATTACAAAAAACGTTGGTTGCTGTTACTATTCTTCAATTTACTTCTTTTTGAAAAACGATTTCCGTTGTTGCCTTTGTGCTATTCCCTGTTTTTTAAAAGCAGAAAAAAAACACATTTCAATTTAGATACTATAAGCGTACAATCATCTTTAAAAACAATAGACAAAAAAACAATTGATGTCATTATTCCAACCATTGGTCGCAAAGAATATTTGTATGATGTTTTGCAAGATTTAGCAGGACAAACGCATTTGCCTGAAAAAGTAATCATTGTAGAACAAAATCCTATTGAAGATAGTGTTTCCGAATTAGATTATTTGCAAAATGAGAAATGGCCATTTTTCATTAAACATATTTTTACCCATCAGGCCGGAGCTTGTCATGCTCGTAATTTAGCAATGGAGCAAGTAGAAAATGAGTGGGTTTTTCTAAATGATGATGATAACAGATTTGATAGGAATTTAATAGAAAAGGTGTTTGCTAAAATAACTCGATATGGAGCAGAAGCAATTACAACATCATATCTCAAACCTGATGAAATACAACAGTATAAAACAATCCATCAATCCGGAATTTTTGGTTCGGGCAATAGTTTTGTAAAGTCAGAATGTCTAAAATCGGTTTCCTTTGATAAGGCTTTGGAGTTTGGTTACGGAGAAGATACTGATTTTGGGTTGCAATTACGTAATCAAGGTTTCGATATAGTTTATTTTCCGGATTTGAAAATTACCCATCTCAAAGCGCCTATGGGAGGATTTAGGATTCCAGTCAAAAAACAATGGGAAGCAGAGGTTGTTCAACCTAAACCATCGCCAACTATTTTGTATGTATTGCGAAAGCATTATACAATGCAACAATTAAAAAGTTATAAATTAGTACTGTTTTTAAAATTATTAAAACACGAATCATTTAAGGATTATTTAAAATTTTATAAAAGTTTTAGGCAAAAATGGGATAGAAGTGTTTATTGGGCAAATCAACTAGGATAATGAAACAAACTATACAAATAAGTTTTTTAATTACTCATTTCAATCGTCCTTTGGATTTAGCTTTGTGTATTGACGGAATTAAAAAAGTTCCAATTTCGAACTACGAAATTGTTGTGAGTGATGATGGCAGTTCCATTGAAAATATTGAAAAAATTCAATCTTATGGAGTTGATCAATTGGTTTTAGCACCAGTCAATCAAGGGTTGGCTGCTAATATCAATAAAGGACTGAAGATGTGTAAAGGCGAATATATTATATATTGTCAAGAAGATTTTATTATTAATCCTGAAATTGTAAATGTGCTGTCTGAATGTTTTGATTTATTGCAAAGTAAAAAGTTAGATATGATTCGTTTTACGTCTAATTTTTATTTCAAAAAGACAATTCCGGTAAATCCTGTTGTTAGTAGAATTCCAAAGTTTTCTATGTGTAATTTTTTATACAATTATTATCAGTATAGTGATCATCCGTTTATAACGAAGAAAAGTTTTTATGAACGATTTGGTTATTATCAAGAGCATACTTCAGGCAGGTATGGTGAAACGGAATATGCAATTCGGATTTTAAAATCGAATGCTAAAATTGGAATTACTAATAAATTTATGGCTTTCCCAATAGCGGGTAGTCAATCAGTATTAGCTAATGAATCAAATAAAAGGAAGAACGGTAAATCAATTAATAAATCGGTACTCAAAATAGCCAGAGCTTTTAGATTATATTTGGAATGTCTGTTATATGATAAATCTAAAAGAGGACTTAAAACCTATAGGAATTTTAGAAAAAAATAAATTCATGCTAAAACTATACACAGACCAAAACTATCTTACTCCTGAAAACAGAAAATATGTTTTTCCGTTATTGTTTGATTTATGGTATGTGTCGAATGCCAATTTGTTAGATAAGTACCAAATTGTTTCAGAAATCACTAATTGTGATATTGTGGTGGTTCCCATTGATATTGCCCGTTTTGATAGCAGTAAAAGTCAGCAAAAATTGAATGATTTTATAAATAAGGCATTAGATTTAGATAAAAAAGTATGGTTGTATTCAGCGGGAGATTATGGTAAAAGCCTAACAAATCGGGTTTATACTTTTAGATTAGGTGGTATTGCGTCACAATTGAATACACAAACGTTTATTATGCCTTCCTTTATCAATGACCCCTATATTTCTTTGTTAAAAGAATTTAGAACTTTAGATAAATTAGAACTGCCTCAAATAGGTTTTGTAGGTCATGCAACCAACTCTTTTGGGAAGAAAATAAAAGAGTATCTGCTTTTTTATAAATATAATTTCAAACGTTGGATTGGGAAAATTCAAACCGATTATCAGCCTTTTTATCCTTCAGCTACTAAGCGATACCGTTATTTAAAATTACTTGAAAAAAGTGATGGGATTGAAGCCAACTTTGTTTTTAGAAATAAATACAGAGCAGGTGTCAGAACAGTCGAAGAAAAGAAAAAAACAACCTTGGAGTTTCTGGAAAATATAGAATTGAATCCTTATACTTTTTGTATGAGGGGAGCTGGAAATTTCTCCGTTCGTTTTTATGAAACATTAGCTATGGGGCGTATTCCTTTGCTAGTGGATACCGATTTTAGATTGCCTCTAAGCGATAGTATTAATTGGGAAAAACATTGTATTATTGCCCAAGAACAACATATAGAAAAAACACTGATAGATTTTCACCAAAAAATAAGCCCGGGAGAATTTGAACAGATGCAGGCAAACAATCGAAAATTATGGCAAACCCATTTAGAGCGGGAAGCCTATTTTTTAAAAGTGTATTCTCTTTTTAAGACAGATAAAGAATGAAATTTACGTTAATTGTATGTACCTATATGCGTCCGGAGCCCTTGTTGCGTTTGTTGCAATCGGTTCAGGAACAAACAGTCTATCCCAATGAAATTCTAATTATTGATGGTTCTTTAAATCAGGAAACGGAAGTTATTTTAAAAAAGAATCCATTTCAAAATTTACACTATTTTTTGGTTGCTACTGAAAATCGAGGACTGACCAGACAACGCAATTTTGGAATTTCAAAAGTTGCCGAATCTTCAGAAGTAGTTTGTTTTTTGGATGATGATACGGTTTTGGAAACGGATTATTTTGAAAAGTTACTTGGAACTTATCAAATTTATCCTGAAGCCTTGGGAGTTGGCGGTTATATAAACAATGAAACCCAATGGCAATGGGAAGGAGAAGAATATATTCCTATAGCGAACGAATTTTTTTATGATGGATGGAAACGTAAAGACGGAAGCCGTTTTGTATTGCGTAAAAAATTAGGCTTAGACAGTGATTGTCCTCCAGGCTATTCTTCCCTATATTCTCATGGAAGAAGTGTGGGGTTTTTACCTCCAACTGGCAAAACCTATGAAGTTGAAATGTTCATGGGAGGTGTTTCTTCTTTTCGGAAAAAGATATTTGACAGCATACAATTTTCTAATTATTTTGAAGGTTATGGTTTGTATGAAGATGCTGATTTTACGTTAAGACTCTCCAAAAAAGGAAAGTTGTATCTGAATACTGCAGCACAATTGAATCATTATCACGAAGCTTCAGGAAGACCCAACCAATACCAATACGGAAAAATGATAGTGCGCAATGGTTGGTATGTTTGGCGGGTAAAAAATCCCAATCCTATATTGAATGACAAATTCAAATGGCATGCCATTACATTATTATTAGCCGCGATTCGGTTTTCAAATAGCTTTACAACAGCGAATAAAAAAGCCGCTTTAACTGAATCTATAGGGCGTTTTGTAGGCTGGTGGAGTTTAATTTTTAATAAGCCAAAATAAATTTTATGAATTTGTTTCAATTATTGTATTCTGATTATAAAAAATATAAAAAGTATGGTGGGAATTTTGTTTCGATACTTTTTTTTACTCAAGGGTTTTGGGCTATATTTCAATATCGAATAGCAAATTTTGTTTATCAATTAAAAATTCCGGTTTTAAAACAATTATTTCAAGTTGTATGTCTAGTATGGCAAAAAATAATAGAAATACTAACAGGGATTTCTATTCCTTCTTCTGCTAAAATTGGACATTCTTTTTATATTGGTCATTTTGGAGGTATCATTATTAATGCAAAAGCGGTTATTGGTAATAATTGTAATGTTTCACAAGGAGTTACAATTGGAGTTTCAGGATTAAATGAAAATAGAGGAGTGCCTAAAATAGGAAATAATGTTTATTTGGGAGCTAATAGTGTTGTTGCAGGAAATATTTGTATTGGTGATGATGTTTTAGTAAGTGCTTGCTCATTAGTGATAAAAGATGTTGAATCTAGTAGTATAGTATCAGGAGTTCCTGCAGTTAAGATTTCTTCAAAAGGATCTAAAGAATATATTTAACTTATGAGATTAATAGTGTTTTCATCAGCGCCAATTGTTCAGCTAAAAGGAAAATTATTCATGTATACTCCTTATGAAAAAGAAATGCAAATATGGGCTAAGCATACTGATGAAATTCAATTTTGCTGTCCAGTATGGGAAGAACATAAGAACTTATTAGTTTCTCAGATTAATTTTTCTACTTTAACAACTATAACTCTTGAAGAATTTAGTGTCAAAACAATAAGATCGGCTTTTTCTTCTATTAGGAAAGTATTGAAAAATAGATCCACTATTTTTAAAGCTATGCAACAGGCTGATCATATCCATCTTCGTTGTCCCGGGAATATAGGATTATTGGCTTGTATAGTGCAAATATTTTTTCCATCTAAAACAAAAACAGCCAAATATGCCGGAAATTGGGATCCTAAAAGCAAACAACCATGGAGTTATCGGTTACAGAAATGGATTTTGAATAATCCTTTTTTGACTCGGAATATGCAAGTCTTAGTCTATGGCAATTGGGAAAACCAGTCTAAAAACCTGAAACCTTTTTTTACAGCGACTTATTCAGAGCAAGAAGAAGCAGCGATTTCCAAAACAATAAATCAGCAAGAAAAAATAAGACTACTATTTGTAGGGACTTTGGTGGAAGGAAAAAATCCAATATATGCGATTCGATTAGTAGAACAAATACTTCAAACGAATCAAAATGTAGTTTTAGATATTTATGGAGAAGGGATACTTAAAACAGTTTTAGAGAAATATATTGAAGTTAATAATTTGAAAGAATATGTGTTTTTACACGGCAATCAAAATCAGCAAGTACTAAAAAAAGCCTATCAGGAAAGTCATTTTGTGATTTTGCCTTCTAAAAGTGAAGGTTGGCCAAAAGCAATTGCCGAAGGGATGTTTTGGGCTTGTGTACCAATAGCAACTGCGGTTTCCTGTGTTCCCTATATGCTAGACGAAGGTAATAGAGGGATTTTGTTACAAATGGATTTAGCCAAAGATGTAGCAAAAATTATAGCATTGATAAATCATCCGAAGGATTTTCAAGACAAAAGCAAAGTTGCACTCAATTGGTCCAGGAATTATACTTTAGAACGTTTTGAAAATGAAATTCAAAAATTAATACAAGGATGAGAATCTTACAACTCATAGATTCCCTGGAAGCCGGTGGTGCAGAACGCATGGCGGTGAATTATGCCAATGCACTTGCGGCTGAAATTGAATTTTCAGCTTTAGTAGCGACTCGTAAGGAAGGAAGTCTGAAAAAACAATTGCTTGAAAAAGCAGCTTATTTATTTTTAAATAAAAAAAGCACACTCGATTGTAAGGCAGTTTTTCAACTTAGAAATTACATTATTCAACATCAAATACAAATTATTCAGGCACATAGTTCGTCCTTTTTTTTAGCGGTATTAGTCAAATTGACTCTGCCAAAAATTAAAATTATTTGGCACGATCATTATGGAAACAGTGCTTTTTTAGAAAAGAGACCTCACTTTTTTTTACAAATAGGCAGATGGTTTTTTAGCGGAATAATAGCCGTAAATGAGAACCTTCAAAGCTGGTCAAAGACCCAATTGCATTTTAAGAATGTGATTTATTTGCCTAATTTCGCAATGGTCGAAAGTGTGGTTGAAAGGCAAACTTTTTTAAAAGGAGAATCAGGAAAACGTATTGTCTGTTTAGCTAATTTGCGGCAGCAAAAAAATCATTTTTTGTTATTGGATGTTGCTTCCAGCTTAAGAGAGTCACATCCCGATTGGAGTTTTCATTTATTGGGTAAAGATTTTAAGGACGACTATTCGAAAGCATTGAAAGAAGAACTGAAAAGAAAACAATTAGAAAATCACGTTTTTGTATATGATTCCGGTTCGGATGTTGCTGCAATTTTAGCACAAGTTCAAATAGGAGTTTTAACCTCTAATTCGGAAGGATTGCCGGTAGCACTTTTAGAATACGGATTGCATCAAAAAGCAGTTGTTGTCACTCAGGTAGGGCAGGTGGCAGCTGTTATTGCAGATACTAAAAATGGGTTTTTAGTACCACCAAATGATAGGGTGCTGTTTTATAATCGATTAGTTGAATTAATTGATGATAGAATACTTCGGGAGCGTTTTTCAGAAAACCTGCATCAGACTGTAGTGGAGCATTTTTCGGAAGCTTCAAGTATAAAAAAATACATCCATTGGATAAGAACAACCATAAATGAATAAATCGGAAATCAATTATATCAATCTGGCGCTGCTTCATGTTGGAATAGCGGTCATTATTTTTTTCATTCCTTTTTTGTCTAAAATCTACGCATTAGCAATTGCGGTTTTTGGCTTTTATTATGTTATTAAAAACAATAATAAAAACAACGAAGTCTTGTATGTTGCTGCTTATATAGTAGGTGCTGAGGTTTTTTTGCGAATGACAGGAGGGAATTTGAATAATGAATATGTCAAAGTGGTGGTTTCTTTTTTGATGTTGTTGGGTTTTGTTTTAAGTGGTTTTTCTAAAAGTAGTTTTGCATATTGGTTCTATTTTTTGTTTTTAATTCCTGCTGTTTTAATAACCATGAGCAATCAGGAGATTAATTTAGAAATAAGAAAAGCCATTACCTTTAATATTTCCGGACCAATATGTTTGGGATTGTGCGCCTTGTATTGTTATCAAAGGCGGTTGCTTTATGTTCAGTTACAAAATGTGGTAGTACTTTTTGGTTTACCTATCATAGCTACTTTAGTTTATTTGTTGTTGTACAATCCAAGTGTTCGCGATGTGGTAACGGGAACTCAGTCTAATTTTGCCACTTCCGGAGGTTTTGGTCCTAATCAGGTATCTACTATTCTGGGCTTAGGGATGTTTGTTTTTTTCTGCCAATTGGTTTTTATGTCTAAATCTGTAATTATTATGGGTTTAAATGCTTTTCTCTTTGTGTTTACGAGTTATCGGGCTATTGTTACTTTTTCAAGAGGGGGAGTAATTACAGGTTTTGCAATGATTGTTTTGGTACTTTTGGCGTCTTATTTATTCAGTAATTCATCCGGAAAAAGAAAGTTAAAGTGGATTATTGTACTCAGCGGAATTATGGCTTTGGGAATCTGGAGTTATAGTGTTGTTCAAACCAGTGGATTGATTAGTAAACGATATTCTAATCAGGATGCAGCAGGACGAGTAAAAGAAGACCGTTTGGGAGGTCGGGAACAGGTAATGAATACCGAATTGGAGCTTTTTAAAGAAAACCCAATTTTGGGAGTTGGTATAGGTTTAGGAAAATCGTATCGGGAACAAATGCTGGGACAAGAGGTGGCTTCCCATAATGAAATAACCCGATTGTTATCAGAACACGGTATGTTTGGGGTGTTTATCTTAATCATCCTTTTGATTACTCCCCTAATTCTTTTTTTAATTAATTATCAAAATGTTTATTTTTTCTCATTCTATATATTTTGGCTTCTAACCATTAATCATGCCGCCATGCGAACAGCGGCACCTGCTTTTCTTTACGCATTGGCTTTGTTGCATGTGCAGTTTAGCCCCATTCAAAAAGCAAAGGAATAATACCATTTAGAAATATAAATGTTCTTAATTGTCAGTTCGAGCGCAGTCGAGAACTACTATTGAATCTCGACTGCGCTCGATTTGACAAAAAACAATTAGACCGCTCTATATTTCTAAATGGTATAATTAGATTCATGGTTTTTAACTGAAATTATGGCTTTTTAAAGAGTATTATTTTTAAAGTTAAAAGAGTTTATGATCTTAGCTTTAATTAAGGGAATACGAATGAGTTTTATTTTTGCCACGAATTACACTAATTTGCTCAAATTTTATCTGCTCTGGGTAGATTCGAGGAATATTATAATATTCGAATTTGTGTAACCTGCTTGTCGGCAGACAGGTTTGTGGTTGGTTTTTTATTCCTGAAACTGATGTGTTCGTCCTGTGATTTAATTCCTTTATATTGCTTTTTTTAACGGAACAGAGTATCTTGCCAACATAAGTAAAAAGTATATGTCAAAAGACAGAATCCATTTTGAAATATCCGAAAGAAAAATGCTTTTGCATCTTGTAGATGTGTTTAGCGTGGTTGTGGCTTTATACACAGTAGGCCTTTTTTTTGAGTTAGAGTACTTAAAATCATCGGTTTTGAATTGGGTTAATCTGGTTGTTTTAATTACTTATCTTAAAATTATAGGTACCATTTTTGAACTCTATAATCTTCAGGTGGCAAGTAATGAGTTTTCAATTATAAAAAGTACGATTCTTACGGTTACTACAACGGTTTTGGCTTATTTTTTAACGCCGGTATATTCACCCGTTTTGCCTTCAAACCGACTTCAGATAGTCACTTTTCTCTTTGTTGTTTTCTTTTCTCTGATTTTGTGGAGAGTGTTTTATGTGCGTTTTTTAGCATCCAAACGTTTTCATCAAACAGCCTTATTAGTTTGTGATAAGGAGCAATTAAATGATCTTATTTCAGGTTTGGAAGATATTGATCCACATTATAAAATAATTGCTTATGTAAGCCATTGCGAGTCTAATGAATCAGCAGAAGATAAATTGTTGCCTGTAAAATGTATTAATCCCGGAGATTTAATTGACTTTGTAAAAGAAAATTACATTACCGAAATTGTAATTGGAACTCAAAAACCGGATAGTATTACTACTGAATTGTACCAGCAGTTGTTGAAATTGTTAGAGTCGGGAAAAGTAATCAGAGAATATTCGCAGGTGTATGAAGAAAAAACACAACGCATTCCGGTGCAGTATGTAGAGCGTGATTTTTATCGTTTTTTCCCTTTTAGCCGAAGTAATCAAAACCGTTTGTACTTGTTGATTGTTAGAATACTGGAGGTTTTAGTTTCCCTTGTAGGTTTGTTTGTTGCCGTGTTGTTGATTCCTTTTATCTTTTTAATGAATACAATAGCCAATAAGGGAAGTTTGTTTTACACTCAGGAGCGTGTAGGCAAAGATGGTGTTGTTTTTAATATTCTGAAATTTCGTACCATGATTGAAAATTCCGAATCAGCTAAGGCTGTTTTTGCTACAGTTAATGATACTAGAGTAACCGCTTTTGGAAGATTTATGCGAAAAACCAGAATGGACGAATTTCCTCAATTTTTAAATATTCTAAAAGGCGAAATGGCAGTGATAGGCCCACGCCCGGAAAGACCATTTTTTGTAAAAGAAATTGCTTCCATAATGCCTTTTTATGAAACCCGCCACATCATAAAACCGGGACTTACCGGTTGGGCGCAGGTAAATTATTCGTATGGAGAAACTATCGAAGACAGTTTGATAAAATTGCAGTACGACTTGTATTATATCAAACACAGGAGCTTTTATCTCGATTTTAATATTGCATTAAAAACAATTACAACAGTATTGTTTTATAGAGGACAATAATTTTTTATATGACTATCTGTTTCTCATACCAATTATTGAGAATGGCACACAGGTGAAACTGATTTTAACGGATTTTCGCAAATTGTAATTTATAAAAAGCTTAAAAAATCCGTTTTTATCTCTTCAATCCGTCCCGATAGCTATCGGGATTGTGGCCTATTTTTCATTTGGTCTGCTTAGCGGACAGTCATAATTTTTTAAACCCAGAATCCGCATTAGGATTTTTTGTTTTTTTGTCCCGCAGATTATGCAGATTACCGCAGATTTTATGCTTAAAAATAATTAAAGAATCCGTTTAATCTGTGTTCCAATACGTAATACAGGTTAAATAATGATTGGTATTGGTTTCTTGTTTTTTAGTGCCAATTGTATTAAAAAATAGGCAGAAGTTAGTAACAAAGGCAGAACAATTAGTAAATGGGCTTTGTTGATTAGAACAACTAAATAAATCAATGACAAACAAAGGTTGAATAAGCTTAATTTATAAGTCCATGCTCTGTTTTTTGTAGCGTAAAAAAAGCATAATATTAACAATGTTGGATTGAATAATAGAACATTGTAATTATTGGCTAATTCCAAATGATTGGAATAAAATCCCATAAACAGAAAGAACAAACCCAGCAGTCCCATTGTGGCAAAATAAACATAATGCACTCTTTTTTTGTTCCAAATAACTAATAGACCCAATGCAATTAGATACGAATAAATATTATTCCACCAGGAGCTTGGATGAGATTCCTCAAAGTGTAAAAGAGTTTGGTTCTTAGGAGCTAAAGCCTGGTTTTTATATTGAATCAGCTTTAAGCTTTTTTGCAATTCTAAAGGCAGGAATAATTTTGTCCCCATTGCATCTACTTTGCTGCCAAAAATAATGCTGGTTCCTAATTTTTCATAAAAATGATGGTCAAAATAAGGATACAAAATACTTCTGTAAGTCAGTTCGGTATCTGTTTTTTTAGTAATTACGGTTTCTCCTAAAGTTTTATTGATAATGTCCACTACCATCGAAGTACAGTTTTTATCAATAAATTTATAGGTATAATGACTACCTCCTGATGCCAATGAGTTATTTAGATTTTCAAAAAGTTGTTGTTTGAGTGTAAGTGGAATTTGGAGTTCCTGCTCATCAACCGAACGGTTTTCATAGCTGTATTGATTGATAAAATCACTGTAACGATTGACTACAGCAAAATATTGAAGGTCTCCTTTGGCAAATTTTGGAACAAAATTAGGCGTATTGAAGTCAAAGGCACCATAATTATAAACAGCATCTACAAAATTAACCGCATCTTTAATTCGAATAGCAGTATGTCCAAAAAGAGAATAAGATTCGTTTCCAACGCCACAAGTGATTACGCTTACCGAAGCTTCTTTGGATAATTGAATGCTTTTTGCACAAACAGCATTAAAAAAACTTAAAAGGAATACAAGAAATACTGTTTTTTTAGAAAGAAAAATATTCACCATACTGAGAGTCTTTTGCTAATTTTTTTCAAAAGTATCATTTTTTGATGAGCTGTTGTTATTTATCATTGTCCTTTATCCCAATTTTTATTCGACTAATTTGAATTTACAAATGCTATTGTATTAAATTTGTGAACTATTCTTAAAAACAAATCAAAAATGAATATTAAAAAGCATATTCCTAACGCCATTACGTTACTAAATCTTTTTTGTGGTTGTATTGCCATGGTTTTTGTGAGTAATCAGGATTTTGAAATGGCTTTTTTCTTTGTGTTTTTAGGGATTTTCTTTGACTTTTTTGATGGTTTTTTTGCCCGTTTATTTAAAGTTACGGGTGAATTAGGTCTGCAATTGGACTCCTTAGCCGATATGGTTACCAGCGGCGTAGTACCGGGTTATGTAATGTATTATTTGTTAGTAAACAGTCAGCACGAAATTTCGACTTGTCCTTATATTCCTTTCTTGGGATTTATCATTACGTTGGGATCTTGTTATCGTTTGGCGTTTTTTAATATTGATACCCGTCAAACCGATTCTTTTATTGGTTTACCTACACCGGCTAATTCTTTGTTTATGTTGAGTTTGCCTTTGGTAATCAAATATTCCGATTCTTTCGCGGCATTCGAAATGCTCACTAGTCAATGGGTTTTGCTATTGATTACTGCTTTTAGTGCTTATATTTTAAATGCCGAAATTCCTTTGTTTGCTTTAAAAATCAAGAAATTCACATTAAAAGATAATTTGCTTCAAATTGGTTTTCTGACATTGTCGGTTTTGTTGTTGGTATTTTTTCAGTATGCCGGAGTCCCATTGGTAATCATTGCTTATGTATTATTATCAATTTTGAACAATAGATTTTCATTGGATGGCAAAACAAAATAATCGACGCCGAACCACTTCCGGAAAATCAAAAAAGAAGACTTCAGTTTTTCGAAAAAAACTCATTAAGTTAGCTGTTGTTGCAGTGACTGTTTTGCTGTTTTTTGGAATTATTTATCATTATCGAAATGGTTTGGCTTATTATTTTAGTTTTAAAACCGATAAGGTTTTGGACAATGAAGCCCGTGAAAAACGACTTTCGGATGTGCGGAACTTTCAGGTTTTAGAAAAAAATGAATCGAAAGCCATAGGAATTGATGTTTCGGAATATCAGGATGAAATTGACTGGGATGCCGTGCGTACTTTGGATAATGATTATGAGTTGTCTTTTGTTTTTGTCCGCGCTACTGTTGGGAACAATCGGCTAGATAAAAGATTCAGGGAAAATTGGCAGGGAGCCAAAGAAAATAATATTATCCGAGGGGCTTATCATTATTATCGTCCTAATGAAAATTCATTGGAGCAAGCCGAACTTTTTATAAAAACCGTTCGCTTGCAAAAAGGCGATTTACCTCCTGTTTTGGATATAGAAAAACTACCGGAAAATCAATCGATGGAACGCTTGAAAATAGGTTTGAAGCGTTGGTTGAATGCTGTTGAGGAACATTACAAAGTAAAACCGATTATTTACACGGGAGAGCGTTATTATGATGATTTCCTAAAAGAAGAATTCTCCGATTACTTGTTTTGGATTGCCAACTATAATTTTTACCGGGAAAAATTAGACGAAGACTGGCTCTTTTGGCAGTTTACTGAAAAAGCTTCCGTTTCCGGTATAAACGGCAATGTAGATGTCAATATCTTTAATGGAGATATAGAGCAACTACGATTTATTACAAAAGAATGATTATTTTGTTTTTTGGATTAGTAATACCATTAAAGCAAAGAATAACATCATCCCAATTAAAGTAAGTACTGATTTAGGATTTGCAAAATTAGTTGTAAAGCCCATCCACTCAATTTTCTTGGGAGGAAAGATGCGTTTGTCTTTTGGATTGTAATAAAACATTCCCCAAATCCAATTGTTCGGATCTTTAGACCATTTTTCTAAGGTTTCTTTACTAGGTTTTTCGTCCTCTTTCATTTGCATTCGATTTCTAAGTTCTGCTTTCTGCCTTCTGAAATCTAGAATTCTAATTTCTTCTTTCTTAATTCGAAATTTTGTCCTAAATACACTCTACGTACCATTTCGTCTTCCACTAATTCTTCCGGTTTTCCGGCTTTTAGAATTCCTCCTTCAAACATCAGATAGGTTTTGTCGGTAATGGCTAAAGTTTCCTGAACGTTATGATCGGTAATTAAGATTCCGATATTTTTATTTTTTAATTGCGCTACAATTCTTTGGATATCCTCAACAGCTACGGGGTCAACTCCGGCAAAAGGTTCATCCAGTAAGATAAATTTAGGATCCGTAGCAAGGCAACGTGCAATTTCAGTTCTACGGCGTTCGCCTCCGGAGAGTAAATCACCACGGTTAGTACGAATGTGTTCCAGACTAAATTCGGCAATCAGGCTTTCCATTTTAGCAATTTGGGCTTCTTTTGAAAGCTTGGTCAGTTGTAAAACACTCAAAATATTATCTTCGATACTTAGTTTTCTAAAAACAGAAGCTTCCTGTGCCAGATAACCAATTCCCTGCTGTGCTCTTTTGTACATTGGGAAATGGGTGATATCGGTATCATCAAGATAGATGTTTCCGGCATTTGGTTTTACTAATCCAACAATCATGTAAAAAGAAGTGGTTTTTCCGGCTCCATTAGGCCCTAATAAACCCACGATTTCTCCTTGGTTTACTTCAACCGAAATGCCTTTTACCACACTTCTTCCTTTGTATGTTTTTACTAAATTATCGGCTCTTAAAATCATCTTTTGTTTCGTTTTTGGCTATCGGTATAATTGATTTATTTGCAAATAAACGAATTCACAAATGAATCACTTGCTATATTAACAATTAATTGTTTTTTTCTTTTTTGGCTACTAAGACCGAAAGAAATATACTTGCTTCGTATATTATCAGCATCGGGATGGCTACAATAGTCTGACTTACCACATCAGGAGGAGTAACAATGGCGGCTATAATTAGTACAAGTACAATGGCGTATTTACGGTATGTTCTTAAAAAATTAGGAGTTACCAGTCCTAGTTTGGTTAAGAAATATATAATTATTGGCAATTCAAAAAATAATCCACTGGCTATTACTGAGGTTTTTACCATTCCAATGTATGAATCTAAGGTGAACTGATTGAGTACAGTAGGACTGACGGTAAAGGTTGCCACAAAATTTACTGACATGGGGATTACTACAAAATAACCAAAAATAACTCCAAGAAAGAATAATAGCGAAGAGAAAAAGATAAACACTTTAGCGTTCTTCTTTTCGTTTTTATAAAGTGCCGGACTTATGAATTTCCAAACTTCCCATAATATGTATGGGAAACTTAAGATGAATCCAAAAAGGATACAAATCCATATAAATACATTTACCTGTCCTTCCATTTGAGTGTTCTGAATAATAAAAGGCATTTCGGTAATACAGATGCTGTCGGCAAAACCCAGACTGTGTGAGAGTTCACAAAAATAGACATAGGTGAAAAAAGTAGGTCTGGTAGGGCCAAAAATGATCGTGTCAAATAAATAATCACTAATGGTGTAGGTTACCATTGCCATAATAATTACAGCAATAGTGCTTCGAACTAATAACCATCTTAAATCTTCAAGATGATCAAGAAACGACATTTCGTTTACGTTTTTTTTTGCCATTATAGGATTCCTTCTTTTAGTATGTCATGTAGGTGTAAAACACCTTTGTATTCTTTATTGTCTATCACGATAAGTTGGGTGATGGAGTGGTTTTCCAGTATTTGCAAAGCATCAATTGCCATTGTCTCCGATTGAATCGACTTTGGGTTTTTGGTCATGATGTCTTTGGCAGTCAAATCGGTAAAAGTATCTCTGTCGTTCAGCATCCTGCGGATATCTCCATCGGTGATGATTCCTACTACTTCGTTGTTTTCTACAACGGCTGTAACCCCAAGTCTTTTTTCTGAAATTTCAAAAATAACTTTCTTTACAAGGGTATTCGGACTTACAATCGGTTTTTGATTGTGTTCAATCAAGTCTTTTACTTTTAATAATAGTTTTTTTCCTAAAGCACCTCCGGGATGGTATTTAGCAAAATCTTCAGCTTTAAAATCGCGCATTTCCATTAAGCTAATGGCTAATGCGTCTCCCATAACTAATTGTGCTGTTGTGCTGTTGGTAGGAGCTAAGTTGATAGGGCAGGCTTCAGAATCTACAGTGGTGTTTAAAACGCAATCGGAACCTTTTGCAAGAGCAGAACTGCTGTTTCCGCTAATTCCTATCAATGGATTTCCATCTCTTTTTAATAAAGGTATAAGGGCTTTTATTTCAGGGCTGTTTCCGCTTTTGGAAATACAAATAATCACATCTTCTTTTTGTATCATTCCTAAGTCGCCGTGGATTGCTTCGGCAGCGTGAAGAAACATAGATGGCGTGCCTGTTGAGTTAAAGGTAGCTACCATTTTTTGTCCAATGATGGCACTTTTTCCAATCCCGGTAACGACTAGCCGGCCTTTTGATTGAAAGATAATTTCTACAGCTTTTGAAAAGTTATCATCGAGGTAGTCAATGAGTTTTATAATTGCTTCACTTTCAGACAATATAGTCTTTTTGGCAATAGCCAATATATTTTCTTTGGATATCAAAACAGAATGTTTAAAATTTGTGTGTGTAAAAGAAATTTGTATCTTTATGTGATGCAAATTTATACAAAATACCAGATAATAAAGAATGAATTCAAACGAAATTGATATCCATAAAGAATTAAAGAAATATTTTGGCTTTAGTCAATTTAAGGGATTACAAGAACAAGTGATTACAAGCTTAATGAATAAGCAAAATACATTTGTGATAATGCCTACAGGTGGAGGGAAATCGTTGTGTTACCAACTACCTGCTTTAATACAGGAAGGAACTGCAGTAGTAGTTTCTCCATTAATTGCTTTAATGAAAAATCAGGTTGATGCTATACGAAGTTTGTCTTCAGAAAATGGTATCGCCCATGTTTTAAATTCTTCGCTTACTAAAACAGAAACCGCTCAGGTTAAAAAAGACATTACTTCAGGATTGACTAAATTGCTATATGTTGCTCCGGAATCATTAACCAAAGAAGAGAATGTCAGTTTCTTAAAAAGTGTACCCATTTCTTTTGTTGCTATTGATGAAGCACATTGTATCTCAGAATGGGGGCATGATTTTAGACCGGAATACAGAAATCTAAAAAACATTATAAAACAGTTGGGCGATGTACCTGTAATAGGACTTACTGCTACAGCAACTCCAAAGGTGCAGGAAGATATTTTGAAGAATTTAGAAATGTCTAATGCGGTTACTTTTAAAGCTTCGTTTAACAGACCTAATTTGTATTACGAAGTACGTACCAAAACAAAGAACGTAGAATCGGATATTATTCGATTTATCAAACAACATAAAGGAAAATCAGGTGTAATCTACTGTTTGAGCCGAAAAAAAGTTGAGGCCATTGCTGAGGTGTTAAAAGTGAATGGTATTAGTGCTGTTCCATATCACGCCGGATTGGATGCTAAAACCCGAGCCAAACATCAGGATATGTTTTTGATGGAAGATGTAGAGGTTGTGGTTGCAACCATTGCTTTTGGGATGGGAATTGATAAACCCGATGTACGCTTTGTAATTCACCATGATATTCCTAAATCTTTAGAAAGCTATTATCAGGAAACAGGTCGCGCGGGTCGTGATGGAGGCGAAGGACATTGTTTAGCCTATTATTCTTATAAAGATGTGGAGAAATTAGAAAAATTCATGTCAGGAAAACCGGTAGCTGAGCAGGAAATTGGCTTCGCTTTATTACAGGAAGTGGTAGCTTATGCCGAAACTTCTATGTCCAGAAGAAAATTTTTACTGCATTATTTTGGTGAGGAATTCGACAGTGAAACTGGAGAAGGAGCCGATATGGATGACAATGTCAGAAATCCAAAAACTAAGGTTGAGGCTAAGAACGAAGTTGTTAAATTGCTTGAAGTTGTTCGTGATACCAAACATTTATATAAATCTAAAGAAATTGTATTTACGTTGATAGGACGCGTAAATGCTGTTATTAAGGCACATCGTACCGATTCGCAATCTTTTTTTGGTTGTGGTGTGGCTCATGACGAAAAGTACTGGATGGCATTGTTGAGACAGGTTTTGGTAGAAGGCTTTTTATCAAAGGATATTGAAACTTACGGGATTGTAAAAATTACCCAAAAAGGATTGGATTTTATCGCAAATCCTACTTCGTTTATGATGTCTGAAGATCATGAATACAGTGATGCTGAAGATGAGGCAATTGTAACCGCTGCAAAATCTGCTGGTACGGCCGATGAGGCTTTGATGGAAATGTTACGTGATTTGCGTAAAAAAGTAGCCAAAAAATTAGGAGTGCCTCCGTTTGTGGTTTTTCAAGAACCTTCATTGGAAGATATGGCTTTGAAATATCCTATTTCTCAAGCGGAATTGATTAATATTCACGGGGTAGGAGAAGGTAAGGCTAAGAAATATGGCGCTGAATTTATTGCGTTAATCAATAGATATGTTGAGGATAACGATATTATCAGGCCTGATGATTTGGTAGTGAAATCTACAGGAACTAATTCAGCTAATAAATTATATATCATTCAAAACATCGATAGAAAATTGTCTTTAGATGATATTGCTAAGGCAAAAGGATTAACAATGGATGCTTTGATTAAAGAAATGGAGCAAATTGTATATGCTGGAACAAAACTGAATATAAAATATTGGATAGACGATATGCTTGATGAAGATCAGCAGGAAGAAATTCACGATTATTTTATGGAATCTAAAACCGATAAAATAGAAGAAGCCTTAAAGGAATTTGAAGGAGATTATGATATCGACGAATTGCGTTTAATGCGAATTAAATTTATAAGTGAAGTAGCGAACTAGATTTTAGAATGCAGACTTTAGAATTTAGATTTCAGATTAATGTTATAAACAATTAATCTGAAATCTTTTTTTTTTTTGCCTACTGCTTTCTGAAATCTTAATTCTGATAAATTTCCCCTCGATGTGGTTTTAAAGCATCACGTACCTGAATCATATTTTCATCGGTAACAACCATAAAGGCTATGGCTTGCATTTCGCCTTGTACTTCAAATCCGGTGATGTTTAACGGCAGTTTTTCAATGGCAATATATTCTTTTAGGTGAATTTCGTGATGTTCAGCTGTTTTTGCAGCAGCAGGTCCACGGAAATCCCAAATTAATTTTATTTTTCTAGACATTTTTATAGGTGCAAAGTTTCAAAGAAGCAAAGGTACAAAGTCTATTTTGAAAATGGATTTTATATTAACGAACTAATTTCGGTTCAAAGTGTTATTTTTGCAACTTCTTTTCATATGTAGATATCTATTGTTTTTATCGGACATATGTAATTCGCATAGCTGCTATTGGTGATTACAGCCAATTTAGGGTCGTGCTCATTTCATAAAAAGAGAAGCTAATAGCATAAATAAGATACCATGCCCAAAGAACTTTTACTTCAGGTAACACCGGAAATAGCTGCCAACGAATTGTTGCTTAAAGATTATTTGTCAAAGCAAATAAAAGTTGCTCCAAAGGAAATTCAGCATGTTAGTATTTTAAAACGTTCGATTGATGCGCGCCAAAAAGCGATAAAAATCAATTTAAAAGTGCTTATTTATTTAAAAGGAGAAGCTTTTCAGGAAAACGTATTGCAGCTTCCTGATTACCCTAATGTAGCAAATGCCCAAGAAGTTATTGTTGTAGGAGCCGGTCCGGCAGGACTTTTTGCAGCTTTGCAATTGATAGAATTGGGTTTAAAACCAATAGTTGTCGAGCGTGGAAAAGACGTTCGTGGTCGTCGTCGTGATTTGAAAGCTATCAATCGCGATCATATTGTAGATGAAGATTCTAATTATTGTTTTGGTGAAGGTGGAGCAGGAACTTATTCTGATGGAAAATTATATACCCGTTCTAAGAAAAGAGGTGATGTCAACCGAATTTTAGAATTGTTGGTTGCTTTTGGCGCTACTCCGGATATTTTAGTAGATGCACATCCGCATATTGGAACTAATAAACTGCCAAAGATTATCGAAGATATTCGAGAGAAAATAAAAGAATGCGGTGGTCAGGTTTTATTTGAAACCCGGGTAACTGATATCCTGATAAAAAATAATGAGGTAGAAGGAATCGTAACCCAAAATGGAGACAGAATTCTGGCTAATAAATTAATTCTGGCGACAGGACATTCAGCCAGAGATATTTTTGAATTGTTGGATAGAAAAAAAATATTTATAGAGGCAAAACCTTTTGCTTTAGGTGTTCGGGCTGAACATCCACAATCGTTAATAGACAGTATTCAGTATAGTTGTGATTACCGTGGTGAATTATTACCGCCGGCACCTTACAGTATTGTGAAACAGGTAGTAGGAAGAGGAATGTATTCTTTTTGTATGTGTCCGGGAGGTGTAATTGCTCCTTGCGCTACAAGTCCGGGCGAAGTGGTGACTAACGGTTGGTCTCCTTCTAAAAGAGATCAGGCTACCGCCAATTCAGGGATTGTGGTCGAATTAAAATTAGAAGATTTTAAGCCTTTTGCTAAGTTTGGTGCTTTGGCAGGAATGGAATTCCAAAAAAGTATTGAGCAAAAAGCCTGGCATTTGGCGGGCGGAACCCAAAAAGTACCTGCTCAAAAAATGATTGATTTTACGCAGTCGAAAGTTTCTGCAGCAATTCCTAAAACCTCTTATGTTCCGGGAACAACTTCTGTTGAATTAGGACAGGTTTTTCCGGGTTTTTTAACCCAAATTTTGCGTCAGGGATTTGCTGAATTTGGAAAATCCATGCGTGGTTATATGACTAACGAAGCCGTTCTGCACGCGCCGGAATCCAGAACATCATCGCCGGTGCGAATCCCGAGAGACGGAATCACATTAGAGCATTTGCAAATAAAAGGCTTGTATCCATGTGGAGAAGGGGCAGGTTATGCGGGCGGAATTATTTCTGCGGCAATTGATGGTGAAAAATGTGCTTTGATGATTGGCGAAGCTTTAAATAAAAAACCTCGAATTATAAGCTAATTCGAGGTTTATGTCTTATTTTTTCTTTTTCAATCGGTCTTTAAAAACCTTTTCAAATTTTTCCATTTTGGGTTGGATTACTAATCTACAGTAGGGTTTGTTTTTGTTGTACTCGTAATAATCCTGATGATTGTCTTCGGCTTCGTAAAAGTTTTTGAAGGGTTCTACTATCGTGACAATAGGATTATTGTAAGCTTTAGATTTGTTTAAATCATTAATGATTTCCTGAGCTGTTTTTCTTTGTTCTTCATTTTTGTAAAAAATTACAGAACGATATTGCGTTCCTACATCAGCACCCTGACGATTCAATGTTGTTGGATCGTGTACGGTAAAAAAGACTTTTAGGATTTCGTCTAAATTCGTAGCATTTTTATCAAAAGTAATTTGGACTACTTCGGCATGACCTGTTTTTCCTGTGCAAACTGCTTCATAGCTTGGATTGGCGATTTTTCCACCTGAAAAACCTGAAACGACTGTTTTTACTCCAACTAAATTTTCGAAAATAGCTTCAATACACCAATAGCAACCTCCGCCAAGTGTTATGGTCTCCAGGTTAAGATTGCTTTTTTGGGAATTATTTTGTCCTGTCATGCATAATGATAAGAAAAGAATTATTAGAAATGATTTTTTCATAATATCGTTTTTTGTCAGAGGTTAATATATTCCTATTTGCTGTCAGGGATAAAATCAAGAGCAATAGAATTCATGCAATATCTTTTTCCTGTAGGAGCTGGGCCGTCATCAAAAAGATGTCCTAAATGACCGTCGCATCTGCTGCAAAGTGCTTCGATACGCTCCATATTGTAGGAGAAGTCATTTTTAAATACAATACTTTTTTTGTTTTCTTGTTCAAAAAAGCTGGGCCAGCCGCAACTGCTTGAAAATTTAGCCGTAGAGCGAAATAACAGATTGCCGCAGGCAGCGCAATAATAAGTTCCTTTTTCTTCGGTATTCCAATATTTTCCTGTAAAAGCGATTTCGGTTTCGGCATGACGCATCACTTGGTAAACCTCGTCAGGAAGTATTTTTTTCCACTCGGCATCACTTAGTTTTAGTTTTGTGGTATCAGTGTTGGAATAATAAGGATTTCCGGGTTTGTTTATTTTGTTTGGTAGCTTTTGGTATTCCGAAGATGTTTTGGTTTGTCCACAAGCCGTAACAATGAATAAAGGCAATATAAATAGCAGGTTAATATATGGATTGGTTTTCATTGGTGATGATTTTTAGATATTGATGTATTGTTTTTACTAAAAAAATCTTTTACAAAGATAGAATTCAAATTGGCTATTTAAGATGAGTTAGTTTGCATTTTAACAGCTATTTGTGAGTTGTTTGATGTTGTTATTTACGGATAAATTTGTTGTTTGGTTTTTTATGATACATCTGTTTGTTTGGAATTGAGTTAGTGTTTTTTTTGGAGTTTGATGCCAATTTTGAGTTTTTGATATATAATTCGAAACAGAACGTTAAAGCAGGAGTCTTTCCTTATCTTTTTTGTATTTTTGTCTAGCTATAAAAAAATATGACAGAAGAAAACGTAATACTGGTTAATGAAAAAGATGAGCAAATAGGGCTTATGCCAAAATTAGAAGCTCATGAAAAAGCGGTATTGCACCGGGCTTTTTCGGTTTTTGTATTGAACGATAAGAATGAATTGATGTTGCAACAACGAGCACATCATAAATACCATTCTCCGCTTTTATGGACCAATACCTGTTGTAGTCATCAGCGTGAAGGTGAAACGAATCTCGAAGCAGGAAACAGAAGATTGATGGAGGAAATGGGGTTTCAGACAGATTTGAAAGAGTTGTTTCATTTTATTTACAAAGCACCTTTTGACAATGGGTTGACTGAGCATGAGTTAGATCATGTAATGATTGGTTATTATAATGAAAGTCCGTTGATTAATTCTGATGAAGTGGAGTCCTGGAAATGGATGGGGATTGATGCTGTAAAAGAGGATATTTTGATCAATCCGGATGATTACACAGTATGGTTTAAAATTATTTTTGACGAATTTTATCATTATTTAGAAGCGCATAAACTTTAAAAGTAAAGTGGCACTATGAGAGTAACAATAAGTAGAAAAGCACATTTTAATGCAGCGCATCGCTTGTATCGAAAAGATTGGACTTTTGAAAAAAATGATGCGGTTTTTGGTAAGTGTAATAATCCTAATTTTCACGGACATAATTATGAGTTAATTGTGAGTGTTACCGGTGCAATCGATCCTGAAACTGGTTTTGTAATGGATGCTAAGATTTTGGCAGCTATTATCAAAGAAGAGGTGGAAGATGCTTTTGATCATAAAAATTTGAATTTAGATGTAGCTGAATTTGAAAATCTAAATCCAACTGCCGAAAATATTGCAGTGGTAATTTGGAATAAAGTCAGAAAACGCATAGACTCTCAATTTGACTTAGAAGTGGTGCTTTATGAAACGCCTCGTAATTTTGTAACTTACAAAGGAGAATAATGGCGCTGAAAACAGGTGATACCGTTCCAAAATTTACAGCCAAAGAGGCTAGTGGTGCTATTTTTGAAAGTGATTCAGTAATTGGTAAAAAAACCGTTATTATTTATTTCTATCCTAAAGATGATACGCCGCAATGTACTGCTCAGGCTTGTGGTTTTCGGGATAATTATGCTGAATTTGTTGACTTGGGTGTTGAGATTATCGGGGTTTCTTCGGATGATGTTAATTCGCATCAGGAATTTATTCGAAAATACAACTTACCTTTTTTACTATTATCCGATTCAGATAAGGCTCTTCGAAAGCTTTTTGGGGTTCCATCAGCTTTTTTAGGCTTGCTTCCGGGAAGGGTTACTTATTTATTGGATAAAAACGGAGTGATACAAATGGTATTTGACAGTGTACTGGGAATGAAACATGTGAAGAAAATGATTGAAAAATTGACTGAATAATCTATAGAAATGACTAAATAGTACTTGTTGAAAGTGAGTTACGATAGTTATTTTTGTTTCGAAATAAAAAAAAACAAAAAATAAAATGATACAGAATCTATATCCATTACAATTTCAACCAATTTTAAAAGAACGAATTTGGGGTGGAGAAAAATTAAAAACAGTACTTAATAAAGCAATCGAATCGGCAACAACCGGTGAAAGTTGGGAATTGTCAACTGTTGAAGGCGACGTGAGTATTGTTGCAAATGGAGTGTTAAAAGGAAAATCATTGCTTGAAGTAATTGATGAGGCTCCAAATGAGATTTTAGGAACAGCGGTTTATCAAAAATTCGGGAAGCAATTTCCGTTACTTTTTAAATATCTGGATGCTCGTGAGGATTTATCCATTCAGGTGCATCCTAATGATGCCTTGGCTAAGGAACGTCATAATTCTTTTGGAAAAACAGAGATGTGGTACATCATGCAGGCTGATGATGATGCTCGTATTATTGTGGGTTTTAAAGAAAAATCGAATGCTAATGAATATTTAGAAAATCTTGAGAACAAAAGTTTGCTTTCTATATTGGATGATGTGAAAGTAAAATCGGGAGATGTGTTTTTTCTGGAAACAGGAACAGTTCATGCCATTGGAGCAGGCTTAGTGGTTGCCGAGATCCAGCAAACTTCTGATATTACGTATCGAATTTATGATTTTGACAGGGTAGATGCTCAGGGTAATGGAAGAGAATTGCATATTGATCAAGCTCTAGATGCTATTAATTATGACAAGGTTGATACTTATAAAGAATATACAAAAGAAGTAAATCAATCCAACGTTGTTGTTGACTGTCCTTATTTTACAACTAATTTTGTTCCTTTGGATGGAGAAGTATCTCTTGAGAAATCAGGGGATACTTTTACGGTTTATATGTGTGTGGAAGGAAGTTTTGAATTGGATTATAATGGTGTGAGGTACAGTTATAAAAAAGGAGATACAGTGTTGATTCCGGCTGCAATCAAAGAGTTTGTTTTGAGTGGAAAAGCTTCTATTTTAGAAATTTACATTTCATAGTGGCTAATAGAAAGTTTATGTGTACTTTTGCAAACGCAAATTAAAATTAAATAAAAATGGCAAACGTTAAGAATTTAAAGAAAGACATCAACTACGTTTTAGGAGATATTATTGAGGCGGTTTACTTGTTTGAAATTTCTACAACAGGAAAACCTACTGAAGAAACAAATAATTTAATTGACGAGGCTATTGCTGCTTTTGATAATTTAATCACAAAAGTGAATGCTAAGAATGTTGAAAATAAAAAAGCACACTTTAAGCAAATCAATGTAGAATTGGAACAAGTTGCAAATCAATTGATTGCTAAAATCAACCAATTGTAGTCAGTAAAAAGCGAAAAAAAGTGCAGATTTCCTTTGGAAAAAAGAAATTCAGCTGTATATTTGCACTCGTAATAATGACGCCGATGTAGCTCAGCTGGCTAGAGCAGCTGATTTGTAATCAGCAGGTCGTGGGTTCGAGTCCCTCTATCGGCTCTTAGTAAAACCACTTAAGGAATTAGGTGGTTTTTTATTGAAATTGACATTATTACAGGCCGATGTAGCTCAGCTGGCTAGAGCAGCTGATTTGTAATCAGCAGGTCGTGGGTTCGAGTCCCTCTATCGGCTCTTAAGTAAAACCATCTAAGAAATTAGGTGGTTTTTTTGTGAAAACAAATTCCAAATTTTTAAATTCCAATTGTTTTAAAATTTGGAATTTTAACATAAAAAAATGCCGTCTATTAGGTTAGACGGCATTTTTTTTATGTGATAAAGTTTTATATTTTGACAGGTTTCTCGGCTGTGAATATAAAATAGAAACCAATTAGGATAAACGGAATACTTAGCCATTGACCTGTTGAAAGTAATCCTAAAGCATTTTCAAATCCTCCCTGACTTTCTTTTACTGATTCGACTACCATACGAACTGAAAATAAGAGCACAAGGAAAAGGCCAAATAAGAATCCGGATTTTTTTCTGGCTTCGGTTTTCCAGTATAGAAAGAATAATATAGCAAGTACAAAAACATAACAGAAGGCTTCGTATAGCTGGGTTGGGTGTTTAATGGGAACCTGCGCCAGTAAATTGGCAAATTTTGGATTTGTTGCGATGGCATTAAAGGCTTCTTTGGGATTGGCTATTTGTGTTGCGTTAACCGCATCGGCTTTGCTGTAATAGTCCTGAATAAATTTTATTCCAAAAGGTGAGTTGGTTTCTTTTCCAACAATTTCTGAATTGAAAAAATTACCCAATCTAACAAAAATAGCACCACTTGCAACAGCAATAACTACGCGGTCCAAAATCCAAAGTATTGGTCGTTTTAAGATGTTTTTACTATAATAGTACATGGCAATTATTATCGAAATTGCAGCACCATGACTGGCTAATCCCTGAAATCCGGTGAATTCAAATTTAGGAGAAAACCTAAAAGGCAAAAAGATTTCGAGTAAATGATTTCTAAAATATTCCCAGTCGTAAAAAAACACGTGTCCCAGTCTGGCGCCGATTAATGTGGCAAGTACTGTCCAAACAAATAGCGAGTCCAGTTTGTCTATGGATTCATTTTCACGTTCGAAAATGTTTTTCATAATATACCAACCTAATCCAAAAGCAACTACAAACATTAGGCTGTAAAATCGAATTACAAAGAAACCTAAATCTATACCTTCGGATGGATTCCATACGATATTTAAACTGTGTATCATGTGTTTTGTTTTATAGTTGTAAAATTAAATATTTAAAGTAAAACCAGTACTAATTAAAGGTTAATGTTTGTGATTGCATTTCTTTTCGGGTACCGGATCATAACCGCTTTTTCCCCAGGGATGACAGCTTAGGATTCTTTTAATGCCTAAAAAACCTCCGTAAAACAATCCGTGCATTTTTAAAGCTTCAATCATATATGCTGAACAAGTAGGTGTAAATCTGCAAGCTGCCGGCATGAGCGGAGAGATAACCAGCTGATAGCAACGTACCAATAATACAAATGGAAATATGATAATTTTTGAAAACATTTTTATTGTTTTATCTAATGGTTTTGAGATTCATAAAAGAATGTTTTCAATAAAATCTCAAAACTAAATACTGAAACTTGTTCCTTCTTTACTGTCTTTTAGTTGGATTCCTAAAGCAAGCAATTGGTCTCTGATATGGTCAGACATAGCGAAATCTTTATCAGCACGCGCTTTGTTTCGCATACCAATTAACATATTGATTGTGCCTTCTAATTTGTCGTTACTGTTGTCAGTTGCTTTTTGATTTTCGAGTCCAAGGACATCAAAAACAAAAGAATGTATGGTTGTAGCAAGTGTTTCAAGATCAGCGGCACTAATACTTTCTTTGTTTTCTTTTAGTAAGTTGATAAAGCGAACACCTTCAAATAATTGCGCAATTAAAATAGGAGTGTTGAAATCGTCATTCATTGCGTCATAGCAAAGTTGTTTCCAGTCAGCAATGTCTAAGCTGCTGTTTGAGCTGGTTTTTATTTGCTTTAGCGAATCAATTGCTTCCATAAGTCTCTTGTATCCTTTTTCGGCAGCAACAATGGCTTCGTCCGAAAAGTCAAGAATGCTGCGGTAATGTGCTTGTAGCATAAAAAAACGTGCTACTGATGCCGGGAAAGCTTTGCTTAAAACGGTGTTTTCGCCGGTTAAAATTTCTCTTGGTAAAATGTTGTTTCCGGTTGATTTGGCCATTTTTTTACCGTTTAAGGTAAGCATGTTGGCGTGCATCCAGTAATTTACCGGAGTTTGTCCTGTGCAGGCTTCGTTTTGAGCTATTTCGCATTCGTGGTGAGGGAATTTTAAATCCATTCCGCCGCCGTGAATGTCAAAATGATTGCCAAGGTATTTGGTGCTCATGGCGGTGCATTCTAAATGCCAGCCAGGGAAACCATCGCTCCACGGTGAAGGCCAACGCATGATGTGTTGTGGTTCGGCTTTTTTCCATAAAGCAAAATCCTGAGGATTTCTCTTGTCAGATTGTCCGTCAAGATCCCGGGTGTTAGCAAGCATGTCTTCGATATTGCGCCCGCTTAATTTTCCGTAATTATTGGTTTTGTTAAATTTAACCACGTCAAAATAAACCGATCCGTTGGCTTCGTAACCAATTCCCGAATCAATTATTTTTTTGATAATTTCGATTTGCTCAATAATATGGCCTGTTGCGGTAGGTTCGATACTGGGAGGCAGGAAGTTGAATGCTTTTAGAATTTCGTGAAAATCGACTGTATAACGCTGTACGACTTCCATAGGTTCTAATTGCTCTAAGCGTGCTTTTTTGGCAATTTTATCTTCACCTTCATCTACATCATCGACGATGTGACCTACATCGGTGATGTTTCTAACATATCTTACTTTGTAGCCTAAATGTGTAAAATATCTGAAAATCACATCAAAAGACATGAAAGTTCTTAGGTTTCCAAGGTGTACATTACTATAAACTGTTGGTCCGCAAACATACATTCCAATACTGCCTTCGTTTATAGGTACAAAAGTTTCTTTCTCTCCAGAGAGTGAATTGTATATTTTTAGTGTTTGAGTATTGTAAATTGACATGTTTTATTTTTTATCGAAAATATAATTTAGGGCTTTTGATTCAAAAGAATATTGTGTTTTTAGAATCTGGTTTCTAATTTGATATAGTCTAAAAATTCTCTTTTGCATTGTACTTCTTTGAATTTTCCGCCAAATTCAGATGTAACGGTGCTGCTTTCAATATCACTGATTCCTCTTGAATTCACACAAAGATGTTTAGCGTCAATAACGCAGGCCACATCTTCGGTTCCTAAAGCTTTTTGTAATTCTTGTACAATTTGCATTGTAAGACGCTCTTGTACCTGAGGTCTTTTAGAGTAATATTCTACAATTCGGTTCATTTTTGATAAACCAATAACTCTTCCGTTTGAAATGTAAGCCACGTGAGCTCTACCTATAATTGGTAATAAGTGATGCTCGCAGGTAGAATAAACAATAATGTTTTTTTCGACTAACATCTCACCGTATTTGTAGTTGTTGTCAAAGGTAGAAGCTTTTGGTTTTTTGTTTGGATTTAGTCCGCCAAAAATTTCCTTTACAAACATTTTAGCTACACGGTTAGGTGTACCTTTTAAGCTGTCGTCGTTTAGATCCATCCCAAGTGTTAGAAGGATGTTTTCGACATCTTTTTTTATTTTGTCAATTTTTTCATCATCCGAAATTGCGAAAGCGTCCTCTCGCATTGGATTTTTTGCACTTGAACTAATGTGATTGTCTCCGATTTCGTCGTGCAGTTCTTCGTTTTGTATCATTAAATACTACTATTATAGTGGGTGTATATTTTTAAGGCTGTAAAGATAATTAATATAAATTAAAGAATTTCTATAGCTTTTGATAAAAAATCAGCTCTTTTTGGTCGCTAATTTAACAATGATTTTAAACAAACAAAGACAATAACTTTAAATGGGTTATTGTCTTTGTTAATAGGTTTTAAAAGAAATATAAGTCCTTATCTTGCGTTGTAAGTTGCAATTGCATCTTTTAAAATATGAACAGCTCTTGTCAGGTCTTCTTTGTTAAGTACATAAGCAATACGCACTTGTTTTAAACCCATTCCCGGAGTCGAATAAAATCCTGCCGCGGGAGCCACCATAACGGTTTCTTTGTTTAGGTTGTAACTTTCTAACAACCATTGTGCAAAGGTTTCGGTATTGTCAACCGGAAGTTCGGCTATACAATAAAAAGCGGCTTTAGGTGGAGTAACTTTTACACCTTCAATTTTGTGTAATTCGGTGATTAGTGTATCTCTTCTTTCTTTGTATTCTGTAATTACTTCGTCAAAATAACTTTGAGGGGTGTCAATAGCTGCCTCGCAGGCAATTTGTTCAATTGTAGGAGGACACAAACGAGCCTGCGCAAATTTCATTGCTGCTGCAATAACTTCCTTGTTTTTAGTGACCATACAGCCAATTCGAGCACCACACATACTGTAACGTTTTGAAACGGAATCAATCATGATTACATTTTGCTCTAAACCAATCAGATTCATTACTGAATAATGACGGTCTTTTTCGTCGTATATAAATTCGCGATACACTTCGTCAGCAATTAAAAACAAATCGTGTTTTTTTACTAACTCGCCTAATTGTTGAATTTCTGTTTCCGAATATAAGTTTCCTGTTGGGTTACTTGGATTACAAATTAATATTGCTTTGGTTTTAGGCGTAATCAGTTTTTCGAAAGCTTCAATTGAAGGCAGGGTAAAGCCGCTTTCGAAATCTGAGTTTACCGGAATTACAGTAGCACTTGATTCCTCAGAGAAAGCGTGGTAATTAGCGTAAAAAGGTTCCGGAATGATTACTTCGTCTCCCGGATCCATTATGCTGCCTAAAGCAAACAATAAGGCTTCCGAACCACCGGTGGTAATCATAATATCGGTATAATCGACCCTTACATTTTGATTGGTGTAAAATTGCGCTAATTTTTTACGGTAACTTTCATAACCGGCTGATGGACCATACTCAATGATGTCCATATTGATATTCTTAATGGCCTGGATGGCTATTTCGGGACTTTTTATATCGGGTTGACCTATGTTTAAATGGTACACTTTCAAGCCTTTTTTGTTAGCTATGTCAGCGTAAGGAGCCAATTTTCGAATTGGCGATTCAGGCATTCTTCGGCCTCTTATTGAAATCTCAGGCATGTTAATAAAAATTTGCTGCAAATTTGCGATTTTTTTTTTGAACTAGCCTATCTATCCCTTTACAATTTGAAAATATATGAATTTAAAAGCAGGATTTTTATTAACTTTATAGAAACTGCGATTCATGAAAAAAATAGTGCTCTTTTTTTTCTTATTTGGTTTTGTAATTCCTGTTCTTTCACAGGAGGGTTTTGAATTTGCTGAAAATAAAACTGATAAAGTCAGAGTTAAGGCTCAGGTGATTAATAATCTGGTTTTTATTCCTATTAATGTAAACGGAGAGCGGTTGTTATTTTTATTGGATTCAGGAGTTGAAGAAACCATTTTGTTTGGTTTTGAAGATCCTGAAAAGATTCATTTGCAACATGTAGAGAAAATAAAAATTAGAGGTTTAGGAGAAAATGAAGGAGTAGATGGGGTTAAATCTTCGGGGAATGTTTTGGCTATAGGTGAGATGAAATCTAAGGAGCATTTTTTATACTTAATTACCGATTTGTCTTTTGATTTGTCCAGTTTTGTAGGGATTACGGTCAATGGAATTATAGGGCATTCGGCTTTTAAAAATCATTTGGTTGCTATTGATTATCGTAATAGCGAAGTGGTTTTTTACAAGCCGAATTCTAAATTTCAGAAAAAGATGGAGAAAGAATATGCTAAAATTCCGCTACTTATTGAAAGAAGGAAGCCTTATGTAAATGCCTTAGTAAAGATGGATACTGAGGATGTTGTAGTAAAATTGCTGATTGATTCCGGAAATAGTGATGCGATTTGGCTTTTTGATAAGGTTTCGAATAAAATTAAAGTTCCTCAAAAACATTTTGATGACTATTTAGGACATGGTTTAGGAGGTGTTGTCGAGGGGAAGCGGGGACGTGTAACTCAATTTTCGATTGCCGATTTTAAATTTGATTTGCCTATTGTAGCTTTTCCGGATTCTGTTTCGATAAAAAATATTAGTTTAACTAATGACCGACTCGGCTCTTTAGGAGGGGAAATATTAAGGCGATTTTCGGTTGTTTTTGATTATGACCGTCAGTTACTGTTTTTAAAGAAAAACAAATCGTATAAAGCTTCATTTTATTATAACAAAAGCGGAATTGAATTGTGGCAATCAGGGGTACAATGGGTAAGACGCCTGATTGTAGTTGAGGATAATTCAATTGTAATAGATCGTGGGAATTTAGAAAAAAACACAGCAAACCTTAAGTATAAAATGGAGTTGAAGCCCGTTTATGAAATAGGTTATATCAGAGAAAATTCAAATGCGGCAAAAAGTGGTTTGCTGACAGGTGATGTTCTGGTTGCTGTTGATGGAAAAGAGGTGTATAATTATTCGTTGCAGGAAGTTAATTCGCTTTTGTGGTCAGAGAATGAAATTTGGATTGAGTTAAAAGTGGTTAGAGAGGGAAAACAGATGACTTTTAAGTTTCAATTACTTAATATTATATAAAAAATGCTTTTTAGACCAATATCTAAAAAGCATTTTTTGTATAAAAGCTACAATGAAGTAACTTCACCTTTGATTTTTAAAGGAATTCGACCATTATCATAATTAATGGCGTTTGATTCTACTGTGATTGTTTTTCTAATTGGTCCGGGAACTATGTTGTATTTAATGTCAATTTTACTTGATTTCCCCGGTAAAACAGTTTCATTTTGTTTGGATAAAACAGTACAACTGCTTGTTGATTGGACAGAGTAAATAATCAGCGGTGCGTCTCCGGTATTAGTATATTCAAAAGAACGAATTCCGTTATCACTTTGTTTGTTAATTGTTCCGTAATCGATAGTGTTGTTTTTAGCTTTGAATTCTATTTTAGCTCCTTTTTGAGCAAATCCAATATAGCTAAATAATAAGATTGCTGCGAACGTGGCTATTTTTTTCATGGTTGTTGGTATTAATAAAGTAAATATACTTTCTTTTAATTAGTGCACAAATTTTTATTTCCCTTTTTATAGTGTGCATTATTATTTACTTTTGTTCCCGATTTATAAATGACAAAAATTAGACCAAAAGGCTATTTTGGTTTTTAAAGCTTACTTTTTATGGCTATTCCTGCACAATTTGACGCTAAAACGATTGAGAATAAATGGTATGATTACTGGATGAAGAACAACTATTTCCATTCAGAACCCGACCACAGAACACCTTATACCATTGTAATTCCTCCACCTAATGTTACCGGAGTTTTGCACATGGGGCACATGTTGAATAATACCATTCAGGATGTTTTAATTCGTAGAGCACGTTTGAAAGGATTTAATGCTTGCTGGGTGCCGGGAACCGATCACGCTTCTATTGCTACCGAAGCTAAGGTTGTTGCTAAATTGAAAGCCGAAGGAATCAATAAAAACGATTTAACTCGTGAGGAATTTTTGAAGCATGCCTGGGAATGGACTGACAAGTATGGTGGAACAATTCTAGAACAGCTTAAAAAGTTAGGAGCTTCTTGTGATTGGGAACGTACTAAATTCACCATGGATCCTGATATGTCAGCATCTGTAATTAAATCGTTTGTTGATTTGTATAACAAAGGTTTGATTTACCGTGGATACCGAATGGTAAACTGGGATCCGGAAGCTAAGACAACCCTTTCTGATGAGGAGGTAATTTATGAAGAACGCAATGGAAAATTATTTTTCTTAAAATATAAAATAGAAGGCAGTGAAGACTTTTTGACAGTAGCTACCACACGTCCTGAAACTATTTTTGGAGATACTGCAATCTGTATCAATCCAAACGATGAGCGCTTTACCCATTTGAAAGGGAAAAAAGCAATTGTTCCTATTTGTGGTCGTGTAATTCCAATTATTGAAGATGAATATGTAGATGTTGAATTCGGTACAGGATGTTTGAAAGTGACTCCTGCGCATGATATGAATGATAAAACGCTTGGTGAAAAACACAATCTTGAAATCGTTGATATTTTTAATGAAGATGCTACGCTAAATAGTTTTGGATTGCATTATCAGGGAAAAGATCGTTTTGTGGTTCGTACTGAAATTGCAAAAGAATTAGAAGAAAATGGTGCTTTGGCGAAGACCGAAATCCATTTGAATAAAGTAGGAACTTCTGAAAGAACTAAAGCCGTAATCGAACCAAGATTATCTGATCAATGGTTTTTGAAAATGGAAGATTTGGTAAAACCGGCAATCAAATCGGTTTTAGTTGATGGCGATATTAAATTGCATCCAGCTCGTTTTAATAATACTTATGCGCATTGGTTAAACAATATCCGCGATTGGAATATTTCTCGTCAATTATGGTGGGGACAACAAATTCCAGCCTATTATTATGGAGACGGAAAAGAAGACTTTGTAGTTGCTGAAACTATCGAAGAAGCTTTGGCATTAGCCAAAGAAAAAACTGCTAACTCCCAACTTCAAACTTCCGATTTAAAACAAGATGTAGATGCCTTAGATACCTGGTTTTCTTCTTGGTTATGGCCAATGTCCGTTTTTGGAGGAATCATGGATCCGGAAAGTTCGGATTATAAATATTATTATCCAACAAACGACTTGGTAACAGGTCCGGATATTTTGTTTTTTTGGGTTGCCAGAATGATTATCGCTGGTTATGAATATGCTGGTGAAAAACCGTTTACGAATGTATATTTAACAGGTTTGGTTCGTGACAAACAACGTCGTAAGATGTCTAAATCTTTGGGTAATTCTCCTGATCCTTTAGATTTAATTGAGAAGTTTGGTGCTGATGGTGTTCGTGTTGGATTGTTGTTGAGTGCTTCGGCAGGAAATGATATTATGTTTGATGAAGAATTATGTAATCAAGGAAAAGGATTTTCGAATAAAATTTGGAATGCCTTCAAATTGATTAAAGGTTGGGAAGTTTCAGAAACTATTCCGCAGCCGGAATCATCAAAAGTAGCGATTGAATGGTATGAGGCTAAGTTGCAGCAAACCTTAGCTGAAATTGAAGACAATTTTGAAAAATACAGAATTTCAGATGCATTGATGGCCATTTACAAACTGGTTTGGGATGATTTCTGTTCCTGGTTCCTTGAGATGATTAAACCAGCTTACCAACAACCAATTGATAAACCTACGTTTGATAAAGCAATCGAAATGTTGGAGAATAACCTGAAATTGTTACATCCATTCATGCCGTTTTTGACAGAGGAAATTTGGCAGCATATTGCCGAAAGAACTCCGGAAGAAGCTTTGATTGTTTCAACCTGGCCAGAAATGAAAGCTTTTGATTCCAAATTAATTCAGAATTTTGATTTTGCAGCCGAAGTGATTTCCGGAATCAGAACAATTCGTAAAGACAAAAACATTCCTTTTAAAGATGTTATCGAATTAAAGGTGATGAATAATGATAAAGTGACAACTTATTTTGATGCAGTGATTACTAAGTTAGGAAATGTTAGTGATATAGAATATGTTTCTGAAAAAGTAGATTCAGCCTTGTCTTTCCGTGTGAAATCAAATGAATATTTTATCCCGATTACCGGAAATATCAATATCGAAGAAGAAATTGAAAAATTGAATGCCGAGTTGGTGTATATCAAAGGATTTTTGAAATCAGTACAGGCTAAATTATCTAATGAGAAATTTGTGGCTGGAGCTCCTGAGAAAGTAATTGCTAATGAGCGACAAAAAGAAGCTGATGCTTTAGCTAAGATTGAAACTCTTGAACAAAGTTTGTTGAGTTTGAAATAGTATTTCGTTTGAATGATATAAAAAAGCCAAAATAGATTTTGTTTTATTTTGGCTTTTTTTGTGTCTCATTCACAGTTGTTTAGCTGTGTTTTTTAATAGTTTTTTTATTATAGTTATTCGGTTTTTTTTATTTTTTAGTCTGGATTTTTGCATTTTGTCGATTAAAAAAAGCGGATAATCTATTTTAAGGTTTTGTTAACATTTAGGTCTTTTATTAAAAATTAACTTTGAAAGACAAAATAAAATTCAGACCATTTTATTTTGTTGTTTCTTTAGTTTTATTTCGAAAAAAAACTATTTTTTTAAGTTACCCCAAACTTATTTTTAACCTACTGGATGCGTTAATTTTTTAGAATAATTTTATTGGCATTGTTGGTTAATATCAAAAGATTGAATTGTCATTCTTTGAGTTATTCCGTTAATTGATTGATGGCTTTGCGTTTTTCTGCGAAGGTGTTTGTTACAAGTTTTCTACCCCCACATTCTGAAAACAACTGCTTTTTAGCCTTTTTGATTTTTGAATATTTTTTTAAAAATGGTTATTGGTTAATACTAAAAGATTGAATTTGTCATTCTTTCAGTTATTCCGTTAATTGATTGATGGCTTCGTGGTTTTCTGCGAAGGTGTTTATTACAAGTTTTCTACCCCCACATTCTGAAAACAGTTGCTTTTAACCTTTTTTTAATCACTGGAAACTATTTCTATGATAGTTATTGGTTAATAAGGGGATATTCACTTATCCTTTGTTTGATGATTTACTTCATGGCTTCTGGCTATGCGGGTGTTTTTGCAATTCTTTTTTTCGATACTTTTTCCCCAAATTTTAGTTTCCTACCTAAGTAATTTATGAAATAAAAATACTTTATGTCATGGAAAATAATACAATTTCGAAGTTTTTCGATGTCTTAACGCGCAAATTAGCGACTTGCCTTTTAACGAAAAACAGTATTCTTAAATTTTTTAATGTAGATTATTTGTCAAGATTTTGGCAGGCTATGTGGCATCAGTCAGTAGTGCGGTCAATGCTCTTGTTTGTAATTTTAATGATGGCTTATACGGTCAATGCACAAAATATCAAGGGAATCGTGCCGGTACAGTATCCTATTAGTGGTTCAGGTGTTGACGGAGATGCCTGGGCACATGAACCTATTAATACTATTTATCAAAACGTAGGGGATTTGTTTGACAGGCAATTTGGTAATCCTGATTACCCACTGGATATGACGAACAATGGTGTTCTTGACTTTTCTAATGGTTCTCTTCTTTATCCTGGGTTTACTTTTTTTCTACAAGATCGCTATGTAGATGACCTTACTATATTTACTGCATCCAATAAGATAAATGACAATCCTAATACTTATACCTGGGGAGCCGGTTCTTCTCCTAATAAAAATGAGATTCAAAATGCTGGAGCTCATTTTTCTTATGGTAGCGCTTCTGTAGAAGGAGGAGAAAGTATTGATGGATTAACATTTGTTAACGGAACGAACAGATTCGGAAATCCAACTGATTTATGGTGTCTTTTTGCAGGTGATCGTCAGGTTACTAACGGAAGTAGCTATATTGATTTTGAGTTTTTACAAAAACCTTTAACTATAACTGGTGCAACATTTGGACCTGTAGATCCTAATACTGGTATAGCGCCTATTACCGGAGGTAGTGGTGCGTTTTCTACTTTGGGTACCCAAGGAGGTCGTACAGTAGGAGATGTGTTGATTACCATAGAGTTTACTCAGGGTGGTGGTGACGCTACTGTTGTAATTAGAGTTTGGAAAGCTGTAGGAAGCGGATTTGAATATGTTGTAGTTCCTAATACTACTTTTCCCGGAAATGTTTTTTGTACCAATAACAGTGTGACCACTACAGTTCCTTTTGATGCTTATGGTGTTACTCCGGGTACTTATGCTCCTAATCAATGGGCAGAAGGAGCTATCAATTTAACAGAAGTATTTAAAAATACCAGTCCTAATGATCCGTGTTTTAATATTAGTACACTATTTATTAGAACCCGATCTTCAGGGAATTCTGCTCAGTCAGAGTTAAAAGATTTTCCCGGGGCTCCAATTCAGTTGAATTTGAATTTAATTCCAATAGCTAATGCTGGAGCAGACTTTGCGATGACTTGTATTACTAATCCAAATGGTAAAGAAATTGGAGAAGCTCCAGAAGCAGGATTTACCTATTCTTGGTCACCAACTACAGGTTTAAGTGATCCTAATATTGCTAATCCTATTGCCAATCCATTGGTTAGTACTACTTATACTGTGACAAAAACTAAGACAGGTACGGTTTGTAGTGCTACTGATAGTGTGGATGTGACAGTAAATAAACCAACAGTTGTAGCAGTTGCGGGAGATGACTTTACTAAAACCTGTACCACAAATGCAAATGGCGGTACCATTGGAGAAGCTTCAGCTGCGGGTTATACTTATTCCTGGTCTTCTATGCCAGCCGGCTTTAGTTCTTCTTTATCTAATCCATCTGTAAATCCATCTGTAACTACTACTTATACAGTAACTAAAACACATACTGCTTCAGGTTGTAGTGATACTGATGAAGTAACTGTTACTGTAGATAAACCAGATGTGTTAGCCAATGCCGGAACTGATTTTACCATAAGTTGTATTGCTAATACAAGTGGTGGATCAATTGGAGAAGCTTCAGCTGCGGGTTATACTTATTCCTGGACTTCTATTCCAGCCGGCTTTAGTTCTTCTTTAGCTAATCCATCTGTAAATCCATCTGTAACTACTACTTATACAGTAACTAAAACACACACCGCTTCAGGTTGTAGTGATACTGATGAGGTAACTGTTACAGTAAATAAACCAACAGTTGTAGCAGTTGCGGGAGATGACTTTACTAAAACCTGTACCGCAAATGCAAATGGCGGTACCATTGGAGAAGCTTCAGCTGCGGGTTATACTTATTCCTGGACTTCTATGCCAGCCGGCTTTAGTTCTTCTTTATCTAATCCATCTGTCAATCCATCTGTAACTACTACTTACACAGTAACTAAAACACATACTGCTTCAGGTTGTAGTGATACTGATGAAGTAACTGTTACTGTAAATAAACCAGATGTGTTAGCTAATGCCGGAACTGATTTTACCATAAGTTGTATTGCTTATACAAGTGGTGGATCAATTGGAGAAGCTTCAGCCGCGGGTTATACTTATTCCTGGACTTCTATTCCAGCCGGCTTTAGTTCCTCTTTAGCTAACCCATCTGTAAATCCATCTGTAACTACTACTTATACAGTAACTAAAACACATACTGCTTCAGGTTGTAGTGATACTGATGAGGTGACTGTTACAGTAAATAAACCAACAGTTGTAGCAGTTGCGGGAGATGACTTTACTAAAACCTGTACCACAAATGCAAATGGCGGTACCATTGGAGAAGCTTCAGCCGCGGGTTATACTTATTCCTGGTCTTCTATGCCAGCCGGTTTTAGTTCTTCTTTATCTAATCCATCTGTCAATCCATCTGTAACTACTACTTATACAGTAACTAAAACACATACTGCTTCAGGTTGTAGTGATACTGATGAAGTAACTGTTACTGTAAATAAACCAGATGTGTTAGCCAATGCCGGAACTGATTTTACCATAAGTTGTATTGCTAATACAAGTGGTGGATCAATTGGAGAAGCTTCAGCCGCGGGTTATACTTATTCCTGGACTTCTATTCCAGCCGGCTTTAGTTCTTCTTTAGCTAATCCATCTGTAAATCCATCTGTAACTACTACTTATACAGTAACTAAAACACACACCGCTTCAGGTTGTAGTGATACTGATGAGGTGACTGTTACAGTAAATAAACCAACAGTTGTAGCAGTTGCGGGAGATGACTTTACTAAAACCTGTACCGCAAATGCAAATGGCGGTACCATTGGAGAAGCTTCAGCTGCGGGTTATACTTATTCCTGGACTTCTATGCCAGCCGGCTTTAGTTCTTCTTTATCTAATCCATCTGTCAATCCATCTGTAACTACTACTTACACAGTAACTAAAACACATACTGCTTCAGGTTGTAGTGATACTGATGAAGTAACTGTTACTGTAAACAAACCAGATGTGTTAGCCAATGCCGGAACTGATTTTACCATAAGTTGTATTGCTAATACAAGTGGTGGATCAATTGGAGAAGCTTCAGCCGCGGGTTATACTTATTCCTGGACTTCTATTCCAGCCGGCTTTAGTTCTTCTTTATCTAATCCATCTGTAAATCCATCTGTAACTACTACTTATACAGTAACTAAAACACACACCGCTTCAGGTTGTAGTGATACTGATGAGGTGACTGTTACAGTAAATAAACCAACAGTTGTAGCAGTTGCGGGAGATGACTTTACTAAAACCTGTACCACAAATGCAAATGGCGGTACCATTGGAGAAGCTTCAGCCGCGGGTTATACTTATTCCTGGACTTCTATGCCAGCCGGTTTTAGTTCTTCTTTATCTAATCCATCTGTCAATCCATCTGTAACTACTACTTATACAGTAACTAAAACACATACTGCTTCAGGTTGTAGTGATACTGATGAAGTAACTGTTACTGTAAATAAACCAGATGTGTTAGCCAATGCCGGAACTGATTTTACCATAAGTTGTATTGCTAATACAAGTGGTGGGTCAATTGGAGAAGCTTCAGCCGCGGGTTATACTTATTCCTGGACTTCTATTCCAGCCGGCTTTAGTTCTTCTTTAGCTAACCCATCTGTAAATCCATCTGTAACTACTACTTATACAGTAACTAAAACACACACCGCTTCAGGTTGTAGTGATACTGATGAAGTAACCGTTACTGTGAATAAAGAGTTGCCAAATGCTAATGCTGGTTCAGACGGTTTGATATTATGTGGTACTTCTTCTGTAATGCTTTTAGGGTCTTCTACAACTCAAGGGGCAACATTTGCCTGGGTTGCCAGCAACGGTGGAAACATAGTTTCAGGTGTTGATACAGCTACTCCAACAGTAAATGCCGCCGGTACTTATACTTTAACTGTTACTAATCCGGCTAATGGATGTACTTCAACAGATGCAGCAATGGTATCAGTACAAATTTGTTCAGATGCATTATGTACTTATACCCAAGGATACTATGGAAACATTGGAGGTATGTCTTGTGCTCCTGATGGACTAGGTGGATTTGCAAGTTATACAACCAAAGCACTTATTGAAAAAGCCTTGGCTTCTTATGGAGGTGCTATGTATGTTGGTATAAAAGATGTGCGTCATGTTTCAATCATGAATAATATGACTGATATTGATGCTATCATAGCGGTGTTGCCAGGCGGAGGTATGAGTAAAGCACTTCCTACCGGTCCTAATAATGGATTGCATTCAATAAGTAATTTGCCTCAAAGTTTATTGAAAGATGGAAATATCAATAATACTTTATTAGCTCAAACTATTGTTTTAGGTTTGAACTTAGGTATAAATGGACAACTTGGTGATTTTGAATTACAAGCTGGAACTTTTGCAACAGCAGCTTCAGAAGGAGGTTGTGGATCTGATACTCCAAAAATACGTTCTTGTAATCCTGATGGGACAACAAATAATGAGTATGAGTTCTACAGTATTCCAGCTAATATTGTAACTGCTTTAGGAGGTAATGCTACTGTTCAGGGATTGTATGCTTTGGCAAATCAAGCTCTGGGTGGAGGAGATACCAATGGTGTTTCACTAAGTGCTATTGCAGATGTGGTTGATAAAATCAATAACGCTTTTGACGAATGTAGAATACCTGTTGGTTATGGTATTGAGCCATTAGATTGTCCGGTTATTGAAACAATAACTACAATGTCATTAATGCAGGCTGATTTGGCAGGTTTTGTAGCTTATCCGGTTCCGGTTGATGGTCAGTTGTCTATTCAATGTACTTTTGATTATACTTCTGATGCGACCATTGAGGTGTTCGATAGTAAAAACCAAATGGTTTATACTAAATCACAAGCACAATGTTCTAATGGTACAGTAATTACATTAGATTATAATTTTAATAGCGAACAACAACAGGTTTTCTATATAAGATTAACAACTAGTCAGGGTTCTACGACTCATGATGTGATATCTGCAGCTAAATAAAAAAATAAATAAATCTTAATTTTAATTAAAGCACCCGTTTGATAGCGGGTGCTTTTTTGTTGGTAGTACTGTTGTGAATTGCATGGATTGTGTCTTTCGGCAGGCAGGAAAAGAAAAATTTCATCGAAAAATAAATTTTGGCACAATTAATGAATACTAGATTACAAACCTTAACCATTTAAAAATTTATAGTCATGAAAAAAATAATAACACTTTTTGCCTTTGTTAGCTTTTTAGCTGTTTCCAGTTGTACTACTTCGGATGATAACTTTCAGCCAGACAATGATACTATTAGTGAAGTCTTTCAATTAACCAATGTGAATTTTGGTTTTAATTCTGAAGATGGGTATAATATTTATGAAGAATTAAATCCTGTACTCTTTAATGAGGATGTTATTTTAATTTATAGAAAAGTTGGATCGATAAGTGGTACAAATTCACCTATTTGGGAACAAATACCAAGAACAATTTATAACTCTAATGGAGAAGTCGATTATGATTTTGATTTTAGTGTTGGACATTTTATAATTTATGCGCGAGCAACCTATAATTTAGCACTGACTCCGGAATATTTAAATAATCAAACTTTTAGAATTGTTATTGTGCCAGGTTCTCCTTCTGGAACAGCGAAATTTGCTAATAATGTTAAAGAAGATTATTCTGATTATAATGCTGTTATCAAGAAATATAATATTGATGATAGTAATGTTAAAGAGCTGAATTAATATTTTATGAAAAAATAAAAAAAGGAAATCTCTCGATTTCCTTTTTTTTATGCTTTTTTGTTTCGTTTGTCTTTTTGTATTGAGACAATGATTCCTGAGAGTAGCGCCACTGCGATAAAAGCTAAAGAAGCCCATTCCGGCAGATTGACAAATTTGTGGAAAATCATTTTGAATCCTACAAAACTTAAAATGGCAATCAAACTGTATTCCAGATAGCTGAATTTTTCCAGCATATTGGCTAAAAAGAAATACATGGAACGCAGTCCTAAAATGGCAAAAATATTCGAACTAAATACCAGAAACGGATCGGAGGTAATGGCTAAAATAGCCGGTACGCTATCTAAGGCAAAGATAATGTCCATAACCTCAATAAGAATCAAGGCTACAAATAATGGGGTTGCGGTATTGGTATTGTTGATTTTTATAAAAAAATGTTCGCCGTCTATTTTTGTAGTAATAGGGGTTAGTTTTTTTAAGTATTTGTATATTACAGAATTGTGAGGGTCGTATTCGTGGTCTTCTTTTGTAATTAGCATTTTGATGGCTGTGTAAATCAAAAAGGCTCCAAATAAATAAGTTGTCCAGGCGAATTTATTGATAATCATTACTCCAAAATAAATCATGAGTCCTCTAAATGCAATGGCTCCAATGATTCCCCAAAATAAAACACGGTGTTGGTATTTTTTTGGAATTCTAAAAGAAGAAAAGATAATAGCAATTACAAAAATATTATCAATACTTAATGAAAGTTCGATAAGATAACCTGTGATATACTTTATTGTAGCAGCCATAGGTTTTAGCTGATCAGGGTTTGCTACGTAGTTGTTACTATACAACCAGTAAACTACAGTTGAAAAAAGGAAAGACAATGAAACCCAAATTCCGGTCCATTTTCCGGCTTCTTTTGAGCTGATTTCGTGAGGCGTTTTGTTGAAAATTCCCAAATCTAAAGCCAGGAATAATAAAATAGCACTTATGAAGCAAATCCAAACTATCATGATAATTGTTTTTGTGTTTTTGCAAAGATAGTTGTTTGTGTCTTACTTTTAATATAAAAAAAAAGTGCTTCCATTTCTGAAAGCACTTTTGAATTGTATATAAAAATTACAAAGCAGATTTAACTGTTTTGATAATTCTTGCAGCAATTTTGTATGGATCACCGTTAGAAGCTGGTCTTCTGTCTTCTAGCCATCCTTTCCATCCTTTTTGAACAGTCATCAAAGGAATACGGATAGAACATCCTCTGTCAGATACTCCGTAAGAGAAGTCGTTGATAGAAGCAGTTTCGTGTTTACCAGTTAAACGTTGCTCATTGTAAGCTCCGTAAACAGCAATATGCTCTTTAGTTACAGGACGGAAAGCCTCACAAATTCTCTCGTAAGTTTCTTGAGAACCACATGTTCTTAATACTTCGTTAGAGAAGTTAGCGTGCATACCAGAACCATTCCAGTCAGTATCTCCTAGTGGTTTTGGATGGTATTCAATATAGTAACCATATTTCTCAGTCAAACGATCTAATAAGTAACGAGCAACCCAGATTTCATCACCTGCTTTTTTAGCTCCTTTAGCGAATAATTGGAATTCCCATTGTCCACAAGCAACCTCTTGGTTGATTCCTTCAAAGTTGATTCCAGCATCAATACATAAGTTAGCGTGCTCTTCAACTAATTTTCTTCCGTGAGTGTTTTTTCCACCTACTGAACAGTAGTACATTCCTTGTGGAGCAGGGTATCCACCTACAGGGAAACCTAATGGTAATAAAGTTTTAGTATCCATGATGAAGTACTCTTGTTCGAAACCAAACCAGAAATCATCATTGTCATCATCAATAGTAGCTCTTCCGTTAGAAGGATGTGGAGTTCCATCAGCATTCATAACCTCACACATTACTAACCATCCGTTAATACGCTCTGGATCTGGATAGATAGCAACTGGTACTAATAGACAATCAGATGAACCACCTTCAGCTTGTTTTGTAGAAGAACCGTCAAAAGACCAGTTTCCTATTTCTTCTAAAGTTCCTTGAAAGTTTTCGTGTTCTTCAACTTTTGTTTTACTTCTAAGATTTTGAGTTGGTTCGTAACCATCTAACCAAAGGTACTCTAACTTTATTTTTGCCATAATAATATAAATTAATTTTCTTGATTTTAACTGAGGTGCAAATATAGAATATTTTTTTTAGTGCTGAAAACCTTGGGGTGTCTTTTGTTTAAATGGATGTTATTTTTTGGATTACTATATTTTGACGGGGGGTATATTTAAAAAATAGCAATTTTGAAGCTAAATAAAAAGCAATTTGATAATGGGTTAGCGGGCTGATTTTAGTGTTAGATTCTTTATCTTTGTGTTTTTTAATTATAAAATTGATTATTAACAGTTTAATAAATACTTTAAAAATGTCAACAATACGTTTTCAAGCATTAAGAGAGGCTTCTAATAGAAAAGCGGTTCATTTTGAAGAAACCAATAGAAAATCAAGCATTTTTGGAACAAATGTTTTTAACGAAAAGGCAATGAAGCAATATTTGACTTCAGATGCTTTTAAAGCTGTACAAGGAGCTATTGAACATGGAACAAAAATAGACAGAAAATTGGCTGATTATATCGCGATGGGTATGAAAGAGTGGGCTTTGGCTAAAGGAGTTACTCATTATACACACTGGTTTCAGCCTCTAACAGGAACAACAGCTGAGAAACATGACGCTTTTTTTGAAACTTCTTTTGATGGAAGTGATCCGGTAGAGAAATTTGGGGGAGCACAATTGGTTCAACAAGAACCGGATGCTTCCAGTTTTCCAAACGGAGGAATCAGGAATACTTTTGAAGCCCGAGGATACACGGCTTGGGATCCAACTTCTCCAGCATTTATATATGGTACTACCTTATGTATTCCTACCGTTTTTATTTCTTATACAGGAGAAGCATTAGATAACAAAATTCCTTTATTAAGAGCTTTGGCTGTTATGGATGAAGCGGCTACTGAAGTTTGTCGTTATTTTGATAAGAATGTCAAAAAAGTTACAGCAACCTTAGGTTGGGAACAAGAATATTTCCTGGTAGATAAGGCTTTGGCGCATTCTCGTCCTGATTTGATGATGACAGGAAGAACTTTGTTAGGGCATACATCGGCAAAAGGTCAACAATTAGATGATCATTATTTTGGGTCAATTCCTACTCGCGCTTTGACTTATATGCGTGATTTGGAACAAGAATGTATGTTGCTTGGAATTCCGGTTAAAACGCGTCATAATGAAGTTGCGCCAAATCAATTTGAGTTAGCACCAATTTTCGAAGAAACAAATCTGGCTGTGGATCATAACTGTCTTTTGATGGATATTATGCAAAAAGTAGCCGAACGTCATGATTTTAAAGTGTTGTTGCATGAAAAACCTTTTAAAGGTGTAAATGGTTCCGGGAAACACAACAACTGGTCATTGGCAACTGACACTGGAGTGAATCTATTGAGTCCTAGTAAAACTCCAATGAGTAATTTGCAGTTCTTGACTTTCTTTATTAATACCATCAAAGCGGTAAATGATTATGAAGAATTGTTGCGTGCTTCGATTGCAACGGCTAGCAATGACCATCGTTTAGGAGCTAATGAAGCGCCGCCTGCAATCATTTCGGTATTTATTGGAGAACAACTGACTAAAGTTTTGGCTGAATTAGAAAGTGTAACCACAGGAAAATTATCTCCAGAAGAAAAAACCGATTTAAAATTAAACGTAGTAGGGAAAATTCCAGAGGTAATTTTAGATAATACCGATAGAAACAGAACATCACCTTTTGCTTTTACAGGAAATAAATTTGAGTTTAGAGCGGTAGGTTCTTCAGCAAATTGTTCGAATGCAATGACTACTTTAAATACCATTGTTGCTAAGCAATTGAGAGATTTTAAAGTGGAAGTTGATGCTTTGATTGATTCAAAAGCAATGAAAAAAGATGATGCTATTTTTAATGTTTTGAGAGAGTATATCAAGGTTTCAAAAGATATTCTTTTTGAAGGTGACGGTTATAGCGAGGCCTGGGAAAAAGAAGCTAAGAAAAGAGGATTGAGTAATTTTAAAACAACACCTGAAGCCCTAAAAGCTAGAGCATCAAAACAAGCACTTGATTTGTTTTCTGAATTAGGAATTATGAATCATGTGGAAGTGGAAGCACGCTACGAAATTGAATTAGAAGAATACACTAAGAAAATCCAAATTGAAAGTAGGGTTTTAGGAGATATTTCGAAAAATCATGTTATCCCAACAGCTATTCGTTATCAAAATACTTTGATTGAAAATGTAAAAGGCTTGAAAGATATTTTTGGAAAAGAATTTGAATCAATTGCTAAAGAGCAAATTGGTTTGATAAAAGAGATTTCTACTCATATCGAAGGTATCAATGCTAAAGTTGAGGAGATGCGTAATGAAAGAAAAAATGCGAATGCTTTGAATAATGCTCAAAAAACAGCTGAAGCTTATTGTAATAAAGTAAAACCGTATTTTGAAATCATTAGAAACCACTGTGATAAATTAGAGTTGTTAGTTGATAATGAATTATGGACACTAACTAAATACAGAGAGTTATTGTTTACTAAATAATTAAGATATTGTTTGTTGTAGAAAATGCCTATTCGTTTTGGATAGGCATTTTTTAGTTTTCTAAGTTGTTGTTAAAATTTGTTTTTTTGACGAAACTAATTTCATTGGTGATGTGATTCATTCAGAAGTCGTTGGGTCAATAATTGTGGATACTTTGCTTACTGAATTTACTGGAAATCCGCCTAGTTTGGCATGCTCGCGAATCATTTCTTCATTCTGAGCAATATAAACACAATAGATTTTGTCTGTTGTTACAAAACTGTTTACCCATTGAATATCAGGTCCCATTTTGTTTAATACCTCGCAGGAAGTTTTTGAAATACCTTTTAGCTGTTCTGCGTTAAGTTTGCCTGCATCTGGTAAGTCTCTTTCAATTACATATTTTGGCATCTTGTAAAAATTTAGTTTCCTACTCTTTTGGCTTTTCGGAATTGCCCCGTTTTTTATCGTGGTCGCTGGTTTCCACCTTGTATTGTGTTTTTAAATCTGCTTTTTTATTGTTATTGAATTGGTTATTAGTATTCTATATTAAATTTAGTGAAATAAAATGGGATTTTGATTGATGATTGCAGATTTTAGAAAACGCTTAGAAGAATGGGACGGGATAAACCCAAAAAAATAATTATCTTTGCCGCAAAACCAAGTTGCTCCATTGCAGCTTACACAATTACAATTCATGAGTTCAGATACTTCAAAAAGATATGCGCAACGTGGTGTTTCGGCATCCAAAGAAGATGTACACAATGCTATAAAAAATATAGATAAAGGATTATTTCCTCAGGCATTTTGTAAAATTGTCCCTGATTATCTAACCCAAGACGATGATTATTGTCTTATCATGCATGCCGATGGAGCGGGAACTAAATCCTCATTGGCTTACATGTATTGGAAAGAAACAGGGGATATTTCGGTTTGGAAAGGCATTGCTCAGGATGCGTTAATCATGAATATTGACGATTTATTATGTGTAGGAGCAACGGATAATATTTTACTTTCTTCAACAATTGGAAGAAATAAAAATCTAATTCCAGCCGAAGTAATTTCGGCAATTATCAACGGAACTGAAGAATTAATTCAAGAGTTGGCTTCTTTTGGAGTTAGTATTCATTCTACTGGTGGAGAAACTGCCGATGTGGGTGATATCGTTCGTACAATTATTGTGGATTCTACCGTTACGGCTCGCATGAAACGTTCTAAGGTAATTGACAATGCTAATATCCAGGCAGGTGATGTAATCGTTGGATTGGAATCTTTCGGTCAGGCTTCTTATGAAAAAAGCTATAATGGCGGAATGGGAAGTAACGGCTTGACATCGGCCCGTCATGATGTTTTCGGGAAATATTTGGCAACAAAATATCCTGAAAGTTACGATGCTGCTGTTCCTGAAGAATTAATTTACTCAGGTCAGGTACAATTGACTGATGCAGTAGAAAATTCACCAATCGATGCCGGACAATTAGTGCTTTCGCCAACACGTACTTATGCACCCATTATCAAGAAAATTTTAGACCAATATTCTTCGAATGAAATTCACGGAATGGTTCACTGTAGTGGTGGAGCGCAAACTAAGATTTTACATTTTGTAGATAATTTACATATTATAAAAGACAATTTATTACCAGTTCCTCCATTGTTCAAGTTAATTCAGGAACAATCAAAAACGGATTGGAAAGAAATGTATCAGGTTTTCAACTGTGGACATCGTATGGAAATTTATGTTCCTGAAGCCGTTGCACAGGATATTATTGCGATTTCAAAATCGTTCAATGTTAATGCGCAAATTGTAGGTCGCGTTGAAGCTGCTGATACTAAGAAATTGACTATTTCCAGCGAATACGGTACTTTCGAATATTAATATAGGCTAGAAGCTAATCCCGCTATCCGCTATATCTTTATCTTTTTAAAGAAAAAAGATAAAGGATGTCGCTACTATCGGGGCTAAAAAACAAAAGATGTACGAATTACTTTTTTGGAATTATTTAGAAGGGGTTTATTTAAACCATCAAGAGGTTTATGAAGCTATCGATGAGCAAGAAACTATCGAGGGTTTAGAAGAACTTCCTGTTGCGGTTATTATCAACCGAATTGCTTCGGTATTTTCTAATTGGGAAAGAGTAGATGAGAACAGTTGGAAAAATAAGGATGGAGTAGGAGCTTTTCAGGTAAAAACTACATCTCAAACAGTTGAAATAGATTGTTATGGAACATCTGGAAAAACCATGGATAAATTAGTAGATATCATGGAAGAATTCAAATGTCCGCTTTATGATCCGCAAATTCCTGCCCGTTACGACGAAATGTATGAGGAAGAATAAAATACAAAAGCGTTAAGGTTTAAACTTAACGCTTTTTTTATACAGTTATAAAGGTTTATTTTTGTCTTTGTCATCTTTAGCTTCATTTTTGAAACCAATAAGTTTGCGGTATTTGGTTTCGGTTTCTTCGAGTTCTTCTTCCATTTTTTTGTATTGGCTAATGTCTTTAATGGTAATAACGGCGGCAACAATATTGTTGTCCTGATCCACTAAAGGACGTCCGCTTATTAAAACTCTTCTTTTTTCACGCGCAACAGGATTCCAAAGTACTAAATCCACATCATCGGTTATTTCTCCGTTAAAAGCACGTTCCATAGGTAAATTTTGAGCGGGAAATATGGTTTTTTCATCAGGGAAATAGAGTTCAAAATGGGTTGTTAAATCCGTTGAAATTTTATCATCTTCTTCAATTCCAAAAATATCGTTGGCCATATAATTGGCCAGTACTACTTTTTTATCGGCATTGGCCACAATCACACCTTCACCAATGTTTTCTACAATTACGCGTAATTTTTCTTCGTTTTCATAGAGTTCTTCAACAGCTTTTTGCTGTTCAAATTCAAGTGTTATTTTTTCGGTAATATCTCTGGCTGCTGAATAGATGATTCCTTCTTTTAAATCAATACTGCTATTCCAGTCCAGCCATCGGTACGTGCCGTCTTTATGGCGTACTCTGTTTTTAAAACTCACAACGGTGTTGCCTTTTAATATTTGAGCTAATACTTCATCTGAAGTTGGTCGATCTTCAGGATGGGTAAGATCCATGAATTTTATTTCGTCCATATCTTTTTGTGTGTAGCCTAAAGTATTGGTAAAGGCAGTATTAATTTTGATAAAATGATCGTTTCTGGCAACCGTAAAAATATCGAAAGACATATTAAAGAAAGCATCGGTGGCTTTTAGGGAATCCTCCAGTTTTTTTCTTTCGGTAATATCAGTAGAAATGCCTCCGATGGCGTAAATTCTTCCCGTATCGTCATACAAAGGGAATTTAACCGCAATATAAGTATGCACTCCGTCTTTTTGCTCAATGGTTTCTTCGGATTTTAGTTCGACTAATTTCTTAGCTACTTCCAAATCCGAATTTCGATAGGTTTCAGCGATTTCTTTTGGGAGAAAATCATGATCGGTTTTGCCTATAATTTTATCGTTGGCTATGCCAAATAATTCGCCAAAATTTTTATTTACTAATAGATATTCTCCATTTAATTTTTTTATAGCAATAGGATTGGATGTATTATCAATAATGGATTGTAGCAATTGTTTGTTTTCTTCGAGTAGTTTTTGAGCTGCTTCTTTGGCTTTTAATTGATTTCTAATAATAAAATACACTACAATCAATAAAATAACAGAAAGTATAAATAAAGCAATTTCTATTGCGTCCAGCGTGCTGTCAGTCATTGCATTGCGTTCGGGATTGATTCGGGCTAAAAAAATCCATGCTGCTGCAATTACCACTATTACATTGATTATAAATCCTATAAATATTTTTTTTTCGAAAGAGATATTCATGGTTTTCTGGTTTTTGGTTGGAGACAAAAATGTTTATGCAACAGTTAAGTTAGTAAATAAACAATAAAAAGTGCTTTTAAACTTTTGATTTTTCAAAACGCATTAGATTCAGGCTAAATAAAATAACAATTAATGTCACGCCTACATCGGCAGCAATGGCTAAGGCCAGATTGCTGAGTCCAAAGACAGCCAGTAGAACAAAAATAAACTTAGTTATAATAGCTCCAAGTGTATTCATTTTGATTTGTTTCATGGTTTTTTTGCTCAACCGAATCAAAAAAGGAATTAATGAAAGTTGATCGTTCATCAAGGCAATATTTGCCGTTTCTATGGCGGTATCACTTCCCGCTGTTCCCATTGCAATTCCCACAGTGCTTATGGCCAGAGCAGGAGCGTCGTTAATTCCGTCACCTACCATGGCAACTTTGTCATATTGTTGTAATAATGCTTTTATTTCTTCGGCTTTTTCTTCAGGGAGTAAATCGCCAAATACTTTTGTAATGCCTACTTGTCTTGCAACAAAATGTGCTGCTTTTTCGCTGTCGCCGGTAAGCATAATTACATCGATATTTTGTTCCTGTAATTCTTGTATAGCTGCGGCACTGTCTGGTTTAATTTTGTCTGTAAGACCAATAATTCCCACAACACCTTTCCCAAAACTGATTACCACACTCGTTTTTCCTTCGGTGGCTAATTGTGCTTCGATTGCTTCCACTTCGGTAGATATTTCATGGTATTCTCTAATAAATTCCAGTTTGCCCACCAGTACACTATCAGTTTGACAAACTTCGCATTTTGCCGTTGCACCTTTTCCAATAATACTTTTGAAATCTTTGGCGGTATGTGGTTCAAAGCCCTCTGCTCTGGTTGCTGTAATTATGGCTTGCGCCAGTGGATGTTCTGAGAATAGTTCAGCACCCGAAACACAAGAGAGCAATTCTTTTCGGCTGGTTCCTATTAGGGGAAAAACATCCGAAACTACTGGAGTTCCATAAGTAATGGTTCGGGTTTTATCTACGGCAATCGCTTTGATTTCGGCCAGAGCCTCTATGTATTTCCCTCCTTTTATCAGAGCACCTTTTGCGGAAGCGTTTCCTATAGCGGCATAAATAGCAACCGGAGTCGAAATAACTAAAGCACAGGGACAGGCAATTACGAGTAAAGTAATGGCTTGTTTTAACCAATGGTTGAAATCCTGATGAAGTAAAAAAACAGGAACAACAAAAATCAAGAGAGCCAATCCAATAATGATAGGGGTGTAAAGTTTTGAAAAGCGTTGAATGAATTTTTGGGTTTCACTTTTAGCAGCTCCCGCTTCAAAAGTAAGTTGGATAATTTTTGCAAAAGTTGTATCTGTCGAAAGTTTTGAGGTTTTTATTTCAATAAAACCATTGGTGTTGAGTGTGCCTGCAAAAACAGTATCACCCACTTGTTTTTCTTTAGCAATCGGTTCTCCTGTAATAGCCGATTCGTCAATCAGGCTTTCGCCAAAAGTGATTTTGCCATCCAGTGGAATAATAGTTCCTGCTTTGATTTGGATAACAGTTCCTATTTCAATTTGCTCAATAGGGATTTCTTTATTGGCTTTTTTTACAAAAGCTGTTTTTGGGACACTTTTTATTAATTCGTCTAATGCTGATTTAGAATTTTCCAGCCCAATGTCTTCCAGACGTTCGCCTAAAACATAAAGTACAATTACAACGGCAGCTTCTGGATATTCGCCTAAATATAAGGCGGCAATAACAGCAATGGTCATTAATAAATTAATGCTGCTAAAGTTGAGTTTTATAAGAGATTGTAGTCCGTTGAGGATCACTTTGTAGCCAATGGCGATGATAAAAGTACAGAAAATAAACGGCGCATAAGGCATAGGTAAATGAATTCCTAAAAGCGATAATATTTCCAAAACAATGACAATACTAACAGATAGCAGTAGAAAAACAAACTTTTTATCTTTGAAAGGTAGGTTCATGAGAATGACTTTTTTCGAAAACTAATTTTTTAGATTGGGTGGTTGTTTTTGCTTTTTGAAAATTAAAAGACTGTTTTTATTAAAAAAAACACTATGTATTAAATTTACTGAAAATTTATCTTATGCTGTTTGCTTTTAGTAAAACCTTAAGATTATAACCGATAAAATGCCTGAGATGTGAAAAAGTTTGCGAACTTTGCGCTAAAATTATAGATGATGAAAATAAACCTTAAAAACGGGATTGATAAACTCATTTTCGGTATGAAACAAAAAGATGTAACTGCCGTTTATGGAACTCCGGACAGAAATTACAAAGACGAAGATGATAACGTTATTTTTGTGTATAATAAATTCAAAATGCGTTTGACTTTTTATAAAGATGAAGATTTTAAGTTTGGTTACGTAGTTGCTTCCAGTGCCGATTTGGAATTATTTGGCAATAAATTAATTGGTAGAAATGTCAAAGACGTAAAGAAAGATTTAGCTCAAAAAAGCATTACCAAATTCACTCAGGAAGAATTTGATACTTTTGAGAATTATTTTAATGAAGAAAACTGGTTGTTACTGCAAACTGAGTTTGAAGAAGTGGTAAAAGTTGAGGTAGGAGCCATTATCAACAGTAAAGATGAATTTGACTGGAAGTTTGGGAAGAAATAATTTTTAGTATATAAAATAATTTAACTGTCCGCTAAGCGGACTAAATAAAAAAAAACAGCCACGAATTCCACGAAATAACACAAATTGGTGTAATTTATTTTAAAAATCAGTAATATTTGTACCAATTTGTGTAATTCGTGGCAAAAATAAAACTCGTTCGTTTGCCTAGTGATTGGTATAAGAAACAGATAATTATATAAAATAAAACCCTTTCATCCTCTGGGATTGAAAGGGTTTTTTGTATGTTGAAAATAGCTTTTTTTGCTAATTTTAATGCTGATTTTTTTCCAGTTCAATTTTGGATAAATCGACTAGGTTTAAAAAAGATTTGGCATATTTATTAGCTATGGGCTCTAAAATTTCTTCTACGTTAGTATTTTTATTTTTCTTTGTCAGTTTTGTTAAATTCAAACTTAGCTGTCTTTGAAAGCGTTTGAACTCCCGATCAAATTTTGGATAATCTTCGGGATTTAAGTTGTTTTTCTTCTCATTAAATGAGGTTTTTTCAATCAAACTTTTTTTATGAATTAAGAATAGCTTCTCGCATTCTTGAGAAAAAAAATCTTGAATACTCATGTTTTTCTTTTTTTAAGAATATTTTTAAAATGATTAGTAATGAAAAAGAAAGAGCTTTTGCCAATTAAAACTGATTTTTTCTTTTTGGTCTTTTTATGCAGATGCTGATTTTTTTTTAGTTCTTCCGTTCTCTTTTTTTCGGTTTCTTCCTTTTTTTTCAAATGTTCAAACCAACCACCGTTTTCAATAATATTTTTTCCAAATTCGGTTATGTAACATTTATTGTTTTCTATGGTGATTAGGTTTTCTTTTTCCATGAGATGGAAAAGTTCCATTATTTTTCCTAATTTTTTTCCATTATTGTCTTTGAACTCTGAAAATTTCAAAGATTGGTTTTTTGATGAAAATAGCAATTGCAGGTTAATGTCTATTATTTCATTTACTTGATAAAACATAAGCTTATAAAATTATTATTTCAGCAGTTCTTCAAGATTGTTCCAAAACAAGGGTTAATAGCGGTTTTTTGAAAAACTCAGAATATTTTTTCAAATATATGAAAATAACTTTATTTAGGTAAGAAAAATTGTGTTTTTATTTGCAAAGGTGATTAAAAAAAATCCGACTACTTTAATTGTAATCGGATTTCTAATTGTTGTTTTTATTTTGTTTCGACTTGTTTGTCAAAAATTTCCAATTCGAAAATTAAAGTTGCATTTGGAGGAATTACTCCGCCCGCACCGCTTTCACCATAAGCTAATTTAGCCGGAATAAAAGCAGTCATTTTATCTCCAAAAGAGAGTAAGTTGATGGCTTCGATAAAACCTGGAATCATACCGTCTTTTTTACCTATTTCAAAAGGAAAAGGATTGTAGCCTCCTTGCATGAATCGCATTTCGTTGTATTTGTCGTAGATTTTAGCTACTTCTGTTATGCTGCTGTCAAATAAGTTTCCGTCTTCAAAAAATCCTGAGTAATGAAAATAGACAGTGGTTCCCGCAGCCGGTTTTGCACCTGATCCTTTTTGCGTTATTTTATACATTAATCCTGATGGAGTAGTTGTTGCAGTTGCTTTTTGACTGTTGAAGTTGTTTACTTTTTCAGTAATCAAAGCCGCTATTTTTTCTTTTTGAATTTTCTCGGCAGCTGCTTTGGCTTCTGCCTCTTTTCTTTCTTCTTCAGCTTTGTTGTTGTAATAATTAGCAAATACTTTTTCGGCTTTGAATTTTTTTGCCAAAGCTCCTTTTTGGATAATAATAATGTTTTTGATTATATCGTCCTGAGCAATTTTATTAACCACGTCCATTCCTTCTACAACGTGTCCAAAAATAGTGTGTTTCCCGTTTAACCAGGGTGTGTCTTTGTGAGTGATAAAAAATTGACTTCCATTGGTTTTTGGACCTGAATTGGCCATAGCTAGAATTCCTCCTTTGTCAAATTTTAACTCAGGGATAAATTCGTCTTTAAAAGAATAACCTGTTCCTCCGGCACCGGTTCCTTGTGGATCCCCCCCCTGAATCATGAAATCACTAATTACTCTGTGAAATTTCAAACCATCAAAAAAAGGTTTGCCTTTCAGTTTACTGTCGGTTACAAATTCGTTTTTACCTTGTGCAAGGCTAATGAAATTGGCAACGGTAACGGGTGTTTTTTCGAATTCTAATTGTAAAACAATGGCTCCTTTAGTAGTATTAATGGTTGCAAAAATACCTTCTTCTTTTACAGCAGCTGTTTTTTTAACTGCTTTTTTAGAAGTTTCCTGTGCCTGAACTGTAAGTAAAGCAAAGAATGCTAAAAATAATATTCTAAATTTCATGGGGTTGTGTTTTTCTAATAGTTGTATTTAAAAATTATTGAGGTTTAATTAATTCAATTTCAAAAATAAGATTGGTGTGCGGCGGAATTGCACTACCTGCACCACCGGCACCATAGGCTAAATGCGAGGGAATAAATAAAACGGCTTTGTCTCCATAAGACATTTTATCGATGCCTTCAGTAAATCCGGGAATGATACCATCTCTTTTTCCTGCCTGAAAAAGAATTGGCTGGTAAGCGTTTTGAGCAGCACGTTGCGAATTCAATTTTCCAAAATCTTTTGCTACACTTTCGATTGTGGTATCAAAAAGCTCTCCATATTCTGAAAACACAGCATAATTTACGTTAACAGTAGTTCCTTTTACCGGTTTTGTATCACTTCCTTTTTGAGTAATGATGTATTTTAGTCCCGAAACGGTTTTGGTCGCTTTTTCTTTTAAAGCTTCAAAATAGTTGGTTTTAGCTGTAATTATTTCCCCGTATTTTTCGTAATACTTTTTCTCGTTTTGGGTTTCAATATCCTTTTGTACTTTTTGGTTTTTAGATTCAATAACAAAATAATCATCAAATATTTTTACCGCATTGAATTTTTTAGCAGCTTCTCCTTTTCTAATAATAATGATTGATTTAACAACATCGTCCTGATTAATATCATTGACCACCTCCATACCATTGCCCATCACATGACCAAAAATAGTGTGCTTCCCGTTGAGCCAGGGAGTAGGGTTACGAGTGATAAAAAATTGGCTGCTGTTTGTGTTAGGGCCGTTATTGGCCATAGCCAAAATACCTTCTTTGTCAAAAAAATAATCGTTAAATTCGTCTTTAAATTTATAGCCGGAATTACCTGTTCCTGTTCCTTCGGGATCTCCGGTTTGAATTACAAATCCTTTGATGACACGGTAAAACTTCATGCCATCATAAAAAGGACGTCCTTTAGCGTAATCTACAGTTACAAAATTATTTTTTCCCTCAGCCAGCGTAACAAAATTGGCTACTGTAATAGGAGCTTTTTTATAATCCAGTTCTAAATAAATGATGCCTTTATTGGTTTCAATTTTAGCATACAAACCATCTGCGAAATAATCGCTTTCATTTTTACAAGAATAAAAACAACTGATAAGAAGTAGCACAAATAGAATGCTTTTTTTCATGATTTTATTTATTGTTTTTGCAGTTTACGGATCTTAGAATTATTCTTCCAAGGTGTCTTTGCTTATTGGTTTTGTTTTTAAAACTACTTTTTTAGCCTTTTTTATACTATCGGTTTTAGCCAAATTATTGGTGATGTTTTGTTCTAATTCTTTTTTGTAAACCGCCTCCGATTTGAAATCGTTTAAGGTTACAGTACAAATTAAAGGTTGGTTTACACCAATTTTTTTATTGTCTCCGTGATAACCATAAGCAATATGAGAAGGAAAATAAAAATTTATTTTTTCGTTTTTACGCATCAATTTAATTCCGTCCCTCAATCCCATCATGATGTCCTGTTTGTCCACTCGATATACCTGAGGTCTAAGCTCCACTTCCGAATAGATAACTGCTCCATTTAGGTCTTTTAATTCATAGTTAAAAAAAGCAACGTCGCCTTTTTTTGGTGTCAAAGAATCAATTTCGTTTTTAATTTCATAAGAATACCAATAACCTTTAGAAGAAGCAATGTAGCTAATCTTCGGATTTTTTTTCATCAAAGCTTTGATTTGGTCTTCTTCCGAAGCAATCAGCTTTTTATTTCTTTCAATTGATTTTTTCATGAAAACTCCCGAAGCTCTCGAAACAGGACGTCGGGCTCCCTGCGGTTCCTTGCAGGCAGTAAAACCTAAGCATAAAAAGGAACTTAAAATCATAAATTGGATAGCCTTCATAGTATTTACAGCGTTAGATTATTGACTATTTTTTCAAATTTTGCTATGGTTTCTTCCATCGAAAGTTCTGATTTTCCACCGGCGGCATTGCGGTGTCCGCCTCCGTTAAAGTGTTCTCGGGCAAACTCATTTACATCAAAACTACCTTGAGAACGAAAAGAAATCTTAATGATTTTTTCGTCTTTGTTTTCGATAAAAATAGCCGTAAACTGTATTCCTTTGATGCTTAATCCATAATTTACAATTCCTTCGGTATCTCCTTTTACATAGTTAAAACTGTTTAATTCGTCCTGACTTAGTGTGATGTATGAAGTTTTATGTTCAGGTAATATTTTTAAATTTTGTAAAGCTCTACCTAATAACTGTAATCGGCTGTAGGAACTATTGTCAAAAAGCAGGTTAGGGATTTTAGTGTTTTCTACTCCTAAATCAATTAATTCGGCAACAATTCTATGGGTGTTTCCAGTAGTATTAGGGAATTTAAAAGAACCGGAATCGGTTAAAATACCTGTATAAATACAGGTTCCTATTATTGTGTCAATTTGTTCTTTTTGACCTAAAAAAGAAATGAAGTTATATACCATTTCGCAGGTAGAACCAAAAGAAGTGTCTGAATAAGTGTAAGCAGCATAATCATCCGGTTTTTGATGATGATCAATCATAATGTAAGTGGTGTCGAGTACTTCGAGTACTTTTTCCATTTCGCCTACACGATGAAAGGCATTGAAATCGAGGGTGAAAACTAGATTAGCTTCTTTTAATATTTGAGTGCAATTTTCTTTGTCTGTTTCAAAAACACGAACCATTTCAGAGCCGGGAAGCCAGGCTAAGAAATCAGGAAATTCGTTTGGAGATATAACCGTAGCTTCGTGATTGTTTTTGCTTAAAAAATGATATAAGGCTAAGGTTGAGCCCATAGCGTCTCCGTCAGGATTTCTATGCGGAATGATAGCAACTTTTTTAGGTGTTGCCAGTAAGGATTGTATCGCTTGTATGTCTTGTATTTTCATAGTTTGCGAATTTACATTTTTTTAGTGTAAACTATGAAAACATTTCAGAATTAACTTCTTTTTACAATTTATAAATCATCAAGTTTGCGTCTTTTAAATCTTTCATACAAACGGATTTTTACTCCTTTTACAGTTTGTGCATGATAAATGCCTACTGAACCCGAAGCCAGATAGGCAATAAAGCAAGAGATTCCAATGAAAACAGTAGCTTCAATACCAAAAAGTTCGATTCCCATAATAGTACAGGCAATAGGTGTGTGAGTAGCACCCGAAAATACAGCAACAAATCCCATTCCTGCCAAAAGTGCTATTGGCAACGGAATAAAAATAGATAAAGCACTTCCCAGAGTCGCACCTACAAAAAATAATGGAGTTACTTCTCCACCTTTAAATCCTGCTCCCAAAGTAAATCCTGTAAATAAAATTTTGAGTAAAAAATCTTGATATTCATTCGGTTTTGAGAAGGCTTCTACAATGGAAGGAACACCTAATCCCATAAACTGTGATACATTAAAAGTATAAAAAGCTAATGCTAAGATGATTCCGCATACAAAAGGGCGCAACGGTGGATAGGCAATGTTTTTTGAGAATAGAGCACCCCAAAAATGTGTGCTTCTGGAGAAAAGCATGGCAGCAAAACCAAATAAAATGCTGGATGGAATTATCCAAAGTAAGTTTTCCGGATTCATTTCGGGAATTATTGGGATGCTGTAATGTGTGTGATGAACAGCCCAAAGTTCTACGGTGTAATTAGCAAAATAAGCAACGACAAAAGAGAGGATACTACTTTTTACACTGATTTTACAAAAATAAACCACTTCCAGAGCAAAAATAGCACCTGCAAGCGGAGTTCCAAAAACAGATGCAAAACCGGCACTGATTCCTAAAATAATAAGTGTTTTTCGGTCGGTTGCATCGAGAAGGAATATACGGCTAAACTGGTCGGCAATTGCACCTCCCATTTGTACCGCTGTTCCTTCACGACCTGCCGAACCTCCAAAAAGATGGGTGATAAGTGTTCCTATAAGTACAAAAGGAGCCATTTTTAGCGGAATCACTTTTGTAGGAGTTTCGTATTCTTCTAATAAAAGATTGTTTCCTTTAACTACGTCTTTGCCATGATAATGATAAAGTAAACCAATTAAAAGTCCACCGATGGGTAATAACCAGATAAACCAGCTGTTTTGTATTCTAAGCTGCGATACCCATTCCAGGGCAATTAAAAAAAAAGCAGAAGCCGAACCGGAAAAAAAACCTATCAAAGCACAGATTAAAATCCATTTGAGTGAAAGTAGTATTGTCTTTTTTAAGTTCATTGGGCTTTGTTGTAGTATTAGCATTCGAGCGCAACAAAAGCAGTTTTAGTTTTCTAATTGCTTTTATTGCGCTCGAAGAGTAATTTTGGAAATCTAATTATTCAGTTAATACAGCAGTTAATTCAATTTCAACTAAGTATTCAGGAGCTACTAATTGGTTAATTCCGTAAAAACCAGTTGTAGGTTTGATGTCTTTGAAAAAAGTAGCGTGAGCTGTAGCAACTGCTTCAAAAGTACTTACGTCAGTAGTAAAAATACGGGTACGGATAACATCTTTCATACTTGCGTTTAAATCTTCTAATACTTTTTCAACTCTTTCTAAAATATTTAAGGTTTGTGCATGAGCGTCATCAGCTTTTACTTTGTCGCCATCGACAATTGCAACAGTTCCCGAAACTTCGATGATGTTTCCGATGCGAACTGCACGGCAATATCCCATTTTGTCTTCCCATGGCGATCCCGTTAAGATGTTTTCTCTTTTCATTTTGATGTATTTAATTAGTTTATAGAGGAATACACCTCCGGTTAAAGTTTAGAATATTTTGTGCAATTTATAAAAAATAGTAAAATAAAAAACACTCATTTTGATAAAGACAAACAGGTTTAGGTTGTTTTTGATTAGCTTTGTACATAATAAATTAAAAACTTTCTTGTTATCTATTAGGAATAGACTAATAAAAATAGTTTTTTTGAATACAGTTTTTAAATTAAATACATAAAATGATGAGTCAATATTTTAGTTTTAAAGGTCAGGTTTTTATTTTGGGTTTGATGTTTGGGATGCTTTCAACAGCTTATTCCCAGGAAGAATTTGGGGCTGAGTTTAAGGTTAAAGCTGCTCCGGCAAAAAAGAAGGAAGTGAAGGTTAAAGAAGTTAAGGAGAAAGATGTAAAAGTATCTAAGGCTGATTATAATGCAATAAAAAATTATGTGATAACAGATATAGGGGAAAATAAATATGAAGTTCCTAAAGGGGAAGAAAAAGATCCTGAAAAATTAGCTAAGAGAGATCAGGATTTTGGAGTGGTTAAAACGGCTTCGGGAACTGCTAAAGTAAGTTATCGTGATGCGGCTTATGTTGATGGAGACAAGGTGCGTGTGTATTTGAATTATGTTATCGTTGAGCCGGAAGTACTTTTGAATGGAGAGGCGCAAGGATTTGATATTGCATTACAAAAAGGAGTTAATCGAATTGATTTTGAGGCTATCAATGAAGGATATGCAGCACCAAATACCGCCGAATTTAAAATTTTTGATGATAAAGGAAATCTGATTACAGCTAATCAATGGAATATTGCGCAAGGTTTTAAGGCTACAATTGTGATTGAAAAGGAATAAAAACGAATGCTTTGGTTAAAATTTCTTTAATGTTCAATGTTGATTTTGTTTTGTAAAATGAAAGCTTGGTATATTTGTTGATGCTTAAGAGTTTTAAAAAGCAAAATAATATGAATAGGAAGCAGTTTTTATTGTTTGTAATGGTTTGTTTTACTGTTAGTAGTTACGCTCAAAATGATTTTGGGACTACTAAGTTTAAAATAAATGCGCCATTAAATACTGCTCCGGCTCCTAAGAAAGTCACTCCATCCACAGCCGAGGCAGCGGTTATCAAAGCACCTAATATATTCAAAAAACCGGATGCGGTTTTGCCGTCAGCTTCTAAATATCAAATAGGAGAAGCGAAGTCTTTTTCGATGGAACAAACCAATGATTTTGTAAATCCCGGAGATAGAATTAGGGATAAACTCAATGAGAGCGTGAGTAAATCTTTGATTGCGAATGGATTGAAAGAGGATGATTCCTATATTAGAAAAACGGATGTTGATTTTGGAGTAATCCGAACTAAATCTGATTTTTTAATTCTTAGGGTTAGAGATTGTGGGAATGTTGATGGTGATTTAATTCAAGCGGATTTAATTTATGATTATCAGCATACAATTTTGGTTAATAACTTAAGGTTAGGTTATTCATACGATGATATTAGGATTAATTTGAATGAAGGATTGAGTTATTTAGAGGTTGAAGCTCTTAATAGAGGTCAATACGGTGGTAATACTGGTGAATTTCGGATATACGATAAAGACGGTAAATTATTGGCTACTGATTTTTGGGATAATATTGATAAAGGAGTGAAATCAAAGTTTAAGATTATTAAAGAATAAAAACCTTATGCATTGAGTATGTTGTTTTTTATGAAATTAAAAGAGTGAAAATAGAACAGAAAAAAAATAAAAAATTTCAAAAATCCACTTTTGCAATCCAAATTTAAAAAGTAATTTTGCGCCCATGCAACACAACGTACTTATTTTAGATTTCGGTTCGCAATACACTCAGCTGATTGCGCGTAGAGTTCGCGAATTAAATATATTCTGCGAAATTTTTCCATACAATAATATCCCTTCAGATTTGTCAAGTTACAAAGCTGTAATTTTGGGAGGAAGTCCATTTTCTGTTCGTGCAGAAGATGCACCACATCCTGATTTGTCTGAAATCAGAGGGAAATTGCCAATGCTTGCCGTGTGTTACGGTGCGCAATATTTGTCTCATTTTAGCGGAGGTGAAGTTGCTGCTTCAAACACTAGAGAATACGGTAGAGCAAACTTGTCTTATATTAAAGAAGATGAAGTTTTCTTTGAAGGAGTTTCTCTAAACAGTCAGGTTTGGATGAGTCATAGTGATAGTATTAAGGCTTTACCGACTAATGGTGTGAAGTTAGCAAGCACACATGATGTGGAATTTGCAGCTTATAAGATTGAAGGTGAGACCACTTATGCTATTCAATACCACCCGGAAGTGTATCATTCTACTGACGGGAAACAAATGTTAGAGAATTTTTTAGTGAAAATTGCTCATGTTCCTCAAAATTTTACGCCAAATGCTTTCGTTGAAGAAATCGTGGCTGAAATGAAAGAAAAAATCGGAAACGACAAAGTTGTTCTTGGACTTTCAGGAGGTGTAGATTCAACTGTGGCAGCGGTTTTGTTGAACAAAGCAATCGGAAAAAACCTGTATTGTATTTTTGTTAATAATGGTTTGCTTCGTAAGAATGAGTTTCAAAGTGTTTTAGATCAATACCAAGGAATGGGATTAAACGTTAAAGGAGTAGATGCTTCTCAACGTTTTTATGATGCCCTGGCTGGAGTTACTGATCCGGAATTGAAAAGAAAAGCCATCGGAAATGCTTTTATCGAAGTGTTTGACGATGAGTCACATAAAATTGAAGATGTTACCTGGTTAGCCCAAGGTACAATATATCCTGATGTTATCGAATCGGTTTCTGTAAAAGGACCATCGGCAACAATTAAATCGCACCATAATGTGGGAGGTTTGCCGGATTATATGAAATTAAAAATTGTAGAACCTTTGCGTATGCTTTTTAAAGATGAGGTACGTAGAGTGGGAGCATCTTTAGGAATTGATCCTGAATTATTAGGAAGACATCCTTTTCCGGGACCTGGATTGTCTATCCGTATTTTAGGAGATATTACTTTAGAAAAAGTACAAATTTTACAAGATGTAGATAAAGTTTTTATCGACGGATTGAAATCTTGGGGATTGTATGATAAAGTTTGGCAGGCTGGAGCAATTTTGCTTCCTGTAAATAGTGTTGGGGTTATGGGTGACGAGCGTACTTACGAAAAAGTTGTTGCGCTACGTGCTGTAGAATCTACCGATGGTATGACTGCTGACTGGGTTCACTTGCCTTATGATTTCCTGATGAAAGTATCTAATGATATTATCAACAAGGTAAAAGGGGTGAATCGTGTTGTTTATGATATTAGTTCAAAACCACCAGCAACAATTGAGTGGGAATAATAGAAACTTCTTAGTTGACGTTTCTTAGTTATTATAAAAACGGTATCAGATTTTGGAATAAAATTTGGTACCGTTTTTTTATCTTTAGTTTAATAATTTTTTTTAATAAAATAATCGAATGAAGTATTTTTTTGCAATTTGGATTCCTGTTTTAATGTTTACCAATCTTGTTATTTCGCAAGGAACGATAACGCATAAAGTAGAAAGCGGAGAAACGATAAATGACATTGCTAAGAAGTATCAAGTGACTCCTTATGATATTTATAAATTAAACCCTGATGCTCAAAGAAAATTAAGTCCTAAAATGATGCTTTTGATTCCTGCTAAAGCAGCTTTGAAAAAGGTAGCTACTCCGGCAGAAATAACGCATAAAGTGTTGCCTAAAGAAACTTTGTTTGGAATCGAAAAAAAATATAATGTTTCGGATGCTGATTTGAAAAAAGCGAATCCTTTTTTAGAAACAGAGGGTTTGCAAATAGATCAGGTTTTAGTAATCCCATCTAAAAATGCTACTAAACCTAAGGTGGTGCTTCAGGAGAAACCTTTGTATCATGATGTGCTTCCTAAAGAAACTAAATTTTCAATTGCTAAGAAATACGGTATTACTATTGCCGAATTAGAAAAGAAAAATCCTGAAATCGTAGCTAATTTGACTATTGGTTCTCATTTGTTAATCAAAGGAAATCCAGCTAAGAATGCTGTTGTTTTGTCTCAAAAAGAACCGGTTAGGCAAGAGGTTGTTGCGGCACCGGTTAAGAAATATGTGACTTATGAAGTGAAACCAAAAGAAACCTTGTATAGTTTGTCTAAAATGTTCGATATGAGTCAGGAAGAATTATTGGTTTTAAATCCTGAACTTAAAAATGGTGTTGAAATAGGAATGCTTTTAAAAGTGCCAGCTGGTTCTGCTTCTTCCGCCGTTCAGGAAAATAAAGTATATGCTGATTTAACTCCTAAAATTAACGGAGTGCGTAAAAAGATGGTTATGCTTTTGCCGTTTAATGTAGTCAGAGTAGAGGGAGATTCAGTAAACTCAGTGGTTGAGCAGCTAAAGAAGGATAAGTTTTTGAATATGACTCTCGATTTTTATGCGGGAGCCTTAATGGCGATAGATTCGGCTAAAACTTTGGGATTGCCTATAGATGTACAAATTATAGATTCGGAAGAAAAAAAATATGGTTCAGATATTGCTACGGTTGTTAAAGCTAATAATTTGCAAACTGCCGATGCTGTTGTTGGTCCTTTTTATCAAAATAATGCTGAAACTACCGCCCGTTTGTTAGGGGGTAATAATGTACCTGTGATTTCTCCATTGTCAAAAGATGCTGGGAATTCGATAGCCAATTTGTATCAATCGGTTCCTGTAAATGATGTTTTGAAGACTGCTATGTTTGATTACATGCGATCCAAAAAAGGAAATATTGTTGCGGTTGTGGATAGAAAGAAAGAATCTGTAATACAGTATCTTAAATTGAATCAGCCTGATGTGCGATTAGTTCCTTTGACTGAGAGAGGAAGTGTTGCTGCCGAAACTTTGAGGGGAATGTTAGTTGCGGGTAGGATGAATTATGTGGTTATGGAAACAGCTAATACTATGATGATTAAAGCAACTATTGCTTCAATGTTGAGTGCAATGGCTGATTATCAGGTTCAGTTGGTTATTTTGGAGCCAAATGAAACTTTGGATACTGATGAAATTAGTTTCTCCAATTTGGTGAAATTAAAATTGATGTATCCTTCGGTAACCAGAGATAATAATTCGCCTGAAGGAGTTGTTTTCGAGAATAAATTCAGAAAAATCAATTCGATTGCGCCAAGTGATTATGCTGTAAGAGGTTTTGATGTTACTTTTGATACCATGATGCGTTTGATGCAAAATAAACCTTTTGAGGAAACGGTAAGTGCGGTTGCAACAGAGCAATTTGAAAATAAATTTGAGTATTATAAGAAAGACAATGCAGGCTATATTAACAAAGGAGTTTATATCATGTATTATGATGCCGATTTGACTGAAAAAGTGGCTAATTAATTTGTTTTTTTTAATGGATGCAAATCAACAAAAACTGATAAAATTAGCGCATACTAAAATGCCTTTTGGGAAATACGAAGGCAGGTTTCTTATTGATTTGCCTGAGTATTATGTGGTTTGGTATCACAATAAAGGCTTTCCAAAAGGAGAATTAGGGGAGCAGCTACAACTGATTTACGAACTAAAGTTGAATGGTTTAGAAGAATTGATACGAAATATTAAAAAAAGATACCCAAAACCTCATTGAATTCTAAATTTAATGAGGTTTTTATTTTTGTATTAACAAATCTCAATTTTAGAAATTATCTCATTTCCAAATTAGCATAATCTAAATTTATAATCGTATTTTTGCCACGTTTTTTACACAACTACAATACAAACTAGAACAGCATGAATCAAACAAAATATATTTTTGTTACTGGAGGGGTTACTTCTTCTTTGGGAAAAGGAATTATAGCAGCATCATTAGCAAAATTATTACAGGCAAGAGGGTACAGAACAACTATTCAAAAATTTGATCCCTACTTAAATGTTGACCCAGGAACATTGAATCCTTATGAACATGGGGAATGTTATGTAACCGATGATGGAGCTGAAACCGATTTAGATTTAGGTCACTACGAGCGTTTTCTAAATGTTCCGACTTCTCAGGCTAATAACGTAACGACTGGTAGAATTTATCTTTCGGTTATTGAAAAAGAAAGAAGAGGGGAGTTTCTAGGGAAAACAGTTCAGGTTGTTCCTCATATCACTAACGAAATTAAGGACAGAATGCAATTGCTGGGGCAATCCGGTGATTATGATATTGTTATTACTGAAATTGGTGGTACTGTAGGTGATATTGAATCTTTGCCTTATATTGAATCTGTTCGTCAATTAGTTTGGGATTTGGGTGAAAATAATGCAATTGTTATTCATTTAACTTTAGTTCCTTACTTAGCTGCAGCGGGTGAGTTGAAAACAAAACCAACTCAGCATTCAGTGAAAACTTTGATGGAAAGCGGAATTAAGGCCGATATTCTTGTTTGTAGAACTGAGCATGAACTTTCTCAGGAAATACGCAGTAAACTAGCTTTGTTTTGTAATGTGAAAAAAGAAGCAGTTATTCAGTCTATCGATGCTTCTACAATATACGAAGTGCCAAATTTAATGCTTGAAGAAGGATTGGATATTGTGGCTTTGAAAAAATTAGACTTACCTAAGAAAGCCGCACCGGATTTGAAAAACTGGAATACTTTCTTAAAAAGATTAAAAAGCCCAAAACATACCGTGAATATTGGTTTGATTGGGAAATATGTTGAAATGCAAGACTGTTACAAGTCTATTTTAGAAGCGTTTATCCATGCAGGTGCTGCTAATGAAACTAAAGTGAATGTAGTTTCTATTCATTCAGAATATATTGATGACGAAAATATTGCTGATAAATTAAAAGATATTGATGCTATTTTAGTTGCACCGGGATTTGGTGAAAGAGGAATTGAAGGTAAAATAGCTGCGGTGCGTTATGCACGTGAAAGCAAAATGCCTTTCTTCGGAATCTGTCTTGGAATGCAAATGTCGGTAATCGAATATTCCCGAAATGTATTAGGATTAGCAGATGCTAATTCGACAGAAATGAATTCAGATACTCCAAATCCGGTTGTGAATTTAATGGAAGAGCAAAAAAATGTAACCGACAAAGGAGGTACAATGCGTCTTGGAGCCTGGAAATGTGAAATAAAACCATATACTTTAGCTTATAAAATTTACGGTCAAACAACTATTCACGAGCGTCACCGTCACCGTTATGAGTACAACAGTGCTTATGTGGTTGAGTTAGAAAAAGCAGGATTGAAAGCTTCAGGTGTAAATCCGGATACCGGATTAGTAGAAATTGTTGAAATTGAAAATCATCCGTTCTTTATCGGGGTGCAATACCATCCGGAATATAAGAGTACAGTAGCAAATCCGCACCCTCTTTTCGTGAATTTTGTGGCTGCTGCCGTAAAAGCAAGAAAAAAACAGTAGTGTTTTCTAGTTATAGAATCAAATAAATTAGGCTCAAAAAGCCAATAAAAATAAGTCGCGTAATAATGGAAGAAAAAAAGTTTGACCCTAATTCGTTAATCGGTTTTGTATTGATTTTTGGTATTTTGCTTTGGATAATGTATCAAAATAAGCCTACTGAAGCCGAACTAGCTGCGGAAAAAGCCAAAAAAGAATTGGTCGTTAAAGAAGATGCTAAAGTGCAAAATGCTGCAAAATTAAACGTAGCTCCGGCTGTAGCTAATGATACTTTGAAATTGGCACAATTACAAAAATCTTTAGGGAGTTTTGCTTATTCGGCCACTTTAGCTTCTGCTAAGGATGATTATACTACTATCGAAAACAAATTAGTAAAGCTTAAAATTGCTAATAAAGGTGGTTATATTGCTGAGGCAACTTTAAAAAACTTTGAACGATTTAAAAAAGGTTCAGGTAAATTAGTGCAATTAATTAAAGATAATAATGCACAGTTTAATCTTCAGTTATTAACGAAAGACAATCATACTTTAAATACTAAAGATCTTTATTTTGAACCAACTTTGACAAAAAATGGTGAAGACCAAATTTTGACAATGCGTTTAAAAGCAGCTGATAATGCCTATTTGGAATATAAATATGTATTAAAAGCAACTGATTATATGTTGGATTTTGATATTCAAACCCAAGGATTGAATAACGTTTTGAAAACAGAAAAACCATTGCAGTTAGAATGGAACCTTAAGACCTATACTAACGAAAAAAGTATTTCTTATGAAAACCGTTATTCTGAAGTTTATTTTGAATATGAAGAAGGTAAAAGCGATTATTTAGGTCAGGGAAATGATAAAACAGAAACAGCTGAGAGTGTTTCTTATGTAGCTTACAAACAACATTTCTTTTCTTCTATTCTGTTGTCGTCAACGCCATTTAAAACAGCTGAATTGTATTCTAACAATTTAGTAAATGATGATAAGGTGGATACTACGTTTACAAAACAATTCAAGGCAGTAATGCCATTGGCTTTTAAAAATGGAGAGATTGACCAAAAAATGAATTGGTATTATGGTCCTACAGATTATAAATTATTAAAATCTTACGATAGAAATCTTGAAGATATTGTAGCACTGGGTTGGGGGATTTTCGGTTGGATTAACCGTCATGCTTTTATCCCAATGTATGGTTTGTTGAGTATGTTTATTTCACAAGGTTGGGCAATTGTATTGTTTACTATTTTAGTAAAATTAATCATGTCCCCTGTTACATACAAGTCGTTCCTGTCTCAGGCAAAAATGAAAGTATTGCGTCCTGAAATCACTGAAATTGCTGAGAAATTCAAGGAAGAGCCTATGAAAAAACAGCAAGAAACTATGAAATTATACAACAAAGCAGGGGTAAACCCGATGGCTGGTTGTGTTCCCGGTTTGCTGCAGATGCCTGTTTTTTATGCCTTATTCCAGTTTTTCCCGGCCGCTATTGAGCTAAGGCAAAAAGGATTTTTCTGGGCAGACGATTTGTCTTCATTTGATTCAGTTTACAAATTGCCTTTCCATATTCCTGCTTATGGCGATCATATTAGTTTATTCCCAATTTTAGCTTCGATTGCAATTTTCTTTTATATGAAAATGACAACCGGAGACCAGCAAATGGCAACACCACAACAGGAAGGAATGCCTGATATGGCTAAGATGATGCAAATTATGGTGTATATTTCGCCATTAATGATGTTGTTGTTCTTTAATAGTTATGCCTCAGGATTGAGTTTGTATTATTTTGTTTCGAATACTATTACCATCGGAATTATGTTAGTTATCAAAAACTATATTATTGATAGTGATAAGATTCATGCTCAAATTCAGGAAAACAAAAAGAAAGAGCCTAAGAAACCAAGTAAGTTTCAGCAAAAATTACAAGAAGCTATGGCACAACAAGAAGCCATGAAAGCGCAAAATAAAAAGAAATAATACAGTTAAAACATAAAAAAGCTCTCAATTTGAGAGCTTTTTTTATGTTTGGTATTAATTCAAATTAGGCAATAACACCTTGTCAATTACATGGATGACACCATTGGAACATTGAACATCTGTTGCGGTAATATTTGAAATTCTATTGTTAAAATCCTTTATTTTAGCACCTCCAGTCAATTGAACAGTGAATGTTTGTGGAGTTTGTAGTGTATTGACTATCTGTCCTTCGGTTAAGCTTGCAGCTAAAATATTTCCATTTACAACATGGTATTGCAATACTTTCGTCAAATTGGCAGCTGAAACTCCCGCAACTCCACCTGGAGCTAGTTCTGTATTCAATGCAGTAAATGCGGCATTTGTTGGTGCAAATACAGTAAAAGGTCCTGTTCCTGATAAAATGCTAACAAAGTCAGGTTGACCTGCTCCGGTTAAAGCTCCTACTAATGATGTAAAGTTAGGATTAGCGGTAGCGTGTGTAACAATTGTAGGCAGATTGATTACTGCATCAACCACGTGAATTACACCATTAGAAGCCATTACATCAGCAGTTATTACTTTAGCAACTCCATTTAGTTCTACTCCTGATGTAAGATCTACATACATGCTCATTGTATTTGTTCCTGAGGTAGCACTTTTGGCAAGTGTTTTAACATAGCCAGTTGTTAAGTCAGTAGATTTTACTTTTCCGCTAACTACATGATTTAATAGAATTTGTGTTAATACGTCTTTTGGTACGTCGTTAATTGTTGCATAAGGAGTTGTTTCTAAAAAGGCTGTAAATGCTGCGTCTGTAGGTGCAAACACCGTAAAAGGGCCTGTTCCTTTTAGTGTAGTTGCTAATTCAGCTCGGGTTAAAGCTTGTACTAGAATTTTAAGGTTTGAATTTTTAACTGCTAGTCCGGTTATGGTGTTATCAACCGGTTTTGGATTGTCGTCGTTATCGCAAGATACCATTAAAGATAAAAATGCAATACAAGTTAGGGCAATTCTAAATTTTGATACAATTTTCATAATTTTTAGTTTTATAGTTGTTGTTAATTTTGTTTAAAGTTAATTAATAAAAGTTAAACAAAAATTACTTTATAATTTGATTAATAGTTGTTTAGCGTTTGAGATATTGCTTTTCTATTGATAATAAGGTTTTTTGTTTAATAAACTCGTTGTTTTGGTTAAACAAAATATCGTGCTGATTAATTCTTGTTTCTAAGCTTCATTTAGTAAATTTGACTAAAGATTGGTATAGTCAAATTACTGTCTTCTAGAGATTATCTACAAACAGTTTTGGCTAAGTGTTGATGAAATGAATAAATAATTATTGTTAAAAATTAAATTTGACCAAAATGATAAAAAAGAGCTTGTTTTTCTTTTTCTTTTTACAATGGATGACTCTAATAGCGCAAATAGGAATTAATCAATTGGATAGTGAGCAAAAAAAAGATGGTTTGTGGAAAGGTTTTTATCCGGAATCAAAAAGATTGCGCTATGAAGGAACTTTTTCTCATGGCAAAGAAATTGGTGAGTTTAAGTTTTATGATGATACTAAGGCGGGGACTGTTATTGCAACACGTACATTTAATGCTAATGATAATGCAGCTTACACGGTTTTTTATGATCAAAGTAATAATAAAGTCAGTGAAGGAAAAGTAGTCAATAAATTGTTTGAAGGCGAATGGAAATATTACCACAAAGCTTCTAAAACGATTATGAGTATTGAGAATTATAAAAACGGAAAACTAGAAGGTTTGCGCTCGGTGTTTTTTCCAAGCGGAAAAATAGCCGAAGAAACAAATTACAAGCAAGGTCTAAAAAACGGAATTTCTAAAAAATATTCCGAAAAAGGAATTGTATTAGAAGAGGCTACTTTTAAAAACGATCAATACGATGGGATTGCTGTTTTTAAAGATGTAGATGGCAATGTGGTTTCGAAAGGTAAATTTACAAACGGAAAGAAAACGGGAATTTGGCAGTTTTTTGAAAACGGAAAATTAACAGAAGAAACAAATATGAGTCATCCTAAAGCAAAACCAATTGCGAAAACAAAGTAATGTTTTTTACAAAAGGATTTTGATTACAAACGGAATGTTATAATTATCAGAATCGTTTGAAAACTTTGTACCTTTGCAGCCTCAAAAACAAACTTTATTATGAAACGTGTTGTAGTAGGACTTTCCGGTGGTGTCGATTCCAGTGTTGCGGCTTATTTGTTGCAACAACAAGGCTATGAGGTTATAGGTCTTTTTATGAAAAACTGGCATGATGATTCGGTGACGATTTCTAATGATTGTCCGTGGTTAGAAGACAGTAACGATGCTTTGTTAGTGGCTGAAAAGTTAGGAATTCCATTTCAAACCGTTGATTTAAGTGAACAATACAAAGAAAAAATCGTTGATTATATGTTCAACGAATACGAGAAAGGGAGAACTCCAAATCCTGATGTATTGTGTAATCGCGAGATAAAGTTTGATGTTTTTATGAAAATCGCCTTAAGTCTTGGTGCCGATTATGTGGCAACAGGTCATTATTGCCGAAAAAGCGAAATTGAAGTGGACGGAAAGCCAGTATATCAATTGCTTTCGGGTGTAGATAATAATAAAGATCAGTCTTATTTTCTTTGTCAGTTATCGCAGGAACAATTAGCAAAATCACTTTTCCCAATTGGTGAATTGACAAAGCCCCAAGTGCGTGAAATTGCTGCTGAAATGGAATTGGTTACAGCCGAAAAGAAAGATTCGCAAGGATTGTGTTTTATTGGAAAAGTACGTCTTCCGGAATTTTTACAGCAAAAATTACAGCCTAAAGACGGAATTATTGTTCAAATTGACAAAGATAATTCTGTTTATAATACTAGTGTTTCAGACGAATTGATTACTGAAGAAGCCTTGTCTTTAGCAGCAAAATCAATTCGTTATACGCCTGAAATGGGTAAGAAAGTAGGAAAGCATCAAGGTGCACATTATTTTACCATTGGACAACGAAAAGGATTAAACGTAGGTGGTACAGCCGAAGGATTATTTGTAATAGCAACTGATGTTGAGACTAATATAATTTATACCGGAATGGGAAGTCACCATCCGGGATTGTTTAGAAAGGCTTTGTTTATAGAAAAATCTGAGGTGCATTGGATTCGTAAAGATTTGGCTTTAGCCAATGGAGAAACAATGAAAGTTATGGCTAGAATTCGTTACAGACAGCCTTTGCAGGAAGCTACTTTACATCAATTTGAAGACGGAATGTATGTTTCTTTTGAAGAACCACAATCAGCCATTACCCAAGGACAATTTGTAGCCTGGCACATTCGGGACGAATTAATTGGTTCCGGAGTGATTTCGTAGTTCGTTTTCGAAAAAAAATAATATATTTAAGTGATTAATTCGTTTAGGAGTTGATCACTTTTTTTTTGAAAAAATATAAAAATTTTTTGTGATGAATAGAATAACCACACTTTTCAATATTAAATACCCCATAATTCAGGCAGGAATGGTTTGGGTAAGTGGTTATAAATTAGCCAGTGCTGTTAGTAATGCTGGCGGTTTGGGTTTGATAGGTGCGGGTTCGATGTACCCGGAAGTTTTAAGAGCGCATATCCAAAAATGTAAAAAAGCTACTTCAAAACCTTTTGGAGTGAATATTCCGATGTTGTATCCCAATATCGAAGAAATTATGAAAATCATTGTTGACGAAGGGGTTAAAATTGTTTTTACTTCGGCAGGAAATCCCATGACCTGGACTACTTATTTAAAAGAAAATGGTGTTACTGTAGTGCATGTGGTGAGCAGTACCAAATTTGCTTTAAAAGCGCAGGAAGCGGGTGTTGATGCTGTTGTTGCTGAAGGTTTTGAAGCAGGAGGTCATAACGGAAGAGACGAAACCACTACTTTTACTTTAATTCCAATGGTGAAAGAACAAATAAAAATTCCTATTATTGCAGCCGGTGGTATTGCTAATGGAAACGGAATGTTGGCAGCGATGGTTTTAGGAGCCGATGGAGTTCAGTTAGGCAGTCGATTTGCGGCTTCAGTGGAATCTTCGGCACATGACAATTTTAAACAAGTAATTTTAAATACCAAAGAAGGAGGAACGCATTTAACCTTGAAAGAGTTGACTCCGGTGCGTTTGATTAAGAATAAGTTTTTTGAGGATATTCAGGAGTTATACGCCAAATGCCCTACTAAGGAGGATTTGTCTCAATTATTAGGAAGAGCGCGTTCTAAAAGAGGTATTTTTGAAGGAGATTTAATTGAAGGAGAATTAGAAATAGGGCAGATAGCAGGATTAATTCACGAAATAAAAACTGCCGAAGCCATAATTTTAGATATGATGCAAGAATATCAGCAAGCCAAAAAAGAAGTTGCTGATTTCTTTTAAAATAAATTGAAATGACAAAATTGAAATGCTTTTACATAAGCTTATTTTTTTTACTACTTGGAATGCAGCAGTCCTACAGTCAGGTGTATCGATTTAAAACTTCAGGATTTAGCGTTTTAGAGAAAAACGAAAGAGGAAAATGGGGGAAATGGTCTGATTTGAGTTTGGTGAATATTCTGGTTACTCTGGATACTAATAAAAACCGATTTTTAATCTATTCCCAAAATATTCAATTGTATGAAATTTTGAGTTATCAACCGGAATCAGAATCAGAAAGCGATTTGGTTTATTCATTTGTATGTAAAGACAATGACGGAGTTGATTGCACGCTTTCTATCATTACCCGAAAAAAACAGGAAAACCGAAAACAATTATATATTACTTACAGCGATCATGTAATTGTGTATAATATTTTTACGATGTAAAAAAGAGGCGGTTCAAAATAATTTTGAACTGGATATGCAAATAAAAATTACAGTTTAAGTTAAGCTACATTTTTGTAAATATCGTTTTGATAATTGAACTCCTCTATTGTTTTATAATTCAAAGCACGATGTCTTCTTTTTCTGTTGTACCATATTTCAATATATTCAAATATTTCAAGTTTCATTTGTTCTTTTGATAGTAACTTATTTCCGTAGATAAGTTCTGTTTTTAGAGATTTAAAGAAACTTTCTGCCACTGCGTTATCCCAGCAATTTCCTTTTCTACTCATACTCCTGATTACTCCATAAGACTTAATAGTATTAGCAAATTTCTTAGTTGCATATTGCACCCCTTGATCGGAATGAAATAGTAATCCTTTTTTAACAGCTCTGTTTTTTATAGCCATTCTCCAAGCAGCTAGGGACGTATCATCGGTACTCATGGTATTGCTTAAGCTCCAACCAATTAATTTTCGGTCATATAAATCAATTACTGTTGTTAAATACAAAAAACCTTCTTTTGTTTGAATATAGGTAATATCAGATACCCAAACTTCTGAAGGTTTAGTTACCATAAAGTTTCTGTTGAGCACATTATCAGCAATTAGATAGTTGTGTTTTGAATTGGTTGTAACTTTAAATTTCTTACTTACTTTACTTCGTAGACCAAGTTGTCTCATGTATTTTGCAACAGTAAATCGTGATATTCGATACCCTAAAGCATGTAGCTCAGATGTTATTCTTGGGCTACCATAACGTTGCTTGAATTCAAAATAAAGAGCCTTTATTTTTTCTTTGAGCATATTCTTTTTTAGTAATCTTTCTGAAACACTCCTGTTTTTCCATTTATAATAACCACTTGGACTGATTTTTAAAATCAAACACATTTTCTCAATCGTAAACAGGCTTTCATGATTCTTAATGAACCTATATTTCATCGACCGCTCTTGGAGAAAATGCTGATTGCTTTTTTTAATATATCACGTTCCATTTCTGCATCTTTCAATTTTTTCTCCAATTCGTGAATACGTTCTTGTTCAGGTGTCAATTTTAAATTTCCTTTTCCAGGAAAACTGCCATCACCATACTCTTGGTAATCTTTACGCCATTTGTAAAGCAATGAAACTTTTATTCCAAGTTCTCTGGCTAACTCTGATAAATTACTTCTTTCATTACTCAATTCTACAGCTTTAATTTTAAAAGCTGGATCATAAATTTTTCTTTCTTGTTTCATGTGTTAAAATTAAGATTTTAGTCTTAACTCACACTGTAAGCTAAATTAGTACATCCAAACCGCCTCTTTTAGTATTTTGGGGTAATATGGTTAAATAGTTTTTATTAATTAGATAGAATTACTACAATTTTATTAAAATCAGCAGCAGCATTTATTACGGCTTTATAATCTTCAAAACATGATAAAGGGTAGTTTATTATATTGTAGTATTCTGTGTTTTCTACAACAATTTCATTTTCCTTTTTATTGTAATTACTAATAAAAGCAGCTTCTGTCTTATTATTTATTTTTGTCTTGAAATCCATATTGAATTTTTCCAGATTTTGGATTGTAGCACCTTGTGGTAAAATTATTTTAATTTTACGAGTGTAAAAATGAGGATAATCAATTTCTACAGGTAGTACTCTTTTGTTTTCTTGATAAAACTCCATTTGTCTTCCTATAATTTGTCCTATCGAAAACAAATATTTGTCTCCAGCCATCTGAATAAGTTCTTTCCCTTCAAAAGTTAAATCTAAAACAAATGGTTTTTTACCTATATTTTCAACGCCATCATTGCTAGCTGTTAATGTTTTGTATTCTGTTTTAACAGAGTAATTTTCTGCAATATTTTTAAGTATAGCTTGGTATTGCTCTACAGGGTAAAAATCTTTGATAGGTTGCATGTTAAATCCTGAATAACCTCCAAATGAAATTTTACTAGTAATATTTGGATTAGCAATATCTTTTGTAAAATCAACTGTAATATCCATATAGTCATGTGAAATATCAGTTCCCGGGATTTCAATAAAATCTATATCACTAATTGCCATAGTTGTTCCTGCAAATTCTTTTTCCTTGATGAAAAGACCATAGTTGTTGCCTAAATATTTTGGAAAAAGCGGAACTCTAAATTCGGCTTCTCTCGGACTTAGGTATTTTTTTATATTTGGAAAGTAAAGTAAAAAATCATTTAGGTTTTCATAACTTTCAAAATCTTTGTCAAAAGGTATTTTATAACGGCTTGTTGTAAAGACAACATTGTTTTCAATTTTAAAATTTTTCAAAACGGCTTTGTATAATTTTAAAAGATCAACTTCATTCGCTTGTTTTGATTTAATTATATCTGTTAGATTTTCATTAGAATTAATAAAACGTTCAAATGTTATTGTTTTTTTGATTTTGTTTTCAATATTCCAAATTTGTTCTTGTTCATCATTGGATTTTGTAATTGTAGCACAAAATTCATCAATCGATTTTTGTTGTTTTTTATCTAACGCTACATTGATACGGTTGTGTACATTAGTTGCAAATTCTTTGTAATTATACAGGTTTTTTGCACCGTTATTATTGTTAGCATCTAATTTGTATCTAAAAAGTTTGATTTGAACATCCCAATTGGAATACTTCTCGTCATCATCTAATGCAGCAACATCTTTTTCATTAAGCGTAAGTACAGTTTTTCCCTCTATTTCGTTATTGCTAAGCGTTGGGTTGCTTAAGTCATTATAACTTTTAGTTTTGAATACTAAGTTATTTGGATAAATTAACTGAAAGCTTAGGCTACAAATAGGAAGTTGAGCTTGCATTTTTATGGTTTTTCCTTTTAGGTCAGGATTTTCTTCAAGTAAATATATTTTTTCAATTATTGCCCCTTTCTCCAGGCCATTAACTGCAAAATAGTTGTATTTAAGACCTCTTTCTTTATCTATTTCTTCTTTAATATCTTCTGGTTTTAAAGTAATTATAGTACCATTTTTTAAAAGAACCCTTACTTTGTTCATTAAAATGGTTTCATTATTACCAAATGAAATATAGATTTTATTGTTTCGTTCTATTGCTTCATCAGAATTGATAAATATTTTTTCATGTTTAAGATGATATTGTTTTGCGGTATTACCTGTTACAACAATTTCAATTTTTTCAGTACAGTCAAGTATAACTTCTTTATTGTCTTTGTATAATTCGGGGATCTCTATTTTGTTTGGTTTTTCTAACCAGTCATAATTTTTAAAGGAGAAGTCTTGTCCATAGTTTATAGTAAGATTAATGAATAAGAGCAATGTTAGAATTGTTTTTAAGTTTATTTTTTTCATATTTTTTTTGATAAAATTAGGACTTGATTGTAATTGTTTTTTAGTGCTTTAATGCTTGTGTTCCAGAGCTCAAAATCAGATTTATCCAGAGTTAATTTTTTTTGAATTAAATTGATATTTAGCTTTAAATTTCCGTCTTTTAATTCATAAATGAAATCAGCTTTTATACAATCGTTATCTAAACTAAAATTTTTTGGGATTTGTTTTATATTATAGTTTTTGGGAATTTCTAAATTATAGTTTTTACTGTATTGGGTTAGGTATTCAAAATCAAAATTTGAAATTCTGTTTTTTTCAATTAAGAGGTTTTCAAAAAATTTGTCTAAAAATAAATTGATGTAGCAATCAGAGTCTAATTGTATTATGTAATTGTCTAAATCAAAATTGTAATTTATAATATATGGTTTGTCTTTATAATTCCTGTTTTCTTCATTGTATTCTATTAAATTAAATTTATTATTGCCTTTTAAAACCAGGTTTTTAATAGATTCAAATCGGGTTTTATTATAAGTATCCCCAATTTTCATTAGTGTATGACTTCTGTTGTATCCTTCAAGTTTTAATTTTCCTGTTCCAATAAGTTTGTTGTCTTTAAGAGTAAGATTTACATCATCTGATATTTTATTGTTTTCAGCCGGAACAACAGGTACTTTTACAATTTTGTATTTTTCATTTTCATAAAGTAAGGCTTCTTTTCCTTGAATAAAAGCGGTTGGGATACCGTAATTTGTTTCGTTATCAGTAGCATCAAGAAAAATATAATTGTCATTTTTTTTAAATACCGCTATCATATGATTGTCAACAGCAGGAGTAGGTAATTCATTATAGGTGTAAGGCAAACTTCTTGTGCCAATCCAAGCTATAGTTACATCTTTTATTTCAGCATACTTAGCCATACAGTTTATGAGGCTTCCCATATCTTTACAATCGCCAAATTTGCGTTGGAAAACTAAGCTGGCTTCACGTGGTATGAAACCTTCATAACCATTTTCAAAAGCAATATATTTTATGTTTTCTTTTACCCAATAAAATATTGCTTTTATTTTTTCTTCATCGTTTTTTTTGTTTTGGGTAATTTCTAAAGTTAAGTTTTTTAATAGACTGTCTTCTTCTTTGTTTAAGTCTTTAATAAAACCTTTGTAATAATTATAAAGATTATCGATATTGTCTAATATGTTATTTGTTTGATTATCAACTGTGTAATTTTTTATGTAAAAATTGATATGCGGAACTACATATAAATAACCAGGGGCATTATTTTCGTATTTTAAAGGTTTAATATCTGATAAAGTCCATTTGTAAATCCATTTTCCTTTTTTTTCAGATTTTGAAAAAACAATATTATTATTAGGATCATTAAAGATTTTAAATCCAATTTCAATGTTTTTTTCGGTAGTTATTTCAAGTGTTGAGTTTTGAATAGGTAAATCACCACCAAAAATGAACTTATGTAATAGATAAGGATCAATAAATTCAGTTTGATAGTTGTACACTTTTTTAGAACCTGTTTCCAGGTTGTTAAAAGTGAGTTCACGTACCATTACATCATCAAAGAAAACGCTTCCGTTTTTTGAAGATTTTTCATTGGATTGGGATACTTTTATTTTTTTTTCTTTTCCATTATCATTAAAAAGTGCATAGGCATCATAACTATTCAGTTTTACTAAATTGGAATAATAAAATGATTCTTTGTTGTTTTGAATACCATTTTGAGAAAGTATCATTGATTCAAAATGGTTGTCTTGGATTATTTTTAGTTTTTTATTTTCTATAGATATATTGTATGACTGTTGGTTATTTATTATTAGTTCGTTATAGTCAGGATATGTTTTTTTATACTCAGTAAGAGTATTTTGTGCAATAGCACTGATGTTAAAAAAACATAATATGAATAAAGAATATAAAGGCTTATATTGAAATTTCGACCAATTCATTAGAATTATATTTTTTAGTTGTTTTTAGTTTTCCGTTAGTATAAATTAAAGTTTTACCATTTAATTGGTCATTTTTGTATTCTGCTGAAATTTTAGGTTTTGTATCTTCATTAAAAAATTCTTGAAGTCCATCATAATTATTGTTTATAAAATGCTCCTTTTTATAAATAGTACCATTAGAATAATATTCAATTCGCTCTCCATTTAATAGGCCGTTAGTGTAGTTACATTCGTATTCTGTTTTTCCTTCGACATTTTTAATTACGAGTTTCCCATCAGTTTCGCCATTAACCAGATTTATTTGCATAGCTATTTTTCCATTAGAATAATAAGATATAATGTTTGCATTTTCTTTATTAATGATAGTTTTAGATAGCGGTTCATTGTTTTTGCTTCTTGCAATGTAATAAACAGGACTATTGTTTTGGTAACCTATTGTAAGAATCAATTCTCCTTTTTGATTGTAATATAAATGCTCTCCTTCTTGAGAATCGTTTATTTCGTTGTATTCGGATAATTTTGATTTATTATGATAGTAATGAGTGGTCTTGCCATTTTGAACACCATGTGTAGTGGTGTATTCAACTCTGAGATTTCCACATAAATCATAATTTTTGCTTGTACCATTAGTATATCCTAAGTAATAATTACTTTCGAATTTTAGAGTGCCTAAAGGACCATAATATTTATAGTTGTCATGTAAAAGACCGTTGATGTATTTTGCTTCTACAATTGTATTGCCTAGTTTATCTTTTTCGGTATAAGTACCATTATTAATACCATTTACAAGTTGGGGACTACGAGTTATTGTGCCTTGAAACAAGTTAATGTTAAATATTCCTGTTTTGTTTTTATAGTCAAACTCATTTTCAATTTCTCCTTTTTCATTGTAGGTTTTTGTGTTGGTTGCAGCTCCGTCAATATATGTAGATTGTTTGTAGATATTTCCGTTTTGCCAATATGATTTGTAATCGTAATTTAAATTTTCATCTATAAAATAACCTTCATTGTTTAGCGTACCATCAGGATAAAAAGTTTGATAAGGTCCGCTTTTGATGTCATCAGTATAGTTGTAAGTAGAGGCTAATTTCCCATTTTCATATACTTCATACTTACCGTTAATTTTATCATTAATAAAGTTTTTTACAGTGTTTAAACTTCCGTTTTTGTTTAGAGTTTTACTAATACCATTTAGCAAATTAGCGGTATAATTTTCCTCTAATCTTTTTGCGCCTGAAGGATAATAATAGAGCCAAAGGTCATTTTTTTCCCCATTACTATAATTACCGGAAACTATTGTAGTTCCATTATAATCGTTCATGTCGAATTTGTTTTTCAACAAATTAATTTCAATTGGTTTTGGGTTTTTTAATGAATATTGTATTCCTGAATTGATCTCCCCGGATTTATATTTTTCAATAAAGTATAGATTTCCTTCTATATCATAGTAATTATAATTTTCAAGCTGTTCTTTATCATTGTAAAAGGCTTCACTGGATTTCTTTCCATTAGAATAATAGTTGGTTAGGCTTGTTAATTTTCCATCGTTATAATTAAATTCTCTTTCCAATAATGAATTTGCATAATAAGTTTTATAGGAATTTTTTACTTTACCTTTATTGTAGGTTGCTTCAGATTTGATAGTTTTGTCGTTATAATATTCAAAATATTCTCCATCAAGTATGTCATTCTCATAATTCTCGATTGCTGTTAAATTACCTAATTCATTATAGGTTTTGAAACTGCCATTTAGTTTTCCGTTTAAATAACTGATTTCCGATTTTTGTTTACCGTTTTCAAAGAGACATTCGTATTTCCCGTTTCTTTCTCCATTTGTAAAATTAACTTCGCATTTTTTTCCTCCATTAGGATAAAATGAAGTACTTATTCCTTCTAAAATTCCATCTTGGTAATTTTCTATTACGCTTACTCCTCCGTTTTGATAATAGGTAGTTCTTGTGCCATTTAATTTTCCGTTTTTAAATGTTTTTTCTTCGGTTATTTTACCTTCATCATCATAGTATTTTTGGAGTCCGTCTAATTCATTATTTACGAAGTTTAATTCTCCAATTAGCATACCGTTTTTATTGAGGTATTTGTACTTTCCTTCGTATTTTCCATCAATTACCTTTCCTACAAGGTAAGGCTCGTTATCTTTTAAAAACGTAATGACTTCTTCTTGTTTGCCAAACAAATCTTTATTGCGTTTTGCGAAAAAATACCAAAAATCTTTACTGTAAAAATTATCTTCAAAGTATGTTATTTTTTTCTTTTGCTTATTTAATTCTTTTTCGAGTTTATCTTTATAGGATAAAAGCATGTAGTAGGAAAATCCTTCAAAATAATTTTTCTCAACCATTTCTTTAATCCATGGAATGTAGGTGGTTTCAAAAAAACCATCCCCCATTTTATGTTCAAGGGTGTATTCGGCTACCGCTTGAACCTGTCTGATAATTACATCATCAATTTCAGATTTTATTTTATAAGCTTTATTTAGGGGTAATTGATTTCTTAAAATAGTTTCTATTTCTTCGAAATTATCTCCGGTTTTTGAAAAAATAAAATTGTTTTTAGTCAGGTAATTTTCTCCAAATTTAGCGTTTAGTTGGATAATAGCTTTTTCTGCAAATTTCCCATCTGGAGCAAGTATAAGATAACTCATTAAGGCAAGAGTTCCTTCTGTTATTTTTCCATTTTCAAATGCAATTAGACCTAATAAATAATGTGCTGAAGCATAATTTGGATTGATGATTATGACTTGCTTAAGTAAATCGATACATTTTTGATGTTCTTCTTTCCTAATGTATAGAATTGCAAAATTGTATAAAAAAGAAGCAGAATTTGAAAGGTATTGTTTTCCTTCAGTAAAGATTTTTTCTGATAATTCGTATTCTTTATTGTCACTTAAAAAGACAGCGTATAGGGTATATAGTTCCGGACTTTTTTGCATTTGTTTGGTCAAATACAAATTTTCTAAAAATAACTTCAGCTCATCTTTTTTATTTAAAGCATTTAGACATAATGCTTTTTCATATTGTGCTGAAAGATATTTAGGATCGTTAGGACTAATCTTATTGTATTCGGCAATTGCTTCGTCAAATTTTTCTAAATCATATAAATTGACTCCTTTTTTTATAATAGAATCATTGTTGTAAATATCAGAAAAACCGTTTTGAGAATAGGACTTAGAAATAAACCCAATTAATACAATTAAGAAAAAATGTTTCATTATGAAATTTATATTTATTTTTCAAATATAAATTTTTTTCTTTATTGTAAGAATATAATTGCTTATTATTTTACAATTCAATATCCTTTATAAACTCATCATATTCCAGATAAAAACGTTCCAGAGCATCCATTTTTTCATTGTAGAAATCAAAAATAGTATCCCAATAATTGCGATTACTAAAACCTACACCCGTTTTTTCCACCCAAATACGGCTGATTGTTTTTCCGTTTTCTAAAACATAGTCTTTTTCGAAAACCAAATCAGCGATAAATTCTTCTTCTAAAATGCTTTTTAAAGCTTCCAGTTTTTCAAAGTAAGCAATTCTTTTTTCGTTATTGCGGGGTTGAATGTCAATAAGAACCTGAGCTTTTTTATTATCAACATAAAATTTAAAAGAGAAATCCTTAATTTTAGTATCGTACAACATCCATTTTCGGGGATATTTTTCGGCAAATGTTACCCAGAATTCCCGTTTTAATTTTTGTGTTTCTTCTTTGCTATACATTTTAAAGAGGCTTTGATTTTAGAAAATTTGTGCAAACTTGTTTTCTAAAGTATATTTATGTTTTATTTGCAAAAATAGACTTTAGATTATGGATTTTCAATATTTTTTAAAATTTATACCTGATTTAATTCAGATTCAGCTGCCTGCAATTATTGCTCATGAAAAAATGATGCCGTTAGAACGCAAACAGCTTTTGGCGAAAATAAATTTAAAAGAGAAAAATCCAAGAAAAGCAGCGGTAATGATGTTGTTTTATCCTAAAAATAGTCAAACTCATTTGGTTCTCATTGTTCGGAATTCTTATCCGGGAGTGCATTCAGATCAAATTGCTTTTCCGGGAGGAAAATTCGAACAGGAGGATGTTGATTTTCAAGCTACCGCTTTGAGGGAAACCGAAGAAGAAATAGGGATTAGCCCTGATAAAATCGAAATTGTAAAAGCCTTTAGTTCATTGTACATTCCGCCAAGTAATTTTATGGTGTATCCGTTTTTAGGAATTTGTAAAGAGGAAATTCAATTTGTTCCCGATCCTAAAGAAGTAGCCGCTATAATCGAATTGCCTCTGAAAGTTTTCAGGGATGATAGTATTGTAACAATCGAAAATCTATCAACGTCTTATGCTTCGCTTATTGAAGTTCCTGCCTTCAGGATTGAAGGACATATTGTTTGGGGCGCAACAGCCATGATATTAAGTGAATTGAAGGATGTTTTAAACTTGGTTTTATTTGATGAAAATGAATAGAATCAAGGTTCTCCAATAATAATTTGTAATTTTACATTTCAATTTTTAATATCAAAGAACAGTTTATGGGACTAGTTAAAAGAAATCCTTTTGGACATATTTTATTTCTTAAAAAATGGTTGATTCGTGTTTTTGGGAGCTGTACTCATAGGCGTTATCGCGGATTTAATGATTTGCAAATTGAAGGTTCGGAAATTATTCGAAATTTGCCCGATACCAATGTGCTTTTTATCTCCAACCATCAAACTTATTTTGCCGATGTAGTGGCAATGTTTCATGTGTTTAATGCCAGTTTAAGCGGACGAATTGATTCGATTAAAAACATTGGATACCTGTGGCAGCCCAAAATGAATATTTATTATGTGGCAGCCAAAGAAACAATGCGTTCGGGATTATTGCCTAAAATATTGTCGTATGCCGGAGCTATTCCAGTAGAAAGAACCTGGCGTTCAGAAGGAGTGGATGTTGTCGAAAAAAGGGCTGTAAATCCTAATGATACCGAGAATATTAAAATAGCACTCAACGATGGTTGGGTCATCACTTTTCCGCAGGGGACAACCCGTTCTTTTAAACCGGTGCGGAAAGGTACCGCTCATATTATCAAGCAGCATCGTCCAGTTGTGGTTCCTATTGTTATTGATGGTTTCCGACGTTCTTTTGACAGAAAGGGAATTAGAATGAAAAAGAAAGGGATTTTGCAGTCTTTTATCATTAAAGAGCCGCTTGAAATTGATTATGATAACGACACCATTGATGAGATTGTTGAAAAGATAGAATATGCTATCGAGCAGCATCCGTCTTTTTTAAAGGTAATTCCGGCTGAAGAATTAGAAGAGCAAGAACAATTGAATAAATTGCGCCGATGGGATGTTAATGAAGAAAATTAATTTATTTGTTAAAATTTTCGATTAAAATCTAATTTTTCCTATTTAGTTTTTTTAACTTTATAGTATTCTAAAAATGTTTTTTTGTCTAATTTATTTTAATAATAATTAGATGTTGATTGTGCTATTCTTGAGATTATTCAAGAATTTAGGGGGTGTATTGTTATCTTAATTGCCCCAATGTAACAATACTTTTTTTCAGTTTGTTTTGCGTATTTTTTTTTAAAATATTAAGGTATAGTTATATAATTACTCCAGGCATTTTCAATGTCCGTATTTAAAAGAATACTAAAAACAGCTTCGTTGTTAATCAAAATTACAGATTAATGAAAAGTACTGTTATTTTCAATTTTCACCCAATTATTTTGGGAAAATTGATGGATCAATCAAAACTCAATCAATACACTAAATTTTTATATTACTATTTTCAAAAGTTACATACCGAATCTCTGGCAGGAGACAATCAATTGATGCCATTTGATGAAGTTTCTGAGCAGGTGGATAAGTATGGAATCCCTTCTGAGAATATTAGTAAGAGGCAAATTTTGATTTTTGACGAAGTAGAAAAATTTATTGAAACAAAAATGAATGGGACTCCATTCTCTGCTTATCCATTACCTTCTTGTCTGGAGGCGCACCCCAATGATGTGTTTGGTCCTAAAATAGGTGTTAGAATGGAGTGGTTTAAGAAATATATGGATCATGTTTTTGATGAATTTTATTCAAAAAATGAAACTCAGCCGGAACATCTTATCCATGTTACCTGTTCAGGATATTCTTCACCCAGTGTTGCTCAGCATGCTGTAATTAAAAGAAATTGGGAAACGACTAAAGTCACACATTCCTATCAGATGGGTTGTTATGGGGCATTTCCGGCTATAAGAACAGGAAGTAGCTTGTTGTATGCAAGTCAGGATAAGGGAAGGGTAGATATTGTTCATACCGAATTACTGTCGGCACATTTGAATCTTACCGAGTTTTCGGCTGCTAATACGATGATTTGTTCACTTTTTGCCGATGGTTTTATTGGTTATTCCCTTTGTGACGAAGAGATTCTTAAAAAGGATAAGACTTTTGAAGACAAGCAGGGAATGCGAATTTTAGCTTCGCATGAAGTTATTATTCCTGATACTTTAGAAGATATGTCCTGGGATTTAGGAGAATATAATTTTTTAATGACACTTTCTAAACGAGTACCTGTTTTTATTAGAAAGAACATCAAACATTTTTTAGAAAACCTTTGTAAAAAAGTAGGTATTAGTCTGGATGATGAAAAAGATAAAATGTGCTTTGCAATTCATCCCGGAGGGCCTAAAATTATTGATTATGTAGTTGAAGCGATAGGGATTTCTAAAGAACAGGCCAGATGGTCTTATGATATTTTGTATCGTTACGGAAATATGTCCTCATCAACAATTCCTCATGTTTTAGACGAAATGATTCATGATAATACAATTGCCTCTGGAACCAAAGTTCTAGCAATGGCTTTTGGTCCCGGACTTACTGCAACCGCTTTGTTGTTAGAGAAAACCTAATTCGAAATTTTTACAGCGCTTTTGTTTTATAGTAATTCACCAGTAAATTAATAAATTTACTATAACTGTCTATTCCTTCTTTTTGCTGGTTTAGTTTTAAATAGCGGTCATAAAACAGATGAAATCCTTTTTCAATAGGAGTTTGGTATTGCATCCAGAAATCTTCACTTTCCTGGTAATTTTTTAGAATGCCGGGGTGAATCGTTTTTAGTAATTCCTTGTAAATTGTTTCATTTCGAATATACCAATTGTTCAAACAATATCGCAATGCAAAGCTATAGCCCGAATATTTAAAGTACAAATTATCATTGTTTACCGAAGCCAAAAAACCGATGAAATTGCATTCACTTTCGCTGGCATAACCCATTTGATGTGCCATTTCGTGACAACTTGTTGTGGGGAAATTGTACATTGGCATAAAAGAGTTCACTTGAGCTTCATTGGTAAAAGGATTCAAATAACCACCAAACCCCATATAGGTTAGCGGTAAACTAAATAACGATTTTTTGATGCTTAAATTCGAATAAGCAAAAAAAGGATATTGAGCGGCTAGATTTTTATAACCATGTAAGTTTTTGATAAAAGCGACTTCTTTTGAGTAGGGAAAAACTACTTTCAGGCTGTCGTTTTTGGTAATTTGCCCGTGAATTTCATTGGTTTTAGCAATGATTTTTTTTGTAAAATTGTATAAATCGGCATCCGAATAATCACGTTCAATTTTCATTTTTTCGAAAAGGGGAATTCTGTAATAGTTGATTGCCCAAAGAAAATGAAAGAAAAAATAAAACACGGAGAGTACGCTTAAAATGGATAATGATAGGTCTTTCCAATTCCCTTTAGTACCGTTTTGTCCGACCTTGCTTCGTGTCCAGTTTTTTCTATTTTTCCAAAACCATTTTACTGCCAATAAAATCAACATAAAATACAATACATCTCCTATTGAAAACGGAATCCAGCCTAAAATGATTCTGAGAAAATTCGATAGATAAGGATAGAATCCATTGCTGTAAAAAGCTTCTACAGTCTCAGGGAAAAAGCGAATTATTTTGAGAATTAAAATCTGAATAAGGAGTAAAAAAGGGAGTAGGTATTTCCGTTTCAAAATAACATTTTTTTAAGCGTAAATATAATTACAATAATCAATTATAATGCTAAAAAAGGATTTTAAACTTTGTAACTTTGAGTTTTTTAAATCGAAAATACAAGATATGAGTCAAGAGATACGGAATTTAGAACCTAAGGCATTGTGGAATAATTTTGCCAATTTGAATGCGGTTCCAAGACCTTCAAAAAAAGAAGGACGCATTGTGGAGTTTATAAAAGACTTTGGTGAAAAATTAGGATTAGAAGTCTTTGAAGATAAAATTCATAACGTAATTATTCGAAAACCAGCTACAGCGGGAATGGAAAACCGTAAGCCAATTGTGTTACAGGGACATTTGGATATGGTGCATCAAAAAAATGCCGATACTGTTTTTGATTTTGCTACTCAAGGCATTGAAATGTATGTTGATGGAGACTGGGTACGTGCCAAAGGAACAACTCTTGGGGCGGATAATGGACTTGGTGTGGCTGCAATTATGAGTGTTTTAGAAAGTACCACAATTGCACACCCTGCTATTGAAGCCTTGTTTACTGTTGATGAGGAAACCGGAATGACAGGCGCAATGAACTTAAAAGGAGGTTTACTTCAAGGAGAAATTCTGTTGAATTTGGATACAGAAGAAGATGATGAAATTGATATTGGTTGTGCAGGAGGAATTGATGTTACGGCTGTGGCTGAGTACGATGAGGAGGAAACTCCGGATCATTCTGTGGGATATACTATTACAGTAAAAGGGCTCAATGGAGGACATTCGGGGGTTGATATTCATAAAGGTTTAGGGAATGCCAATAAGATCATGAACCGACTTTTATATGATGGTTTTGATAATTTTGGTTTACAAATTTCGGAAATTCACGGTGGAAGTTTACGCAATGCCATCCCGCGCGAAAGTGTGGCAAAGGTGATTATTGCTTCAGTTTATGATGAGGCTTTTGTTTTTGATATGCAGCAAATTGTCAGCGAAATTAAAAACGAACTAAAAACTACCGAACCTAACTTAGAAATTGTTTTCGAGAAATTAAAAAAAGCACCATCAAAAGTAATGCCTCCGATGGCGCAGTATTATTTTGTGCGTTCGATGGCAACGGCTGCTAATGGCGTACATAGAATGAGTGCTGATTTTGATAATCTAGTGGAAACTTCGAATAATATTGCTAAAGTTGCGGTTGGCAAAGGAAAATTATCTGTGCAATGTTTGACGCGTTCTTCGGTTGAATCGGCTAAGTTTGATTTGGCTAATGATTTGCGTTCTGCCTTTGAATTAATGGGCTGTGAAGTAGAAATTTCAGGTTCTTATCCGGGTTGGACACCGAATCCTGATTCGGCTATTTTAGAAACCTTGGTTCCAATTTATGAAAAATTAAACGGAGAAAAGCCTAAAGTAGTGGCTTGTCATGCCGGATTGGAATGCGGGATTTTAGGAGCAAATTATCCTGATATGGATATGATTTCTTTTGGACCAACAATCCGTGGAGCACATTCACCAGACGAAAGAGCCAGTATTGTTTCTTCTCAAAAATTCTGGAAATTTTTAGTGGAAATTTTGGCGAATATTCCAGTAAAATAAGAAAGTGTTCAGTAATCAGAATTTAGTGTTCAGCTCGTTTGTAACTGAATACTAAATTCTGAACACTGCTCACTAAATTTAGTCTCTTTTAGGACTGTTTTTTTTCTCTCTTTTTTCTTCTTTCTTCTCTTTTGCTGTTTTTAACGGTACTTTTTTAACCGTTTTTTTAGCGTCTTGACTTTTTGCCATGGTAATTGTGTTTTGAAGTTGTGTTTTAGTAAATGTAGGGCTTATTGTGTTTGCTTTTCTTTTTATTTAAAAATCCCCAACTACTTTGTAATTGAGGATTGATTTAATGTTTTTTATTTCTTTTTTAATACCTTGTATTGTTCATAGCATCCGCTTATGGCATCCATGATTTGAAGGTCGTTTGCGGTTTGAATAAAAGATTCTGAATAATTGCATCGTTGCAGGATTTCAGGGATTTCTTTTTTATCGATACCTAATAAAACGGCTAATGTCTCACGGTCAAATTTAGATTCCAGAAGATTTCTAACGGTATCATCTTTTTTCATTTCCCGGAGTTTTTTAAGCTCAGTTGACTTTTTACCAAAGAAATTATAAAGCATATCAGCAGGATTGAAAATCGATCCCAATACTTTTCCAAATGCTCCGGGTGAATATTCTCCGGCTTCATAGCCACTATTTAATCCTGAAATGCTATAGCGGTAATTTTGATTGACAGGAATGGTTTTAGAATCCACTTCGAGATAACCGGTTAGGTTAAAGGGTCTGATGACTACTTCTTCCAGTGCAATGGCTTTTTCGGTTAAGAAGATTTTAGCGACTTTATTTTTAATCCAGTCATTAGTTACTTTAACTCTTAGTGATTGGAATCCTAAAAAGGAGAAATGTAAAGTATCTGTAGGGTGAACATCAATTTCAAAATAACCTTTGGAGTCTGTTATAGCACCTCTTACTTTGTTGATGTTTATGATGTTAACTCCTGTTAGAGGCGTTTTGGTATTATCGTTGTAAATATAACCTGTTACCTTTTGAGAAGGAGTTATTGTTTGAGCAAAAGAACTTGCAGATAGTACTAAAAAAAAGAAAACTACAAAATATTTCATAAACTGGTTTAAAACTTTAAAAGTAATAAATCGGCTTTAAATATTTTGTAGTTTATTATTTTAATTATAAGAAAATTAACAGTGGTCTGTTAGTCTCTTCTTGGTCTTCTTGGTCTGGATGAATCACCAAAGCTTTCAGAACGTCTAGGGGCTCTATCAGAAGAACCTTCTCTTCTAGGAGCTGTACTTCTTTCGCTTCTGAAACTGCCTTCTCTTGGAGCTGAGTTTCTTTCGCTTCTGAATCCGCCTTCTCTTCTTGGAGCAAAATTTCCTTCACGTCTTCCGCCTTCGCGTCTTCCACCAGAATTTCTTCCGTTATGGTCACGTCTTCCGCCACCATCATTTTTGGAAATTTCAACATTGATACGACGTCCTTCCAGTTGCACGTTGTTTAAAATATCCATTACTTTATCAGTATGTTCCGGATCAGTATTGAAGAAAGAGAAACCTTCTTTTACGTCAACTTTGAAAACATCATCACGACCTAAGTCTAGTGTTTCTTTCAGATAATCTTTCAATGTCATCCAGTCGAAGTTATCTCTTGAACCAATGTTCACAAAATAACGTGTAGCACCACCATTGTTGTTTTCTCTTGGAGCGCGATCGTCACCACGTTCACGTCTGTCAGAACCTGAAGCAGAAATATCTCTGGTTTTCTTATAGTAATTGATGAAACGGTTAAATTCAACAGAAACCATTTTCTTAATCAATTCTTCTTTGGTTAAACCTTCAAGAACATCATTGATAGCTGGTAAGTAGTTGTCAATTTCGTGATCAACTTCAGTATCTTTAATTTTGTTGGCTAGGTGTAATAATTGAATTTCGCAAATTTCGATTCCGGAAGGAATTGTTTTTTCTTCAAATTTTTGTTTGATGATTCTTTCGATAGAAGAAATTTTACGCAATTCACTTTTAGTAACAATCACAATCGAAGTTCCTAATTTACCTGCACGACCTGTACGACCTGAACGGTGGTTGTAAGTTTCAATTTCGTCTGGCAATTGGTAGTTTACTACGTGAGTTACATTGTCAACGTCAATTCCACGAGCAGCAACGTCAGTTGCAACAAGCATTTGGATTTGTCTTCCTCTGAACGATTTCATTACACCGTCACGTTGTGCCTGAGATAAATCTCCGTGCAAAGCAGCGGCACTGTATCCGTCTTCGATTAATTTCTCTGCAATAGCCTGTGTATCACGTTTTGTTCTACAAAAAACTACTGAGAAAATGTCCGGGTTAGCATCGGCTAAACGTTTTAAAGCTTCGTAACGATCACGGGCATTTACTAAGTAAAATTCGTGAGAAACCGTTGCTGAACCTGAGTTTTTAGTACCAACAGTAATTTCTTCAGGGTTAGTCATGAATTGTTTACCAATTCTGGCAACCTCTGCCGGCATAGTTGCAGAAAACAACCAAGTGTTTTTTTCGTCTGGGGTAGTTGAAAGGATATTTACGATATCATCATAGAATCCCATGTTCAACATTTCGTCTGCTTCGTCAAGAATACAGTAATTAATTTGAGTGATATTTACTAATCCTCTGTTAATCATGTCCTGCATTCTACCTGGAGTAGCCACAATAATTTGTGCTCCTCTCTTAATGTCTCTCGCTTGTTCTGTAATACTAGCTCCTCCATAAACTGCTACCACATTAATACCTTTTACGTATTTAGAGTAGTTTTTAAGTTCGTTGGTTATCTGTAAGCAAAGCTCGCGCGTTGGAGATAAAATCAACGCCTGCGTATTTCTATTGTCGGCATCAATTTTTTGGATAACTGGAAAACCAAAAGCTGCCGTTTTCCCTGTCCCAGTCTGAGCCAACGCAACTAAATCTGTATCTTTTTCCAATAATAGGGGAATCGCTTTCTCCTGTACTTCTGACGGATTCTCAAATCCTAGATCAATAATCGCCTTCAGTAACGATTCGCTTAATCCTAATTGTTCAAATTTATTCATATGTATTTTTAAAATAGGGTGCAAAATTACTGTTAATAATCCATATAAACTAATGCAATTCTAAGTTTTAATGATTTAATATCTTTTGATTATCAGAAAGTTATGTTTTGAAACTAAATTCAAGACTTTCAGTTTTCAGTTTTTTGCAGTAATTATTGAGGGTCTATGTAATAAAAATGAATAAAAATGTTGGATTTCAAACAATTATTTTAGTACACTTAAAAAAGATAATAATGAGGTGTTTTTTTCCTCCTGAGATGATTTGGTGATGGATTTTCGGTTTTTTTTGGATTCGAAAACTAAAATTTGGAATTGGTAAGATTGATTTTTAACAAGAGATATTGAACAATAAAGACCTTCTTGTTTGTTGCTTAAAAAAAGTGAATGTTAATTATTGGTTAATGTGTTGGTTTTTAAATTGTTAAAAGATGTTTTTTTTGTATCTTTACTACGTGGTTTCGATTAATTACTTGAAAGTATTAATCTTCTACGTGAGATAAATATTTCAATAGTCAGCTATGCTGGTATATGTATAAGTTGATAATGATAAATCAAAACCACAAAGTGGGGGCTTTAATAGCCCCCTTTTTTTATAGTCAAATTTAAGATTGATTACTTTATTTCGTTTAAATATGAAATCAGCAATTGAGTTGCTTTTCCTCTGTGGCTAATTTGGTTTTTGGTTTCCAATGATAAATCGGCAAAGGTTTCCTGAAATCCTTCGGGCTGAAAAATAGGATCATAACCAAATCCCTGATTTCCTGATTTCTCAGTAGTAATTTTTCCTTTGGCAATTCCTGTAAACAGTTGCTGTGTTCCGTTAAGATTTAAAGCAATAACGGTTTTGAATTGTGCTGTTCGATTATTTTGCCCAACTAAATTTTTTAATAATAAATCCATATTGTCTTCGGCATTACGCTGTTCTCCGGCATATCGTGCCGAATATACACCAGGTTCTCCGTTTAAAGCTTCTACTTCAAGACCAGTATCATCGGCAAAACAGTCGTAACCGTATTTTTCAGTTACATAATTTGCTTTAAGCACGGCATTGCCTTCAATGGTATCCGAAGTTTCGGGAATTTCTTCATGGCAACCAATTGTTTCCAGACTTAAAATTTCAATTGAATCGGGAAGTAGTTGTTGGATTTCTTTGATTTTATTTTTGTTATTTGAAGCAAATACGAGTTTCATTTCTTTTTTTGTTTAAAGTGCTGGTGTAAGTTGTTGTTTTTTAGTTAATTATGTATTAAATTTTTTCTGTGGTCTTTCCTTTTTTAGTTATTAGTTGTATCTTTACACTGTGGTTTTGATTCATTATGTGTGTATGTTAATTTGGGTAGAAAATGAAAGCACAATCAGCAGCAGAATTTAGTTAATTATAAGTTGAGAGATAGTAAATCAAAACCAATTTTGGAGGGCTTTAATAGCCCTCCTCTTTTTTTAATGTTTGGTTACATTGCTCAAATTATCAGGGAAATACAAATCGGATAAATGGGTAAATTCATTTCCGCGCATAAATAACGATACATCTACTTCTGTATAATTTGTTTTTCCTGCTGCGGCCAGCAATTCGTTGGCAGCATGAAGGGTGTTTTTATGAAAATGATATACTCTTTCAAATTTATCCTCAATGACTAAACCTTTTTCCAGCATTCGATCCTGAGTTGCTATTCCTACCGGGCATTTGTTAGTGTTGCAGCGCAAAGCCTGAATGCAACCCAATGAAAACATAAATCCACGGGCACTATTACATAAATCAGCTCCTAAGGCAATGGCTTTTAAAATGGCGTGACCTGAAATGATTTTTCCACTGCATATAATGCGTATTTTGTCGCGAATGTTTAATCGGATGAGCGTTTTGTTTACAAAGATTAAAGCAGGTTCTAATGGCATGCCCACACCGTCTGAAAATTCTAAAGGAGCTGCACCTGTACCACCTTCGGCACCATCAACAGTTATAAAATCAGGATAGCAGTTTTGCTCCATCATTTCCTGACAAATGGCTTCAAATTCCGAAGTTTGACCAATGCAGAGTTTGAATCCAATGGGTTTTCCGTTGGATAAATTCCGAAGGCGGGCAACAAATTCGATTAAGCCTTTGGGTGAGTCAAAAGCGGTATGACAGGGCGGTGAAAGGATTTCGGTATGTGGTTTTACGCCTCTGATTTTTGCAATTTCGTCGGTGTTTTTAGCTGCGGGTAAAACGCCTCCATGTCCCGGTTTGGCTCCCTGAGACAGTTTTATTTCAATCATTTTTACAAAAGGATGATTGGCTTTTTCGGCAAATCTTTCATCATCAAAATTTCCTTCGTCATTGCGGCAACCAAAATAACCGGTACCAATTTGCCAGGTGACATCGCCTCCTTGTAAATGGTATTGGGTCAGTCCGCCTTCGCCGGTATTGTGATAGAAATTTCCTTTTTGCGCCCCTTTGTTCAAAGCAATAATGGCATTTTCGCTTAAAGAACCAAAACTCATTGCTGAAATATTAAATAAAGAAGCAGAATAGGGTTGTGTGCAATCGGCACCGCCAATGCTTACACGAGGTAATTCGTGGTTTACTTTTGCCGGGAAAATAGAATGTTTTAACCCTTCGTAAGAAGAAGTGTTAATGTCCAGTTGGGTTCCAAAAGGGGTAGTGTCGCTAATGTTTTTAGCACGGCGATAGACTAGCGAACGTTCGTTTCTGGAGAAAGGTTTTCCGTCAGTAGTTCTTTCGATGAAATATTGTTGGATTTCAGGTGCTATTTCTTCAAACATGTATCTGAAATATCCTAAGACCGGGAAATTTCTCAGAATACTATGCTTGTGTTGCATACTATTAAAAATCCCAATTATTAATAGAATGAAAATAGAAATAGCGATTAAAAGACTGGTTTTGAACAGAAAATGTGCAGCAAGACTGAGGATAAAAAGTCCTGTACCAATGATAAAAAATTCTTTTCTCATAATAAAAAGGGTTGTAGTTATCTAAAATAAGAAGAATAACGAAGAATTGAATAAATACCGGGAATTTTAATATTTATTTAATGTTTTGGCGAATGCTTTAAAGCAGTTTTTTGGCTCAAACCTGCCTTATCGGCAGTCGGTTTTCACTAATAGGCATTAAATTCAATGATTCTAAAAAATTAAATTTCACGAATTTTATCTGTTTTTAGGTTTATTCGTGTAATAGTTTAATTTTCGAATTTGTGTTGATTAGTGAAATTGCTGGCATTTTTTTTGTTTTTTTAACTAAATAGCAACCGAACATAAACATGCTTAATTCCTTTTTTGTCTGAATCTCTTTCGTCGATTTCAAGAATATCGGTGAGTGATTTAAGCATCGGAGTTAGTTTTGAAAAACCATAATTTCTAGGGTCAAATTCCGGTTTTTTCTTTACAATAAGATTCCCAACATCGCCCAGAAAAGCCCAGCCATCATCATCGGCAAGGTCTTCAATGGTGGATTCAATTAATTCTATAGTAGGTTCATCAATTTTGTTAAGTGGTTTTTGTGTTGGTTTTTCAATAGTTTTAGTAGTGGTTTTTTCGACTGGTTTTTTGGTTTCAATTATAGTTTTGGCAACTTTTTTCTTGATAGCACCGTCCAAAACTTCAATAAAAATAAATCGGTCACAGGCACTTATAAAGGGTTTTGGTGTTTTTTGTTCTCCAATCCCAATAACTTTCATGCCTGATTCTCTAAGGCGAATAGCTAAACGAGTAAAATCAGAATCGCTGGAAACAATACAAAAACCGTCTAGTTTTCCGGAATATAATAAGTCCATCGCATCGATAATCAACGCAGAATCAGAAGAATTTTTGCCGGTAGTATAGCTGTATTGTTGGATGGGTGTAATGGCATGTTCCAGTAAAACCGCTTTCCAGCCATTGGCATTGGGTTTAGTCCAGTCGGCATAGATACGTTTGGTGGTGGGAGTTCCGTATTTAGTAATTTCTTCCATCATGCCTTTTACATTGCTGTATGGAACATTGTCGGCATCAATTAATACGGCTAATTTAAGTTCTTTAGTGTTTTGTGGCATGACATTTATTTTGAGTGCTAAAGATAGTAATTCTTTATTCTGAAAATGTCCTGCACTGTCTTTTAAAGTTTTGTTAATGCCAGCTTTTGAATGAGCGTTTTGATTTTTATTTCCTCAAAATTTTATCCATTGCCTTTCCTTTAGCTAATTCGTCAATCAATTTATCTAAATAACGAATTTGCTGCATCAGTTTGTCTTTGATTTCTTCTACGCGGTAACCGCAAATAACGCCAGTGATTTTAGTAACATTTGGGTTGATTTGTGGTGCCTGAGTAAAGAAAGTTTCAAAGTCGGTTTTGTTGTCGAGTATGTGTTGTAAATTTTGCTCGTTATAGCCTGTGAGCCAAAATATAATTTCATCTACTTCCTGTTTAGTACGTGCTTTTTTCTCCGCTTTAGCAAGGTAATGCGGATAAACTGACGCAAAGGGCATTTTGAAGACTTTGTGGTTGTTCATTATTTTTTCCTTTTTTTAGAAAATTTGATAACTTTTTGAAGGTTGTCAAATTTAGATTTTTAATGGCACGCAGATTTTGTAGTTTTTTTAATGGATTATCTGAAATTCCTTTAGTTTATTAATACGGAATTAACCACCCCGCCCTCCGGGCACCCCTCCAAAGGAGGGGAAGGTGTGTGGTTTTCCCTCCTTTGGAGGGGTGTCTGAAAGACGGGGTGGTTTTTCTGTGTTTTTTGAGAAAATTTGATAGGTTTTTGAAAATTGAATATTTAGTTAAAATTGCACCCAGTTTTTTCCAGATCTTTTATCTGCTATAATTTGCTATATCTGCGTGAGATAAAAATACTCATAAGTTTATATGAATATTGTATTTCGTATTATTCATATTCTTTTTTAAAAGCTAAATTTTCTTTTTCTAATGCCGACAGTAGTTTAGGAATGGAACTTTTGCCCAAACCATGAAGTGCTAAAAGTTCTTTTTCGCTATACTCTGCTAATTTTTCTAAAGTGGTAATTTCTTTATTTTCTAATACTCTTCTGGCAGGAGCCGATAACAAAGATAAAAAACCTTGGAGAGGTTTTCTTTCTGATTCACAAACAGGACAAACCGGACAGTCGCTACTCTTGTAGTATTGATGGTCTTTTTCGCAGCTTCG